>NZ_CP031933.2:0-678743 GCF_003606365.2 Companilactobacillus zhachilii
ATAAATAATTCAACTGATCCAAAACTAACCGAATTTTGGGATTATTTTACGAATAAACTGAGATCTCAATTAACTTCCGTCAGTTACTCCACTTGGGTTGAAAGTGCCAATCCTTTATATATTGATGGCAACAATATTTATATTTCAGTCCCAACAAAACTACATAAAGATTATTGGGAACGAAATTATACTGAAAAAATTGCGATCTATTCATATGAATTAAATGGAACTGAATTAAATCCGATTATCGAAAATGATGAAGAAAGCGCAAAAAAAGAGGAACAAACAATTGCTCCTCAAGTTGAAACGACTACTGAAACGTCTCAACCAAAACACATATTTCATAATTCACATTTAAATCCGAAATATACTTTTTCTTCATTTATTGTCGGTAGTGGAAATCAGATGGCACATGCCGCAGCCTTGGCTGCAGCTGAAGATCCCGGCGGTGTCTATAATCCGCTCTTCATATATGGAGGTGTGGGATTGGGAAAAACTCATTTGATGCAAGCTATTGGCCATCAAATGATCAAACTCGATCCACTTGCCAAAGTTAAATATGTTACGAGTGAAACTTTCGCCAACGACTTCATCAACTCAATCCAGATGCGGACTCAAGATGATTTCAGACAAGAATATCGAAACGTTGATCTACTATTAATAGATGATATTCAATTCTTCGCTGAAAAAGAGGGAACTCAAGAAGAGTTCTTCCATACTTTTAATGAACTTTATGAAAATGGCAAACAGATCGTAATGACATCTGATCGTTTGCCAAATGAAATCCCTAAATTACAACAACGATTAGTTTCTAGATTTACCCAAGGACTATCAGCTGATATAACTGCTCCAGATCTTGAAACTAGAATTGCTATCTTACGCAATAAAGCTAAAGCAGAACACCTTGAAATTCCTGATGACACGCTTTCTTATATTGCGGCCCAAATTGATACCAATGTTCGTGAACTTGAGGGCGCACTGATTCGCGTTCAAGCTTATTCAACGACCAAAAATACTGATATTACTAAATCAGTAGCAGCGGATGCGTTGAAAATTTATAAATTATCTAACGACAAAAACGGCATTTCGATTTCGAAAATCCAAAATAAAGTCGCTAAATACTACCATGTTACGATTCAAGATTTGAAAGGGAAGAAGCGGGTTAAATCAATCGTTGTTCCTCGACAAATCGCCATGTATTTATCACGTGAGTTAACTGACCGATCTCTGCCACAAATTGGCATGGAATTTGGCGGAAAAGATCATACGACAGTTATGCATTCATGTGATAAAATATCCGAATTGCTAATTAAAGATGACGATTTGAAACGGTCTGTCAATGAACTAAAAGATGACTTGAGAAATTAACATGTTTATAACTTTTAGTTTTTCCCACAGTTATCCACAGCTGTTAATAACATAAAAAATTCAACTGTTGCCTAACCTTTGGAGAGTTTTCCACAGTTTTAACAGTACCTACTACTACTTCTATCTTTATATTAATTAATTAAAAAAGGGAGTTACCTATGAAATTTTCTATTGATCGATCAAAATTCATTAACCAAACAAGTAACGTTCAAAGAGCAATTTCGACAAAGACGACTATTCCTATTTTGACAGGAATGAAATTAGATCTTTCGGAATCAGGCTTAACAATTACAGGAAGCAATTCAGATATTTCAATCACATCATTTATTTCAAAAGATGATGCTGATAATGAATTGAAAATTGAAAGCACAGGTTCAATTGTTTTACCTGCTAGATTTTTTAACGAAATTATTAAGAAACTTCCTGGCGACAATTTTGAATTAGAAGTTTTGAGCAATAATCAAACATTGATCAAATCTGGTGTTTCAGAATTTACAATCAACGGACTAGATGCTGTAAATTATCCACATCTTCCCGATGTTGAAACTGATAATCAATTAGTTTTGCCAACCGATGTTTTCAAAGAAGTCGTTAACCAAACAGTTATCGCGGTTTCAACTCAAGAAAGTCGTCCAGTCCTAACTGGTGTCAATTTCCTAATTACTAGTGAAGGTCTAACAGCTGTCGCAACTGATAGTCACCGTCTTTCACAACGTAAGATCGACATTACTAGTGATGAAGACTACAACTTGATTATTCCAGGTAAGAGTTTGACTGAGTTAGTTAGAACTATTAGCGATTCAGTTAAAGAAATTTCAATGTCAATTTCAGAAAACCAAGTATTATTCAGTTTTGATAACATCATGTTCTACTCAAGATTGCTAGATGGACGTTATCCAGAAACTGACCGCTTGATTCCTGATGAATCGAACACTCGTCTAACCTTCGACTCATCAAATCTTTTGGCTTCAGTTGAACGTGCCTCACTTCTTTCTCATGAAAGTCGTAACAACGTAATCAAGCTGGAAATTAAAGCTGTGGATAAAAAAGCCACACTTTATGGAAATTCACCAGAAGTCGGAACAGTTGAAGAAGTTCTTGAATGTGAAAACCTTGAAGGGGACGATTTGGAAATTTCGTTCAATCCTGATTATCTAAAGGATGCTTTGAGATCGTTCGGAAGTAACACAACAATTGAAATGAGTTTTACCTCACCACTTCATCCATTTACTTTAAGACCAGTGGAAAATCGTGATAATTTCGTGCAACTTATTACACCAGTACGAACATTTTAATGTGAAATCACTAAAATAGACTGAACTTTCGGTTCGGTCTATTTTTTTTTGCTATATTAGCCAAAACGCCGTAATTTAGCGTAGAAACTTTTTTGAGATGATTTTAGTGGGTGGATACTTATTATTTGAAAAATTGCTTAAATCGCCTGATATTTAGTTCTAAGTTGTCTTTTATTGTGAAAACAACTATAATATTAGTATGTCATTAATGGATAAATCTAATAAATAGGGTGTTAACTATGTCTGAAAAATTTAAGCTAGAAACTGAATTCATTACTTTAGGTCAACTAATAAAAGAAATGGGCGTCATCGAAACCGGCGGCCAAGCTAAATGGTTCCTACGTGAAAATTCAGTGCTTCTTAATGGCAGTCCCGAAGATCGTCGCGGTAAGAAATTACGTGTTGGGGATGTCGTGGTTGTCGGTGATCAAACCTTTGAAATTGAATAAATGTTTGTAAAAGAACTTAAACTTCAAAATTACCGTAACTACGAATCCTTACAAGTCAATTTTTCACCCGCTATTAATGTATTTTTGGGAGAAAATGCTCAAGGCAAGACCAATTTATTAGAGGCTATGTATTTTTTAGCTTTGACGAGAAGCCATCGAACATCAAATGACAAGGATTTAATCAGATGGGGCAGTGATTTTGCAAGAATTTCCGGCACCGTGATCAAGGATAATGACAGTCGTTTGAAGTTAGACTTGGTCATTAGTAAATCTGGAAAAAAAGCCAAATTGAATAATTTAGAACAACGTAAATTATCCAGTTACATTGGTAATTTGAATGTTGTTCTTTTTTCTCCAGAGGATCTTTCGATCGTGAAGGGTAATCCTGGAATTCGTCGTAAATTCATTGATATGGAATTTGGCCAAATGTCGGCGCAATATTTAAAGACAATGAGTCAATTCCGGTCGGTTTTAAAACAGCGTAATGTTTACTTAAAGAAACTTCAGCATCATCAAGCCAATGACATGATTTATTTAGATGTTTTATCAGATCAGTTTGCAGCGTATTGTGCGGAAGTTGTTTTTTCGCGTTTGCAGTTCTTACAAAAGTTGCAGAATCATATTGAAACAATTCATGCAAACATTACTGAAGACAACGAAAAATTAAAAATTGTTTACAATACCTTTTTCAAAATCGACGGAAAAAGTCTTGAAAATATCTATGATATTTTCAAAAAGAATTTCAAGAAAAATTACCAAAAAGAGATTCAACGTGGTGTGACGCTCTTTGGTCCGCATCGTGATGATATTAAATTCATGGTCAATGATAAGAATGTTCAAGACTTTGGATCACAAGGTCAGCAGCGTTCAGTGGCATTGAGCTTGAAATTAGCTGAAGTCGAGTTAATCAAAGACCAAGTTGGCGATTATCCGATTTTACTTTTGGATGATGTGTTGTCAGAACTTGATCACAAACGACAAACGCATTTGTTGTCATCAATTAAGAAGGGTATTCAAACCTTCATTACCACAACCTCGATTGATGATGTTGATCCAGAGTTAGTAAAAAATCCTAATATCTTAAATATAAATAATGGCAAAGTTCAACAGGAGGAGATTTAATGGCTGAAGACAGAAAAGCTGAGCTGGAAAAGAAAGAAGAAAAAGTCGAAGAATATGACGCGAGTCAAATTCAAGTTCTTGAAGGACTAGAGGCTGTTCGTAAACGTCCCGGTATGTATATCGGTTCTACTAGTAAACAAGGTTTACACCATCTTGTTTGGGAAATTATTGATAACGGTATTGATGAAGCTCTAGCTGGTTTTGCTACAAAGATCGAAGTTACTGTTGAACCAGATAACTCCATTACTGTTACCGATGATGGACGTGGTATTCCTGTTGATATTCAAAAGAAGACAGGTAAACCAGCGCTTGAAACGGTTTATACAATTTTGCACGCCGGTGGTAAATTCGGCGGTGGCGGTTATAAAGTATCTGGTGGTTTGCACGGTGTTGGTGCTTCCGTTGTTAATGCGTTGAGTAGTGAATTGGATGTTGAAGTCGTTCGTGCCGGCAAACGTTACGGTATCGACTTTGAACGTGGCAAGGTTAAACACTCGATGCATATTCTCGGAGATGCGGGCGAATTTAAACACGGTACTCGAGTTCATTTTGTACCGGATCCAGATATTTTTACCGAAACAACTGTTTATGACGATAAAGTTTTAACAACTAGAATTCGTGAGTTGGCTTTCTTAAATAAAGGTTTGAAATTAACTTTTACTGACAAGCGAGCTGAAACAGCTGAAAAACTAGTTTTCCACTATGAAGGTGGAATTAGAAGTTACGTTGAATTCATGGATAAGGACAAGGAAGTCTTGTTCGATACACCAATTTATCTTGAAGGCGTTCAAGACGGAATTACGGTTGAAGTTGCTTTGCAATATACCGATGAATATCACACAAACTTAATGACATTCGCTAATAACATTCACACTTATGAAGGTGGTACGCACGAAGTTGGTTTCAAGACAGCTTTGACACGTGTTATTAATGATTATGCTCACAAAAATAAATTACTAAAAGATACTGAAAAATTATCAGGTGAAGATGTTCGTGAAGGAATGACTGCTGTCGTTTCAATCAAGCATCCCGATCCTCAATTTGAAGGTCAAACAAAGACCAAACTTGGTAATAGTGATGCACGTACAATCACTGATCGATTGTTCAGTGAGCACTTTATGAAGTTCTTGATGGAAAACCCCAACGTAGCTAAGAAGATCATTGAAAAAGGTTCACTTGCTACCAAAGCTCGTCTAGCTGCTAAGCGTGCGCGTGAAGTAACTAGAAAGCAAAACGGTTTGGAAATCAGTAACTTGCCAGGTAAATTGGCTGATAATTCAAGTAAAGATCCAGAGATTTCTGAATTATTCATCGTCGAGGGTGATTCTGCCGGTGGTTCTGCTAAGACTGGTCGTTCACGTTTGACACAAGCTATTTTGCCGATTAGAGGTAAGATTTTGAACGTTGAAAAAGCTTCAATGGACAAAATTTTGGCTAATGAAGAAATCAGAACTTTGTTCACAGCTATGGGAACAGGTTTTGGGGATGATTTTGATATTTCAAAAGCTAGATATCACAAAGTTATCATCATGACCGATGCCGATGTCGATGGTGCCCACATTAGAACCTTGTTGTTGACACTACTTTACAGATATATGCGTCCGGTCGTTGATGCAGGCTATGTATATATCGCTAAGCCACCTTTGTATCAAGTTCGTCAAGGTAAGATGATGAGATACTTTGATACTGATAAAGAAAAAGATGACTTTGTTGAACAATTACCACCAAAGCCAGAACCAAAGATCCAACGTTACAAGGGTCTTGGTGAAATGGATGCCGATCAATTATGGGAAACAACTATGGATCCAGACAAGAGAAGATTGGATCGGGTTAACCTCGATGACGCTATCGAAGCTAACGAAATTTTCTCAATGTTAATGGGTGATAAAGTTGAACCTAGACGTGAATTCATTGAAGCAAATGCGCGTTATGCAGAAGTAGATTATTAGGGAGGATGGCAATTTAATGGCAGAGCATAGAATAGAAAATGTTAACTTGACAGAAGTCATGAAGAATTCCTTTGTTGACTACGCTGCCAGTGTTATCGTGTCACGTGCGTTACCAGATGTTCGTGATGGCCTCAAACCCGTTCATCGTCGTATTCTTTACGGTATGAATGAGTTGGGTGTTACACCTGACAAACCATACAAGAAGAGTGCCCGTTTCGTTGGTGATATTATGGGTAAATATCACCCCCACGGTGATTCAGCTATTTATGAATCAATGGTTAGAATGGCACAGGATTTCAGTTATCGTTATCCATTAGTTGATGGACATGGTAACTTTGGATCAATCGATGGTGATCCACCTGCTGCTATGCGTTATACCGAAGCTAGAATGAGTAAGATGGCAGTTGAAATGTTGCGTGATATCAACAAAGATACTGTTGACCTTGTTCCTAACTACGATGGTGAAGAAAAAGAACCAATGGTTTTACCAGCTCGTTTCCCTAACTTATTAGTAAATGGGGCAACTGGTATCGCCGTTGGTATGACAACTAATATCCCTTCACATAACTTAAAAGAAGTTATTGATGCATTGCATATTTTGATGAGAAATAAAGATGCAACTGTGGCTGATTTGATGAAAGTTATTCCCGGACCTGACTTCCCAACTGGTGGTATCATCATGGGTCGTTCAGGTATTAGAAAAGCTTACGAAAACGGTAAGGGGACAATTATCCTCCGTGCTAAAGTTGACGTGGTAACAAAGAAGAGCGGCGCTGAACAAATCATCGTGACTGAACTTCCATATATGGTTAACAAGGCTAAGTTAGTTGAGCGTATTGCTGAATTAGCTCGTGAAAAGAAGCTTGAAGGGATTACTGATCTAAACGATGAATCTGACCGTGAGGGTATGCGTATCGTCATCGATATTCGTCGTGATATGAGTGCTTCAGTTGTCTTAAATAACCTTTACAAATTGACACAACTTCAAATTTCATATGGTATCAACATGGTTGCTATCGTGGGTAAGACACCTAGAGTCTTCTCACTTAAGGGAATCCTAGTTGAATATCTAAAGCATCAAGAAGTTGTTATTAGACGTAGAACGGAATTTGAATTGAGACGTGCTCAAGCTCGGGCTCACATTCTTGAAGGATTAAGAATTGCTTTGGATCATATTGATGAAATCATCAAGATTATCCGTGGTTCTGAAACTTCAGCCGTTGCTAAGCAAACGTTAATGGACAGATACAAGTTATCTGATAAACAATCACAAGCTATCCTTGATATGCGTTTGGTTCGTTTGACAGGCTTGGAACGTGAAAAGGTTGAAGCCGAATATCAAGAATTGTTAGTTAAAATTGCTGACTACAAAGATATTTTGGCTAAACCTGAACGTGTTGATAAAATTATTTATGATGAATTGCTCGAAATTCAAGATAAATTCGGGGATGCAAGAAGAACGGAAATTCGTGCTAGTGAAGTTGCTAACATCGAAGATGAAGATCTCATTGAAGAGGAAAATATCTTGGTTGTCCTAACACACAATGGTTACATCAAACGTTTGTCTGCGGATGAATTCCGTGTTCAAAATCGTGGTGGACGTGGTGTTCAAGGAATGGGTATTCATGATGATGATTTCATTGAACATATGATTTATACATCAACTCATGATCGTCTCTTGTTCTTTACTAATGCTGGTAAAGTTTATCGTATCAAGGGTTATGAAGTTCCTGAATATGGCCGTACAGCCAAAGGAATTCCAATTATTAACCTTTTGAATATTGAAAAGGGCGAGAAGATCGAAACAGTCATCAATGTTGATAAAGACGTTGATCCAGATAATGCATACTTGTTCTTCGTAACTAAGTACGGCACTGTTAAGCGTACACCAGTAAGTGATTTTGCTAATATTAGACATTCTGGTTTACGTGCCATTACCTTGCGTGATGAAGATGAATTGAACAATGCCTTCTTAACTGACGGTAGTAAAGTAATTATCATTGGTACTCACAAGGGTTATGCAGTAACCTTCAAGGAAGATGATGTTCGTCCAATGGGAAGAACTGCTGCCGGTGTTCGTGGTATCAAGTTACGTGATGAAGACTATGTTGTCGGTTCATCAATTGCTGAAGCCAATCAAGAAATCCTAACTATCTCAGAAAATGGTTACGGTAAGAGAACTGCTGCTACTGAGTACCCAATTAAGGGTCGTGGTGGTAAAGGTATCAAGACCGCTAACGTGACTGAGAAGAATGGACCAATTGCTGGATTGACAGTTGTTGATGGCGATGAAGATATTATGTTGATCACTGATAAAGGTGTCATGATTCGTTTTGGCGTTCAAAGCGTTTCCCAAACAGGTCGTGCAACACTTGGTGTTAGATTGATCAAGGTTGATGACGATTCAATCGTTTCAACTATGGCAAAAATCGCTCATGACGATTCAGATTCAGACGATGATAATGATGAGTCAAAGAATGATGCACCAGATGATAATGATTCAAACGATTCAACAGACGAAAATACAACTGATAATGAATAAAAAATAATCGTTTCTGCGTAGTTTAGATATGTACCCCGATGAGGGGATGCGTGTCAGGCAGAAACGATTTTTTTGTGCCGTCTCCGGATGCGAGAAGAATGACGTATGCTGTGGGACCGTCTGGAGCCAAGGTCTCCAGACTCGGTTTTGAACTTCGAGAAGTCCACTCGAATTTCAAAACACGTCCGTGGTGTAAGCACTGTTTCACAGTACTAACGCCACCTTCACGGCATACGTCATTCTTCTCACATCCTCCGACTAGTTGGTTAGTCATAGTTTTGATTTACTTTTTTGGATATAGTCTTAATTATGTGGGAAGTAATGATGATATTATTATCTTGCCAAATTATCTAAAATAAACTATTGAAATTTAAAAGTAGAGGTTAATTTCTATAACCATTCTAGTTAGAGAATTCAAGTAATGAATCCCAAAATGGCTTTGAAATGTAAGGGTTGTGGTAGTCACACAGCAGACTTCATTACTTGAAATCAGAGGCGGCAGTTAATCAATAGCAATACAAGTTTTAACCCAGAATTTGTCCTAGTATTTTGACTCAACTTATGATAAAATTATCATTCGTGAGTATAAAATGTAGTTAATTTATGCTCCTTGTTCTTTCTTAGAGAAGGAACCATTAGACCATAAGGAGGTGTACAGTCATGGCTGAAGCACATTACGAAATCACATATATCATTAAACCTGATATGGAAGAAGACGCAAAGAAGGTATTGATCGATCGTTTCGATAAGATCCTTACTGACAACGGCGCCAAAGTAATCGACTCAAAAGACTGGGAAAAGAAACGTTTAGCATATGAAATTGCTAATTACAAAGAAGGTATTTACCATATTGTAAATGCTGAATCTGATAACGATGAAGCAATTAACGAATTCGACCGTCTTTCAAAGATTGAAGATAACATTCTTCGTCACATGATCGTTAGACGCGAAGACTAGTCTTGTTTCACGTGAAACAATTAAGGAGGCAGATAAATGATTAATCGAGTAGTTTTAGTTGGACGCCTGACGCGTGATCCTGAATTGAGATACACTTCTAACGGAGCGGCAGTTGCCAGTTTTACAGTTGCTGTAAACAGACAATTTACCAATTCTCAAGGTGAACGTGAAGCCGATTTTATCGGTTGTACTATTTGGAGAAAAGCTGCCGAGAATTTTGTCAATTTCACTAAGAAGGGTTCACTTGTTGGTATTGATGGACGTATTCAAACAAGTTCATATGATAATCAACAAGGTCAAAGAGTCTTCAGAACAGATGTTATTGTAGAAAACTTCTCATTGCTTGAATCTCGTGCTGAAAGTGAAAGACGTGATTCTGGTAACAACAATTATTCAAATAATAATCAAGCTTCTGGCTACAATAATTCAAACCAATCAAATTATCAGTCTCCATCAAGTAATAATAATGGTAACGGTGGTTTTAACGGTAATAATAGTGCCGCTAATAACAACAGTTACAACAATAGCAATACTAATAATAACAATAATCAATCTAACAATAATAACAGCAGTAATGCCGATCCATTTGCTGACAACAGTAAGCCAATTGACATTTCTGATGACGATTTACCATTTTAATATAGAAGGGAGCAATTAATAATGGCCCAACAAAGAAGAGGCGGACGTAGAAGACGTAAAGTTGACTTCATCGCTGCTAACCATATCGAATACATCGATTACAAAGATACAGAATTACTTAAGAGATTTATCTCAGAACGTGGTAAGATTTTGCCAAGACGTGTTACAGGTACAAGTGCTAAGAACCAACGTAAGCTTACTGTAGCTATCAAGAGAGCAAGAATCATGGCTCTACTTCCATTCGTTGCTGAAGACTAATTTTTAATTAAAGACTACTTTGATGGTAGTCTTTTTTTGAACTTTCAAATAATGATAATCAATGACTTTAAATCCTTTTTTGCAAAAGAGGAATTTAAAGTCTATTTTTATTTTTAAAATCTAGAGATTTATTATAAATCAATTTATAGTAAGAATATAAAATAAATGATTGCGCTTACATTTTGCTTTTAGTGGACCTAGGTTCATTTGTATCAAAAAGGACAAGAAATTCAAATCGTTGCGAAGTCCACTTGAAGACTGACTCTAATTTTTATAATTTAGAAAGTTCAAAATCGAGCTTGAGTACTTCATGTTTAATTTGCAAATCATGTTATATATAAGGTATATATTACGGGTGGTGCTTGTTGGTTCCTGACTACTGATTAAAAAATAAAGAATGAACTAGCCGGAAAGAGAAAGAGATTTTGGCCGCTGTGTAGGTGGCGTTAACACTTTAGTATTTACACTACGGGACGACTTTTGAAATTCGTGGTTTGTGCGAGGTTCAAAATCGAGACAAAAGACCTTGGCTTTTGTCGGTCCCCATAGCGACTAAAATCTCTTGCTTTTGGAGGCGGAATATTTAACAGATATTGCCATTTAACAGTAATTATAACTATTTTTAGTTAAACGCTTACTTTAACTCTTATTTTCAATGCTATATATGAAGAAAGAAGAAGTCGCCTGTGATAAAATTAAAGGGTATATCTAAGAGGGGACTATTATGAAAAAGATAAAAGCTAATCTGAAATTCTTCCTTTCGCGAGTTGATCATTCGACTCAACTCACAGCGGTCTCTTTAATTGTTATGTTGTTTTCGATATTAATTGTTGGCTTGATACATGGTTCTGTAGCCGGGTATATTCAAGCTATATTGATAATTATTTCGTTAATATTATTTGTTTATTTGTTCCTGTTATTGGGTGAAAAAGCAGGTAAGTATACTAACAATTTGCAGTATCGAATTGATCGGGGAACAGACAACAGTTTTGTAGAGTATCCATTAGGAATACTGTTATATGATTCTGATAAGCAGATTCAGTGGGTAAATCCTTATTTCGTTGAAGAAACGGGATTTAATCCAGCTAATAGCATGACCATCGCTGATGTATCATCGGAATTATCAAGCATGATCGATAACGAGGTTGATGCAGGTGATACAACGATTCAGATAGATGACAAGTATTATTTAGTTCGAGTCCAAACAGAATTAAAAGTTATTTATTTAATGAATATTACGCATTATACAAAAATCGAAAAACGTTACGAGGAGAATCGTTCCGTTATCGGCCAAGTATATTTAGATAACTATGCTGAAATTACACAGTCGATGAGTGACCGTGATGTGTCTAATTTGGATAATTACATTACTAATGAACTTTCAAATTGGGCATCTGAACAGCAAATGTTCTTGAAACGGATTGATGATGATCATTTCTTCATCATGGCGTACACAGGTCGAATTTTCGATATGGAAAAAAATGGTTTCAAGATTTTGGATGTCATTCGTGAATATACTTCACAACAAAATGTTCCTTTGACGTTGAGTATGGGATTTTCTTACGGTGTGGATGATTTGCACAAATTAAATGATGAAGCACAGAAAAACTTAAACTTAGCCTTGGGACGTGGTGGTGACCAAGTTGTTGTTAAGGAAATTGGTGAAAAAGCTCGTTTCTATGGTGGTAATACTGATCCAATGGAGAAGAGAACTCGTGTCCGGGCTCGGATGATCAGTGAAGCTCTTCAAGAATTATTGAAAGACAGTGATCAAGTTATCGTTATGGGACATTCACATCCTGACATGGATGTTTTGGGGTCATCCCTTGGTATCAGACGAATTTCAATGATGAATAATACACCATGTAAAATCGTCATCAATCCTAATACCTTGCATTCTGATGTTAGTCGATTGCTTGGTATGATTGATGAGGATCCTGAGATCAAGAAGGATATTATTTCACCAGAGGAATCAGAAACAATCAAGACGCCGAGAACGTTGATTGTGATGGTAGATCACTCGAAACAAAGCATTTCTATCAACCCTGATCTCTTTAATGGTGATAATAATAAAGTCGTCGTAATTGATCATCATAGACGTGGTGAAGAATTCCCAGAGAATCCAATGTTGATTTATATTGAACCATACGCATCGTCAACTAGTGAATTGATCACTGAAATGCTTGAATATCAACCTAAGAATAAAAAGGCTATTGAAAAAATTGAAGCCACAGCTTTACTTGCTGGTATTACAGTTGATACGAAGTCATTCTCACTCAGAACCGGAACAAGAACCTTTGATGCTGCCAGCTACTTACGTTCAGTTGGTGCTGATGAAACGGTCATTCAAAATGTTTTGAAAGAGAATATTGATTCCTTTATTCAAAAGAGCCATTTGATTGAAACAATTACAATGGTCAATGGCAACATGGCTGTCTGTTTTGGGGAAGAAGATAAATCTTACGACCCAGTTATTGTTGCCCAAGCAGCTGATACATTGTTATCATTAGATAATGTTGAAGCATCATTTGTCATTAGCAAACGTCCAGACGGTCGTGTTGGTATTTCGGCACGGAGTTTGGGTAATGTTAACGTTCAAGTCATTATGGAGAAACTTGGCGGTGGGGGACACTTGTCTGATGCCGCAACTCAAATTTCTGATTCAACGGTCGAGGATGCCAAAAATCAATTAGTTGATGTATTGACTGAATCTAATAATAAGAATTAAGAGGAGGATTCATATAATATGAAAGTTATTTTCCTAGAAGATGTTAGAGGTAAAGGTAAGAAGGGTGAACTAAAGAACGTTGCTGATGGTTACGCTCAAAACTTCCTTATTAAAAACAAGAAGGCTATTGAAGCAACAACTGCTAATGTAGCTAAATTAAGAGCTGAACAAAATCGTGAAGCTAAAGATTACGAAGCTGAAAAAGCTGAAGCTAAAGTATTAAAGACTAAGATTGAAGATGACAAGACGGTTGTCGAAATCACAGCCAAAGCTGGAACTGACGGTCGACTATTTGGCTCAGTTACAACTAAGAAGATTGCCGAAGAATTAAATAATCAATATGGAATCAAAGCAGATAAACACAAGATGACATTAGCTGATGGTGTTAAGTCACTCGGATACATTAACGTTCCTGTTAAGTTGTTTGAGGGTGTCGAAGCTACTATCCGCGTGCATGTTGCTGAAAAGAAGTAGGATATAAATGAATAATGATATAACTTCAAGAATACCGCCCAATGATAAGGATGCTGAGCAAGCCGTATTAGGAGCGGTATTTCTTAGTCAAGATGCGTTAATTGAAGCGATGGAATACGTTGATGCGGAAGATTTTTATCAACACGCTAATCAACTAGTTTTCCAAGCGATGATGAATTTAAATGATGAAGAAGAACCAGTCGATGTCGTGACCGTTCAAAACGAACTTGATCGTTTAAATCAAATTGAAGATATCGGCGGAGTCAGTTATTTAGCGGAACTAGCTAGTGCTGTACCAACGGCCGCTAATACGACTTACTATGCCAAAATCGTTAAGAATAAGTCGACTTTGCGCCGTCTGATCAATGCTGCAACAGGCATTGTTCAACGAAGTTTTGAAGAAGACGACGATGTTGACAGTATTATCGATCAATCCGAAAAAGAAATCATGGATGTTTCTGAAAACCGTAATCATAAAGGTTTTAGACGGATCTCTGATGTTGTTAAATCATCCTTTGAAGAGATTGATAAACTATACGATCAAGATAGTGATGTTACTGGACTTTCAACTGGTTACAAAGATCTTGATGCGATGACCACTGGTTTACATAAAGACGAATTGATTATTTTAGCTGCTCGTCCTGGTGTTGGTAAAACTGCCTTTGCCTTGAACTTAGCTCAAAATGCGGCGACTAAATCCAATGCAACGGTTGCCATTTTCTCGCTGGAAATGGGTGCTGAATCATTGGTTAACCGTATGCTTTGTTCAGAAGGTAGTATCGATGCCAATGCTTTGAGAACTGGTAAGTTAGATGAGAATCAATGGAACAGTTTAGTCGTAGCCATGGGTAGTTTGTCACGGACGAACGTTTATATTGACGATACTCCTGGTATTAAGATGGCTGAGATTCGTTCAAAGTGTCGTCGTCTATTAAAAGAAAGTGGCAATTTGGATCTAGTTATCATCGATTATTTGCAACTGATCGAGGGTACTGGTCAAGAGAATAGACAACAAGAAGTTTCAGTTATTTCACGTAATTTGAAAAAATTAGCAAAAGAATTACATGTACCAATAATCGCATTGTCACAGCTTTCCCGTGGTGTTGAAGCTCGTCAAGACAAGAGACCAATGTTGTCAGATATCCGTGAATCTGGTTCAATTGAACAAGATGCGGATATCGTAGCCTTTCTTTATCGTGATGATTATTATCGTGATGAAGATGGTGATGACAACGATAATAGTGAGCCACAAGAGGAACCAGAAGATCCTGATGTAGGTGAAGTTGAAGTAATTATCAGTAAGAACCGTTCAGGTCCTCGTGGGACAGCTAAGTTATTGTTCGTGAAATCTTATAATAAGTTTTCATCGATCGCGAATATTCCAGAAAATTAAATAGTGTAGGTGTAGAAGAGATATGACAACAGTTGTTGTAGTAGGTACCCAATGGGGCGACGAAGGTAAAGGTAAAATTACCGATTATTTCAGTGGTGAAGCTAACATTATTGCACGTTATCAAGGTGGAGATAATGCTGGACACACTTTGAACATCGATAACAACGTTTACAAGTTGAGATCTGTTCCATCAGGTATTTTGTATTCAGATAAGACTAGTGTTATTGGAAATGGGGTTGTTTTAAACCTTGAGTCACTTCAAGAAGAACTTAACCGTCTTCACGAACAAGGTGTAGACACATCTAATTTGAAGATTTCTAACCGTGCACAGTTAATCTTGCCTTATCATATTGAACTAGATAAGCTTCAAGAAGCTGCTAAGGGCGATTCTAAGGTCGGAACAACTAATAGAGGTATTGGACCTGCTTATACTGACAAAGCTTCACGTGTGGGTATTAGAATGGCAGATATTCTTGATAAAGAGTTGTTCAAAGAACTATTAACTGAAAATCTTAAAGCTAAGAATGAACTATTTACCAAAATCTACGGTGCTGAACCAATGAACTTTGATGATATTTTTGAAAAGTATTATCAATTCGGTCAAGACTTAAAAGATCGTGTTATTGACACATCTGCATATTTGAACAGAGAATTGAAGAACGGCCAAAACGTTCTATTCGAAGGTGCACAAGGCATCATGCTTGATATTGACCATGGTACTTATCCTTATGTAACTTCATCAAATCCTGCCGGTGGTGTGACTACTGGAGCCGGAGTTGGTGCACCATTGATCGACAACGTTATTGGTGTTGTTAAAGCTTATACATCAAGAGTCGGTGCTGGTCCATTCCCAACCGAACAATTGAATGATACAGGCGACTTCTTACGAGAAGCTGGTCACGAATATGGAACAGTTACACATCGTCCACGTCGTGTTGGTTGGTTAGATCTAGTTGTATTAAAACATTCATGTAACGTTGCCGGAGTAACCCATCTATCACTTAACTGTTTAGACGTCCTAACAGGCCTCAAAGAAATCAAAGTCTGCACAGGCTATGATTTAAATGGAAAGATCATTGATGAATATCCAGCAAACTTGAACGTTTTAGCTAAGTGCAAGCCAGTATATAAGACATTCCCAGGTTGGGACGTTGATATGACACAAGCTAAGAGCTTGAAAGACTTGCCACAAGAAGCACTTGATTATTTGGACTTTATCAAAGACCAATTAGGCGTTGAGTACGCTACAGTTTCAGTTGGACCAGATAGAGAACAAACAATTGAAGTTAATGACGTTTGGAAGAATTAGAGAGCGAAGATGGGGCGCCCAGCTCCCGAGCATTTGCATGACTTCACGAATTATCCGCGTACTTTGCGGATGATTTGGGAAGTTAGGCAAAGCGGAAGGAGTTGCCCCATCGTAGCTCGTTTCAGAGCCACTGCCTATATAAAAGTCGCATTACCAGAACTAAAAGAATTAACTAAAAACTCAACTAAATTCAACAGCAAAAAAACGAACCGGAGAAAATTTCTCTAGTTCGTTTTTTATTTTCGAGTAAGTTTAATTTTCGTGTCTCAAAGTAAAAGACATACGTAAGGATAGTGCCCATTCCAGTACCACGATTCACAACAAATGAAATTTCCTTAATGGACGTCTATAAAGTCATAGAAAATAATCAAAAAAACAAAAGACAATTCATTTTCTGAAAGCCAAGAAAATAAATTGTCTTTTTAAATGTAAACAGTTAGTTGTTACCATCAGTCGAAATAATCCCCTTTTGAAAATTAATGAAACGACCACTATTGCGACTAAAAGTGAGTGTGTAATAATAACTATTATCCTTGTTTTTTTGTTTAATATAAACGCGCGTATATCGTGGAACATCAGCGATTTGATAACCAACGATACTAGAATTACTGACGCGTGAATTAGAATTTTTGGCTAAAGCATAAAGGCCATCGTTACTTTTATCGGGGTTTAAGCCGAGATTAATTGAAATCTGGTTAAAATTACCAGGTTCATTAGCATTAGTAGCTGTCAAATTTGAATTGATAATGGCAGTTTTTAAACGTTGTAAGAATGGTTTAGCTTGGTCATTCCCAGCTTTGCCAAGTTCGATGTTTTCAAGCACAAATTTTGGCGGATACTTGTTAGACTTAGTGTTAAGATACTTAGCTGATTTGATAGTATCGCCTTGATAATAGAGACGGTATCGATAACTGACAATTGTTTTAGTATCGTCGTAACGATTACAGCTGATAGTAATATATTTGCCAGTGGTGTCCTTACCAAAGTTTAATAATGTCATTTTGGCAATGTAACGATGAGGTTTGGCATGAACCCGTTCGAGTAGAGACTTTTCTTGGTCGTTAGATAAGAATGAAAGTTCTTTGGTGTCGTTGTAATCATCATTGATCGTACTAATCAAATTAACGGCTTCTTTTTTAGCTTTATTCAGGTCATCGTCGTTGATGTTGACGGCTTTAGGTGCAATGTCTTCATCGATGTTGTTAGGATTGACGATCAAAGAGAAAGGAATCGAAATGGAAGCAATTCCGTCGACAGTCTTGTCTTTGATTTTTCCAAGATTAAGGGCATAGGCGGATCCAATTATTACTAACAATAAGAAAATAACGATCCATTTAGTATATTTTTTGTTTAATTTTTTCAAAATTTCCACCCTTTATTTGCAGGATAATTTACTATATATAATAACAAGATGAACTAGATATTTGGGGAAAATAATGAAAGATAAGAAAGATTTAAAGAGTAGAACCAAATCGGAACACTATTTAATGGTAGGTGCTGGCATTGTCGGTGTAGTGACAGCTATCATCTTCTTTATTATGCTTTCACGTGGCGTTGTTAATGCGGTGGTTACTTCAAAAATATCTAGTCAGTATCAAGACAAAGAATTAGAAGTACTCAAGACTGATTTGAATTATCGAACTTTGAGTTTTATTGGCAAAGTAATTGATGTGAGTGATGGAATTGTCATAACTAAAAGTAATATTCAAAAATATCAGGAACTCGAAAATTATATTCAAGCACGTAAAGATCGGACTAAAGATGTGAACGATTTGTACGATGGTAAAAGCGATTATCGTGATGATGTGACCAGCGATAAGATCAACGGTTTGGATAAGACGTTGTTGAAGGAAAAGAACCAGGATGTTTATCAAAAACAACGTAATAAATTAGATACGATTCAAATATGGTACGAACAAACTCAAGATGCCGATAAGTATTTGCATAAAACTTGGGAAGCTTTTAATAATGACAATGGTAGTTTGAGTTTTAAGAAAATTTCGATGGTCAATACTTATTATAAGTTGGTTAAGAATAAAACTGTTAAAAAACGTTGGGGCGAGGCTGTAACTAAAATGGATGATTATTTTGCTAATCACCAAGGCGATAGTTCTCGAGTAGCAGCAGTAAAACAAGAACTTGAAGCGTTGAAAAACGCACCTTTGACTGAAAAATATACACCCGCAAGCGTTGATATCGTTTCTAGTTTAAATTCGACATCTGGTGCGTCCGATTCATTAAGTCAAGCTGGTATTACTGGAAAGAATGTCCTTTACTATAATTCAAGCAAGAATACTTTGGCGTTAATGACACGAGTAAGCGGTAAGTATGTAGCCGAAGATGGTTATGCTAACGTTTTGAGTTCTCAAGTTAGCTCCGGTAAATATACAGTTAAAAAGTTGGTTAACGCAAGCAGTTCAGATGCCATCATTACCGACAGTAGTAATAGTAACTTTGGTCAATACGTATCAAACGCTACTGATAGTAGTTTGAGTGATTTGAATGTATCTAATCCTGAGAATACGACTGCTGACTTTAGTTCAGCAACGCCAGTCTTCTGGTTTAAGAATAATTCAGCGTTGAACAGTTCAATCTACTTTGGAAATAGTTCGACGATTGGCTTTATCTACGCTGGTGGAACAGGTTATAACAATGGTATGCAAATTAGTTCATCAGACTTGTCTAATTTGATGTCACAAATCTCTTCTGGAATAACATTCTATGTTAATTAGGGGCTAATTATGCGTAAGAAAAAAATGGAACACAGATTAATTAAAAAAAGAAAAAAATGGCCATGGATTTTATTAACGTTAGTACTACTGATTGTTTTGAGTATCGGAGCTTTCTGGTGGAAGTATGGCTATGATATTAGAAATACGATTGCTGACGGTTATTCATACAGTCAAGGATTGAAGAAATCGGACTTTCATCCTAAAAATTCAACCGTTATATATGACCGTAACGGTAAAGAAATCAAAAAGTTATCGCAATCGAGTTCGAACTACACACCGATTAGTGGAATCAATCCGAAAATCAGTAAGGGATTAGTTGCTGTGGAAGACCAGCGTTTCTATATTCATCATGGGGTTGATCCATATGGTATTATGCGATCCACCGTTTCGACACTGTTGCATCGTCGGACTGAGGGTGGTTCAACGTTGACACAACAACTAGTTAAGAATGTTATCTTACAAGATCAGTCACAAAATTTGACCCGTAAATTAAAAGAAATGGTCATTGCCCAACAATTAGAGAAGAAGTTTACGAAGAAACAAATTCTCGAGTTTTATATAAATGATGTCTATATGGGGCACGGTTCATATGGATTTAGTGCGGCTTCAGACTACTACTTTTCACAGAATCAAAATGATTTATCAATCGATAAATTAGCGGTACTAGTCGGTATTCCTAATAACCCAGTTTATTATGACCCAGTAGCATTTCCTCAAAGAACTGTAAAACGTCGCAATATGATTTTATACATCTTCTATCAACAAGGTTTGATCTCAAAGAAGACTTACCAAGAAGCTCGGACTAAGCCACTAGGATTGCAGATCAATGAGAAGAAATATGATAATGATGTTTCAAATAACTATGCCTTGAGCTATGCAGTATTTAATGCAACTGAAGAATTGATGAAATCGGCTGGATTTACGATGCGTTATGACTTCAAGGATGATGCTGATCGTAATGCCTACAATACGAGTTACCAACAAGCATACGAACGTGCTCATGGTCAATTAATGGATGGTGGCTACACGATTCAAACAACGATTGATGAGTCAGTTCAAAGTAAGATTGAAGAGTTAGTTAATAATGCCTATAAGTCTTATACTGGCCGCGATGTTCATGGAAAGCTAGCACCACAAGTATCTAGCACCGTTATAGATAATAAAACGGGTGACGTTATAGCGATAGTCGGTGGAAGAACTACGAATGGTGATCAGGTTAATCGAGCGATAAGTGGATATCGCCAACCAGGTTCAACAGCTAAGCCAATCGTTGCGTATGCACCAGCATTTGAAAGAGGCTATTTGCCACAGAGTACCGTTATTGATTCGGCAGTTGGTAATCCGACCGTACATAACTGGTACAGTGGCTACACAGGCAGCAATACTTTACGTCATGCTTTGGAAAACTCTATTAATACAATTGCTTACAAGTTGGCTGCCTCGGATACAAAGCATACTTATTATGATGATTTAGCTAAAATGGAATTTGCCCGCTTAGACCCCAATCAAAAGGCTGATCCACGACTAGCTATCGGTTCATTTAAATATGGTGTCACAACTACGGAAATGGCATCAGCATACAGTTCATTCTCCCGTGGGGGCAAGTTTGTCCATCCAAGTAACTTGTCGAGTATTTATGATAATGATAACGGACGCTATATTTATCAAAATACGCATATGAAGAAGTCGGTTTACACCAAGAACGCCAGTTATATGATGATTAATACGATGCAATCCGTTATTACCGATGGACTTGGTAAAGCGGCCGCTTTGGATAACTATAAGTACACGGCCGGTAAGACAGGTACCACTGATGATACAAAGGATTCGTATTTTGTAGGAATGACACCTAGTTTTACGATTGCTAACTGGACAGGTAATGATGTGCCATCAACTTTGACCCAGAGCGAAGATGCTTTGGCAATGCAGGCCTTCAAAGCTGAAGGGGAGTATTTAGTTGATCATATGAAACAGAAACAGACTAACTTCAAAAAGCCTAATACAGTTACTGTTAGTGGAAATAACTTGACTGTGAATACAAGTAATGAAAAACCAAGCATCCAAGATATCATTGATACTGATTTTTCAAAGTATAATTCAGAACAAGAAGATAAGAACACTAATCGACTCTATAACCTTGATTATCGAATTATTTATCACTTAACTAAGAAAGAAGAGTTTAAGCGAGAAGATAAGGTGCAAAAGGCCATCGATAAGTATAATGAGTCGCCAATAACGAAGGAGTCACAATACAATAAGAAGTTAAGCGAATTACAAAAGATACGTTATTTGAATGCTAACGTTAAACGTCAAAGTGCCAAGATTGATTTCAATAAACAAATTCTGGAATTACAGAAGGATTTGAATATGAGTCAGGCCATGTTCCAAGCAGCTAAGGATAATAAAAAAGTTGCA
Source organism: Companilactobacillus zhachilii (assembly GCF_003606365.2). Classification (NCBI taxonomy): domain Bacteria; kingdom Bacillati; phylum Bacillota; class Bacilli; order Lactobacillales; family Lactobacillaceae; genus Companilactobacillus; species Companilactobacillus zhachilii. Next base: position 21,631 of record NZ_CP031933.2, read on the forward strand.
AAATATGAAGCTGAGAAAGAAGCAATTGAAACCCAACGGGCTCAAAAACGTCAATCAATGGTTGATAAACTAATGCCGCAATATAATTCTCAACTTCAAAAGGTTAAAGAAGCTTATAAGAACGATGATTCAGATAAGGCGGACCAGAAACAGAAGTTAATCGATATTATGGATGAGATTAGAAGTTATGGTGGAAATGTTCCTGACGTTAAAATTGATGCTAATGGGAATTCCACAACAAGTAGTTCTAGTTCTTCAAATGATTCATCATCATCTTCTAATTTGAGTAGTAATTAAATCTCTTGTTCTTTCCGGCTAAGATTTTGTCTTCAGATGATATGTTCTATATAAATATTCTTTAAAAATGCAACATATACGTGGGACAAAGCATGCTTTGTCCGCTTAAAACAAATAATAGCTCCAGCAATCCTAAATCGGATTACTGGAGCTATTATTTTAATGCTCGAAAGCTTGTATTGTGTTCTTGCCTGTGCAGAGGCAACTAATTAGATTTCATCTAATTCTTTATTAGTACGTTTGGCAATAGCAGGTAAGACCAATCCTAAAGCAATTAAAGCTAGAGGTGTGATGATGTTAAGTGCTAATTGGAACCACCATGATGATGGATCTTGTGCCATGTTCATCTTAGGAACCATACCTAAGATACATGCGAAGGCTGTTAGGAAGAATGTCCAAAGACCTAATCCAAAGCCGACGTACTTGTTTTTAACAAACATATAATCTGATTGGAAACTGTCGATATGTTTTGATAGCATCATGAATGCGAAGAATACCCATAGATAACGCATTGGCATAACGATTGAGTTAAGGTTCAACAACCAATTATATAAGTCATTCATACCATTGATACCAAGAGCAGGCACAATGATCAAGATTGAAACAAGAATCGCAGTCAACTTGTAACCATTGATAGCTATACCGCGTTTGTTTTTCTTCAAAAGAGCTTTAGGGATGAACTTCTTATCAGCATCACCTAGAAGCATACGTAATGGTGCATCGATTGAGATAGCAAGTGCAGCCGCCGAAGCAACTGTATTAGTAATCGCAAAAGCCCAAACGAACAAGTTACCAACGTGGAAACTGTTACCTAAGAATTGGAAAGCTTGATAAGCACCGTTAGCCATAAGATCAGCTGGAATATGATTTGAGTTAACAATCATACCAATAGCGAATGATCCTAAAATGGCTGATACGGCAACCATAACAGCTAAGATAATCATACCAAGTGGGAATTCCTTAGAAGCATTCTTAGTCTTGTTAACGTATGGTGAAATCTTTTCAGAACCACCAACGGCAAAGACTAGCATGGAAATCGTCGTAAAGTATTGAAAGTCAAATTTCGGTATATATGTGTGAATATCAGACATGTCTGGTGTAGCAATTGGAACATGAGTGATAAATGGAGCACTGACACCTAAGATAATGAAGAGCATTGACATGGCAAACATAGCGATACCAGCAATACTACCTAGGTTGTTAAGAATCGTTGTACCTTTACTTGCTAACCATACAAAGGCAAGAAAGATTATCAAACTAGCTCCTTGAACTACTAATGGGGATGATGTCTTGATAAATGAACCGTTCCCCTTAAATAACCAGCTCAAACTAACCATGATAATTTGTGGCTTTTGAGCAAGATATGGTACGTGCACGACCCAATAAGTCCAAGCAGCAAAATAAGCTAACTTGTTATTAGAAAGTGCTTTGACCCAAGAGCTGACACCCCCGCCAGCTTCTTGGAAGGCTGATCCTAACTGTCCAACCATTAAGGTATATGGGACAAAGTATAGAATCATGATTAAAATCCATGAAGTTACAACAGCTAAACCTTGATTGGCAAAGTTGTTGATAACATTATTAAGACCCCAGACAGTGGTAAAGCCTAATAAGGCAATGTTCCACCATCTGAACGTCTTTGCATTACTTGCATCTGGCATTATTCAAATCCTCCTACGAAGGTGATTATACAGGAAATATGCGCGCAAAACTTAAAAATAATAAGATAGTTTTTCCAATATATTCTACTTTATATTTACGTAAATAAATTTTGATAAAATTGACAGATGGTTTTAAAAAATTATAATTTAGGAATGCAGTGTTCAGCAGAAAAATTTTTAATCATACTGATTAAGCTGTATAATTGCATTCTATCTACTATAATATAGAGAGAATTTGTTTTGAAACGTAGATAGCAAACTAAGCGGAGTTTATTTATGGATAATAATAAAAACAATATGTCTAGAGAGCGCCGGCAAAGAGCGCGTAACAGTGCCTTAGCCTCTAACAATGGTGGTAAAATTAAGCGCCCATTTTTGAAAATATTGGGTCTGGTCTTTTTGGTCATGCTTTTCGTAATGGGTTCTTATGGATTTAGACTTTATGCTCAAACCCAGAATTCTATGGGTAAGACGTATAAAGCATTAGATGGTAAGAAGATTTCTACTCGAATTAGAGATCAGAAACCTGTTTCTATTTTGTTATTAGGTGTTGATACAACTGACAATGGAATTCGAGATACTGAAAAGAATTATCGTGGTAACTCGGATACAATGATCGTTGTAACGGTTAATCCTAAGACAAATAAAACGACAATGATGTCTATTCCAAGAGATTCGATGTCACAAATTTGGAAGAGCGAAACGAATAATACTAAAAAGATTCAAAAAATTAATTCAGCCTATAATATCGGGAATGAAGAGAGTTCAGTTGCTACAACAGAGAAATTCTTGAATATACCGATCGATTATTATGTTAAAGTTGATTTTAACTCGTTGACACAGATCGTAAATGCGGTCGGTGGTGTTGATGTTGATGTACCATTTAGCTTCTCGTATGGTGATACTGGACAAAAGGAATCCCATTTTAAGAAGGGTAAAATGCATTTGAACGGTAAACAGGCACTAGATTACTCAAGAATGCGTTATGAAGATCCTAAGGGTGACTATGGTCGTCAATTGAGACAACGTCAGGTTATTACAGCCATTATTAAAAGTGCTGCGAGTGCCAAGACGTTTACCCGTTATCAAAAAGTATTGGATAGTATCTCCAGTTCAATGACAACCAACTTGAGCTTTACTGATATGCAATCAATGTTCTTGAATTATCATGGTGCGGCGGCAAATATCGGTTCTGACCATGTCCAAGGTTATGGCTCAATGATCAACGGTTCTTCGTATGAAGTGATTCCAACTAAGGAACTACAACGTGCATCGTCTAAGCTTAGAAAACAATTGGGCTTATCTGAAGAAGAACTAGATAATGAAGAAACAAGATTAAATACATTGAATGAAGATAATGGCTTCTCCTTTAAGAGTGAGAATTCTAACCAAAACTATACAATCTTTACACGAGATCAAACTTCTGAGTAGGAATTTGACTAAAGACTGAGACAATAGTTTCAGTCTTTTTTATATGGTTGACTAATGCCGCTTCTGGGTGCGAGTGATGGAGTCCGCTGTGGGACCGGTTCGAGCCAAGGTCTCGAACCTCGATTTTGAACTTCGTGAAAACCGCACGAATTTCAAAATACGTCCTGTGGAGTTAGAGCTTTAGCTCTAACTCCACTATCACTGCTGGACTCCATCACTCGTACCCTCCAGCTAGATTATTATTAACTAAAGTAACTTAATTATAGATATTGTATTGTGCTAATTGTTTTTAGCTACCAATAATATTTAAGGTTAAAAATTCAAACTAGGTTTTATAACCTTATTGATAATTAACTGGTACATCGTGTTAGAAAAAAACAAATTAAATAATTTAATACAGAGGAGATAAATATGAGCGTTTTAGAAGTACACGGCTTAACACAACAATTCTTAGATAAGAAATTGTACGATTCAGCCGATTTACAAGTTAATAAGGAGGATCATTTGGGGATTATTGGTCAAAATGGTGTGGGTAAGTCTACCTTTATCAAAATTTTGACTGGTCAAATTGAACCTGATGAGGGAAAAATCTCTTGGAAGAAGCATTTGACGATTGGTTATTTGGATCAACAAGCCAAATTAGCTCCAGGGATGACGATTTACGAGTATCTTAAAACAGCCTTTTCAAAGTTATATGAAACAAGCGATAAGCTAAACGATATTTACATGAATAACCCGACAGATGAAGACCTTGAAAAAGCTGGAAAGCTCCAAGAAATCTTAGATGCCAACGATTTCTATGAATTGGATACTAAGATTCAACAAGTTGCTACTGGTTTAGGACTTGATGCGATTGGATATGACCATGACGTTTCCAAACTAAGTGGTGGTCAACGGTCAAAGATTATTTTGGCTAAAATTTTGCTAGAACAACCAGATATGATTCTCTTGGATGAGCCAACTAACTACTTGGATACTAACCATATTGACTGGCTAGCTGATTATTTGAATAATTTTGAAGGTGCTTTTATCGTAATTTCCCATGATTATGGCTTCCTGGACCGTATTATTAACTGTGTGGCTGATTTTGAGTTCGGTAAGATCACTAAGTATACTGGTTCTCTAAAGCAAGCCTTGAAGCAAAAGGCTGCTAATAAAGAAACATATATGAAGGCATACGTTAAGCAACAAGAGCAAATTTCGAAGACTAAGGCTTATATTAGAAAGTTTAAGGCTGGTTCTCGTTCAAAGAGTGCTAAGAGTAGGGAGAAACAGTTGGCCCATATGGACGTTTTGACACCTCCAGGGAATAAAACAGCAGCTAGTTTTGGTTTTCCATATATTGAAGTCCCTAGTTCACGTATGTTATTAGAAGTAAATGACTTAAAAGTTGGTTATGATGGGAAGGCTCTATTTGATAAGGCCTTGAACTTCTCCATTGTGAGTGGCGAAAAAATGGTTATTAAAGGATTCAATGGTATTGGTAAGTCAACATTGATCAAGACTCTATTGGGGATAATTCCACCTATTGATGGTAACTTTGATTTCTCAGAGACTGTTAAGATTGGCTACTTCAAACAAGATCTAGTGTGGAAGAATAATCTCGATTCGCCGTTCAAGTATATAAGCGAAGAGCACCCTGATAGGGATGGTAAGGAAGTTAGACGAGTATTAGCTAGAACCGGACTAACTAATCAACAAATCATGTCTCAAATGCGTTCACTTTCTGGTGGCGAGCAGACTAAGGTTAAAATTGCGGACTTAATGTTCGATAATACTAACTTCCTATTCATGGATGAACCAACAAACCATTTGGATGATGAATCTAAGGCGGCACTACGTAAAGGGCTTAGAAACTATGATGGATCAATGATTCTAGTAACCCACGAAGAGGATTTCTATAGTAGTGATTGGATTGATAAGGTCTTAGATATTGAAAAGATCAAAGAAAATTGATTGTTTTCAAAAAAAAGTGAAAAAAGTACTTGCATTGGTTTACCATTAACGGTAAGATATTACCTGTTGTCACGAAGAGTCAACGACATCAACGCTTAGCAAGGATTTTGCTTAAACGTTGAAATAATTATTTTAAATAAGTGCTTGACATTATGTTTTGAACTTGTTATGATAATTAAGTTGACTCGCAAGAGACAGCGAGTAAGAATTTGATGAAATTATTCATTAAATTCTTACAAAAATTATTTTAAAAAGTTCTTGACATTCATTTGTCAGCTTGATAAAATAATTAAGTCGCTGATGAGCGTAAGCGCTTAATCAGCTGGTAGACCTTTGAAAACTGAACAAAGTTTTAACACTAAATTGTGTAGGCCAACATTTATTTGTTGGATTTACAACGAAGTCAATTCGCTAGTATAATTTTTTATGAGTCACAAACTTTTAATATGAGAGTTTGATCCTGGCTCAGGACGAACGCTGGCGGCATGCCTAATACATGCAAGTCGAACGAACTCTGCTGATGATTGAAGCTTGCTTCATGAATCAGTTTTGAGTGAGTGGCGGACGGGTGAGTAACACGTGGGTAACCTGCCCAAAAGTGGGGGATAACATTTGGAAACAAGTGCTAATACCGCATAACAACTACTTTCACATGATCGTAGCTTGAAAGATGGCTCTGCTATCGCTTTTGGATGGACCCGCGGCGTATTAGCTAGTTGGTGAGGTAATAGCTCACCAAGGCAATGATACGTAGCCGACCTGAGAGGGTAATCGGCCACATTGGGACTGAGACACGGCCCAAACTCCTACGGGAGGCAGCAGTAGGGAATCTTCCACAATGGGCGAAAGCCTGATGGAGCAATGCCGCGTGAGTGAAGAAGGTTTTCGGATCGTAAAACTCTGTTGTTGAAGAAGAACATGCGTGAGAGTAACTGTTCACGTACTGACGGTATTCAACCAGAAAGCCACGGCTAACTACGTGCCAGCAGCCGCGGTAATACGTAGGTGGCAAGCGTTGTCCGGATTTATTGGGCGTAAAGAGAATGTAGGCGGTTTATTAAGTTTGAAGTGAAAGCCCTCGGCTCAACCGAGGAAGTGCTTCGAAAACTGGTAAACTTGAGTGCAGAAGAGGAAAGTGGAACTCCATGTGTAGCGGTGGAATGCGTAGATATATGGAAGAACACCAGTGGCGAAGGCGGCTTTCTGGTCTGTAACTGACGCTGAGATTCGAAAGCATGGGTAGCAAACAGGATTAGATACCCTGGTAGTCCATGCCGTAAACGATGAGTGCTAAGTGTTGGAGGGTTTCCGCCCTTCAGTGCTGCAGCTAACGCATTAAGCACTCCGCCTGGGGAGTACGACCGCAAGGTTGAAACTCAAAGGAATTGACGGGGGCCCGCACAAGCGGTGGAGCATGTGGTTTAATTCGAAGCAACGCGAAGAACCTTACCAGGTCTTGACATACCATGAAAAGCTTAGAGATAAGTCTTTCCCTTCGGGGACATGGATACAGGTGGTGCATGGTTGTCGTCAGCTCGTGTCGTGAGATGTTGGGTTAAGTCCCGCAACGAGCGCAACCCTTATTATCAGTTGCCAGCATTCAGTTGGGCACTCTGGTGAGACTGCCGGTGACAAACCGGAGGAAGGTGGGGACGACGTCAAATCATCATGCCCCTTATGACCTGGGCTACACACGTGCTACAATGGTCGGTACAACGTGTTGCGAACTCGCGAGGGCAAGCAAATCACTTAAAACCGATCTCAGTTCGGATTGTAGGCTGCAACTCGCCTACATGAAGCTGGAATCGCTAGTAATCGCGGATCAGCATGCCGCGGTGAATACGTTCCCGGGCCTTGTACACACCGCCCGTCACACCATGAGAGTTTGTAACACCCAAAGCCGGTGGGGTAACCCTTCGGGGAGCTAACCGTCTAAGGTGGGACAAATGATTAGGGTGAAGTCGTAACAAGGTAGCCGTAGGAGAACCTGCGGCTGGATCACCTCCTTTCTAAGGATATGATGCTTATGCATCAACGGAAATACACAATTGTTAAAACTTTGTTTAGTTTTGAGAGGCCTACCGGGCGTTTTTCGGGCCTATAGCTCAGCTGGTTTAGAGCGCACGCCTGATAAGCGTGAGGTCGATGGTTCAAGTCCATTTAGGCCCATTCTCATTTTAATAGTATTAAATTGGGGGCTTAGCTCAGCTGGGAGAGCACCTGCTTTGCAAGCAGGAGGTCATCGGTTCGATCCCGTTAGCCTCCATTGGCAGAAATGCCAATGTTCGTACCTTGAAAACTGGATATTAAGAATTAATGAATTAAAGAAACACCGAAAACTGCGCGATAAAAATGATTAATTTCATATTTTGTCAAGATTAAGTTATAAAGGGCGCACGGTGGATGCCTAGACACTAGGAGCCGATGAAGGACGTAACTAACGACGATACGCCTCGGGGAGCTGTAAGTAAGCTTTGATCCGGGGATTTCCGAATGGGGGAACCCAAATATCGTAATGGATATTTACTTGTTTGTGAATACATAGCAATCAAGAGGTACACGCAATGAACTGAAACATCTAAGTAGTTGCAGGAAGAGAAAGAAAATTCGATTCCCTGAGTAGCGGCGAGCGAAACGGGAATAGCCCAAACTAAAGAGCTTGCTCTTTAGGGTTGTAGGACTGATGTTGTGAGAACAAAAGGTGACGATAGTTGAACAAGCTGGAAAGCTTGGCCAAAGAGAGTGAAAGCCTCGTAAACGAAATCTGACCCACTCCATTCAGTATCCTGAGTACGGCGGAACACGAGAAACTCCGTCGGAATCTGGGAGGACCATCTCCCAAGGCTAAATACTCCCTAGTGATCGATAGTGAACCAGTACCGTGAGGGAAAGGTGAAAAGTACCCCGGAAGGGGAGTGAAATAGATCCTGAAACCGTGTGCCTACAAGTAGTCAGAGCCCGTTAATGGGTGATGGCGTGCCTTTTGTAGAATGAACCGGCGAGTTACGTTAACATGCAAGGTTAAGATGAAAAGTCGGAGCCGTAGCGAAAGCAAGTCTGAATAGGGCGATCTAGTATGTTGATGTAGACCCGAAACCAAGTGACCTACCCATGACCAGGTTGAAGATGCGGTAAAACGCATTGGAGGACCGAACCCGTGTATGTTGAAAAATGCTGGGATGAGTTGTGGGTAGCGGTGAAATTCCAAACGAACTTGGAGATAGCTGGTTCTCTCCGAAATAGCTTTAGGGTTAGCCTCGGGGATTAGGATTATGGAGGTAGAGCACTGTTTGGACTAGGGGCCCGTCTTGGGTTACTGAATTCAGATAAACTCCGAATACCATCAATCTATACCCGGGAGTCAGACGATGAGTGATAAGATCCACCGTCGAAAGGGAAACAGCCCAGATCACCAGTTAAGGTCCCAAAATTCATGCTAAGTGGAAAAGGATGTGGAAACGCATAGACAACTAGGATGTTGGCTTAGAAGCAGCCATTCATTCAAAGAGTGCGTAATAGCTCACTAGTCGAGTGATTCTGCGCCGAAAATGTACCGGGGCTAAGCATGATACCGAAACTGTGGATGTGTCGTAAGACACGTGGTAGGAGAGCGTTGTAAGAGCATTGAAGCTGTACCGTGAGGAGCAGTGGAGTTCTTAGAAGTGAGAATGCCGGTATGAGTAACGAAAGACCAGTGAGAATCTGGTCGGCCGAAAGACTAAGGTTTCCTGGGGAAGGCTCGTCCTCCCAGGGTTAGTCGGGGCCTAAGATGAGACCGAGAGGTGTAATCGATGGATAACAGGTTGATATTCCTGTACTAGTTTATTTTGTTTGAACGATGGAAGGACGCAGGAGGATGATGTGTGCGCGCTGATGGATATGCGCGTCCAAGCAGTAAGTCTTGATAAGAGTCAAATGCTTTTATCTCTAAGGACAAGCTGTGATGGGGAGTGAAATTTTAGTAGCGAAGCACAGTAACTCACACTGCCGAGAAAAGTTTCTAGTTAGAAATAAACTACCCGTACCGCAAACCGACACAGGTAGTCGAGGAGAGTATCCTAAGGTCAGCGAGTGAACTCTCGTTAAGGAACTCGGCAAAATGACCCCGTAACTTCGGGAGAAGGGGTGCTGGTGTAACAGCCAGCCGCAGTGAATAGGCCCAAACAACTGTTTATCAAAAACACAGGTCTATGCTAAATCGTAAGATGACGTATATGGGCTGACGCCTGCCCGGTGCTGGAAGGTTAAGAGGATCAGTTAGCTTTTGCGAAGCTGAGAATTGAAGCCCCAGTAAACGGCGGCCGTAACTATAACGGTCCTAAGGTAGCGAAATTCCTTGTCGGGTAAGTTCCGACCCGCACGAAAGGCGTAATGATTTGGGCACTGTCTCAACGAGAGACTCGGTGAAATTATAATACCCGTGAAGATGCGGGTTACCCGCGACAGGACGGAAAGACCCCATGGAGCTTTACTGTAGCTTGATATTGAGTTTTTGTGTGACATGTACAGGATAGGTAGGAGCCGTTGATTTCGGAACGCTAGTTTCGAAGGAGGCATTGGTGGGATACTACCCTTGTTATATGAAAACTCTAACCCACGCCGCTCAGCGCGGTGGGGGACAGTGTCTGGTGGGCAGTTTGACTGGGGCGGTCGCCTCCTAAAATGTAACGGAGGCGCTCAAAGGTTCGCTCAGAATGGTTGGAAATCATTCGCAGAGTGTAAACGTACAAGCGAGCTTGACTGCGAGACTGACAAGTCGAGCAGGGACGAAAGTCGGAGTTAGTGATCCGGTGGTACCATATGGAAGGGCCATCGCTCAACGGATAAAAGCTACCCTGGGGATAACAGGCTTATCTCCCCCAAGAGTTCACATCGACGGGGAGGTTTGGCACCTCGATGTCGGCTCATCGCATCCTGGGGCTGTAGTCGGTCCCAAGGGTTGGGCTGTTCGCCCATTAAAGCGGTACGCGAGCTGGGTTCAGAACGTCGTGAGACAGTTCGGTCCCTATCCGTCGCGGGCGTAGGAAATTTGAGAGGAGCTGTCCTTAGTACGAGAGGACCGGGATGGACATACCTCTGGTGTACCAGTTGTGCCGCCAGGCGCATCGCTGGGTAGCTACGTATGGACGGGATAAACGCTGAAAGCATCTAAGTGTGAAGCCCCCTCGAGATGAGATTTCCCATTCCGTTAAGGAAGTAAGATCCGTTAGAGAATATGACGTAGATAGGCTGCGGGTGGAAGTGTAGCGATACATGGAGCTGAGCAGTACTAATAGATCGAGGACTTAATCGAGTAAGAGTTTACAGCAGTTTGAAGTGATTCAGATTTAATTCATTAACTTAATATCTAGTTTTGAAGGTACGAGCGAAAATAGTGTGGTGGCGATAGTGAGAAGGATACACCTGTTCCCATGCCGAACACAGAAGTTAAGCTTCTCCGCGCCGAAAGTAGTTGGTGGGAAACTACCCGCGAGGATAGGGAGTTGCCACGCTAATGATAAGGGATTGACGAAAGTCAGTTCCTTTTTTCGTATCTAAAAGAAATAAAGAGAAGAGCCGTTTATGTCCCTGCCGGGATCATAAACGGCTCTTTGTGTGCCCAAAGGAATCCAATTTCTACCTATTATATAGGCTTGATTTTCAGATTAATAAAGGAAATATCTAATTATTTATGAAAATTATGAAAATAGAAACAATTAGTTCTATAATGGAGAGGTTGTCTACCATTAAAGAGAGGGGAATTATAAATGGTACATTTTTTGCGTAACAATAAAATTGCTTCAATAATTTTAGCAATTATCAGAATCTATTTAGGTGTCGAGTGGACCTTGGCCGGATGGGAGAAGGTATCTGGTGGTGCTGCTGGTGCCGTTAAGGGACTAGTTGCTAATGCTATCAAGAATCCCGTTAAGGGACCTACTGGCGATGTCGTATATCCATGGTTTAACAGCCTACTTAGTGGTATTTTGCCACACTACCGTGGAATGAGCTTTTTAGTTTCATGGGGAGAGTTGTTAGTCGGATTAGGATTGATCTTTGGTTGTTTGACAACAGCTGCTGTCTTCTTTGGATTGATGATGAATTTTTCATATTTATTAGCCGGTGCTATTTCTGTAAATCCATTGTATATTTTTCTGGAATATTTCATTATTATTGCTGGTTTTAATGCTGGTAAAATTGGTTTGGATTATTGGGTTATTCCTTGGATCAGAAAAAACATTTTCAAATCGAAAACTACAATATGATTTTTTAAATAAAATTAAAAAGAAACTGAAAATTTTTCAGTTTCTTTTTTTTCTTTTTATGAAAATTGTATTTTTCTGAATTAAGGAACGTATAGGCACTATACATATTTAAAATAAGGCGTAAAATAAAATATTGGTATAGATAATAAATTAAGTTCATATTTCTATAAAATTTCTGTCTATTTATTTAAGTAATGAAATGTGGTAGGTTACTAATATGGAAATTTATTTACTATAATATAATTGTTTTAAAATAAGATTGAATATATTCTATTAATATAGAATTTAAATGCATCTACGGGGGTGGAGTTCTTGGATAGCTTTACTGACTTATTTTTATCAAAATCAGAAATTGAAAAAATTCAACTATTTAACAAGATTAAATTAATCAGAACAAATCAATTGGCTAGTGCCGACTTGATCGGAACTTATCGTAATCGGGATATTCAAGTTAAGGATATTAATCTACGCAAGGCTGCTTATCAAATGAATAAGAGCTACGGTAGTGTTTACAATACATTCTTAGGAATCCAAGATGATTTCAAGAGAATTTTAAATAAGGAAGAATATAGTACAGAAGAGATGTTCAGCGTAACACGTGATGCTTATCATGCTTTTTTGACGACCAATTCTGATGGCTACTTATTCTTGGACGCCATAGTTAAGGATAAAGAGAGCTCATTTAAGCATTTCTACGAAACGTTGGAAAGTAGTAAGGCAACAGTTTTACGTCACTTAAAGCCAATGAGGGGCTATTTAAAACGTTTTGGTGTAAGGATTGCATATGAACCAATGCGTTTTGTTGGTGATGAGGAATCAATTCGTTTGGCTATCGCAGCATTATATTGGAATGCTACTAGGGGATACGTATGGCCATTTGAAGATTTCACGCAAAAGGTAGCTTTCAAAGTTGTAGATATTGCTTTGGATAAATATCGTTTGAAGCCAACTAATCACATTACTAAGATGTTTTACGCCTATGTGGTTATGGCTCACTTGTACCGAATTATTGATGGCAACCACGTTCAAAATATGGATGCTTTGAATGTTATCAATTATCCATTCCCTAACATTTTTGAAAGTGCCGGCTCAATGCTTGAAGGGGACACTGGTAGTAAGAAAGTACGTGAATTGAAGCGTGCTATTAAAGAAGATGTTAGCTATGAGGAGCAAATGTTCCAATCAGCTGATTTCTATATCCTATTGATGTGTGTTCCTGCAACGTTTGAAGTTTCAGCTGATTACTTACAATCTGTTTCAAAGCAATTGGTTAGATACAATCCACTATTTGCTAACTTCATTGATGACTTTTTGGAACTTATTCCAATTGATGTCGAGCAAACAATTTCTGATATGGCTTTGTCACATTCAGAGTTCTTAAGATATAAATATAATTTGACGACATGTATTATCGGTGTACTTGCACTTGATCACAATTATATCGAAATTTTGAATTTATATTCAGGTTTCGGTGACGCTATCAGCAAGTTGAATGATGAAGGTTTGGAAAGCAAGATTTATTCAACTGTTCAACATTTGATGTTGCGTGACAAGTATCAATCACTTACAGGAAAATCAAAACAAATTTCAGAAGCTATTTATGCGATTGCTTATCGTTTCTTCTCACTTTATAACAAGAATATCCAAGTTAAAGTTTACTTAGAGCTTGAATCATTCTTCTTAGTTTATTCAGATTTAGCAGTGACATTACAATCACTACCATATGCTAAGATCGTCAGTGATCCTAAAGAGGCTGATATTGTTGTAACTGCCAATAGTGCTAACCCTCCAGAGGAAAATATGAAAGACGATGTCTGCATTTATCGTTGGATGTATAACGGGGTCGATGGCCAAATGGGTGGCTTATTGAACTTGATTTACAAAATTTGGACAGAAGAAAAAGTTAGTGAAAATCCAAATCTTTAATGAAAAGTGTTGCAACTATTTTCAGAATATATTATGATACACATTGTGCGATGAGTCGAGAGTCGTCGAATTTGGACGACACTTATGATGGTAGGATATCGAGCACTACTCACCGGATTGTGAGGGATATCTATAGGAAACTGATGTGAACAGGGACCTATTTGCTCATCTGAGTACTACCAACTAAAACCATGGTTGATTTATGCCATGGTTTTTTTATTGAAAAAAATACATAGAAGAGGTGAAAAGGATGCGCGCTCAAAGACTTTGGTTACTAATTTTGAACATCACATTTAACTTGGTGATGGGATTTATTTTGCCGGTGAATACAATTTTTATTCACAAAAATTTACATGAATCACTAGTGACAGCTGGATTTACGCTAATGGTTTACTCCGCCTTTATGATGATCGGTAATGCTTTAGGAGGAGTAATGTTTGATCGTTTTTCAAAGCGAGGAACGTTATATATTGGTTATGGAATCTCCATTATTTCATTACTAGGTATGTCATTTCATCATGTTTGGCCGACATATGCGATCATGTTGTTCATTTTGGGGTTCGGAATGGGACTAGTTTATACGGCAGTTAATGCTTATACAGCTTTCATTGCGGAACAAATGTCAGGAAATAGTCGAGTAATATTTAATAATATGTACTTAGCTGCTAATATCGGAATTGCCATTGGTTCGACGGCTGTTGGTTTTATTTTTAAGTGGAGTATCTTTTTCACTTTCTTCATTCCAATGATGCTATTTATAATTAGTGCCGTAATTTTATTATTTAAAGCTAATTTATTGGATCATGTTAATGAAACAGAAGATGAAACTACTCATCATTATGTAAGTAGTGATACAGCCGATCCTAAAATTGAAATTGGTGCCAATCGTTTCATGCTAAATATGATTGTCATCTGTGCTTCAATCTTTATCGTATGGCTGGGCTATTCACAATGGGATAGTAATTTGTCAGCTTACATGTTGAATCAAGGTTATTCAACTCGAGAATATGGTTTAGTTTTCACTATTAACGCTGCTTCATTGTTAATTATTCAACCAGTTATGAATCGTGTTGTTTCAAGAATTTTCAAGTTATTGAAGTATCAAATTTTCCTAGGAACTATTATTATGGGATTATCATTCTTGATTTTGCCAGGTGCTAAGTCATACTTAGCTTATGTAATTAGTATGTTAGTTTTGACTATCGGTGAATCAATGGTTTTCCCAACGATTCCAGCTTTGTTAAGTAAGATGTCAACTAACAAGAATCGTGGGACTTTCCAAAGTTTTTACAGTATTTTTGGTTCATTAGGACGTGCCATTGGACCATATGCTGGTAGTTTGATTGTTACTGCCTTGTCATTCTCTAGTTTGTTTGTAGGAATTACAATTTCAATGATTATTGTGGCTGTAGCAATGGTAGGTGTTAAAGAATTAGCATAAGTGAGGTAATATCATGATAATTATTTTGTTGATATTGTTATTACTAGTCGTTCTAATTCTGAACGCCTTTTTTTTATACGTTCAAAAAAGAGGCTCAAAGGCATTAGGTTCAGAAGCTCCGAAGGTAAAAATGGATGAGGGACTAGTAGAGGCAACAGAAGAATTCGTAAAAAAAGCTAAGCAAGAGTGGAATATTCAATCACGTAAAACAGGTAATCAATTGTATGGTTGGTTTACTGACAATGACGATGATGTAACAGTTATTATGGTGCATGGCTTTGGCGTCGATCATAATTCGTTAAATGTACACGCTCAGCTCTTTGATAAATTAGGTTGCAATGTCTTGCAGATTGACAATCAGGCCGCGGGTAAAAGTGAAGGTAAGTACCTAGGTTGGGGCTACTTAGAAAGTCTCGATTTATTGGATTGGATAAAAAAGCTGTCATCTGAACGACCAAATGATAAAATTATTTTATTTGGTGCTTCAATGGGAGCAGCTACGGTCATGCTAACTTCACAGTATGAACTGCCGAAAAATGTTAAACTGATAATTGAAGATTCTGGCTATACTAGTGCAGCCGATATTTTAAGTTATCATTGTCAAAAACGTTATCATATTAAAGGTAAGTTATTGATTGGTGGTATCTCGTTGATGTCCAAACTACGCGCTGGTTTTTCTTATCGACAGACAGATTGTCGGCAGGCTTTATTGAAGAATAAGTTGCCGATGATGTTTATGCATGGTAAGAATGATTTTACTGTGCCAATCGAAATGCAAGACGAGTTATCCACATGTGGACAATTCGAAAAAAGAACCTATAAAAGCCTTGGTGTTCACATTCGGAGCTACTACGTTGATTCGAAAAACTACCAACAGGCTGTGGAAAACTTTTTAGAAAAATACCTTTAGGAGAGACTTATGAAAATTAAAATTGCTGATTTTATGGAGAAAGTTCAAGCAGGAGAATTCAACCAAACTAGTTTAGAGATTAGTAAGGATGATTTACTTCAAGCAGATCTTTGGTCGATCAATAAAGCCAAAGAACAAATTGAAAAGGACACTGCCGATAATATACTGTCACAAGTTATGATTCATGTTGCTGATTCCGAGTTTGAAATCAATTTTTATTTAGAAACTGGCGTAATTAATTTACCTTTTGCTGATGCTAAGAAAGTTACTCATTTCTTCGATGATGATGCTGAAGTTGATACCAAAATTTATCTTTCAACTGCTTGCGATTATTTGAATGCATCTAAATTTCATATTGATTTAATTTCAGAAAATGTCCTCAAAAATGATGAAATTAAACACACAATGGATATAATGAAAGAGAACTATGAAACTTCGGTAGAAAATTTCTCTAACAAAGATGAAGAGAAAAAAGAGGAAAAATAATGAATTCAATGCTACTGCTCCTAATAATGGGTGTTGGAGCTGGAGTTCTTGGTGCAATCTTGGGAATTGGTGGCGGAATGATTATCACTCCGGTGCTAACTATCATGATGGGATTAGATATCAAGTATGCGATCGGTGCTAGTATCATCTCAGTTATTGCGACAAGTTCTGGCTCAACTATTGCTTATTTAAAAGACGATATGTTAAACCTGCGTGTCGCAATGTTCTTGGAAATTGCAACAACCGTTGGTGCGATTATGGGTGCCCTGTTGGTAGGGATGTTCTCAAGTAATTTCTTATATGTCTTATTCGGGTTCTTTTTGCTATATTCTTCATATAACATGATTCGCAAATTCTTCGATAAAAAGGGAGAAAACGTTTATACGGAAACGGGCGAAATCGTTGAAAAGTTTAAACTTGCTAGTACTTATTATGACAAGGCTGATAAAAAGCAAATTGACTATTCAATGAAAAATGTTCCTGGTGGATTTGTAATGATGTGGGCTGCTGGTCTAGCTAGTGGTTTGCTTGGTATCGGTAGTGGTGCTTTTAAAGTTATTGCCATGGATACAATTATGAAAATGCCTTTGAAGCCATCAAGTGCGACAAGTAATTTGATGATGGGTGTTACTGCTGCTGCTAGTGCGACGGTTTACTTCTTCAATGGGTCAATTCGTCCCGATATTGCTGCACCATTGGCAATCGGTGTTTTAGTAGGGGCTACGATCGGTGCTCGTTTGATGCAAGTTTTGAAGCCAAAAGTTATTCGTATGATCTTTATCCCAATTATTCTCTACATGGGAATTCAAATGGCACTTAAAGGATTTGGGGTGAATATCTAATGCAATCACATGAAGAGACACGAAAAGTTGAATTAATTATCGGTCAGATTTTACGTATCGGCGTTATAACGTCGGCTATTGTGATTTTGATTGGTATGGGCTTGTACTTCATGAATGGAGCAGGCTATCCTACCGTTGTGAGAAATGGTCATACAATTGTTGATTTCCCACAAAGATTCTCAACCATTTTTGCAGGTGTTTTTGCAGGTAAGTCATATGCCGTTATAATGTTAGGCGTTTTCTTACTTATTTTGACACCGGTATTGCGAGTTGTTGTTTCAATTTATGCTTTTTATAAAGAACACGATACTTTGTATGTTGTTATTACATCGATTGTTTTAGTTATTTTGATGTTCGCGATGTATATGGGTTATCGTAGTTAAAAATTAATGTGAGTAAAAAGGCGTTACACAATTTCTTTTTTGTGTAACGCCTTTTTTAAATATTAGGAAGTGTATCTAATAAAATCCATTGAATTTTTCCTTGGTAATTGCCTTCTACATTACCATTTTCCATTGATAACAAGATACCACTATTCGAGGTCCAAGAATCAGTGATATTTTTGGTTTGCGGTTCTTCGATATCTTTAGTATGTGTAGCTACACTAGTAGCATTGTTAAGAATGTTGTGGTCCTTGCCTTGCACATCGCGATAAATCAAGTTCCCTTTAAGTGGAGTTTGAAGATCCTCAGTTAGTATTAAATCGGATGCTTTAGCTTGGACGGTCCAGTTGCTACCTTTTTCACGGCTATCGATTACATCAACTTGCCAATCGCCTAATCTAGGGATGATTTGATTGCCAAATGAGCCGTTAGTCGATTTGAAGGCCACTTTATCTTGAATATATCCAAAAGTTAATAGACCACCAACGTTAATGTTTCTGGAAATGGTATTACTTGTGTTGCCATAACTATCGGTTACGTAAAAAGATAATGTATTAACTTTATTTAGTTGATCAGCATTGAAATTCAGATTGAAATTTCCACTTGAATCAACAATTTTTCCTAAGTTAGTAGTTGAGCCATTCAATGTTTGATAAACATTCATTGTGGTATAACTTGGTGTTGTGCCGCTTCCCACATAGGTAACTTTTCCGGGGACGGTCGTACTTTCATGTGGTTTTAAAGTAATCGGATTAGGCGATGAACTTTCCAAACTCAATTTGCGAGCTCTAATTTTGAAAGCTTGTGTATCGGCGCCGGTAATTAAATTATCACCTTCAAAGGATGAATGAACGGAAGGAACTGTCAGTTGAGTTGGAGCTTTTGCAATTGTGTGACCTTTTAATTCAATTTGAGCATTACGACTATCAGAATCTAAACCTTCGGGGAGTAAATATTCTAATTGATTATCTTTGACGTTTTCAAAAACTTCAGCCGGGATAGGACGAGGATTTTTGTCATTAGGTGAATCTGGGTAGGTGATAGTCCCACTGGTAAATGTAACGTTGTCAGGGACCTTCATTAAAGCATTGATTCCGTCCCAAGTTCTGGTCCAGCCCTTGTAATTTAGCGAGTAAGTATATCTAATATCGGCATTAGGATCAACGAGTGTATTGCTGTTGGTAATTTGTGTACCACCTTGCGAGTCGTCATAAACAGCGGACTTTGCTTCAGCATCAACGAAGGAAGGGATGGATTCAAAGACCACTAGGTTATTTTGATAATTTTTACCAGTTGATCCAGTGAAGCCCCAGTATAATTTTTTGTTTGTACTTGTTATACCTAATTGGGTTAAATCAATAGGGTATGATGCTTTAGCTTGAGGTGTCAAAGGAGCCCCAGTTGTAGGATTTTTGTCATTATAGGCATATGATAGAGTCCCGTTGAAATCATCTATGGGGGTCCAGTTAATAGTTATATGATGCCATTTACTGTCGACCAAATTTGTTGGTGGACTGTTATAAGTTGAAAATATATTTGGTTGAAGATGGTTCATAGTGAAATATTGTCGGCCGTAATTACCTGTTCCATTTTTATATATAGTTGAATTTGCTGGATAATTTGCTGCAATATGTTGGTCAGAACGTTGAAGATTAGGGTCAATATTACTGTCGAAGGAATTACCTTCTCCGGTGATATTGCTTGTTTCAAAGTTGGTGAAAGTATCAAATTCTAAAGCCCAACTTTTTTGAATCGCAGTTCTTGATAATTGTTCTGGTTTGTCATTTTTAGTTTGCCAGTCCGCTCCCCAAACACCTAGAGATTGTCCATTAACAGGAATACCATCAGCAGAAAGAGCAATCGAATCGCCACCGTTAGGATCATTATGAAGAACGAATGCCATACCATCGGCAGGGGTTACACCACTAATTCGACCAAAATAAATCCACATGGATGCGGTCTGTTCATGTGTCGTATCAAAGTAGTTATCGTTAGCCATATTTCCCCAAACAGCCCCAGTTTGCCAAGTAGCATTGGTCATCTGAATGACACTAGTATTGGGGCTATCGGGGTTAGTTGATTGAGTTATTTTGGCATTATTAATGCGGCTGGCATTTTGAATAACGGTACTATTACTGTTATTTCCAAGGTTAGTACCATTGGCTACTCGATTTTGATAAGCTTTGGCAAAATCAGCCACAGTAAAATCGTCATCTCGCCAGGCTAGTCCCTTGGGAGTAGTTGACAAAGCATTCTGAAAATCAGTATTAGCATCAGCAGCATTGATGATTGTAGTGGGATAATTAATAATTAGTAAAAATATCCCGAAACAAGTAAGTGTTATTTTTTTGAAAGCGTTTAATTTAAACATGATATATCCCCTCGAATGCACAAATTCCCTTTACAGAGCAAAGTGTATCAAAAATATACATTATGTACACGTAAGATAAGTTTAAATTCCATTGTATTTTTATATAAATAATATAATAAATAAATGTAATTATTAATAACAATGGTTATGGAGATATATTTATTTAATTATCAAATTGTGCAAAATAGAATAATTTACAATTTAGTTTAAAAAGCATAAAATACAAGGTAAATATGGCTTTAGAGGAGGATTAAGATGGATATAGATACTAGTCAACCGCTTCCTTTGGATGATCACTTATGTTTTTCGCTTTATGCAACATCACGTGCGATTCAAAAGTTATATTACGATGGTTTGAGTGCGAATGGGATTACCTATCCACAATACTTAGTTCTTGTTTCGCTGTACCAATATAAGCAACTATCTGTTAAAAAATTAGGTGAATTATTGTCTCTAGATTCAGGAACCTTGACACCACTATTGAAGCGAATGGAACATGAAAATCTCGTGATTCGTAAACGTAGTAAAGATGACGAACGAGTTGTTAATATTTATTTGACTGAAACGGGTGTTCAAAAGCGTGAGGCAGTTAAAGATTTACCTAGAACTTTGGTTGGTAAAAGTGGTTTCACTAAAGAAGAGTGGGACAGTTTAGAGAACCTTTCGAAAAAATTATTCAATAATATAACTAAAGATTAGAAGACTAAAAGGAGTTTGGGCAAAACGATTATTGTCTTTAAACATGCAGCATAAACGTGGAACAAAACATAGCTTTTTCCGCTTAAAACAAAAGGCACCAGCAATCCAAAATCGGATTACTGGTGCCTTTTGCCTTAATGCTCGAAAGCTGAACATGTTTTGTTCTACTCTCTTATTTAAGTTTTTTAACTTTACTGAATAGTGAATTATCATCAGATGTCTTATTATCACCAGTCCGGCCGATATCATAATCGGAATCCTTCATAGCTTCAACCTTTCCCATCAAATAACCGTTACCAACTTGGGAGAAGAAATCATGATTACTTGTTCCGGTTGAAATACCGTTCATAACGATAGGATTAACATCTTCTGCGTTACCATCAGGGAATAGAGGTTCTTGACCAAGGTTCATTAGAGCTTTGTTAGCGTTATAACGGAGGAAGACGAGAACTTCATCGACCCAACCAACTTCTTTATACAATTCACGCGTGTATTTTTCTTCATTATCGTAAAGAGTATAAAGCAAATCGTACATCCAGTCTTTTAATTCGGCTTTCTTATCATCAGGGAGTTCATTAAAACCTAATTGGAATTTATAACCAATGTAAGTTCCGTGAACTGATTCATCACGAATGATCAATTTAATGATTTCCGCAACGTTGGCTAGCTTGTTGTTACCAAGATAGTAAAGCGGAGTATAGAAACCTGAATAAAATAGAAAACTTTCTAGGAAGACACTAGCCACTTTCTTTTGTAGAGGTTCACCATTTTGATAAATATCATTGATAAACTTGGCTTTCTTTTGAAGATACTCGTTGTGGTCTGTCCAATCAAAGATTTCTTCAATTTCTTCAGCGGTATTAAGGGTACTGAAAATTGAGGAGTAACTCTTGGCATGGACGGATTCCATGAATTCAATATTGTTAAAAACGGCTGTTTCAGCTTGAGTTCTAGTATCTTTCAACATTGCTTGAATACCATCTTGAGATTGCAAAGTATCAAGTAGTGTCAATCCACCAAAGACGTGACCAACGACTGTTTGTTCAGCAGGACTAAGAGTTCTCCAGTCGTCTAAATCATTTGAAAGAGGAATTCTTGTATCCAACCAAAATTGTGAAGTTAGTTTTTCCCAAGTTTCTTTGTCAATTTGGTCTTCCAATTTATTCCAATTCATTGATTTGTAATATGTATCAACCATTATAAAAATTTCCTCCTAGATTGAGCAGCTTTCACATTCATTACTACCGATTTCGTCATTATTTTCAGTAAATGTTCTGACGTAGTATAGTGATTTAATGCCCTTATAATAAGCGTAATTACGTAAAATACTTAGGTCACGGGTTGTTTGTGTCGTGTCGTCAGCGGCTTTCCAATCGTAAATTCCGGCTGGAATCTCTGAACGCATGAAGAGTGTCAAACTCATACCTTGATCGATATGTTCTTGAGCCGAAGCATAAGTATCGATAACTTTACGCATATCGGTGTCGTATGCTGATTTGTAATACTTAATTGTATCGTTACTCAAAAATGGAGCTGGGAAGTATAACTTACCATTCTTCTTTTCTTGGCGTTCTTCAACAAGACGCGTTACGGGTTGCAAACTGGCACTAGTATTGTTGATGTAAGAAATTGAGCCAGTAGGTGCAACGGCTAAGCGATAGGCGTTATACAATCCATCACGCATAACATTTTGTTTAAGCTTGTCCCAGTCAGCTTGTTCCGGAATGAAGATATCCTTGAATAGGTCTTTAACTAGGGCAGACTTAGGAGCATAACTGTTGGTTACATATTTATCGAAGTATGATCCGTCAGCGTATTTAGATTTATCAAAATCGTGGAAAGTTTCTTGACGTTCTTTGGCAATCTCATTACTTTCAACCAGTGTCCAGTAATTAAGTAGCATAAAGTAGACGTTGATGAATTCAATGGCTTCTGGAGAACCATATTCAAGGTGATGACATGCTAAATAGGTATGTAGTCCCATAGCGCCTAAACCGATCGAATGGCTCATCTTGTTACCATGAGCAACTGGAGGAACGGCAGTAATATTGGAAGCATCACTGACAAATGACAATGCACGTGTCATCGAACGGATAGACTTACCAAAATCAGGACTTTGCATCATATTTAAGATGTTTGTTGAGCCAAGGTTACAACTGATGTCAGTTCCTAATTTAGTATATTCTTGAGCATCATTTAGTTCGGAAGGTACTTGTACTTGTTGAATTTCAGTACACAAATTACTCATGATGATTTTACCATCGATGGGATTTTCACGATTGACAGTATCGATATTTAAGACGTAAGGATAACCAGACTCTTGTTGCAACTTACTGATTTCATCTTCTAGATCACGTGCTTGAATCTTATATTTCTTAATACGGTCATCATTGACCATCTTGTCATAGTCTTTAGTAATGTCGACGTATGAGAATGGTTTGCCGTATACTTTTTCAACTGAATAAGGGCTAAATAAATACATAGGTTCGTTTTTACGAACTAATTCGTAATATTTATCAGGTACGATTACGCCAAGTGATAAAGTCTTAACACGGACTTTTTCATCGGCATTTTCCTTTTTGGCTGAAAGAAAATCGATAATATCAGGATGGAAGACATTCAAATAAACGGCTCCAGCACCTTGGCGTTGGCCTAATTGGTTACTATAACTAAAACTATCTTCAAGTAACTTCATAACGGGTAAGACACCAGATGAAGAATTGTCGACACCTTTAATAGGTGAACCTGATTCACGTAAGTTTGAAAGTGTAATACCAACACCACCACCGATACGTGATAGTTGTAAAGCACTGTTGATTGTTCGACCAATACTATTCATATCATCAGTAACTTGAAGTAGGAAACAAGAAACATATTCACCGCGACGTTTTCTACCTGCATTTAAAAATGATGGTGTAGCGGGTTGGTAACGTTGTGAAATCATTTCAGTAGCCAAAGATTTAGCTAAATCTTGGTCGCCATGAGCAAATAAAAGGGCATTAAAAAGAATTCTCATCTCGTAATTTTCGAGATAAAGATCGCCGTCATTAGTGTGTAAGGCGTATTGGTTATAAAATTTATAAGCGGCCATGAATGATTGAAATTGGAAATGTTGATCCAACAAATAGTTATATAAACTTTCAATGAATTCAAGTGAATATTCATCGACAACTGATTTTTCAATGTAATCATGTTCAACTAGGTAGTCAATATGGTCTGCGAAGGAAGCAAATTTTTTCATATTTGGTTCGACATTCTCAGAGAAAAAGGCTGTAACGGCTTCTTTGTCCTTATTTAAAGGAATTTTGTCGTTTACGGGGATGTTGATTTCGTTATTTAATTTAAAATAACTAATTTTGTCTGCATCAAGGTTATTTAATCCCAATTTCATTCACTACTTTCTTAAAGTTTTCGACATCTTTTTGTGTACCGTTGAATTCAAATTGAAAAACAACGGGTACATTTAATCCAGCGGCGATATCTTTAGCCGTATGATTATAAAGAGTATTAAAGTTCCGATTGCCACCGCCAGCGACACCAACACAGTTTTTGGCATTGTCTTCATACTGAAGAAAGTCGATGACAGAGTCCATCATATCGTCGTCATAAGCTGGGACAATAAGAATAAATGGCCGACCCATTTGATAAAACGGATCGGCGTCGGTAATTTCATATCCATCTATTCCGAGCTTATTAACAAAACGCTTTGTTTGACCTGTAATTGAATAATAAGCTATTTCTTTCATACTAATCCACGAGTTCCTTTAAGCTATCTGGACGAAAGCCGACGATTGGGTCCATAGCTGAATTCATGACAACAGGAACACTTTGGAAACCTTGTTGTTTAAGAGTGGCTAAGTATTGTGGTTGTTGATTGATATTTCTTTCTTCAAAAGGAACGTTGTGTTCTTTAAGATATCTCTTTGTCATTTTGCATTGCATGCAGTTATTTTTGCTATATACGATTACGTTATTCATGTTATTACTTCCTCTCAAGTGCTATTCTCAATTAGTATAATCATTTAAATAATGAAACACAATATATTGTGTCCACTGTAACGATTAACACACGATATAGCGTGGTTATGTCGCCATTATAAAAAGCTCGCAAACGTATGTACCCACACATTTTTGACCGTTTTGCAGCTCAATTTCAAATAATTTTTCGATTCGTGGTAAAATTAAGAGTAATAACCATTATAGAGTTATGAAGCATTTAAGACAATTAATTTAGTTGGGAGAAAACTATGAATTCTTGGAATTTTGTGGGAATTATAGCGTGGATCATTGTTATTGCGCTATTGATCTTTGTAGTATTTAATATTAGAAATCGTCATTTAAAAATTTTAGTAGTTAAAAAGGGTAAAATTACTGGGGCAACAATTTTGATTGACCTGGTGGAGATTTTAGTCGTTATTTTGGCTGTGAGTGGTCTGTTATATACAAGTTTATTTACCAAAGTCGATTTAACCGATAAAAATGAAGTAGCAGTTTCATATAAATACGATCCAATGATTGTCCAAACAACTAATGATGGACAAGGTTATTACGTAAAGATAGATAAAAAAGAATCTAATACCGCCACAGATGTTTATCAATATTGGATCAATAATTCAACTTACACAGTATCTAGTCGTAATGCAACGATTTCAGATGCGACATTACCTTTCACTGTCTCTGGCTTACATTTGAATTGGCCAATGAAGAAAATTAAGAAGTTAGATGCGAAGTATCAAGATGCGTACGTAATTACGGTACAAGCTAAGTACAAGAATAATTTCATCAATGGATTAGGATTAAAAGCTAATCGCTATGCAATGGAATATCGAGTATTGAGAGTTCCAGCACGTTCATTTATTAATGTTGAAAAATAGGGATTTTATTAAGTATTAACGTTGAAACTGCTGTTAGTTTCAATAACATAGCCGAAGGGTGAGAAAGAAGAGTTTGGGACAAAACATAGCTTTTTTTGCTTAAAACAAATGGCGCCAGCAATCCAAAATCGGATTACTGGCGCCATTTGCCTTAATGTTCGAAAGAGGAACATGTTTTGTCCCACTCTCGTATCGAATTAATTATTTAGCTTTTTTGATTTTCTTGATGCTAACAACAATCTTATTGTTCAATTCCATCTTATTGGAATTATCCTTAGGATCATTTTTAACAATTTCCATCAAAGCTGAGTGTTCGTAAATCTTCTCAACTTTACCTTGGAATGGGTAATCCATATCTTCATCAACGGAGCAATCGTAAACAGTACCAACCTTCAAGTATTCTATTTTCATATGTAAATTCTCCTCGGATTAATTAATTAACAGACTAGTATAATAATATAGTAGAAGAAATATTTCAAACATAGGAGTCCTATAATGGATAAAAAAATTATTGTTATCACTGGAGCAAGTGGAACTGGGAAAACAACAATTAGCAAATATTTGCAAGATACTTATCATATACCGAGTGTTATAACTCACACTACTAGATTACCACGTGTGGGCGAAAAAGACGGTATTGACTATCATTTTGAGACAAAAGAAAGCTTTTTAAAGAATCATTACCTAGAAAAAGTTGAATATAGTGGTAACTGGTATGGATCGTCAGAAGAAAGTTTAAATGAAACTTGGAAAAAAGTTGACGCCGCAAGTATTGTTGTCGACACCAAAGGAGCCGCTTCTTATAAAGAAAAGTATGGCAATCAGGCAGTTGTCATTTTTCTAGAAGTCGATTTGGATACAGTTCGTCAAAGATTGGCTGATCGTGGGGATGATATTAGTCGTTTAAAGGCTCGAATCAGTAGTGATGAATTCAATCGCGACCTTAATATTCCGGCAGAATTAAGGGGCAAATGCTATAAAATTACTAATAAAAACATCGAAGTAACGGAAGAAAACGTTAACAAAATACTAAAAAGCGAAAATATCAAGTAAAACGATATTTCACAAAGAAGCTCTAACCATTGGTAATCCTGTGGTTAGAGCTTCTTTAATTTGTGAATGTCAAAGTGTAACATTCTTATACAATTGCTGTAACAATTCTGCAATATTCAGAGAGTATTATAGTCATCGTTGAGTGATAAGAAATTAATAATTAAGAAAATTTAAAAAATAAAAAACAAACCATTACGGGGGATTTCAATTTTGAATACTAACGTTAAAAAGAGTCTTATTTCATTTACAGCTGCTGCAGCATTGGCAGTTACAGGTTTAGGTTTATCAAACGCTTCTACAACAAAGGCTGCTTCAGAAGTTTTAACTAACGCACCTTCTGCTGTACGTACAAAGGTAATGTCAGCACTTTACACAACACCATCATCAAACGGCAAGAGTTCTGGTCGTGCATTGGCAGCAAATAGTGCTTGGGCTGTTGGTCAAGCTGTTAAAGATGATCAAGGTAACACATGGTATCTTGTAGGTGCTAACGAATGGGTTAACGCTAACGATGTTACAGATATGGCTGCAGTTACAGAATCAGCTGCAACAGACGATAAGTCATCTTCAGAAAAAGTTGTTAACACTGCTAAACAATATTTAGGCACACCATATGTATGGGGTGGTAAGACACCTTCAGGTTTCGACTGCTCAGGTTTCACATCATACGTATATCAAGAAGCAACTGGTAAGAGCATTGGTTCATACACAGTAGCTCAAGAAGGTGCCGGAACACAAGAAGCTGTTTCTCAAGCATCAGCCGGAGACCTATTATTCTGGGGTAGCAAAGGTTCAACTTACCACGTAGGTATCTACTTAGGTAACAACCAATACATCGCTGCACCACAACCAGGCGAATCAGTTAAGATTTCAACAATCTCAGGTTACTTCATGCCTTCATTCGCTGTTAAGGTTCTATAATAAGCATTCAAAATTAAAATCATTCACGTACAAGACTGTCCGGTTGGGCGGTCTTTTTTTGTCTTAAAATTTTGTAGTTCAGTATTATGAAGTTATTTTGACTGAAATTAATCCTTATATGAGTAACTTATAAGTTAAATGATATTTATTATTGATAATTATATAGAATGGCCTTGGACACAAGTTTCGTATGATAGACTGGAAATGGTACTAAATTATACGAAGGGGAGTTAATTATGAAGAAAAGCTTAGCAATCATTGCTCTTTCTGCAGCGATGATTTTAACCAATGCCAATGTAGTAGAGGCTTCCAATAATATACAAGGGGATGCGGATACGACTGTTAAAAGCAGTAAGGTTTACACAAAGTTACCTGATTATAATGGTAAAGACGTGGTGATAATCGAAAATGATTCGCATTCGAATATTAAACCAATTGCTCTATATGAAATGCAAAATGGTAAATTAGTCAAAACGGGCGACAAAGTTAAACAATTTGGTAATCATTACATGCTATTTTGGAAGGCTGATCCTGTAAAAATAAACGGGAAAACATGTTGGCAAATAGGTGATAATTTATATCTTAAGTCATCACGAGTTTCTCAAATAAACCTTCAAAAAACACAAGCAGTAGGTCAAGAAATTCAAAATTTTGGAAATTCTTCAGATGATAATTCAACTGAAAATACAGATACAATTAAGGTAACTAATGTTGATGGTGAAGATGTTCCAGTAATGTCACTACAAAAAGACGGATCATTTGATTTGAATAGTGAGAAAACATTATCTAACAATTCAACTTGGCATTCTGATAAAGTAAGAAAATATAAAGGTGAAGTGTATTGTCGTATTGCAACTAATGAATGGGTCAATGCAACTAATTATGTAGTAAAAAATTAATTAGAATAACGAAATTATTTATAATAGAAAAGGAAATCTCAATTAGAGGTTTTCTTTTTTTATGGCTAATATAATAGCAATATACTGATACATTAGCTGGAGGGGTTCGAAAGAATGCCAGCAGTGATAGTGGTGTTAGGGCTTTAGTCCTTACACCACGGACGTATTTTGAGATTCACGGGGTGTGTGAAGCTCAAAATCGAGGTTCGAGCCCCTCCGGCGGCCCTCAAAAAAATTCACCAATTCTTCATAATTTGATATAAATTTATTCGTATTTAAAAGTTATTATTTAAGCATAGTCAAAGAGAGGAAGAGGTGAATGAATGGAAAGATAAAGCTTCAAAATAGAGATAACCCTTTAAAAGATAACTATTGAAAACAATGAATTAAAAATAACCCCTTAAAACATATATACAATTAAAAATTTAATCCCCTAATAAATAAACTTAAACTTCAGATATCTCCCCCCTATATAGATAAAGAAGTTAAATCAAAGATGACTATTCCCCCGTAGTTAATCTTCAAAAGAAAGAAGTTGATATTTATCCTACTATTAAATATCATGACAGCCTGCTTATTAGCGGGCTTTTTTTTTGCTCAAATTTGATAGAATAAGGACAGAGGTAAAATAATGCAAAATATAATTGATGTCATCTATAATAAACTGCCACAAATGTCAGTAACCGATAAGAAAATAGCGCAAGTTGTTCTGCAACAGCCCAAAGATGTTGTGGATTATACGATTTCCCAATTGGCACAAACAGCGGCTGTAAGTGAGGCATCTGTATCTCGTTTTTGTAAAAATTTAAATATCGATGGATTTCATCAATTAAAGACGCGTTTAGCACAAGTATCTGAAAATGAGAATGTGACAGTAACAATTGACGATGACGTTCAACAAGTATTAAAGAATATTACTGATAATAAAAATATTGAGATCAGTAATACTTTGAAAAACTTAGATACAAAAAAACTTAATCAAGTCCTTGCTTTGATTAAAAAGGCACGATTAATTCAGATAGTTGCAGAAGGTAACACTTATCCAGTCGCCATTGATGCTGTTTATAAGTTCAATCAAATTGGATTATTAGCTATGAGCGATGCAGCGTTTGAAACTTCATTGGCACAGACTTTGAATATGAACCAACAAGATATTTTGATAATAATTTCTAATTCAGGTGAGTCTAAATCATTGATGAAACAGCTTCAAGTAGCTCATAGTCAAAATATTCAGGTGATAGCTATTACTAATCGTGAAGATTCACCCATTGCTCAAAAAGCTGATTTCCATTTGAAGACTTATGTCCGTGAACAAATTTTTCAATCTGAGTATTATTTCTCAAGAATTGCGGCATCAACAATGATTGAAGCCATATTCTTATTACTGATTGGTCAAGATAAAGCGACTCTGAATAAAATCGCACATCATGAAGAATTGATTTCTGATCGTAAACTTTAGTATCCTGCTTGACAGGGTATTTTTTTTACTTTATTATGAAAATGAATTTCAGATATAAATAAAATATGAAAATATATTTCTCACAGGAGTTCAAAAATGGAAAAATTAATCGAAACAGCTTTAACAATGATCAAACCAGGGATGACTGTTAGTTTTGGTGGCGGTCGAACGGTTGGACGTCTCATCAGAGCTTTGGATGTCTCCAAGATTCATGTAGCTAGTCCCTCAGAACAAACTCGTAAGCTTTGTCAGAAGCTAGGTATTCCGGTGATGCCGTTGGAACAAGTGACAAAATTTGATGTGGCCTTTGATGGTTGTGATAGTCTCGACCAAAATCTCAATGTTTTGAAGAGTAACGGTGGCATTCATACGTTAGAAAGGTTATATGCAAATTTGGCTGAACGCTATATTATTATGGCTCCACAAGAACGTTTTACGGCACAACTTAATCCTCAGGTTCAATTAACACTAGAGGTGTTGGAAGAGGCAATACCACAAGTTTTATCTATGGTTAAACAATTGGGTGGTGTGGCTGAAGTGCGACAATCACAAGATATGGCGGGAATGGTTCGAACACCAAATGGCAATGGTTTAATTGACTGTCATTTTGACAATTGGTCTGAAATTGATTCGATTAATAATGTATTAAGTGCCTTAGCAGGTGTTTTAGGGACATCTTATTTTAAAGATGTAGTGACAGATGCCTTGTTGGCAACAGATGAGAATGTAAAACATATTAGGAAAGAAGATTTGAAATAATGGCTAAATATAATTGGGGAATGATTGGTACTGGCTGGATTGCTCATGAAATGGCTGATGCTTTGAATGCAGTTAATGGTGAAATTTATGGCGTTTCAGATATGAACGCTGAACAAATGGCCAAGTTTGCGGCGGAAAAGGGGATTGCACATCAGTTTACGAATCCAAGTGAGATGATTAATGATCCCAAGATTGATGTCATTTATATTGCGACACCACACACATATCATTATCAATATATTAAAGAAGCGTTAATTGCTGGAAAAAATGTTTTCTGTGAAAAAGCTATTACAGTTAATGCTAAGCAATTTGATGAAGTACAAGCTTTAGCTGCTAAGAAACATTTGATTTTAACTGAAGGATTTACTTTGTTACACATGCCGCTTTATGCAAAAGTTAAGCAAATTATTGCTGATGGCAAAATTGGTGAGGTTAAATTAGTCCAAGTCAACTTTGGTAGTTTGAAGGATTATGATCCAAAGAATCGTTTTTTTAACAAAAAATTGGCTGGCGGGGCTTTGCTTGATATTGGTGGTTATGCGACCGCCTTTGCCAGAAGTTTCTTGGCTAAGCAACCAACCAATATTTTAACGACTGTAAAATATTTTGAAACTGGCGTTGATGAACAATCTGGTATTATTTTGAAAAATGATGACGAACAAATGGCAGTGATGGCTTTATCAATGCGGGCTAAACAGCCTAAACGAGGTGTTATTTCAGGAACGAAAGGATATATTGAAATTAGCAACTATCCACGTGCCACCGAAGCGGACATTACTTATACAGCAGATGCACATACAGAAAAGACTGATAAAATCACGGCTGGCGATGATAAAAAAGCATTGCAATATGAAGTCAGTGATATGCAAAGATATATTGAAAACGGACATGATGATGGACAATTAGCTCTGTCACATGATGTTGCTCATATTCTGAACGACGTGAGAAATGATTGGGGCATGAAGTATCCGTTTGAATAAGGAATAAAATATAATTTTCTTGCTTCTTCTGGCTAGAGTGTGTCTTCAAATATGCCGTCTCCAGAACCTGGTGCTGTAAGAACGACAAAATCAGTCGCCCTAACGGCACTTTCACTGCCAGTGACTGTTTCCCTGCTCCTCCGACTAGTTTTTTTATAATTGAATGAATAATAAATTTAATATTTGGTAATGTTTTAAAACTATTGTATTGATGCAATCCTAAGACAGTTATATATTTTCATAATTTAAATTGAAGACACACCCGAGTTTATTCGTTGTTTTTCCTAAACATGCAGCATAAACGTACAAAAAAACATAACTTTTTCGCTTAAAACAAAGAAGACTAGCAATCCAGTTTTGGATTTGCTAATCTTCTTTGTTTTAATGACCCTGTTTTGTCACACTCGCTTGTCTTTTAATCGGCATCATGTTCTTGATGCCACTGTTTAATGTATTCCAAACGCTGCTTAAAGAGTCTTTCCTTACCTTGTCCAGTTGGAAGGTAATACTGGCTATTCTCAATTTCTTTAGGAACAGTTTTCATATTAGTTAACTTGTCTTGATAATTATGAGCTAATTTGTAGTCTTCTCCATAACCCAGATTTTTCATCAATTTAGTTGGAGCATTTCTAATTTGTAGGGGTACGGGTAAATTGCCGTATTTCTTAATATCCTTTTCGGCACGCAAAACGGATTTATAGACGGCATTGGATTTGGGTGCAACTGATAAATAAATGACGGTCTCAACCAAGTGAACGTTGCACTCAGGCATACCCAAAAATTGACAAGCTTGAAAGGCATTGATTGCAACATTTAAAGCATTAGTGTCAGCCAAACCGATATCTTCACTAGCAAAACGAACTAGTCGTCTGGCTATATAAAGTGGATCTTCGCCACCATCGAGCATGCGCATGACCCAGTAAATCGCTGAATCGGTGTCACTATTACGCATTGATTTGTGGAGAGCCGAGATAATATTGTAATGTTCTTCACCATTCTTGTCGTAACGTAATGATTTGGTATTTAATAATTGCCGAATGTTATCAATATCAACGTGTGCCACCTTATCCTTAGTTTCAGAATTGATGACAGCCATTTCGAGGGTGTTCAAAGCTACACGGGCATCTCCATTAGCGTAAGCAGCAATTAACTCCAAGGTGTCATCGTCTATCTCAACTTTTGCTTTTGGAAAGGCTTTGGGATTTTTCAAAGTGTTTTGTAATAGTTGAATTAAATCGTCAGTTGTTAGCGATTTGAGAACGAAAACTTTACAACGGGATAGTAAAGCTGAATTGATTTCAAATGACGGATTTTCAGTTGTTGCACCAATCAAAGTAATACTACCTTTTTCAACGAACGGCAAAAAAGCATCCTGTTGGGCCTTATTAAACCGATGAATTTCATCAATAAAGACAATCGTCTTTTGTCCCATCTCACGATTCATTTCGGCTTCTTTCATGACTTTCTTAATATCGTTAATACCGCTAGTAACGGCACTAAAAGTGATGAAATTAGACTTAGTTTTCTTGGCGATGATTTCGGCTAAAGTTGTTTTACCCACCCCAGGAGGACCCCAGAAAATTAGTGACGGGATGTTATCTTGATCGATAATATCTTTCAAGATTTTATTGTCACCAATCAAGTGCTGTTGACCGACAAAAGCCTCTAGCGTTGTGGGACGAACCCGGTTTGCTAGAGGAGAATTGTCGTCATTATTTTGATTTGCGAAAAGTGATTCTTGCTGCATTTTTGACCTTCTTTGATGATTTTGCCTTTAGGTAACTTCTGACGAATGTATTAAAACTACTTTATAGCATTCTTGATTCTGGTCTCATTATATCCTAACAAGATCAAGAACATAACAACGTATAAAACTAATGGAATTAACGCGTAATTTAAATTAATAGCCGCAATGGTCGTTGCTGTTTGAGTTTTATTTGAAACATAACCTGATACTTGTAATGATTCAGCGGTGATCAATCCACCTAATCCAAGTCCCAAGTTAACTCCGAAATCGTCAGTTGAAGCTAGAACTCCTTCGGCCTGGATTCCCATTGAAGTACCATAACGAATCGTATCGGCAATCATGATGGAAACTAGTCCGATAATGAAGCCACCACCGATACAATTAATGAAGATTCCGGTAAAGAGTAAGGGTAGGTTTTCGGAATAGGCAGCAATGGTAATAATCAATTGACCAATAAACGCCATAACGATTCCTAGCAGCATAGTATTTTTCTTGCCTAGTTTAGCTGAAACAAAGTAGATTGCTACCACCCCGATTAAAGCAGTTAAAGTAAAGCTATTGGCTAAGGAAACGAGGTTTTCGTTATGAATGATGTATTTAAAGTAGTAAATTGTCGTCTGATTTTTAATAGCAGTTGTTAACCAGTATAAGAAGATAACGATGGAAATAATGATCCAAGGTTTATTTTGTCTTAACATTTTCCAAACTTCTGATAGTGGTTGATGACTGATTTCTTTATTTGTGTAGCGTTCTCGTACATGGAAAAAGGTATTCAGTATCAAAATTAATGAGATGATACCAAAGACAATGATTGTACCTAAGAAACCTTTTTGTTGATTGCCTTTGCCAAAGAAACTTACTAAGGGGATGGTAAAGACGGCAACGATAATTTGTACGGAACTACCAAAGAATTGTCTAATAACGCCTAATAAAGTGGTTTCTTGTTCGTTGTCTGTCATCGTAGGTAAGATTGATGTAATTGGCAGATTAACGGCAGTATAGAAAAATCCGAGACCAAGGTAAGTAACATAGGCCCAGAGTAATTTCCCAGAATGTGGTAGGAAATTAGGTGTGACAAAAGTTAAGACAGCGAAAATAACATAAGGAAATGAATACCACAAGAAAAATGGTCGACTCTTACCCCATTTAGAATGAGTATTATCGATCATAATTCCAATAATTAAACTTTCGAAAACATCGGCTGTTCGAGCTACTACGAAAAGAATCGCAACTTCACTAGCAGTCAAACCAAAAACGTCGGTGTAGAAGAAGAGAAGATAGGTAGTCATCATTTGGAAAACTAAATTGTCCGCTGCATCGCTTAAACCATAACTGATTCGTTCAGTTAATGAGGTTTTCCATTTGTTCACAGGAAAGCCTACTTTTGTGTAGTCAAACGACGGTAAAGCTCGCGTCCAACGATATCGTTTGTCCACATCCAAGCGATATGACCGAGAGCTTCGGAAATGTGTTCTTCAGTAGGTTGATCTTTAGCTGAAGGAACAGTCTTCATCATAGGCATGATTC
Organism: Companilactobacillus zhachilii; assembly: GCF_003606365.2. Lineage (NCBI taxonomy): Bacteria > Bacillati > Bacillota > Bacilli > Lactobacillales > Lactobacillaceae > Companilactobacillus > Companilactobacillus zhachilii. The sequence continues at coordinate 56,498 of NZ_CP031933.2, forward strand.
CAAGATGGAAAGCGACCCAGATTGCTAGACCAAAAATGGCACCAGAGCCTTTTCTGATGAAAGGTGAGTATTCTGATAGAACTTCATAAATGATGGCAAAAGATGTTGAGAAACCAAAATGCATCAAAAAGCTTGCCCAAGGCATTTTGTGTCCTGAATATGAATAAGTTCCACGAGTGATTTTTTGAGGAATCCCTGCTTGTTCCATCAAAGTTTGTGGAGGATTAACCGCATCACGTTCCGGAGTACGAGGTGGTAAGACGTTCTCCCAACCTAATTTAACGAATCCTGAGAAGATACCAGCGGCCGTCCCAGCAATAATAGCTGCCTTTAAGTCGACTTTTTGAGCCTTAGTTAATTTCATGATTTGACGCCTCTCTTTATGATTAATATACCTAAAGTATAAGCTTGTCTAATTTTGAATTCAGGTAATTAGTCTTGAGATTCATAATTTCTTCATAGATTGTTATAAATTACTTCGTACTTTAGAAATTGTATATTCATACTTTCCCGGTACTATATAACCATAGTCAAATAACAAAGGAACAAAGAGGTGACCGGATGAATAAACAATCCAGCTCCAAATTGAATTACATGAATTAACCCCCTTAAAATATTAAAGACCCTTATAAACAAAAAATTATATCTCCCCCCTTAAAGATATAGATAAGAATTTATTTGAAAGAAGTGACCAGATGGAATTGGAAACCCTCGTAAACTATTAATTTCTTAGATAACTCACTTTACACATGAATAGAAATAAACCCCTATATAATAAATACTCTATTTTAAAAAAATTTAATCCCCTTATAAATAAACACATAAATGAAAACTTTAATATCTCCCCCCTATATAGATATAAAGTTAATTTTCTAAATAACAATTAGATATTTATTCCCCCGTAAATATCTCTCAAAAAAGTCTGCTGAAGAGCGGACTTTTTTTATTTATAATATGCCGTCTCCAGGAGCAAAAAAATTAGGTCGCTATGGGGACCGGTCTGAGCCAAGGTCTCAGACCTCGATTTTGAGCTTTGAGAAAACCGCTTAAATCTCAAAACTCGTCCCGTGGTGTAAAGGCTAAAGCCTTAACGCCACCTTCATAGCAATCTAATTTTCTTGCTCCTTCCGACTAGGGTCGTTGTTATATATCAGACTTATTTCCAAGTTAATTGGATATATTAAACGGTAAAAGATATTGTTTAGAAGTTAGCAAACCATATGTGAATGTATGCTTTCTGTTGCTTCAAAATAATATTTTAATGATAGGGGATGTGGGTGAATTCATTTTTTGGGGGAATAAATGGATTATTTTTGTATTTGTCAGTTGCCTTATATGATGTTAATTAATAAAAGTCTAGAATGTTGCATTGCGCTAGTTACTTTTTAGTAATCTCTAGCTATTAAATGTCTGATACTCCGATACGTTATTATTGGTTAAAAAAACAAAAAATAAACAAGCCGGAAGAAACAAGAATTTAGGTCGCTGTGAAGGTGGCGTTAGTGCTTTAGCACTTACACCACGGGACGACTTTTGAAATTCGTGTACTTTGCGAAGTTCAAAATCGAGACTTGAGACCGATTTTTGGCTCAAGTCGGTCCCCATAGCGACCTAAATTTCTTGTTTCTGGAGGCGGAATCCTTCTAACTATCGATTTTTCTTCACATTTACTTACTACTTATTTCTAACTTTCAAAACGTTTCTTTCATAAATTCCCGCTATTATATAAGCATAGTCAAGAAACGAAGAGGTGACTCGGATGACTATAACAGCTTTACTTTAAATAGATTATTAAAAATTAAAAACGAATAGATTTTTTCAATATATCTCCTCCCCCCCTGATATATAACAAAGAATTTAAACTAAAAAAGGAAGAAAAGTTTATGAAAAATACAAATACAAAAAGAGCTGGCCGCAAGGCTAGCTCTTTTCTTTGTGTACCGTAATAAATGATTTACATATTATTTACAGGTTATTTGGTCAAAATTTACAATGATTCGTTATGCTAGAAAAATGAAAGGGTGGGGAGAAATATGTCATATATGCCAAATATGATTAGTTGGGGTGTTCCTTTTAACTTATTGGGATTGATTATTTTGGAAGCTTTTTCGTTATCTCCTACTATGAGAAAGGTAAGGGACCATTTTTTTAATTCTTCGAAACTATCTAAACGTCTTTATTTTTTAGCAATGCAAGTTATTACTTTTGCGATGATTGTTTATATACCTTACTTCTATCAGATATTGATTTTCCTAATGGCATTTTCAATAACGTTTGATATATCCAAGGTAAGTACATGAAAAAGCCCGTACAATCAATGATTGCATGAGCTTTTTATTTAAGAATTTTTTTGAATTCTAAAGTTGTTTGGATTTGGATTTTGTCAGATGTCTTAGAGTAAAGCAAAGTCTGCACTCAATGCTTTATTCTACTTCTTATATTTGGCTGCTTCTTCATTGCTGCAATAAAGGAAGTGGCCAGGTAGTACTTCTTGTAATCTTTGGTTGTCTTTGAAAGGACTCTTGTGATCAAAATCGATTCTTGTACGTTTCTTTTCAATCTCTGGATCAGGGACGGGGATAGCGGACAAGAGGCTTTGAGTATAGGCGTGCAATGGATTGTTGTAAATCTCATTAGAATCAGCCAACTCGACGATTTTACCACGGTACATAACGGCAATACGGTCGGAAATGTACTTAACCATGGAAAGATCATGGGCGATGAATAAGTATGTCAAACCTTGTTTCTTTTGAATATCTTGCATCAAGTTAACAACTTGAGCTTGAATTGAAACATCAAGGGCTGAGATAGGTTCATCAGCGATAATGAATTGAGGATCAACGGCTAGGGCACGGGCAATTCCGATACGTTGACGTTGTCCACCTGAGAATTCATAAGGGTAACGAGTCATGTGTTCTGGATTTAAGTTAACCATGTCGAGCAATTCACGGACTCTAGCGTCACGCTCTTGTTCGTTTTTAACTAAACCGTGAACATCAAGTCCTTCAGCGATAATATCCTTAACTTTCATTCTAGGGTTCAATGAAGCGTATGGATCTTGGAAAATCATCTGCATTTCACGACGGAATTCCTTCATCTTAGGACCATGAGCTTTGATTTTACTAATGTCTTGACCATTGAAGAAGATGTGACCATCAGTTGGGTTATAAAGTCTGATAATACTACGACCAGTAGTACTCTTACCAGAACCAGATTCACCAACGAGTCCAAAAGTTTCGCCTTTGTAAATATCAAAGGAAACGTCATCAACGGCTTTTACTTCGTTAGGTTTACCAATGTTGAAATATTGTTTGAGATTTTTTACGGATACGATTACTTCTCTTTCATCTGCCATTATTTAGCATTGCCTCCTAACTTTTCAAATTTCTTGTAACGATTGAGAATTCCGGCTGGTGGTGTAACTTTTGGTGCATTAGGATGAAGCAACCAAGTAGCCGCGTAATGATTCTTAGATACCTTAAAGAATGGTGGTTGTTCTTCTTCATCGATTTGCATAGCGTAAGCATTACGTGGTGCAAAAGCATCGCCCTTTGGTGGGTCCAACAAGTTTGGTGGAGTACCAGGAATTGAGTTCAAACGATCATTTTCGTTTGTATCAAGAGTTGGCATTGAATCGAGCAAGCCCCATGTATATGGATGTTGAGGATTATAGAAAACATCATCAACCGAGCCATATTCAACGAAACGACCGGCGTACATAACAGCCACACGGTCAGCAATTCCGGCAACAACTCCCAAGTCGTGGGTGATGAAGATGATTGATGTACCGATTTTTTGTTGAAGTTCACGTAACAAATCAATGATTTGAGCTTGAACAGTAACGTCAAGCGCTGTTGTAGGTTCATCGGCAATAAGAATTTCTGGGTAATCAACGATAGCAATCGCAATAACGATACGTTGACGTTGTCCACCAGAGAATTGGTGAGGGTAATCATTCATTCTGGCGGCTGGATTAGGAATTCCAACTAAACGAAGAACTTCTTCAGCACGTTTTAAAGCATCTTTTTTGGAAACGTTGTTGTGAATTAAAAGTGGTTCCGCAACTTGTTTACCAATTGTCATGGTTGGATCAAGTGAAGTCATAGGGTCTTGGAAAATCATAGAAATTTTATTTCCACGGATCTTATCCATTTCCTTATCACTTTTTTGTAGCAAGTCATCGCCGTGATAAAGAACTTCACCTTTGGAGATTGTGGCGTTTGAGGCCAATAATTGTAAGATTGAACGAACTGTGATGGACTTACCAGAACCAGATTCACCAACAATAGCTAAGGTTTCACCGGCATTTAAATGGAAGTTAACACCACGGATAGCATGGACGACACCGTTGTAGGTATCAAAGTCGACATGTAAATCTTTTACTTCTAGAATTTTATCCATTTCGATTTCTCCTTAGTTAATGATCAGATGATTGTGGGTCAAAGGCATCACGTAGACCATCACCAAGTAGGTTAGTGGCAATCATGATAATACTCAAGATAATAGCCGGAGCCCACATTTGATATGGTAAGAATCTGAAGGCTTTTTGACCATCTGATAGAAGTGTACCTAATGATGCGTTTGGTGCGGGAATACCAATACCAATGAAACTTAAGAAAGCTTCGAAGAAAATGGCATTCGGAATTGTAAACATTGTTTGAATAATAATTGTTGAAGATAAGTTAGGAATCAAGTGTTTAGTAGCAATCTTCATCGATGGTTCGCCTAAAGTTCTTGCAGCTAAAATGTATTCTTGTTCCTTTAATTGGAAGGTCTGCGCCCGGACCAGCCGGGCCATTGTAACCCAACCGGTGATAGCAATCGCAATAACGATTGATGTTAGACCTGGTTTTAACACGATCATCATCAAGATAACAACAATCAAGTTAGGAATCGATGACACAATTTCAACGACACGTTGCATGAATGTATCAGTTTTGCCACCTTTCCAACCAGAAACGATACCGTAAGGAACACCAATCAATAAATCGACTAATGTAGCAAGTACGGCAACGACTAGTGAAAGACGAGTACCGTAGATGATTCTGGAAAGTAGGTCACGTCCAAGGTAATCAGTACCTAGGATGAATGATGTTCCCTTAGGAGCACCAGCTTGTTTGTAAGCATCAACCATCTTGCCACCCATGTTTTGGTAACCGTTCATACCAGGAATATTGAGGTTACCTAACTTAGGAGGAAGGTTAGAGAGTGTAACTTGTTGCTCATTGGGATTGTGTGGTGCGATAACAGGGGCAAAGACTGAAATCAAAACAATCAATGAAAGTAGTGTCAAACAAACGACGGCAACTTTATTTTTGAACAAGCGACGACGAACATCTTGCATGTATGTTAATGAAGGTGTACTGATTTTTTCTTGTTCAGCATTGTTTTCATCATGAACTAATTTAAATTTTTCCTTCGGAATTTGAGGGATTTGTTCCATTATTCTTTACCTCCGTTTCCTAGTCTAATTCTTGGATCGATTAGTCCGTAAAGGATATCGACGATCAAGTAAACTATGATTAATAAGAATGAATAGAAGATTGTAAGTCCCATGATTGTTGGGTAATCGTTAGTTGTGATTGACTTAACGAATTGTTCACCAATACCAGGGATTGAGAAGATATTTTCAACAACCATTGAACCAGTCATAACAGAAACGGCCATTGGACCGATGATTGTAACAACTGGAATCAATGAGTTACGTAAAGCATGTTTAGTAACGACTTTCCAATTTGAATTACCTTTTGATTTGGCTAATTCAATGTAATCACTACTCATAACATCGACCATCTCGGTTCTCATAAACCGGGCGACAGTACCTAATGGTAAGGCCGTTAAAGCTAATGTTGGTAGGATACTGGATTGGAAGTTGTCCCAAAGAGCAACTGGGTAAATCTTCCATTTGTAGGCTAGGTAGAACTGTAGTAAAACAGCTAAAACGAAAGATGGAATTGATAGACCAAGAATTGAGATGAATGTTGCAAGTGTATCAACCCATGTGTTTTTACGAATAGCAGCCACGGCACCAAGAAGGATACCAAGGATAGTACCTAAAACCATTGCTTGAGCACCAATTTGCATTGATGGAGCAAGTCTTTGACCGATTAAAGCTGTAACAGGTTCATTGTTGAATTGGAAAGATGTTCCAAGGTTACCGTGTAATAAACCGACCATATAACGAACGTATTGAACACCTACTGATTGATCCAGTCCATACTGTGCTTTAACAATCTTCAACTGATCTGCTGACATACGGTTCTGGTTAGAGAACGGAGTACCAGGCAGCATCTTCATTAAGAAGAATGTAATCGAAGCGATGATGAACAGGGTCAAGAATAAATAAAGTATTCTTTTGAGAATATATTTAGCCATTATTTAATCTCCCTCACCTATGATTATTTTTTGTAAACAGTAACTAAGTTATAACTACCGTTTGGAGTCATTCTGTAATTCTTGATGTTAGATCTAGTTAAGTTAGCTTGATATGACTGGTACAAAGGAATAGCTCCTTGATCGTCAGTCAAAATCTTAGTTGCTTGTAAGAGATCTTGCCATCTGGCGTCTTCATCAGTCGCATCAGTAGTCTTAGATTTCTCAATTAAAGCATCGTAAGCTGGATTTGAGTACTTACCATTATTTTGTGAGTTACCAGTTGTAAAGATATCCAAGAATGTAACAGGGTCTGGATAATCGGCATTCCAACCAGTAACAACAATATCAAATTGACCAGATGATGATTTATCAAGACGAGACTTGAATGGTACGTTTGATAAAGTAATCTTCAAACCAGGTAAGTTCTTTTCAAGTTGACCTTGAATGTACTCATTTTGTTTCTTGGCATTATCAGTATCATCACCAAGAAGTGTGAAACTTAAATTCTTTTGACCAGTTTCTTTAATACCTTCTTCCCAAAGCTTTTTAGCTTCAGTTGGATTGTATTCCGTGTACTTGTTTGAAGATTGAAGAATTTTTTCTTTGGTGAAATCAGTCTTAGTTGTTGGGTTATAAGACATTCCCACTGGGACTAGGGTATGTTCGATACCACCAGTTTTACCAAGAACGTTATTTGTTAATTGATCACGATTGATAGCCATTGAAATAGCTTGTCTGATCTTTTCGTTTTGGAAGAATTTATATTTCTTTTGGTTAAGTTCTAGATAGAAGTTAGCCGTTTGCTTGTCTAGTGAGAAAGTCTTGTAGTTTGATACTTGACGAGCTGTATCACCACCAAGTTTTTCTAGACGATTGATACGGTTTGTGTCGTAAAGGTTAAGACCAGTGTTGGCATCCTTAACAACGTAGTATTGAACTTTCTTTAACTTAACAGCTTTAGCATTCCAGTAAGAATTATTTTTAACTTCAGTCCAGCTGTTGTTTGAAACAGACCAGTTAACAAGTTTGAAAGGTCCGTTGAAGACCATACCTTTACTGTTTAGACCATATTGTTTACCAGCTTTTTCAACTGAAGGTTTGTATTGAGGATAGAAAGTTGAACTAGCCATCAATGTATTGAAGTATGGAATCGCATCTTCTAGTGTAACTTGAAGTGTGTAATCATCCAAAGCCTTGATACCTAAAGTATTAACCGGCTTTTTACCAGCGTTGATCTTGTCAGCGTTCTTGATACCTGTATAGATGTAGGCATATTGAGAAGCTGTCTTAGGATCAACGGTTCTGCGCCATGCATAAACGAAATCGTTAGCAGTTACAGGTTTACCATTTGACCATTTGGTTTTTCTTAAATGGAAAGTATAAGTTTTACCATTATTAGTTGGTTTAACGACTTCTTTAGCAATGGCAGGTTGGAGTTCTTTACCATCGTAGCGATAAAGACCTTCCATTGTGTTGGTAATATTTTGAGCACCAATAACATCAGTGTTCATTGATGAGTCCATTGTTGCGATAACATCACTTGAACTGATTGAAATAGTATCGTTACTGTCTTTTTCAGTTGAAGAACCACATCCGCTCAGAACTAAAGCAAATAGAAATATCGGTAACAATGCAAGGAAATACTTCTTCTTGAAATTCATTGTTCATCCTCCCTAAAATAATTATTCTTAGAATACACTAATAAATATTAAAAGTTAATACCCTTAATTAAAAAAATTCTAATGTTTATAAAATAATAATACATTATGTTATAAAATGCAAAGGAAAACGGAGAATGTCTTAAAAATTCCGCCTCTGGGTGCAAAAAATTAGGTCACTGTGGGGACCGACCTGAGCCAAGGTCTCAGGTCTCGATTTTGAACTTTGAGAAAACCACTCAAATTTCAAAACTCGTCCCGTGGTGTAAGAGCTAAAGCTCTAACACCACCTTCACAGTGACCTAATTTTTTGCACCCAGAGGCTAGGGTATTAGATATATTTCAATTTTATTGTGTGTGAGGATAGAGTTTAAATTTTTGAGGGAAAATAAGCGATTGGTTGGACTGAAAGTAATAAATATTAAAAATTAAAAGATATTTTTTTATATGGTTCAAAGATTGGTTTTAATAATAACCATTCTAAAACTAATCTTTGTTGGAAGAGACGAGGAGATATTTTTTGATAGACACAAAAAAAGCAGAAATATCTGCTTAATCAGATACTTCTGCTTGGATATATTTATTAAATCTTTCTAATTCTTCAGGACTTAAATTAGCATTGATCAATGAACCATCATTGGTGAATTCTTTTTTTAGTACTTGAGAATTCTTCAAAATTTCTTCAGCAACTTTTTGGTCACTGTATGGAATCAATAGTTCAGCTTTCTTATAGTGGTTGAAAGTCTTGATTTTAATTAGGTCGACTAATTTGGCAATTGAAGCTTTATCGATGGCTGAATAGTAAATATTGTCACCTTCGATGGTAGGAAATTGTTGGCCAGGTTTGAGGTCAGCTTTGTTGAAAGCATAAATCATTGGCTTGTCAACGACACCAACTTCTTTCAAAGTCTTCTCGGTAACTTCGATCATGTTGCGCCAATGTTCATCGGACACATCGATTACTTGAATTAATAAGTCAGCGTTTTGAGCTTCTTGTAAAGTGGTCTTAAATGATTCCACTAGGTTGTGAGGCAACTTGCTGACGAAACCAACTGTATCGGAAAGCAAGAAGCTAGTGTTATCTTCTAAGTCAATTCGACGAACACTGGTATCGAGCGTTGCAAAGAGCATATTCTTTTCAAAAACTTTGCGGTCTTGAGAATTTTCCTTGTTGAAATTCAAGATACCGTTCATGGTTGTAGATTTGCCGGCGTTAGTATAACCGACTAGTGAAACAAGTGGTAGGGATGTATTGGTGCGACGTCTGCTTTGGACATCAATCGTTTTATCGACCGTTTTAAGTTCGTTACGTAAAGCGGTGATACGTTTGCGAATAACACGTCTATCCAATTCTAGTTTTGATTCACCGGCACCACGGTTAGCAAGACCACCTGAAGCTGATTGTTGATCAAGTGGGTTACCAGATGGATGGATTCTTGGTAGTTGATATTGTAATTTAGCAATTTCAACTTGAAGTTTAGCCTGTTTAGTTTGGGCACGGTTAGAGAAAACTTGAAGGATCAATTCTGTTCGATCCATGAAACTCAATTTAGTTTCTTTTTCCAAGTTTCTAATTTGTGAAGGTGTCAATTCATCATTCAAAACGATAACTTGCACATCATCAGCGTTGGCGATTTCTTTAACCTCGTTTACTTTACCAGAACCAAAGTAAGTGGCACCGCTGACGCTATTGGCGTTTTGGATAATTGTATCAGCCACTTCCATATTGTTGGCTTCTACTAAAGCTGCTAGTTCTTGCATCGTATATTCGAAGTCAGGCTGTAGATGGCTAACTCCGGCGACGATGACACGTGTTTTTTCAAATGTTGATTTAGATTCAGTCATAAATCCTCCTGGTGGCACTAATTACCCCAGGGTAATAATGCCAATTTATTATTTATTGTTTGAAATGATATCAATTCTTAAGCGCATGATGAAAATACCATCCTTTCGATAAGCTGTATAAATAATACCATGGAAGTTGGTTTTGCGCTATATAATAGGTAGAAAACGATTTTTACTGGGTGCGCCGCCTCCAAGAAAAAGAAATTTAGGCCGCTATGGGGACCGACTGGAGCCATGGTCTCCAGTCTCGATTTTGAACTTCGAGAAAATCACTCGAATTTCAAAATTCGTCCCGTGGTGTAATGGCTAAAGCCATAACGCCACCTTCACAGCGGCCTAAATTTCTTGTTCTTTCCGGCTAGTTTTCTGGGATAGGATACAACTAGTTATTAGTAGCTATTCAGGATTAAAAATTAGAGTGTTCAAGATAAAGCTAATCTATCAGGATTAGTTTTTGGTATGTTTAGGACATTAAAAGAACTTGAGGTGCTGATTATAATGGATAAGAAAAGTTTAATGGATTTGATTGATACAACCGCAAATGAGGATGAAGTTAAGAGTGATACGGGTCTCTCAAGTGCTTTGTTAGTAGCGTATCGTGATTTGAATGATGATAAGGAAATTAGAAATGTAGTTCGAAAATTAGGTAGCGCTCTTTCAGCTTATTTAATGACCCATCAATATAAGGCATCGCCATCGGTTATGAATTTGGCAAAAGTTGTTCAAAAAGATGATCAAAACTTTTGGAAGGGTACTGGCTTAAGTAAATTGTTTTGGTAAAAAGGAGCGTGGAAGACAAAATATAGCTTTTCCCGCTGAAATTAAAAAACTAGCAATCCAAATCGGATTACTAGTTTTTTTACCTTGGTACTCGAAAGCTGACCGTGTTTAGTAATTATAAAGTTGGCGTTTCATCTTTATCCTTTTTAGGCTTAGGCTTGTGAAAGAGACTTAGTAAGAAGAAAACAATTGCCGAAATGATAAAGATAGCATCAACTAATAGCCATGTTGATTTTGTTGAATGGTCAATAAAAATAATTCCTACAACTAGCATAGCCACGCCATACCAGAAGTTAATTGTCTTATAAAATAGTTTATTCATTCTAATATCTCCAAAATTGTGAAATGTATACGTTTTATTATACACCATCAAAATAAGAGAGAGTTTAAAGTAAATAGTACTGAATATGTTATACGGATAATTTTATTTTAACGATAACTCAGTCGGAAGAGAGGGACAATAGTAGCAGGCAGTGAAAGTGGCGTTATGGCTTTAGCCATTACACCACCGGGCGTGTTTGGAGACTTGCTTGCAAGGCTTCAAACCGAGACCTGAGACCTTGGCTCAGGTCGGTCCGTACTGCCAGTTACTATTGTTCCGCTCTGGAGACGGCACGTATATATATATCATTAATACAAAAAATCTTCATCAAAATCGTATCTATTAATCCCAAAATCGGTTATATTAATATACGGGTGAAAAGACAAATGGAATATTCTAAACAAAAACTATTGCTTTCGATATTGATCAAGTTCGATGAATCATTTAACAGTCAAATTAATGAATCAGCGGTTAATCAAGAGATAGGGCAATTTATCAAGCTATCTGTCCAAGAACTCTCAGAGAAGCAGTATCGTGGTTCACTGTTTGATGAAAAGATTGATTATATCATTAGCAAAGTTAATCATGAGCGTAATGCTAATAAATTGGTCTTCAATGATTATACAGGTCGTTTATGGGACCAAATTTTACAAATAAAACAACGGACAACTAGCTTTGAAACAGCTTATTCTTTGATAGATATCCTAAATAGCAAAAATGCTTCTCTTAAATTATAAGAGAGGCATTTTTTAGTTAAAACTGACGTTGTTGTGGTTTGGATAATTAATAATTTTAATTTGCGAGTCATCAAGGCTATCGAAGAATTGATTTAATTTTTCGATGGTCTTTTTGTTATCATAGGCAAAATCACGAGAAACGCTTAGCTCGATGGTTTGACCATCTGTCATAACTAGATTTAACGTGATAGGATTCTTGAGCATTGAAAGTAGTGGCGTCAAAACGGCAAAGTAGCCGGTAACTTCGAGAGGAGTAGTGATTTCATCAGGATTATTAATCTTACCTGTAACGGTGATTGATTGAATATCCTTCTTATTAATCGTGACTAGTTGATTTTTGTGTGGCACTAGAATCATTGAAATGCGGCGCTTGTAAGTGGTCATATCATTGTAACTGATTGTATCTTGGTCTGCTTCCCAGTAATTAAAAATAAGAGGTAAATTTGGCAAATAGTAAGCCAATAAAACAGTTAAGAAGACTGCCAAACTTACTAAGTACATAATTGGAAAGTGACCAGCAATGGCCGCGATAAGTGGAATCAATGTGAAATAAAAACTAACTAAGATAGGTCTATAAGAAACTTTTTTACCGAATTTTAACATGATAATTACCTTCCTTTTAAGATATTCATTCATGAATGATTCCTTTGACTACACCTAAATTATAGGAATCTATTAGGTAAAAATGCACGCACTTATCGGTTGCAATGAGTCTTTTTAGCTGAAACTGATATTATGATTTGGATAATTGATGATTTTAATTTGACTATTATTTAAACTATCGAAAAATTGGTTTAATTTAGCAATGGTTTTCTGATTGCTGTATGCAAAGTCGCGTGAAACGTTTAACTCAATAGTTTGACCATCCTTAAGCGTTAATTTTAATGTGATAGGATTCTTTAAAACAGAAAGTAGTGGTGTCAAAATCGCATAGATCAAGGAGAAGTCCATTGGATAGGCGATATTTTGGGGATTGTTAAAGTCGCCAGTGACAGTGATTGATGTGATGTCTTTCTTATTAATAGTAGTTAATTGATTTTGATATGGGAAAAACATCATTGAGATGCGATGTTTATAGTTCATAGCGTTGTAACGAATCGTAGTTTGATCGGCTTCCCAATAAGTAAAGCTGTTGGGTAGATTGGGAAGATAGTAACCAAATAAAATGGCACAGAATATAGCCACAGATGCCAAGTAAAATCCGATTGCTGGCCAGTACATTGTTGCTACTTGCAAGTAAACGGCAACAATTAATGTGAATAGTGAATAAAATAAACTAACTAAAATGGGGCGATAAGAAACTTTTTTACCAAATTTTAACATGATAATTACCATCCTTTTTTTCTGATATCCCTTTGAATACAACTAAATTATATGGATTAACCTCGGGCTTATGCACGCACATAAAAGTTGCAAGTTATTTAGCTACCGTTATAACGGTAAGATTTATACCGTTGAAGTAGATGAATCTGCTTTATTATTGTTGAGATCAGCATGGATGGGAATATTGTCCAAATCTTGAAAGAACTTATCTAGCTTTTCTAAAGTGTTATCGCGACTGTAAGTATAGTCACGAGCAACACTTAAATCGGCCTTTGAACCATCTTTAAGTGTCAAACGAATAATCTCTGGCTGATGAATCATCGATAGAACGGGAGATAAAACGGCGACATAACCAGAATATGGAATAGCCATGGGCATTTCGTATTTTTTGTGAAGATCACCCATGACAGTTACTGATTTGATAGAAGCTTTTTTAATCGTAACCATTTTAGCTGCAGGTGGGAATATCATACCGAGTAAGCGATGTTTCCAAGTATAAATATCGCAGTACCGGATTTCAGTTTTATCACTTTCCCAGTAGACAAAGAGTGTTGGCATATTAGGGAAATAATAAGCTAAGAATACAAAAAGGAAAAAGACAGCCCCAATTAATATTCCGTATAGAACTGATTCCAAGATATTAGTAGCCATAATGCCAGGCAAAATGGCAATTAATAAGCTAAGTAGTAAAGGTCTGTAGGTTATTTTTTTACCAAATTTCAACATAGGATTACCTTCTTTAATTCGTTTTCTTGATAATCATAATTTACCATCATTGAATGAAAGCGAATTCAAAACATCCTGAACCAAGCAAATCTGTTCCTGAAACATAAAAAAATTAGCTATGAGAAGTGGGTAAAAATTTCTCATAGCTAATTTTTTTGTTTTGTCTAGATTAGTAAGATATTTGATATTACGGTATACGTTGATTTTTTGACTACGGATTTAAAATATACATTACATCCTATAACACTATTCATCAATGACATAATATTCACTCTTAATTCAAAAACAAAGAATGAACTAGCCGGAAAGAGCAAGAAATTTTGGTCGCTGTGAAGGTGGCGTTGGCGCTTTAGCGTCTACACCACGGGACGACTTTTGAAATTCGAGCGGTTTTCTCGAAGTTCAAAAGCGAGATTCGAGACCGTTCTTTGGCTCGAATCGGTCCCCATAGCGACCAAAATTTCTTGCTCTTGGAGGCGGCATATTTACAGTACGAAAACTTAAAGTGTTTCTTGAATGATTTTCTTCAATTTTTTCGATTTACCAATTGAAAACTTTTTAGTCGAACCGTCACTAAAGCCAACCTCTCGAATGGAAAAATCAACGTGATGAATATTTTCAGGATTAATCAAACAGGAACGACTGATTCGGAATAGGAAGGGGTATTTTTTTTCTAATTCAGTCAGTTTTCCATAAAACTCGAATTGCCCGTTAGTAGAAATAAGATTGAGTCGATGGGGAATATCGGATGACTCCAAAAAAATGACTTCTGATTTGTCCAAATTATAAACTTGGCTGCCAACTTCAAAGGAAAATCCCTTTTTTTGAACGGTACGTGTTTCATCAATTATCTGTTTAGCATAATCTAGTGTTTCATACAATTCTTGGCGATAATCGTCTAAAGGTTGATCTTTCTCGATAAAATCTAGTGCTGCCACTTTGCGTTTTAATGTTAGTGGAGCCAATTCGTCATGGGTAGTTACGAAAATAATTTCTGCTTGAACGTCTTTTTGACGAATGATCTCTGCCAATTGAATGCCATCGATGTCAGCCTGTAAATCAATATCAAGAAAGTAAATTCCTCTTTGGGGTTCAGCTTCATTAAGATAGTTAACGACTTGTTGAGGTTTAGATGCCTGGAGTTCCACTTTAAAAAGATTACTGTGAAATAAAATATAATTTTCAATCAATTTATTTAGTTGTTGTAGTTGAATTTGGTTATCTTCGCAAATGATGATAGGGTAGCTCATTTGATTACCTCCTTGGTAATTAGTGTGATGTGTAGACGAAACCATTTAGCATTTTTACTGTGTTGGATAAAAATATTCGAGTATTTTTTCTTTAAATCTTTAATCTGAAGCAGTTCTAAATAATCCTTTGAACGTTCAGTAGTCGGTAAGTTGGCTAAAGAATTGTTGATTAAAAATGCTAACTGCCGGTCTTCCTTGGTGATAGCCAGTTGAATCTGACCGTGTTCTTGTCGCTTGGTGAAATGAATGGCGTTATCAATTGCCTGGTCCAAAAGTTTAATCAAGTCCAAATCGTTCATCGGTAAATTATTCAATTCATCGGTACAACTGAAAGAACATTTAATGTTTTTTTGATTGATAGTATTGAGTTTATTGATAAAAAGACTTTTTAAGTAAGGATTCTTAACATTATTGAGATCCTGATATAAATCCATTGATAAATTATTTAAATAATCGTCTGAATAATTCTCTAAATTGTCCAAGGCCTGATTCATGGCGGTGTAATCTTGTTCAGCAGCAACCGTTTTCAGACTGAAAAGTAAATTTTTATAATCATGTTTAAAATGACGTAATTTTAATTGATCGTGCTCGAGTTGGTCGGTGTACATTTTGAGATTTTTAACTTGTTCTTCAGAAAATCGGTCACGATAAATTTTTAATTGGCGTCGTCGGGTAATTGTGAAAACAACGATAATAAAAAGACACTGTAAAATAATAAATCCGAAGATTCCCATAATTAGTGGAGCATAAGTCCGAAAATTTTGAGTTAATTTCAAAAATAAGAAACAAATGATGTAGATATATCCTAGTACAATGCTGGTCATAGGATTTTGCCGTGATTGGAAGAAGTCATTGAGTTTAAAATAATTGTAAAAATAGACGAATGTGATGGATAAGATGAATTCGACAAGACTAATAATTAGGTTAAATCCGTACGAAACGATGTTGGAATTGGGGAAATAATGCATGAGAAGGGGGCTTGGTAAAATAAAAGCCCAGAATTTTACGAGGAAACTCACTAAGATGATATTAATTAAATAATAATCAAACTTTTGGTCTGGCCAAAGGACTAAATAAATTAAGATGGCGATTAGTAAATTGGCGTATCCGCTTAGCAAAATATTTAAAATAACTGAGAGCAACCACAATAAGGCAAAACTAAACGTTTGCCGCTGAATTGATAACTTTGAATGATAAATTAACATGAATACGTAGTAAAAGATTCCCCAAGCCAAGCAAATACGTAATAAATGCGGCCCTGTTATAAATAAATTCATAAAGACTCCCCAAATTATTTAGTAATAACGATACTAAGGTTAAACCATTGGTTATTTTTTCGGTATTGAACGAAAAGGTTAGGATATTTTCGCTTGATGTCCTGCACATTAACTAAACCTAATCCGGAATGATGTTTTTTAGTAGTGAAACCTTCTTGCATCATTTCCGTTACATCAGCTTGATTAGAAGTAGTGTTATTGATGACAAAAGATAGTTGCGCAGTTTCCTCAATAATTGCGATTTGGATTTCTCCATTAGTTTGTTTCTTCGTCGCTTCGATGGCGTTATCGATCGAAATTCCCAGCAATCTGACTAAATCGAAAATATTAATGAAGCCATCACTAACTACATCTCGGCATTCAAAATGACATTCAATTTGATTTTGGTGAATTAAAGTTAGTTTACTGATCAATAAACTTTTCAAATACGGATTTTGAACATTGTTGAGATCTTTAAATAGTTGCATCGAAATATTATCAAAATAACTATTAGAATAATCTTCCAGTGTGCCTAGGGATGTCTGCATTTGTTGAAAATCGCCAGTTTTAGCAATCTCCTTTAACCCAGCAATCGTACCCTTATAGTTGCGTTCAAAGCCTCGGAGTTTAATTTGGTCATGTTCTAGTTGGTCGGTATACATTTTGAGGTTTTTTAATTGTTCCTTAGTTAATTCACGAGTATAAGTTTGTCGTTGTGTTTGGTTACCCTTTAGGAAAATAATGACGATAAAAATGCACTGAATCAAAATGAACAGCATGATGCTTGAAATTAAATCAGAATAGGCTTGATAATGCTGAATAATACGCATAAAGAGAAAAATAACAATAAAGAGATAACCGATTAATAAGCCGAATAAAGCGGACTTAGCAATGTTCCAATTCTCTTCGATGTTGAATTTCTCATACAAGTAAATAAGAGTGATTGAAATAGCAAGTTGTACTAGCAGATTAACGATAATGAACAAGATACTGCCCCAGACGGTTTTGGTGGAAATGTTTTGATTATCAAAGAGGATAATTATCGGATTGGCCAGAGTTTCTGAAATTAGTTTAATTAGTGAACTCAAAAGGATGGAATTTATTAAAAGTAACTTATCCTTGTTGTGCCATTGAAATAATAAGAAAAGAACAGCGATATTAATAAAGTAGCCGTAATTTGGCAAAAGAAAATCTAGAACGACCAATAAAATTAAGGTGATTCCTAAAAAGTAGTTTTTAGAAATATGAGCGAGATGACTGAAGACGAATAGGAAAATTAAGCAGGAAAAAAATAAGCCAATTTCGTAAACAATTGGATCTACATATATCATTTTTTCGCCCCCTAATAACCTATCTTGATATATTAATTATCACATACAAGTTGAGAATAAAAATAAAGATATCGTGAAACAAGAAAATTTGTTCCTGAAATCGTTCAGGAAGAAAAACAGAGTGTTTCAAGATATTTTGCTTCAAGTCAATTTTGCGGATGCTATCTTAAAGTCAAGAAGTAAGAAAGGAAGCGTTTCAAATGATTTGGAATTATATCTTAGGTCTTGTCGCCATCGTTTTTGGAATTTATCAGGCAATAAACTCAGTTAAATATGTAAAAATATTGCAACAACATGGTAATAAAACGACATCCAACTTTTCCGCCATAGCGGTTTGGTACAGCTTGATTTTTGGTATTGGATTTCTAATTGTTGGCGTTTTTTTATTCGTGCTTAAAAATCCATTATTTTAAAAGGGAGATAAAAAATGGCTAAAAATAGCAATATTACAGAAGAAGCCAAAAAATACATTCATAATTTGTATGACTCATTAATGGAACGTCCTGAAAAATCGAGTCATTTATTGAATATTACGGATGTGCTTAAGCAAGTTTATCTAAAAATTGATAAAGCAAAAGATCCAGCCGTTTTGATAAGTCGGTTAGTGAAGTATATTTATGTTGAAGGATTCAGTCGTATTAACTTGTCAAAAGACGAGGAGAAAGACTTAATTGAATTGGGCAATCTATCAAAGAGTGCCAGTTGGAATGGTATGAATCAGGGCGATTTTAACGATAAATCACAATTTTACAGTTTTAAGGAACAAATGCCTCAAAGATAAGTGTGTTTTGATGCCGCCTCTGGGTGCAAGAAATGTTGGCGCTGTGGGGACTGATTGGAGCCGGAGCGCGGTCTCCAATCTCGATTTTGAACTTCGCAAAGTACACGAATTTCAAAATTCGTCCCGTGGTGTAATGGCTGAAGCCATTACACCACCTGCACTGCTGCCAACATTTCTTGCACCCAGAGGCTGGGGTATTAGTAATCTTTAATGTGACGTATTTAAACTATAAAAAATATGATTGGAATATAATTCCAAGGAAATAGGGTAGATAAATTTAATTTCAATTTATCTACCCTATTTTTGGTACTGCAGGTTTAAAAAATAGTTACATCACAGCATCATCTTTTATTTGTTCATCAATAAGCGTTTTAACTTCACTGGAGATATTGAGTTCATTGAAACTGAAGTCTTTCAGAAAAATATGTAGTTTGGCCAGTGTTTTTTGGGGATGTTTAACGTAATCGCGGGAAATGTCTAGGTCAATAATTTGCTTATCTTTCATTGTTAGTCTGACTTTAATGGGTTCATTGATCATCAAGAACAAGTTGTACATAAAGCCACCTTCTTCGGACAGAATCAATTCTGAAGATAAGGAGGGATTATGTTGTGGCAATCCAATAATAGCCACACGCTGAATATCCTTTTTCCTAATGACTTTGATGGGAGCTTTGAAGGGAAGTAATAGTGCTAAAAGTCGATTGTGTAACGCTTTGATATCGTTATAACGGATAAAATAATTGCTTGATTCCCAATAGTTAAAGATAATTGGTAAAACTAAAAAATAATGACCAAGTAACAAAATAAAAAAAATGATTCCACCAATTTGTATCCCTAATGTTCGAGAGATATTCAGTCCGAAGATAGAGCCGATAATTACGCCAATAAGCATACTAATACAGATAGGACGATAGGAAACTTTTTTACCAAATTTAATCATGATACGTCAGTTCTTTCATATCAGATCCATTCCCAATTTGTTTTAATATAGCATGGTTGTAGTCCCAGCTAGATATAAAAGGGCTGTTACATTTCGTATGCTTATAAAAATTTAAATAAAATAATCGTCGTTAATTAGTTGCTTTTTTTTGATGTCCGTTATACTGTATTAGTGTACTAGAACAGTCAGAGGGTGAAATGATGGAATATATAGATAACATACCTATTTACCTCCAAATCAAGGATATCTTGTACCGTAAAATTATTAGTAATGAATATGAATTAGGTTCACAACTGCCTTCTGTTAGACAGTTAGCCGTTCAATTTTCAGCTAATTCTAATACCGTTCAAAAATCGCTTAAGGAAATGACGGAAGAAAATGTCATTCTTCCCCAAAGAGGTAAGGGTAATTTCGTAACTGAAGATCCAGCAATTATCGAAATGCTAAAAGAGCATATTGTTAAAGAAATGTTTGATGCGACTTATGACAAGTTACATTCATTGAACATGGACGATGTAGAGATAGTGAATAGTTTCAATAGATATATTAAGCAGCGGGAGGCCAGCAATGGGTAAAGTTTTAGCAATTAATGATTTGAATTATAAAAAGAATAATAAGTTAATTTTAAAAAATATTAATTTGCAATTAGATAACGGCAAAATTGTTGGTTTACTCGGTGCCAATGGGACTGGGAAGACAACTTTGATGCGTTTGATTTCTGGAGTTAAAGCTAAGAATTATGGGCAAATCATGGTTGCCGGAATTGACGGAAAAGCAGCTCGAAAGTCCTGTGTCAGCATGACTTATCCGTTAGATGGATTTCGAAAAGGAATCGGTGAAAAAAACACTAAAGTTAAAGATGTGGTGAAATTTTATATTGATATTTATCCAGATTTTTCACTTGAAAAATACCAAGCAATGGCAAAATACTTAGAAATTTCCTGTGATGAAAAGTTAGCTAATCTTTCGACCGGAACAAGTGAAAAGTTAGTTATTGCGTTAGCCTTGGCAAGACAAGTTCCGCTTTATTTATTAGATGAACCCTTAAATGGGGTTGATATTATGGCACGGAAGAAAATCATTAAAAGCATTATTCAATGGAAGGGTGATGATTCAACAATTATCATCAGTTCCCACTACGTTAAGGAAATATCGAGTCTGTTGGATGATGTGGTCATTTTAAAGGACCAAACAATTTACCAAATGTGTTCAGTTGAGGATATTCAAACGAAATATCATCTGGGAATTGAAGAGTATTATGAGAAAGTTTACGAAGGGGGTCTTGAGAATGAGTAGTTTAGGACGTTTAAATAAAGAACTTTCCAAAAATAAATTCAAAATAATCAGTTGGATTTTAGGAATACAAATTCTCTTCTCTGTAGTTTATCAAGGTTGGAAATCTTTCACCTCACCGACTGATGTTACTAGTTTTACAGGTGAAATTTTCGGTGCGGTCATTATTGGTATCGTTATGTTGTCCATAATAAATGAACGCGTTTATATCAGTGATAAATTTCGTTTGATTCCAATTAGTGATGGAGCGCTTTACTTAAGTAATATGTTGACGTCGGTTCTCGGATTAATTTACCTGATTGTTAGTGAAATAGTTATTTACACCGTATCTATAACGGTCTTTCCTAATAAATATGATGATCTTATGGTTAGAAGTTTCAATTCGACACAACAATATTTATTCAAGTTCGAAATTTTAGTGGCATTTGTTTTGGGGATTATGGTCGTTTGGGCCGGAGTTACAGCACTTCATTTATTGGTCAATTGGGTGAATGATTTTCTACCATTCAGAAGTCAAAGTTTTGTCAAAGTAATTGTGGCAGTGGTTGTAGTTTGGTTATTCATGATACCGTTCAACTTTGTGACAGGTAATGTTTTGAGAATTATAGGATTTAATGACTTGAACAATAGCTTTGCTTCAGTCAATCGAGTGATGTACTCAAGTATGGCGATGATGATCATTTGGATTGCTATATTTACAATTATTAATCTCTACTTATTGAATAAAAAAGCTGAAACAGTTAATTAGGGAGGGGGCATTCAGATGTCAAATTTACTAAAAATTGAGAATTTAAATTATAAAAAGAATAATAAAGCAATTTTAAAAGATGTTAACTTACAGTTAGACGGTGGCAAAATTGTTGGCTTACTTGGTGAAAATGGTGCCGGTAAAACGACGTTAATGCGTTTAATAGCCGGGGTTAATTCGTTGCCTGAAGGCGTTATAACGGTTAACGGAGCCACAAAAAAATGTGATATAAAGCTAAATGTTAGCTTGAGTGATCAGTTAGGTGGTTTCGGTCGCAATATTAAAATTGGTGACGTTGTTAGATTTTATCAAAATGTTTATCCCGATTTTTCCGAACCCAAGTATCTAGATATTGCTCAATTTTTGGAACTGGATGAAAGCAAACGACTGTCTGCTCTTTCAACTGGTACAAAAGGAAAATTGATTATTGCTTTAGCTTTAGCACGGAAAACAAAATTGTATTTATTGGATGAGCCGTTGAGTGGAATCGATAGTATGTCGCGAAAGAAAATCATTAGCAGCATTATTCGTTGGAAGGATGATGACTCGACAATTATTATTAGTGATCATTATGTGACGGAAATTGCTAGTTTGTTGGATGATGTGATTATTATTAAGGACCAAACAATTTATCAAGTCAGTTCAGTTGAAGCAATTCAAGAAAAGTATCATTTGGGTGTCGAAGAATATTATGAACAGGTTTACGAAGGAAGTGTTTCAAAATGACTGAATTTAGAGGTTTAGTTAGAAATTTAATGAGTGAAAAATGGCGAATGATGAATTGGATTATTATCGTTGATCTAATTTTTCTGGTAGTTATTGATTTATTACGATTCTTCACTAATGGTTGGAATGTGAGTTTGATATCTGAATATTCCGTTAATGTATTTTACTTCAGTGTGGTAATTGCTAATTTTGTTGGTTTTATTTTGATTTCACGTAGTAATGAACAAGTGTTTACCAGCAATAATTATCGCCTGATTCCTGTATCGGATACTAAATTATATTTCAGTAATATTCTCACAACTTTTTTTGCATTTACGTATCTTCAAATTATTGAGGCTGTCATTGGAAATATCATTTACTTTGCTAGTGGGACAACTAAATTTGATAATTCATCAATGAATATTTTGACCTTTTTCCAAATTACGCTTTTAATAATTTTCAGCACAATTTTACTTTGGACAGCTATTACAGTAATTCATTTCCTAATGAACTGGATTAGTGCCTTTCTACCTTTTGCTCGCCAGAAGTTTGTTAGTTTTATTCTCTATATTGTTACTGCAATGGTAGGGGTGGGAATTTTCAATGTGACAACTGCTAAATTCTTTGAAATGGTTTATAGCAATTCACAAGGTAATGTTAGTTTGCATCAATTAAGCAATGTTATTTGGTTGATTTTAGGCATTATATTTGCTTGGATTGCAATTTTCACAGTATTAAACATCTATCTCTTAAAGAGATGGACCGAAACAATTCGCTAAAGACATTACAAAATAATGACTAGGGATGGTCCGTTAATATGAGTAGCCTTCTGGGTGTAAACAAAGAACTATTTTGGGGTAAATTCAAACTCATCAATTTGATTTTGCTCATTAATATGATTGTAATTGGTATTATTATCGGCATTACAAGTTTTGATGCTATTAATTTCCGATCTTTTCCGCAGGGAATCATGATAATTAGTGCGACAGTATTTTTCATTTTAGGTATCGTTTTTTTAGTGAACTGCAATGAGAGGGTATTTTCTAGTAATAGATATAGGCTAATTCCAATATCGGAAAGTCAGTTGTACTTTAGTAATTTACTAACATCAGGTCTGACTTATTTTTACTTCTGTCTGATAGAATCGATTATTTTCTTAGGTTCGCTATATTACTACATGCGTAATGATGTTTTTTACCACACGGTAATAGATGACAACATTCAATTTGAATTATTATTGAAAGATCTAGTTTTGATAGGTTTAGCTGTTATCTTGATTTGGACCGGTAGCACGTTGGTACATTTGTTGATGAATTATATCAGTGATTTTTTGCACGTAGAAAATCAAAAGGTGCTCGCTGTAGTTTTTAACTTATTAATTCTAGCGGCGGCACTTGCTATCATTTTTTGGACGTTAACAGAAATGTCTAAAGTAGGGATGTATCGGTATACTGATGTGCCGAATTATATTTTTCCAATCGTTTGTTTGATTGATATCGCGGGCATAGTAATATCGATTGTTGGCGGGTTATATCTGTTGAAAAACCAAGCCGAAACTGATCGATAATTGACGTTCATGACCAAAAATCGGACGTTGATGATTAATCTGGCACAAAAATACTTTTTGGTAGTATTATCGTTTTTATAAAACTATGGAAGGGGAACCAATATGAGATTCAATAGTAATTTTTATAAAGGAAAATACTTTTGGATAGGAATTTTGGGGCTAACATTTTTGGCCGATTTCCCGTGGAATAATGTCTGTACGATTCAAGGGATTACTTCTTTGATAATGGTAGTTGCTGGTGCAGTGTGCTTGGTTGGATCTATGTTTAATTTTTCCAAGTATTTCAATTCGTGAGGTCCTCCGGGAGAGCGGGATTTAACTTACTGAGGGACCGGCTCGAGCCAAGGTCTCGAACCTCGATTTTGAGCCTTGCATAGACCGCAAGTCTCAAAATACGTCCGTGGAGTAAGAACGGAAAAGCGCCGTTCTTACTCCACTTTCACAGCAAGTTAAATCCCGCTCTCCCTCCGGTTTGTTGTAGGCTACGTATTAGGTTGATTACAAATAATAAATAAAGTTTTAAAATAGATTTTCAGTTATGATGCCATATTTTTTAGAGTATAAAAATAGCAACTACCGTATGTTTCAAGTTCAATATCATTATGTAAAAAAACAACGAATGAACAAGGGTCTGTCTTCCAACTAGTTTGATAAGAATTTACTCTGATACGGATAAATATTTGAAGTATCAACCTATTCTTGAGTTAATAAAGAACTAGTCGGAAGATTTGGACAGTGGTTACTGGCAGTGAAAGTGGTGTTAGGACGACCGTTTTTGTCGTTCTTACAGCACCGGGCGCGTTTAAGACTTGCCGAACTTGCAAGGCTTAAACCGAGGTCCGAGACCGTGGCTCTGGCCGTTCCGCACCGCCAGTAACCACTGTCCAAATCTGGAGACGGCATATCACCGATACCACAGCATACCTTTAATAATGTGTTCAAAGATTCGATTATAGACAGCTTGTCTATGTTCGAATCTTTTTTTATTGGCGGGTGGAAACTATTATGTGGGTTAACTTAGGATTAAATATTTATATTTTAGTTCTGTGAAAGAAGTGACCAATATGTCTGATTTCCTTGCTTTTCTTGCATTAATTTTTGGTTGTACTGAACTTTTTTTGACGGTGAAGTCGTTTTTCCAAATTAGAAGAGAACCTAAAAATAAGTTTCCTAAAGTGGCTAGATTGTTACTTCTATTTGGTTCGACTTTTGGGATGATCTTAATCTTTTTTAGCTTTGATCTTATTTTCAAATGGATTTAATATCGGCTCAAAGTAGCTTATGATTAAAGCAAAAGGGGGAATAGTTATGGGGATTGAACTGATTGGAATTGTTGTCATCTTAATGGGTATCTATCAAATTTACGTTGGTCGAAAAATGTACTTTAATATCAAGAAAAATGTCAAAAATCCACAACCTTATGTCTTCATGGGGGTCTATTCATCTTTAATTATCGGTGTCATTTGTCTAGTAGTAGGAGCATTTATGATTAAATAAGCGTTATATAACGGTAGAAAGCAATAAGTGCGTGCATTTTCCTCAACTTAGCACCTATACTTTAAGTATAGAGGAAGTGACAAAATGACCTTAGCAAGTAATATTGTTAAATATCGTAAAAAAAACCAACTGTCACAAGAACAATTGGCTGAAGCTTTGAATATTTCACGGCAATCTATTTCCAAATGGGAGACGGGGGAAAATTTACCCAGTATTGATAATTTGATTTCCTTGAGTGGATTGTTGGATATTTCACTAGATGAATTGATTACCGGTGAGCCATATCTACATTTTCCTTATAATTATGGAAAGCCAAGAAATCGTTGGCCGGTTTTCTTTCTAGTATTGATGACATTAATTGCGGCCTTGATTTTTCAGGCTTTCACAATTTTTATGCACCATTATTTGGAGCTTTAGCCGGGTATACGATGGTTGTTTTGCTCCTTCCATTTGATTTCAAGCGATACTACACTTATTGGACGTTAAAAAAGATGGGGATAGCATACGTAGTAAACAATAAGGATGTTTACAACAGTTTGGAAGAATTAACTATACCGATTAAGACACTTTTTCACGCTCGAAAAACGGCTTTTATACCATATCAACAAATTAAAAAAATTACGGTTAAACTGGATTTGTTTGCGACTAATCCTAATTCGGTCAATGCGCCAAGGGGTGGTTATGCACCTGGAAGAGCCCAGTATATGCATGAAGGATTTCATTTAATAATCACTACTAAGCAGGACCAAGAGATTTATTTAGACTTGCGACAATATTATTGGCCACGTTCCTCAGAGCGTCAGATGTTATCGACTATTCTTATGTTTTTACAACGGAAAAATATTGAGTTTGTTGACGAACAAAATATCTCTGAGTTAGTTAAAGATAGAAGCATCAGTCTAACAAGGACGTTGTATGAATTGCGCGATAACCAAGGAGTTATTGGATCTAAAATTTAAAGGGAATGGGATGATGTCTGAAATGGCTTTGGCAGATAACATTGTTAAATATCGAAAAAAGAATCAGCTATCACAGGAACAACTGGCTGAATCGTTAAACATTTCAAGACAGTCCATTTCTAGATGGGAAACAGGCGAGACTTTACCGGGAATCGATAATCTTATTTCTTTGAGTGGTTTGTTGGATATATCTTTAGACGAATTAATTACTGGTGAACCGTATCTGCATTTTCCGTTTGATTATGGGAAACCAAAGAATCGTTGACCAGTATTTTTTCTGGTGTTTTGGATAATAATTTTGGGTGGACCAGTAATAATGGCAAATATTTTCATTTCGTTGTTAATGGTCACAATATCCTATTTCATGGGAATTTTTTTATTTCCATTTGATTTCAAGCGTTACTACACTTACTGGACTTTGAATCGAACAGGAATCATTTATATTAATGGAACAAAGGGAAAATATACAAGTTTAGATGAAATGATAATTCCTTTTAAGGCATTATTCCGTCTTAGAAAGCCAAAGTATATTTCATATAGAAAAATTAAGAGTATTGAAATTAAGGTGGATTTATTTGCCTATAACCCCAGTGCCATGATTACCTTCGATAACTATGTTCCTAATTTTGGTCAAACTATGCATGAAATGTTTTATCTAGAAGTTACAACCATTGATAATCAAAAAATTTATTTAGACTTACGACAATATTATTGGCCAGATTCAAAAGAACGTAAGATGCTAGCGACAATCTTGACATTTCTAAGGCGGAAAAATATTGAGTTTATCGATAAGCAAAATATTACGGAAATTGTAAAAGATAAAAATATTAAGTTAACCAAAGAACTGTATCGATTACGTGATGAATAATAGGGGGTAGTTATGGAAGAATTGACGTTTGGTCGCAAAATTAATTATGTACCTTTGGTTATTAGTTTAGGTATCGGCATAATTATTAGTGTATTTTTCTATACTTTCGTTCACAAAATGGGCATTAGCATTTCCTTTGGGCTACTTTGTTTCGTCGTAGCTGTGGCCTTATATGCGGTTAAATTGTCTGATACCTATGGTTACTGGTGCATTAACCGTCAACAAATAAATTATTACGATTACAAAACGATTGGTAATAGGATAAAGGCTATTTTGTTACCATTTAACAGTAAACAATCGACTGTGGATGTTGAACAAATTGTTGCGGCCAGTTTAGTTATTGGAAAGAAAATGCAAGTTCCGGCTAATATTAAAGCGGCTCCAGCTAGTGCCTATCTTGTGTATTTTTACCCAAGCGCATATTATTTGGGCTTGAAGTTGAAAGATAACCAAGAAGTAGATTTAGATTTGTCATTTGATGAAATGGATAATAAAAAGATCGGACAAATGGTTCAGCTATTGAACACGCAATTAAATAGTCCAGTAACTTTGATTGAGAAATAAGGTTTTTTCTCAAGTTTGGTTATTTGCCATTTCTTGCACCCAGGGACTAATATATTCGTTATTTTTTATATAATGTAACTAACTAATTCGATAAACAAGTGCGATATTATTTAAGATTTAACATAATCAAAAGGCTATATATTTTTCTGGATACCAAGAAAAAATATATAGCCTTTTTATATTCGCTTTTATAACCAAAGCTGAGAAAGAACCGAAATAAACCGATTTCAAAAATTGTCTTTTGTTTCGGACAAGCCTACAATTTTCTTTGTAATCACTATTCAATAGGAGTTGATTAAGAAGATGGATATCTACTTCGTTCGTCATGGAGAAACTTATTTTAATCATTTCGGCAAAATGCAAGGTTGGTCTGACACGCCATTGACTAAATCGGGTCATGAAGAGGCTTATCAAATGGGGCGAACTCTAGGAAATTTGGGTGATATCTCAGATACGATTTATTGTAGTGATACGAATCGCTCTGTCCAAACAGTAACTGAAATGAATAATGGTTTTAAAGTTGCTACTGGAAAAACTTTTAAGATGGTCACGATGCCTGAATTGAGAGAACAATTTTATGGCAGTTTTGAAGGCCAATCTAAAAAGGAAACTTATGCCAAAATTTCTGGTAAGTCAGTTGAAGAAACTTTAAAAGAAATGAATGCTAATGAAATGCAAGATAAAATTGCCAAACTTGATCCAACTCATTTAGCAGAGACAAGTACAGAATTTTGGCATCGTTTTGCCAGTGGGATTGAAAAAATTCTCAAAATGGAAACTAAGCCAGTTATCGTTGTAACGCACAGTGCCATTTTGACTGCACTAGTTGATACTTATGCGCATGAAATGTTAGATGAAATTGAACCTAGCAATTTATCATTAACCAAAGTTCATTTTGAAGGAAAGAAATTTGAACCAGAGATTGTTTATTATAATGTAAAAGTTGAACAAAATATTTAAATTAATAAGAAAGAAGCGTTTGGGACAAAATTAGTATTGTCTTTAAATGCAGCATAAACGTGGAACAAAACATAGCTTTTTCCGCTTAAAACAAAAGGCACCAGCAATCCAAAATCGGATTACTGGCGCCCTTCGCCTTAATGCTCAAAAGCTGAACATGTCTTGTTCCACTCTTTATTTGTTCAAAGCATCCATATCTTTAATCAAAGCGTTAACTTCATCCATGCTACCGACATAAACGCCACTAGCTAAGGGATGACCACCGCCACCGAACTTTTCAGCAACGCCGTTAATGGCAACATTCTTAGAACGTAAGTTAACTCGGAAATGATTGGGCACCTTTTCACTGACAATGATCCAATTGTTAATGGTATTGATTCTACCGATTAATGGAACTGCGTGGTCGAGTTCACCATCATTCAAATGGAATTTATCAAGTTCGGGTTTACGAATAATAATATAACCAAACCCAGAGTCAGTTATTTTAAAATTATCCAGAATATAAGCTTCCAAACGAGCAACTTGCAAGGACATCTCATCTTCATGTAAAGCAATCTTAGAAATATCGATACCTGTCTTAGCTAACTCTGCAGCGATTCGTAAGGTACGATAATCTGTTTCCCCATATAGGAAACGATTGGTATCACCAACAACTCCAGAATAAAGGCTGAAAGCTGTTTCCCGTGAAACTTTTAATGGTTCTAATTCGTCGGCCAAAGTATAAATCATTTCAGCACAACTTGAATATGATTCATCGACCCAATTAATGTCGCCAAAAGCATCAACGTTTGGATGATGATCAATTTTGATGATTTTATCAGCTTTTTGATAGTCACCGTTATTGTCGATACGTGGTGAATTGGCGGTATCAACAGCAATGACGAGTGCATTTTGGTATGTAGTTGTCGAAATTTGGTCCATTTTACCAATCCAATCGAGGACGGCTAAATCAATTCCAGCTGCATAAATTTTTTTATTTGGAAAGGATTCTTGAAGTATTGTCTTCAACCCAATTTGTGAACCAATAGCATCAGGGTCAGGATTTTGATGTCTGATAATAATGATTTTTTGATAGTGCTCAATTGTTTTTAAAATTTCTTCTATCATAAGAAGACCCCTCAGCATTTATAGATTTATTTATATCTTAACATCAATTCAGTTAGGCGAGAATCAATATGGTTAAGCCTTTTCGTGTGAACGTTGAATACGAGCAATCACTGGCAAGATGATACCAATTAAAATCATCAAAAGTGGTTCCAAAATATTCAAAGTTAAAACGTGTGTCCAAGCAGCCGTACCAGGTGTCTCATCAGTTGGGAAGATACCTAATGTGGCAGCTCCGAAAGTAATAGCAAAGCACCAAATACCAACTAGAATAGCGAAGTATTTATTTTTAATATAGACGAAATCAGATTGGAATCTATCTTCATGCAAACGCACAAGAATAAAGGAACTGAACAAGAAACAAGTTGTATATGGCGAAACGATTCCGTTCAAGTTCAACAATTGATTAAAGATAGAGTTCATATTTGGCAAAGTAGCACTCATAATCATGATAACTGTACAAATACCAGTCGTTAGCCAGTAACCATTGATTGGCAAGCCACGTTTATCAGTTTTGGTGAGGCCTTTTGGTAAGTACTCTTTAGCAGTATCAGAAAGGAACATTCTCGTCCCAGCGTCCAAAAGGACAGCCAATTGCGCCATCATGTAGAGAGCTTGCGTTAGAGCAAATAAGTATAGGAAGAAACGACCCATGCCGAATTCTTGTCCCATGTATTGGAAAGCATAGTAAGAACCATTCATCTTCAAGTCATTTGGCAAATGGTGAGCATTGAAGAAGACACCTAAGGCAAATGATCCCAAGACAGTTAAGAAACCAGTCATAATAGCTAGCATCCACATGGCTTTAGGAAAATCACGTTTTCCATTTTTCATCTCAGTAACATATGGTGCCGCAAATTCTGAACCGTTCATCGCAAAGATGACAAGTCCGAAAGTAGAAAGATAATGCATATCAAACTTAGGAATAAAAGATTTAACTGTAAATGGTTGAGTATGTGGCATGTTACCTTTGCCTAAGTAAACAAAAGTCATAACAACATACAAAATTGTGATGATGAACATCGCACCACCACCGAGAATACTTAAAATCTGTAATGAATTACGTAAATAATGTTGAATAAAAATAAAGATAGTAAAAATGACAGCTGTAAGTAGTGCAAACATAGAATTACTCATTTTGTCTGACATTGAACTGTTACCGTTAATCAACCAACCAAATGAAATCAAAGTTGAGTTCGCAACATCGACAATATAAGGCAAACTAGAAACCCAAACAGTCCAGGCACAAATATAGCCCCAGACATTACCACCAGTGGCACGTACCCAAGAAGTAACGCCACCACCTTCTTCATTGAAAGTTGAACCTAGATGACCAACCATCATTTCATAAGGTACAACGAATACAAATAGCATAACGATCCAAGTAAAAACAATTCCCAAACCTTGGTTATGGAAATTATAAACAATATCATCGAAGCCAATAACGGTTACGAAGTCCATTAAAGCAACGACAGGCCAACTAATAAACGACTTTTTAGAGTTAGCGTCCATATCTGGCAAATTTTTCCCCATCGGAAATACACCCTTAGTATTTTTTATTTTCGGACATCTTTGCGAATAGTCCTCAAACATTATATCTCAATATTAAAAAGTAGTTGGGTGGGTGCCGCCTGTGGGTGCGAGAAATTGAGTTCTGCTGTGGGGACCGACGAAAGCCAAGGTCTTTCGTCTCGATTTTGAACTTCGAGAAGACCGCTCGAATTTCAAAACTCGTCCCGTGGTGTAATGGCTAAAGCCATAACGCCACCTTCACAGCAGACTCAATTTCTCGCACCCACAGGCTAGGGTATTGGTTTGTTTTGGAAGTTATTTTAACTAGGAAAATTAATGATTGATAAGTATAGGAATATTAATTTTATTTAAAAGCAGTTTTAGGAGCTATTGTTGCGAGTAATAGAAAAAAACATAGCCAGTGAATGTTTCTCCACTCTGGAGACGGCCCGTAAGGCCGGCTTACAAAAGTGTAAGGAAATGTAAGGAGAATCGAACGACCCAAAATGGGTTAGCAGTTATGATAGATATATCAAATGGAGGGAAGTACAAATGCAAAAAATCGTCGATGTACAAAATATTGAAAAAATTTATGGTAAGGCTGGCGAAAAGCAATTCAAAGCTTTGTCTGATGTAAATTTTGAAGTTAAACCCGGCGAATTCGTAGGAATTATGGGTGCTTCAGGTTCAGGTAAAACAACGCTTTTGAATATCTTATCTACATTGGATACACCAACTAGTGGTCGTGTTGAAATTGCTGGCCAAGATATTACTAAATTAAAAAACAATCAAATGGCCGATTTCCGTGCCAATAAAATTGGTTTCATTTTTCAAGACTTCAACTTATTGGAAAATCTAACTGCTTATGAAAATATTGCTTTGCCATTAGCTTTGCAAAATAAACCAACTAAATCAATCAAGCCAGCGGTTATGAGTATTGCTGAAAAACTTGGCTTAACAGAAATTTTGAACCATTATCCAACTGAATTGTCAGGTGGTCAAAAGCAACGTGTTGCTGCTGCCCGAGCGTTAGTACATGAACCATCAATTGTCTTCGGTGATGAGCCAACTGGTGCCTTGGATTCCAAGAGTGCTCGTGCTTTGATGGATACTTTGACAAAAATTAATCGTGAAGATAATGTTTCAATTTTACTTGTAACGCACGATCCATTCTCAGCTAGTTTCTGTGACCGAATTCTTTTCATCAAAGATGGTGAGATTGGTCAAGAGTTGAAGAAAGAAGACGCTAGTCGTGCAGAATACTATCAAGAGATTCTAGATTCATTAGGAACATTTGCTGAATAGGAGGGAGAGAACGGTATGTTAAACAAATTAGCCTTAAGTGGCATTAAACATCGTATGCGTGATTATAGCGTGTTATTTTCAGGTTTGATGATTGCTTCAGCAATATTTTATATGTTCATGTCACTGGCAACTAACCAAACATTTTTAAGTTCTAATTCTCCAGCCGCAGCCACGAGTTTTATTTTCGGTTTTGGGATTGTTTTATTAGCAATTATCACGATTGTTTACGTGAATTATGCCAACTCCTTCCTGTTGAGTATGCGTCAAAAGGAATACGGGATGTTCATGATGCTGGGAGCCAAAAGTAGTAAAATATCGCGCATGATTTTTGTCGAAACATTTGCTATCGGTGCTATTTCTACCCTAATTGGTTCAGCAATTGGTATCGTCGCTACAGGTTTTGTAAGTAAGTGGATCATTAGCGCTTTGGATATGCAAGTTAAGCATTTCAACAGTTTTTATTTACCAGCTTTACTTTGGACCTTTGTTTTCTTCATCGTTATCTTCATGTTTTCAGCAATTAGAAATTCAATTTCATTGCGTCGTAGCAAGGTTTTAACGTTATTGAACCGTGACAGCCAACCAGTAAAAATTAAACGTAACGGCGCTTTGAAAACAGTTCAAGCTGTTTTAGGAATTGTCCTACTAGTCATTGGCTATTTTGCAATGTGGTACATGGGTACAAATCCAGCATTTATCATGCTAGGTGTTCCGTTGGCTTTGGTTACGATCGTAGGTGGAACGTATTTCACAATTAATTCGTTTGTAACGACAATTATTTCAATGCTAAAACGTAATACTAAGTATTCTCAAAAAGGATTGAACAATTTTACCCTTTCGCAATTGAGTTTTAGAATTAATGATTACACAAAGATTTTATCAATGGTTTCCATGATGTTTGCGTTAGCACTTGGTGCTATTACAGTTGGACTTGGTTTCAATAACCAAATTGACAATGTAGTCAATGGTCAAAATTATTACGATGTGCAACTAACTAATCCTGACGCCGCACAACAAAAACGTTTGAAGAGTTTAAATATTAAAACCAAGAACGTTTATAAGTTCAAGTCAGATGGTAAGGCAGTTTATTATCGTGCCAGTGAATTCAAAGAACAACCAGTAGGTTATTCACAAATCAATACAAAAACAATGGTTTCAAAAACTGGCAAAACAACTGATCCTAGTAAGAATAGCAACGCCCAATATGAGTTGATGAATACTCGCTTACCAAATGAGCGAGCCAAAGAGGCTAAGTTTGTTAGTGATGCAGATTATAACGCTATGAACGCTAAAGAAACAACGACCGTTTTAGTGAAAACTAATTCCTTTAAAGACAATTTAGCCGGTATTAAAGCTATCTCCAAGGCTGAAGTTAAGCGTTATCCAGTGTTGAAAACAGCTGGTGGTGATAAATTTAGTGCCTATAACTTAATCAACGGTTTCTTCTCGGGACTAGAATTTATGGGCTTCTTCCTAGGGATTGCTTTCTTAGCAATGTTAGCAAGTTGTCTCATGTTCAAGATTCTCTCAGGTGCTAACGGTGATGTTAAGCGTTATAACATGCTTTATAAGATTGGTACACGTCAAAAAGTGCTCCGTTCAACTATCAATAAAGAAATTGCTGTTCTCTTCTCAGTGCCTGCAATTTTAGGTGTGATCCATGTTTTACTTGGTTTACAGATGTTCAGTAGTATTCTTTATAAACCATATGCACATATTGAAATCCCATTTGCTATCTTCATCGTGCTCTATCTTGGCTACTATTTCTTGACTAGATATCTCTATAAGAAGATTGTTCTTAAATAGTTTCAGCAGTTCCTTTCCGAGGAACTGCGCACAGCGGGTATTGACCTTTTGTGCGCAGCTTCTCGGAGACGAGAAGCACTTCCCCTTAATAATTAAGCTAATATATTTCGAAATCCTCAACAATTTTTCGAAAGAATTAAAAAGGTTCACATATATTCTAATATGTGGATTTTTTGTTTGTTCGTAAAAATTTTTTTGAACGCAAAAGTGTTTCAATTATAATCCCTATAACATTGGTGTTATAGTTTTTCTGGGAGTATGGCCAACCGGCAAAAAGACGAACAATAATTTCACAAAATGTTTTTTGTTGCCAAACTTCATTTTAAACATTAAAATTTTCTTAATATAAAAATGATATATATGCCGTAGGTGTATTGAATAAGAGTATGAAGGGAGTATTTAACTATGTCATCAATGATTGAATTCCGCGATGTTCAAAAGTATTACGGAGATTTCCATGCTTTGAAAGATATTAATTTGGAAATTGATAAAGGTGAGACGGTTGTCTTGATTGGACCTTCTGGATCAGGTAAGAGTACTTTGGCCAGAACAGTTAATGGTCTAGAAACAATTCAAAGTGGACAATTAATTGTTAATGGTCATGATATTGTTGGTAAATCAACTGATATCAACCGTATCAGACGTGACGTTGGAATGGTTTTCCAACACTTTAACTTATATGCGAATAAAGATGTTTTAGAAAATATTATGCTGGCACCTCGTATCGTCTTAAAAATGGATGAAGAGGAAAATAAAAAACGATCTATGGCGTTGCTTGATCAAGTTGGCTTAGCTGATAAAG
This sequence comes from Companilactobacillus zhachilii, assembly GCF_003606365.2. Taxonomy (NCBI): domain Bacteria; kingdom Bacillati; phylum Bacillota; class Bacilli; order Lactobacillales; family Lactobacillaceae; genus Companilactobacillus; species Companilactobacillus zhachilii. Next base: position 91,512 of record NZ_CP031933.2, read on the forward strand.
CTCATAATATGCCTTCACAAATTTCCGGTGGTCAAAAACAACGTGTGGCAATTGCTAGATCTTTAGCTATGAAGCCTCGTTGCATGTTATTTGACGAACCCACAAGTGCTTTGGATCCTGAAATGATCGACGATGTTTTGCGTGTTATCAAATACGTTACAAGTCAAAGTGATATGACTTCTTTGATTGTTACGCACGAAATGGGCTTTGCTCAAGAAGTAGCCAACCGAGTTATTTTTATGGCTGACGGAGAAATCTTAGAGGATGATGACAAAGACAAGTTCTTCAATCATCCAACTAATGAACGTGCTAGACAGTTCCTAAGCAAGATTATTAAACACTAGGGGATAAGAGTATGAAACGCTTGAAATATTTAGCAGTAATTATCACTTCTTTTCTTCTAGTCTTAACATTGACTGCTTGTGGATCCCAATCACTGTCGTCACAAAATGTTTATGAAAATGACAAGAAGTCGAAAACAGTTACTTGGGGTGTCAAAGCTGATACTAAGCTGCTTGGTTTGGTAGATGTTAAAGACGGACAAGAAAAGGGATTTGAAATTGATTTGGCTAAAGCCATTACTAAAAAAATGTACGGTAAAGATGCCAAAGCAAAATTCGTGACCGTTACCTCACAGTCACGTATCCCTTTATTGAAGAATGGTAATATTGATGCCATCATCGCTACAATGACCATAACGCCGGAGCGTAAAAAAACAATTGATTTCTCAAACTCATATTTTGACGCCGGACAATCAATTTTGGTCAAGAATAATTCGCCGATTAAAAAAGTTGAAGATTTAAACAATCGCACAATTATTGGTGTTGTTGGTTCCAACTCAGTACAAAATGTTAAAAAATTTGCACCAAAAGCTCAAGTTCTACAATTACCAGATTATGCTCAAGCTTTAACAGCTTTGAAGTCAGGCCAAGGAGATGCGTTGACAACTGATAACGTCATTTTAGCTGGTATGGCCGTTAATAATCCAGGCTACAAGTTACAAGGGAAAGCCTTTACGACAGAACCTTATGGTATTGGTATTAACAAGGGTCAAAAAGACTTCAGAGTGGCTGTTAATAAGGCTTTAGACGACGTTGTGGCTGACGGGACATATAATAAATTGATTGTTAAATGGTTTGGTAATGTGCCCGGATTTAATTACAAGGAGGTGCTACGCAAATGATTAATCTATTAACAAATAACTGGAGTGCCTTTATCAGTGGTTTTGGTTGGACATTGTTATCAAGTGTTCTAGCACTATTCTTTAGTTTGATCATCGGCTCGCTATTTGCCATTTTGGAAGTAGTACCTAATAAATTTTTACGAATAGTTGGTAATGTTTACGTTGAAGTTTTCCGTAATATTCCATTGCTAGTTATTACAATGTTCTTTTACTTAGTAATTCCACTTTATGTCGTTAAAATCAATGGTTTCACTGCGGGGACGATTGGTTTAACGATTTATACATCAGCCTTTATTGCTGAAACCGTCCGTGCTGGTATCAACTCTGTTGATATTGGTCAAATGGAGGCTTCCCGTGGACAAGGTATGACTTTTTGGCAAGCAATGCGTTATATCGTTTTACCACAGGCCTTTAAATACGTTATTCCACCACTAGGAAACCAATTCGTTAACTTGGTTAAAAATTCATCAGTTCTAGCCTTTGTAGCTGGATTTGATTTGATGTACCAAGGAAATGCGATTGCATCACAAACCTTTGAAACAGTTAATACTTACATCATTGTCGGTATTTTCTATTTGATTATTACCTTACCAATTAGTTATTACATGCAACATCTAGAAAGAAAACTAGCTTAGGAGGAGTAAATTATGCAAAATTGGATTGACGCTTATTCGTGGATCAATATCAGATTCCTTCTCCAAGGCTTGTGGATCACAATATTGATCTCCGTTATATCGGTGATTTTAAGTTTCATTATTGGATCAGTCTTAGGAATTATTCGTTATGCGAAAGTTCCTTATTTATCAAAAATTGTCGGCTTTATTATTGATGTTATCCGTAACTTACCATTGTTGCTGATTATTTTCTTCGTATATTTTGGCTTACCAGCCTTTGGATTCAAGCCAGATACAATACCAGCGGCAATTCTAGCAATGACCGTCTTCGAGTCAATGATGATTGCGGAAATAATCCGTTCAGGAATCATGGCAGTTGATATCGGACAAATGGAAGCCTCAAGAGCGATGGGGATGAAGATGTCTCAAGCAATGTGGCATATCGTTTTACCACAAGCATATAAAAAGATGATCCCAGCCCTAGTTAGTCAATTTATCTCATTGATCAAGGATACATCATTGGCAACAATTATCGTGGTACCAGAATTAATGCAACACGGCCAAGTAGTTTACGGACAAGATCCCAACTACATAATTCCAGTATTCGTCGCAATGGCAATTATGTATTTCGTCGTTTGTTATGCATTGTCATTACTTTCAAAATTCATCGATCGTCGAATGGCATAGGACCATTAATGGATGAGAATAAATTTTGTTAGTTATAAAAAGTTGAAATTGAAACGTTATAACGGTGTGAATTAATAACTCATACCGTTATTTTTTGAAAGAATTATTTGAATTAAGTTTAGTATGAAATCAACAGATGTACTAGCCTTCGGGAGCGGGAAAATCTGGCAGCAGTGAAGGTGGCGTTAGGGCTTTAGCCCTTACACCACGGAACGAGTTTTGAAATTCGCGTACTGTGCGAAGTTCAAAACCGAGGTTGGAGACCTTGGCTCCGACCGGTTCCCACAGCAGCCTGATTTTTCCGCTCCCGAAGGCGGCAAGATATAAATTAAAATGTTGACAGATTAAAATTAGCCTGTTATTGTTGATGTCAATCAAATAAACAAATATAAGTGTCTGAAACAATTAGTAATGTATCTGGGTGTAAGAAAGCCGGTGGTTGATGCGAACCGGTCAGGGTGCAGTTATGAAATACCAGGCATGACTTGGTTTTGCCAAGCGGAAAAAGAGAGCCGTTATTCTCAAGAGTGGAGTAATAGTTTATTTAACTATTCTCAAGCTGGGTGGTACCACGGTAAATCGTCCCTGTTGCATATTTGCAGCAGGGACTTTTTTTATACAAGGGGTACGGAAAATGATTATTAGTACATGTGGTGGGAATCCTCGATATTAGTTTTTCTTGCAATCGATATAACAAATTGGAGGAAACGAAATGAATAAGAGTAAAAAAGATGTAAGTTTTAGAGAAGCAGTCACAATTTTGGTAATTATGTTGATTGTTTTAGGATTTGGAGTTATTAAGTTTGGTTTATCGCCTCAAACGCCAGTTTTAGTAGTTATCGGCCTATTGATTTTATGGGCTAAGGTTCGAGGTAGTAGTTGGGATGAAATTTTTGATGGTATTAATGACGGTGTTAAAAACGGAATTATCCCAATTTTCATTTTTATTTTAATTGGTGCTTTGATCGGTACGTGGATTGCGGCCGGAATTATTCCATCAATGATGGTTGCCGGTTTCCACATGATTTCAGCTCAATGGTTCGTACCATCAGTTTTCTTGGTTTGTGCTCTGATTGGTACTTCAATCGGTAGTGCCTTTACCATTGTTTCAACTATCGGTATCGCTTTATTCGGAATGGGGCAAACGTTAGGCATGAATCCAGCTTTAGTTGCCGGTGCGATTATCTCAGGTGCCATTTTTGGTGATAAAACTTCACCACTTTCAGATTCAACTAACTTGGCTGCCGCAATTGCCGAAGATGATTTGTTTGATCACATTAAAAACTTGATGTGGACAACGATTCCAGCCTTTTTAATTTCATTAGTTCTTTACGCTATTTTAGGCAACGCCGGTTCCGGTGCTAGCTTGAGTAAAATTGATACAACGTTGAATGTTTTAAATACACATTTTGTTATTACATGGTGGTCCATTTTACCAATTGCATTATTGTTTGCTTGTTCAATTATGAAAGTTCCTGCTATTGCAACGTTGATTTTAAATATTACAGTCACCGTAGGAATGATTTTTATTGAAAAACCAAATACCCCAGTTAAAGATATTGCTGGTTTTATCGAAAATGGCTTTGTTTCAAAAACAGGCAATGCCAATGTTGATGCCTTATTGACGCGTGGAGGAATTACATCGATGATGGGTACTGTCTCATTAATCTTCTTAACACTGTCATTAGGTGGCTTATTAATGAAGTTTGACGTCATTCAAACAGCTATGACACCATTAGCTAAGAAATTAAAGACACCAGGTTCAGTCGTTACAGCAACAATTCTTTCTGGAATTGGCGTTAACATCTTCGTCGGTGAGCAATACTTATCAGTAATTTTGCCAGGAAAAGCATTTAAAGAAACATTTAATGAACGAGGCTTGGACAACTTAGCCTTGAGCCGTGTCCTAGAAGACGGTGGGACCGTTATTAACTACTTGATTCCATGGGGAGTAGCTGGAGCTTTTGCAGCTAATACCTTAGGAGTACCAACCTTAACCTTCTTACCATTCTGCTTCTTCAGTCTCTTGTCACCAGTTCTTTCTATTATTAGTGGATTTACGGGGATTGGATTGAAACGTCAGACGAAGAATGAAAAAGTAGCTACAGCTTAAAGAGATATTAAAACTTTTATGATAGATAAAAATTGATGACCTTGAGTTGTTGGAAAATTCATCCAATTACTCAAGGTCATTTTTATATGTATTTGGATGTTTGAAGAAAAGATTTGTTTTAAAAAAATAGATAATAATAGATAAATTAACTAGCTGGAGGAGATGGGGACCGAAGGTACCAGCAGTGAGAGTGGCGTTAGGGATTTATCCCTTACACCACCGGGCGTGTTTGGAGACTTGCCGAACTTGCAAGGCTTCAAACCGAGACTCGAGACCTTGGCTCGAGTCGGTCCGCACAGCAGGTACCTTCGGTCCCCATCTCCGGAGGCGGCATCTAAGTAATAATTTTTTTTATAATCACTGTAACCGCTAACTACATTGGTATCATTTATTTTTCATCAAAATATTCGTAAATTATAGGATAAAACTGTTCTAAATTTTTATTAGCAAGCATTGACAGTAAGCCAAATTTTGTCTAATTTAAGACTGTTATGCTATTTAAGATAAGCGAATTTAGGGAGATTATTTATGAAGAAAATTAAGATTGCTATTTGGGGTATTAATGTTGTCCTAATTGCCGTTATTCTTTTTTTAGTTTTAGGAAACGGTTTTAAGAATGATAATAATAAAACAGATTATAAAACTTATACTGTTCAACGTGATAATACTAATTATTTCAACGGTATTGTCCAAGAGACAGATAAGCAGGCGGTCAGTGACCAACCAAAATCTGAGGATGAAACTTTGACTTCAACTCATGTTATTAATGGTCAAAAAGTAACTAAAGGTGAGGTTCTATTCAGCTTTTATCGTGATATGAGTAGTGATCTAGCTAGTGCTAACGCTGAGATTCAACAAGCCCAACTTGCTATCCAAGCATATAATTCAACTGACCAAACAACAGCTGACAAGATTGAGTTAAGTAAAAATCAAGAAGTTTTAGCTGAAGCACAAGCTAAGATCAATAAAATTAATAAGGCTCAAAGTAGAACAGTTTTGGCTCCAATTAGTGGTACTTATTACAAAGACGATGCAGGCAGAAGTTTCATTTATGGTGCCCCTGTAATTCAAGGAAACGTTAATGAATACAGTCTTGATAAAATCAAACTTGGTGCCAACGTTACAGTTATTAAAAACGATGGTACTAAGGTTTCTGGTAACTATGAACAAAAGGATGTTATTCCATACAGTACACGAAATGTTTCTTACTATCATTTCCGTGTTGCTACTGATGACAAGCTCCCATACGGTATGCATGTTCAAATCAAAACTGAATCAGATGGTTATAAGATTCCATCTAAAGCAGTCTGGAGTAAGAATACTGTCTATCTCTTGAAGAATGACAAGAAGCATAAGAAACACGTAACAATGACGAAAAAAGATCAAGATTATTACGTGATCGATGGGCTTAAGGCTGGCGACAAGCTAGTCTTAAAATAAGGCGGTGAAATGATGCTTAAAGTTACTAATGTAGGTAAAACTTATGGCAAATTCACTGCTTTAGAGAATATCAATTTAGAAGTAGCTGATGGTGAGTTTTTGGCTGTCATGGGACCTTCTGGATCAGGTAAATCAACTTTGATCAATGTTTTAGGGTTACTGGATCAAAGCTATACTGGTGAATATTTGCTTGAAGATAAAAATTATAAAGATGTTAATGACAATGAATTGTCACAAATTCGTGGCGATCAACTAGGATTCGTTTTTCAAAATTTCAAATTACTAACAACTTATAATGTTTATGAAAATATTGAAATCCCGCTCGTTTATAGTAAGAAAAAACAAAATAAGAAACATGAAATGGTTGAAGATGTCATAAAAAAGGTTGGCTTGACTGGGAAAGAAAAGAACCGTCCCTCCGAGTTATCTGGTGGTCAACAACAACGTGTTGCGATTGCTCGAGCAATTGTGAACCGTCCTAAGTTGATTATCGCTGATGAACCAACCGGGGCGTTGGATTCTAAAACTGGTAAAGAGATTATGGAAATTTTCACGAAATTAAACCAAGTCGGCACTACGATTATTATGGTTACGCATGATAGCGAAGTGGCTGAATATGCTATGAGAACCGTTTATATTCGTGATGGTCGACTATATAATGACGAAAAGAGTGTGAAAAATCATGACTGATAAAATTATGATTGCTCTTAAATCAATTGGTAAAAATAAGAATCGTAATTTCTTAACTATGCTCGGTATTATTATTGGTATCGCTAGTGTTATTTGTATTTTAGCCATTGGGGATGGCTTTACGCATACTGTTACGAAAGGTATGGGAAATCACAATACTCGTAACAAAGTGATTTTACAGTGGCAACCAACCTCAGATTATAATACTGACGGTGGTTTTACACCGATGGATGCCTCTGTTTTGAGCAAGGTGCCAGGTGTTGATCATGTTAAATTAACTAGTAGTATTGTTGAAGCCGGTGCTAAGGCTCAATATAAGACGAAAAATGTTTCAATTGGGTTGAACAAACAGCCTAAGCATTTGAAATTGGTCAAAGGTACCTACTTTACCATGACCGGTGCTTCAAATGGTGTTTATATTTCTGAAGATTTAGCACATAAACTCTTCAAAGAAAACGCCATTAATCGTTTGATCTCCATTGATGGGACCGTGTTTGAAGTCCAAGGAATTTATCATATTGGTGGGATGGATTATCGTCCAGACGCCTATGTATCTAAGCAAACTTTCAAAAATTTATTTGCTAGTCAAATTTCTAAAGATCAAGCTAAACTCTATGTTCAAGCTGATGCTAATAAGAAACAAATTGGTAAGACAGCCGTTAAGCAAATGAAGAAGATGGGCGAACAAAAGAATACTGGACGTTATTCAGTTTCTAACCCTGATGCTGTAAGCAAACAATTTACAAGAATTTTGAATGATATTACATACTTTATTGCCTTTATTGCTGGAATCTCATTATTGATTGCAGGTATCGGCGTTATGAACGTTATGTACATCACCGTTTCCGAACGTCGTAAAGAAATTGGTATCCGTCGAGCATTCGGTGCTACAGCTAGTGATATAAGAAATCAATTTTTGATTGAAAGTGTTGTTCTCTGCGTTATTGGGGGACTAATTGGTATTATCTTTGGATATATCTTCGTTTCAATTATCAATGCATTCTTACCATTTAAGGCCGTTATAACGGCGTACGCAATAATCCTTTCGCTATCAGTTTCGACCGCAGTTGGTTTGATATTTGGATTTATTCCATCAAATAAAGCTGCAAACTCCGAATTAGTTGGATTATTGAAAGAAGAGTAGGGGAAAATATGAAAAATTTATATAAATTAGATAGACTGTCTGTTTTGGGAACTGCCTTGATCAGTATTTTAATGATAATTATTAAAACAATTGTTTCTGATCCTAATATTGCAGGCATGCCACAAATGGGTAAATGGCTAAAATTACTTAGCTATGTATTAGGTGCCGTCGTGGGTGTTGCAATTATTTATGGATTATTTAATTTGTTGTTACGTAATAACGACAATTATAAAACTAAATTACTAATTAATTTAGCCATTGGTTTGACTATTCAAGCTGGGTTAGTTGTAATCACGTATTTGATTGCTGGTAAAACAAACATTTGGGCTAATGCTATTGCGGGAATTATTGGTTTTGGTACTTTAGCTGGTTTAAATTGGAAGTTTTTAGAAGTTTCACAATCAGACAAGATTAAAGTGAGCGTCTTAACAGCCATTTGGTTCATTTTGACATTATTCTAAATTGTAAATGAAAAGCTACTCCCATCGAATTAGATGAGGGTAGCTTTTTTAATGCTAAAATGTAACTAAATCTAGATTCAATGGGGGAAAACAATGAGTCCATATGAACAAGTTATAGCTGAATTAGAAAAGTTGAATATTTCCTATGATATGGTTGAACACCCGGCAGTGTATACGACTGATAAAGCTGATGAATACATTAAAGGAAAAGCTGGTATTAGAACGAAGTCATTGTTTTTAACTAACAGGAAGAAAAATGCTTTTTATTTAGTGTTCATGGATGATGATAAACGACTAGATATGAAACATTTTGCGGAAATAGTGGGTGAGAAACACGTTAAGTTTGCCGCAGAAGAGTTATTGATGGAAAAGTTAGGTTTGAAACCAGGATTCGTCTCGATCTTTGGTTTGCTGAATAATAAGGAAAAAGATGTTCAAGTTTATTTTGAAAAAGAGATTGTGGGAGATGTGCCTTTGACTTTTCATCCTAATGATAATACGAAGACACTTTTTGTTAAGATGGATGATTTGGTTAAGTTTATGAATGATCTGGGGGTTGATTATCAGGTGATTGCATTATAAAAAAGTGAAAGCTTAAATAACGTTGTATGAATAATGATATGGTATTTCTAAGGCTGACTTAAACTCTAGTTTCTTTCACCTTTTTATTTGGAATAGTTTGATTCTTTATATAAAAGGAAAAATAGCCGTCATAAAAAGTAGGATTGGACTACTTTTTATGACGGCTATTTTATTATGCTGTAAGTGTTTTTTCAAAATCGTAATTGCGGTAATAACGTGGTTATCCAAGCAATTAGTTTTTGTGTTTCTGTTGAGCCAGCAACTTTAGGATGTATTAAATAAAATTGATTACAAAAATCATCTGATAATTGCTCGTAAGGTAATAAAGTGCCCTTTATAGAACGTTTTGAGACTACCGCTTTTCCAATTCTTCGAGAGACTAGTTTGATAATTAGGTTGTTATCATAAACCTTAATGATTCTTGTTGGACGAATATGGTGCTTGTTAAAATATTTTTCGGTATATTCACGCTGTGTTGAACCTGGTTTACCAATGATCCATTCGGGGCTATCAATATCACCGGCCAACACCATTTCATCAGAAGCAAACGATACTTGTTCAACATCATTAGTTACAATAGGCTTTTCAACAATACCGAAGTCTATTTCGTGTTTGATTATTTCCTCCAAAATTCTTTCAGAATCACCAGTAACCAATTCGAAATCAAACCGATTGAAGTATTTTCCAAGACTTTGCATTAGTGGAGGTACAACATGGTTGGCAGTTGTAGGAGAAGCTCCAATAACGCATTTTATCCGATTACTGCGGTGCTTTTTAACTAAATGATTTAAAGAATTTTCCCAGTTATTTAGGATGATTTGGGAATCACGATAAAAGCGGTTAGCATTTTCTGTGGGAACCAATGATTTGTTTCCATTACGTTTAAATAATTGAACTCCCAGTTCATCTTCGAGTTTTTTTATTTGGATAGATACACTGGGTTGCGTTACATACAGTTCTTTGGCAGCCTTTGTAATACTACGACTTTCATAGACCTTTTGAAAAATAGTTATGTCTTTAAACATAGCTAAGGCCTCCTTTATAAATAATATTTATGAACTCATTTATAAATATAATAACGAGAAAACTTTGTGATAAAGTTATTTTGATAATATATTATGCTAGAGCCATTTATTCATATGTAATGGAATTAAATTTACAATAAATAACTTTTTTCACAAATATATGACAAGAAAATAACTTCACTAATAATTACATATTAATATAATTTATGCTAAATTTACACTGTAAATATGTTAAGGAGGCGAATCAAATGAAAAATTGGGACAGAATTATTGGATTTATTTTGCTTTTGATTTTAGTTGTTGGTGCTCCATTTGTATTACCATCAAGTATGCATTATTTGAGGCTGCTTATGGGATTAGCCTTGGGTTATATATTATCTAGATCTTATACGGGATTTGCAGGCAGTGTAAACCGTGCCTATAAAACAGGTTCAACAAAATTAATGAGAACAATGATGTTTATGTTCTTAATAACTGCTGTTGCTAATGTTACGTTCTTAATGTTCTCTAAGAATTTGACGTCATTTGATTTATCAATTAATCCAATCAATATCGGTTTGATTCTAGGTGGATTATTGTTTGGATTCGGTATGGCTTTTTCATCGTGTTGTGCTACTGGTGTGATGACTGACTTGGCAACTGATTTGCCAAGGGCTGGTATGACACTTATCTTTTTCTGTTTAGGTGTTTTCTTGGGATTTCCTCTTCAGGCAACACAATCATGGATAAAAGGTTCAATCGCGACTTCTAAAACAGGTACTAAATTTGCTCAGGGTGTCTATATGCCTGATTTATTCAAATGGGATGGCTTAGACGGTTACCTTGGATCAGTTATTTTGACAGCTCTATTAGCTGGTATCGTAGTATATCTTTCATATCGTTATGAAAAAAAGCGCCGTCAGTCAGAAACATACGTCGGTGTTCCATCAGAAAAGGTACAGGATAATCCTAAACCTGCTGATGTTACACATTTTACTATGAATAGTAAATCTACTTATGATGCATTGTTCATTAAACCTTGGACTCTGAAGCAAGGCGCCGTTGGTATGACACTTATTTTTGTACTAATGATGGGATTAACAAAGTCAGGTTGGGGAGCTTCCACACCATATGGTTTTTGGTTTGGTAAGACATTAAACATTTTTGGTGTATCAGCTTCTTCACTTTCGAATTTTACTCATCAACCGGCCGAGGTGTTCTCAGGCCCACTTCTAGCAAATGGTGTGACGGTTCAAAATTTAGGTATCTTTTTAGGAGCAATTATTTTTATTTTAACTGCAGGCCTATTTAAAGAAACAATGCATTCTGTTTCAACCTTGAATATGAAGAGTGCATCATTGTTTGCCTTAGGTGGCTTTACAATGGGCTTTGGAACTAGATTATCAAATGGATGCAACGTTGGTGCTTTATATACTCCAATTGCCCAATTCTCAGTTTCTGGTTGGATTTTCTTGGCTGCCTTAGTTTTGGGTGGTATTTTCGGTAATAAATTATCTAAAATAGCTTATGGATATTAGGGAGGAATTTTACAATGGATAATAAAAAAATTGTTGTTGTTGGTGGAGTTGCTGGTGGAGCATCAGCAGCGGCACGTGCACGTCGATTAGATGAATTTGCAGATATTACAATGTTTGAAAAGGGACCTGATGTTTCTTTTTCTAACTGTTCATTGCCATATCATTTAAGTGGATTGATTCCCGATGCAGATAGTATCGTTTTAATGAACCCTACGCAATTTAAACATCAATATGCGATTGATGCTGAAGTAAATTCTGAAGTTGTTGATGTAGATTCAGATAAAAAAGAAGTTGAAGTTAAAAATACACAAACGGGTGAGATAAAACAGGTCCCATATGACGAATTAATTTTGTCACCAGGAGCTAATCCGATTTTACCAAGTTGTATTAAAGGAATTGATAACGACAACGTTTTTACAGTCCGCAATGTTGTTGATATCAAGAAAATTCAAACATACTTGGAAGTTAATAATGTAACTGATGTAGCTATTATTGGTGGAGGATTCATCGGTTTAGAGGTCTGTGAAAATTTGGCACAAACTGATAAAAAAGTTTCCTTAATTGAAGCTTCTAGTCATGTTATGGGAACCATTGATGATGATTTTGCTGAATTAGTTCATAAAGAACTTTATGATCATGGAGTTAATGTTGTCTTAGATGATGGTTTGGCTGAAATTACGGATAGTAATGTGAAATTAGGTTCAGGTCGAGAAATAAAGGCTCAAGCAGTAATTGTAGCTATTGGTGTTAAACCAGATACGACGTTAGCAAGTAAAATCGGTTGTAAGTTAGGGTTAACCGGTGGAATTGCAGTTGATCAACATTATCAGACATCAATTCCAGATATTTATGCTGTCGGAGATGCCATTGAAGTTACACATATGATTACTCGTAAAAAGACCCGTTTGGCCTTAGCTTTCCCAGCTCAAATGGAAGCAAGAGATGCTGTTGACCATATTTACGGTCGTACAGTTGAAAATAGAGGTGTTATTGGTTCTCAAGCTATCCATATTTTTGATATAAACGTTGCTTCAACAGGATTAACTGAAAGTGAATGTCAAAAGGATGGCATAGATTATCGTACAGCTACCGTTATTCCAAAGAATCAAGTAGGTTTGATGCCAGATGCAACGCCGTTATACTTAAAATTGATTTTTGGTTACCCAAGTGGTGAAGTTCTAGGTGCTCAAGCATTAGGTAAGTCAGATGTTGATAAACAAATTGATATCGTTGCAACGATGATTTCCATGCATGGTCATATTTCCGATTTGACACATTTGGAAGTTTGTTACTCACCTTGGTTCAGTACGGCTAAGAATGCTGTAAATATGGCGGCATTAGTTGCAGAGAATATTTTGAATGGTGAATATCAACAGGTCCAAGTTAGCGATGTACGTAAACTTGTTGAGGGTGGCGCATTTATTATTGATGCCAGAGAACCAAAAGAATATGAAGAAGGACATCTTACAACTTCAGTTAATATTCCACTTAGCCAATTCCGTCAACGTTTAGATGAAATTCCAATGGATCGACCAGTATACGTACACTGTTTATCTGGCCAACGCAGTTATAATATGGTTCGTGCTTTAAATAACCGTGGTTATAAGAATGTCATTAATATTTCAGGTTCATATTTGGAAATTTGCGAGTATGAGTATTTTAAAGATCAAACAACAGATCGTAAACCAATTGTGACAAACTATCGTTTTGATTTATTGTAGTAGGTAAAGGGGTGATGAGATGAAGAAAAAATCATTACTAATAACTACTAGTGTTTGGATTATCTTATTAGCAATTTGGTTTTTGGTAACTAATTTGAAATTAGTTTCACCTATTTTGTTTCCATCACCACAAGACGTTTGGTTTACATTTACTAGTATTTTAGTTCATGGTTACAACAATATTTCTTTTTGGCAACATCTGGGGATTACCTTATTTCGCCTATTCTCAGCCTTGATTTTGGCAATTGTTACTGCTGTACCTTTAGGTTTGGCTTCGGGGATGTCTGAAGTAATCCATGCTGTTGTCGATTCCGTTATTCAATTTTATCGTCCTATCCCACCATTGGCCTACTACACCATTTTGATTTTGTGGCTAGGTATCGGTGAAGGTTCTAAAGTAATATTGCTTTATTTAGCAGCATTTGCTCCTATATACATTGCCTGTGTTGAAGGGGTTAGGCATTTAAATAAAGACTATATTTTAAGTGCCAAATCGCTTGGAGCTGATAAATGGTCGGTTTTTAGATGGGTCATTTTTCCAGGAGCTTTGCCTGATATTTTTACTGGAATTAGAACGGCTATGGGAGTCTCCTTTTCAACATTGGTTGCTGCGGAGATGGTGGCGTCGACATCCGGAATTGGCTGGATGGTTATTGATGCATCTAAATACCTGAAGAGTAGTGTTATGTTTATGGGCATTTTTATTCTGGGAGGATTAGGTTTATTAATTGACTGGCTTTTACAATTATTGGAGAAAAAGTGGATTTTTTGGAAGGGTAAAAACTGATGAAAAGACTACTTAAAGTACTGTTAATTGTATGTGTGATGGTGGTCGTTGTTGGATTGAGTGGCTGTTCACCCAGAAATAAAATAAAGTCTAATGAAATACGAATTGGGATTCTAAATACACCAAATGATGTTGCCGTGGCTCGAAATAAAGGTTATTTTCGAAGTGCTTTTCCAGATAAAAAAGTTAGTTTTATAACATTTGATTCTGGTGTTGATGCTAATAAGGCACTGATGTCGGGTGGGGTTGATTTTGCCACGATGGGAGATACTAATGGAATCGTGGCATTGACAGCAGGCATTCCCGTGAAGTTGTTATGGATCAATGAAATGTGTGGTTCCAATGAGTGTTTGATTGTGAAGAGAGATTCCGGAATTAAACGTATCTCTGATCTTAGAGGCAAAAAGATAGCAACACCGTTTGCATCAACTTCTCATTATAGTTTGATGATTACTTTAAAACGGGCAGGGTTAGAAAACAAAGTTAAATTGCTCGATATGGATACACAAAATATCGTTGCAGCTTGGAAACGCGGTAATATTGATGCTGCTTATACTTGGCAACCGACATTATCACAATTACAAAGCGACGGGCGAGTTTTGACAGACAGTTCAGATTTGTCTAAAGCTGGATATTCAACGGCAAATATAACTTTAGTGAGTAAAGCCTTTTTGAAGAGTAATCCGGGGGATGTGAAGAAGTTTGTTGAGGTTTTGAATAAATCTCATAAATTACGCCAAACAAGCTATTCTACCGCCGTTAAAGCAGCCGCTAAGCAAACTGGAATTAGTATCAGTGATGCTGACAAACAGATGAAAGGAACGACATGGCCGTCATTAAGTGCGGAATACTCTAGAAACTATTTGGGAAATCAAGACAAACTCGGACAATTCATGGTGGAAATGCAGCGTGCAGGTGAGTTTATGCAAAGTCAACAAACAATTAGTTATGCACCGACATTGAAACAGTTTAAAGCGTTTGTTCATCATGGAGGAATTTAAAATGGAATTAATTCAAGCTGATAATTTGTCAATTAAATATCCCAATTCTGATGTGCCAGTGATTGTTAATACTAGTTTTAACGTTGCTAAAAATGAAATATTTGTTTTAGTGGGACCTTCAGGATGTGGTAAGAGTACAATTTTGCAAGCGATAGCCGGCTTTATTTCTTCTGATGGTGTCTTAAAGATGAACGGAGAAACAATAACAGGGCCAGATTGGCAACGGGGAGTAGTTTTTCAAAATTCTTCTTTATATCCATGGTTGACAGTAAAAGATAATGTTGGATTCGGACTAAAAGTACGTAAGTTTCCTCAAAAGAAGATAGATTCAAGGGTTAGATATTTGTTGGATTTGATTGGATTGAGTGATCAAAGTCAGACCAAGACTTTTGAGTTGTCAGGTGGTATGAGACAGCGGGTTGCAATAGCTAGAGTTTTGGCTAATAATTCACCGTTATTATTAATGGATGAACCTTTTGGTGCTTTAGATGCATTTACTAGAGCTAAGATGCAAGGATTAATTTTAGATATTTGGCGAAAAGAGAAAACAAGTATTTTCATGATAACTCATGATTTAAATGAAGCGATTCG
Source organism: Companilactobacillus zhachilii (assembly GCF_003606365.2). Taxonomy (NCBI): domain Bacteria; kingdom Bacillati; phylum Bacillota; class Bacilli; order Lactobacillales; family Lactobacillaceae; genus Companilactobacillus; species Companilactobacillus zhachilii. The sequence continues at coordinate 107,068 of NZ_CP031933.2, forward strand.
TTGTGGTAATAGAATTGCTATTATGAACAGTCATGACAAAAGAATAGTTAAAATAATGGACAATCCGTTTCAGGATACAGACTTAGAAGAAATAAGTGATTTTGAGTTAGAAAGAAAAATTGATGGTTTTCGAAAAGATATTCTCAAGATTATTAATCAGTGAGTTAAAAAATCAAAGTCTAAATGACGCTCTGGCCCTATAAAAAGTTTTTAGATATATGGTCGAGTAGACTGATTGTTTTAGTACAAATTTTGTTACTTTTAAATCAACGATGACTAGAATATTAAGAGTTACAATTTAATTATTTTGAAACACAATAAAATATTTAAATTATATAAAATAATCGCGGTACAATCCCAACTCCGAACGTGCGATAATGTCCTCGGGGAGAATTGCGATGAAAAAGACACTCATGATTATCGTGGCACTATTGATCTTCGTTTTGCCACTGTCGGCGTATAGTGTTAATGCACTGAGCAGTAACGATGTCCGGCATATCAAACTAGAACAATCCTCTAAATTAATTCGTAAAAATCGAAAAATCTGGCAAAGAAGTACTGCTAAGGCTGAAGTGATTCATAGCGATGAATTTACTAACAAGTCTATGGTTGCTAGTACCTCATTGGAACAATTACAAAATCACAGTCAGACGGTTATTCAAGGTACGGTCATTAATTTGCAGAAAATGCATAGTCCAGAAGGGATGTCCTATACTAAAGCAACCGTTTATGTTGACCGTGTCATTAGCGGGGATGATTCTCTGCGTGGTAAAAGTATTTATTTAGCATTAGATGGTGGACTCGTCTCCTATGATTGTTGGTATGCCAAAAATATTGGCAAAAGCAAAGATCCTAACCATGAAATGTTAATTAAAAATGATGAGTTTCCATTGCCAGTGATTGGATCAAAAATTATTACCGGATTGGTCCCTAATCACCTAGATGAGCCGAGTGCTTATAACGCCGCTCTGAAAGAAAGTGGCTTTACAATCAATAATTCCTATGCTGTTGACAGTCCCCGTTATGACTTTTGGGTCAAAGATTCTAAGTCAGCAAAATATCAACTGAACAATCCTAAAATGAGAAAAATAACAAATAATCAACGTGCCAGGCAATTACAAAGATTAACTGTATTAATAAATCAGAAATATAATAAAAAATAAGAGCAGCAATCCGAATTTTGGATTGCTGCTCTTTTGAGGTTAAAAGAAAAAATATATTTTTTCTAGTTATTCATTAATTCTGAAAGTAGCTCTTTAGCCGATTCATGCAAGCTGTCCTTAGATTTGTCATAGCCTAAATGAGTATAAATTTCACCGACATAAACGTTATCTTGATAGAGTTTGTTGAATACTTTATCAATAATTGGGCGAGTCTTGGCTTCTTCTTGTACTGGTCCAAATGGATTAGCAAAGAAAGTTGTACTCATACCGACTTCATCAGTTGTACCTAAGGCTTTTCGTTTACCAGCAATGAAAGTTGCCTTAGCTTGGTCTTCATCTGGGAATTGATGCAAACCAATTTCAGCATCGTAATTATTAGCATATACCCACATGTCGATTGAATGATGTTCAACGACGTTTTTGTAAGTATTGGCAGGCAAGATAACTCGAGCATTCTTCAGCTCTGGATTCAAGTAAATACCACGGTCCATGTTGTTAAAGGCGACAGAACTACTCAAGTCGTCCAAACGAACAAACGCACCGGTTTCAGTACCTTGGGCATAGACATTACCTTCATCATCGAAAGCAAAGCTACCCATGTCATCGAAGATAGTTTCAATATTGATAATTTTGTCATCCGCAATTTCTTGCAATGCTTCGATAGATTCAGACTTGCCGGCACCTGAGTCTCCAAAGAAGACAACTGATTTAGTTTTACCGTTAGAAAAACTAATTTTAACCATTGAACCGTGAATTGGTAGATGGTTTTCATAAATCATGTGTAAATTATGAACTGTTAGACACATTTTCTTCATATAACCGAAGTATGTTGTCTTATCGTTATAAGGGACTTCACCGACCCAAATATCGTTTTCTTCATCGTGATAATAATGGCTCACGCCACCCTCAGTTTCTTTGAGACCGAAGAGGATTATTTCGTCAGGCTTTTGACCAGCGATACTAGCTTCGTCAGCAACTTCAAATAAGTTGGCTAGAGCGATACCACTGACAAAGTAATCGCGATGGAAATAGATAAAAGCTAAACTTTCACCAATTTTAGCAGGGAAGCAGTACCAGTCTTTTTGGTCGCCATCAAATTTTTCGATAGGATTGTTTTCTACGGCACTGAAGACACCTTCGCGCTTGTTACTCTTAGTGTGCATCATCATCGGTGGGCGTAGCATGATCGTATCTAAGAAACGAATACTTTCCAAAGCTTGATATTTCTTGGGCATGTTCCATTTGATTGATTGCGTTAAAACACAGGCATTAGTCCCAGCATTGATTTGACGGTAAGTTCGATTAGGAAAGCCTTGAAGCTTTTCTTCGATAGCCCGATAAAGGTTAATGACGACTTCGTTAAAACGATTATCAATCGTCATAAAGTTACCTTTAACGATGGCACTATTATGTTTATTAATGAGAGAAACTCTAAAATATGAACGATAGTAAGAATAGAAATCTTCAATGCTCTTGAGAATCTGTTCGTTACCGTATTTTTCATATGTAGGTTTGTCATCAATTAAGATAGCTTTCAAAATATTGATGTAAGTATCGGCGGCTAAGCCCTCAACTTTATTAGTTACAGCAAGTTGACTTTCTTCAAGATAGAGGTCAACCAAATTGTGAAAACCTTTGCTGTTGATTAGTTGAAAAATATCTTGAATATATTCCTCATTATAATTAATCACAGCAACTGATCGATTAGGATTAATGTAAAATGCTTTTGATTCGATAGCTTGTAATGAATCAGACATATGTCAAAGTTCCCCTTTCAAATATGAGATTAATACACAGTTTATAGTATTTTTCAGTAAATGAATAGAGATAAATTAGAGAAAATTTAATCTTTGAAATATTTAAAGTGCTTTTAACATTGAATTTATCGATTTATGTAAATGTTATTTGAAATATTTTAAATAAAAAAATTATTTTATTAGACTGATTGTAATTTTCATTAAGGCTACTCTTCAATATGCGGAACATGCTAGATAAGTTGAAATTGGATTATTAAATTCAAAAATCTTTTTGTTGATACATTGAATAATAAAAAAATCGACAGATATTACTCTGTCGAATTCTTGTTTTCATAGTTTTAATCTAACATTTGATTATAACTAGTAACTGTATTTTGGCCGTTATCACGGGTCATCATTGTTAGACTAGAGTTTCTGGGACTAACCGTTACATCGAAGTTTCCATCGTTATAACGGTCGGTGATAGAACGGATAGTTGTTCCATGTGAGACTAAAAGAATCTTATCGCCATCTTTGGCTACTTTATCTAATTTTTCGAAACCTTTGTTAACACGGGTCCAATATTCTTCAGCATTTTCAGCGTCATGGAATGGATCGGCTTCTTTCATGAAGTCTTTTGTAGCGTCCATTCCGTATTTAGCAATAATTTCGGCAAATGTAGCGGCACCGTGGGGTTGGCCTACCATGTACCAAGCTTCGGGGGAGTTCATTCCTTCATAATAGCCGTAGAACTCTTCACGAAATTCCATTAGTTTTTGTGGTGTGATTTTGTCGTGATTGATATTTTCATCAACTATTAGTTTACAAGTATCAATTGCACGTCTGGCATCTGATGAAAAAGCGGCAGCAAAGTTGACGTCTTTTAATGCCTTAGCAGCTTTTTTAGCTACCTCAACGCCTTCGGGAGCAAGGGGAGTATCAGACCAACCTTGCATTTTATTATATTTGTTAAACCAAGTCCGACCGTGGCGAACTAAATAAATTTGGTATTTTGCCATTATGAAAAAATGTCCTCCTCAATATATGTAACACATTGTGCTAGTTGCCCCTCAGAGCAATTATTATACTTTGTAATTCGTAAACTACACTGCACGTTAATCATAGTTTACTACATTAGATGCTACTTGTATTTTTTCAACTAGTGGTTTGTTTTAGTCAATCAATGATTGGTTATATTTAGTGACCTTGTTGACGCCATTGTCACGTTCCATAATCGTTAAGCTGGCATTGGCAGGAATATCATCAACTTTTAATCCTGGCGTTGGATAACGGATAGCAAAGCCTAAGATAGTAATACTGTGAGTAACGACAAGGATTTTATCACCGTCATGGGCAATGCGGTCGAGTTTCTTAAAGCCACGTTCGATTCTACTCCAATACTCGTCGGCACTTTCAGCATCATGTAGAGGATCAGCTTCTTTAACGAAGTCCATGGTGGCATCGAAACCATACTTTTGGACAATATCACTGAAAGTTCTAGCATTATGTGGCTTACCAATGGCAAACCACGATTCATCAATACTACGACCTTCAAAGTAGCCATAGAATTGTTCTCTGAATTCTGATAATTCTTGTGGTACTAAATTGTTTTTATTTCTTCTTGTAATAATTCTAGTTGTATCAACTGCTCGTTTCATATCTGAGGTGACTGCGGCCGCAAAATTAACGTTCCGTAATGCTTCGGCTGCTTTTTGAGCGACTTCAACTCCGTCATCAGTTAAAGGAGTGTCAGACCAACCCTGCATTTTCTCGTATTCGTTATACCAAGTTTTACCGTGTCTTACAAAATAAATTTGATATGCCATAAGTTCCGCCTCCCAGCACGATAAGTTTACTATATTGGAGCCAATTTCTTGGTGATTTTGCTTAGAAATATGTAAAGTAAGTTTGTTGAAAGAAATTGGAGGCATTAATTATGAAAATAGCCGTTATTGGTGCAAATGGTAAAGAAGGTTCCTTGATTGTTAAGGAAGCCTTGAGTCGAGGCTTAGATGTAACTTCGATCGTACGTGATGCGAAGAAGTCACCGACAGACGAATATTTAGTTCGGGATGTTTATAGTTTACAAGCTGAGGATATTAAAAACTTTGATGTTTTAGTTGATGCGTTAGGATTCTTTGGACCAGCTGTGAAAGAATATGTTCCAGCAACGAAACATTTGATTGAAATCATTGGTGGTTCAAAGACAAGATTATTAGTAGTTGGTGGAGCAGGATCATTGTATCTTGACGAAACCCATACAAAAAAGCTTTATCAACAGGCTGATTTTCCAGAGGTAGTTAAGCCCTTGAGTGAAGAAATGGATAAATCATTGGATGTTTTGCGCGAAAGCAAGATTGATTGGACGTTCATTAGTCCGGCTGCCGATTTCCAAGCAGATGGTGAACGTACTGGTAAATATGTCTTAGCTGGTGAGGAACTAACTTTCGATGCCGATGGTAAAAGTGAAATCAGTTACGCTGACTTTGCCATTGCGATGGTCGATGAAATTGTAGAGGCAAAACATTCTAAAAAACGTATTAGTGTAAGGTGGTAATTGAATGAAGATATTGTTAACTTATACCAGTTTGACTGGTCGTAATGAGGAAATAGCCAAACATTTGGCAGATTATTTAAAGGATAAAGGTGCTGATCTTGATTTGGAGCAAATCGTTGATACAGATGCCTTTGGTTTAAGTGACTATGACGCCGTTATAGTGGAAACATACACTTATCATGATGGTGAAGTGCCTGACGAAGCACAGGATTTCTATGAAGATTTAGCTGATGTGGATTTAAAGAGAACTAAATTTGCGGTGTTAGGGTCTAGTTCGAAGACCCATTTACACTTTGGTAGAGCCGTTGATTACTTCACGATGCAACTGAACTCTAGCAATGGTGAACAGGTTGCTGACTCTGTGAAGATTGACCGTGATCCTGATGAGGATGATTATAAGCGAGTTGAAGCCTTGGGTGATTATATACTGAAAAGTTTGAAATAACAAATTACGAAAAAATATCGAAAATTCTTATGGATTTTCGATATTTTTTTTATGAGAACACTTTTTAACTTGTTTATAAAAAGTACCTCGGATAACATAAAATTATAAATACAGTTAGGGGGATTCAAGGGGATGGCTAGTTTTATAAGTATGGTGGCATTTGGATTTATGATTTATTATGCCATTAGACTGTTCAAAGGTCATAAGGTAAGAGTAACAAGCCGAGCTAATAAGAAACTAAAGAAGCGCTATCAAGTGGGTTTGGTTATTAGTATGTTTATTATGCTGATTTTTGGGAGTATGAGTAGTCGTAACGAAACTACTTCCAAGCAGTCAAGCAGTGCCGATACGACTAAGGTTGTTAAGAAACCCAAATATGTTGGTAAAGACAAGTACGATATTGCTAAGAAAGAAAATGTTGCTTTGTTAGCTAAGCAAAAAAAATTGCGGGCTAAAGAAGATAAACTGCAAGAACAACAGGATAAAATCGCTAGTGATGAAGCCGAGGCTAAGCGTAAGGAACAAGAACAACAAGCTACTGCCCAAAAGGAGCAGGAGGCACAAGCAAAGGCTGCTCAAAAGCAAGAACAAGAAGCTGCCGCTCAACAAAAACAACAAGAAGAAGAACAACAACAATCACAACAATCACAACAATCACAACAATCTGCTTCACAGACGCAAACTAGGGGAGATATGAATACGTCTGACACAGGAACAATTGTTGGAAATTCCAAAACCGGTGTTTATCATATGCCTGGTCAAGCTGGTTATCGCATGAACTCTGCTAATGCAGTTTACTTTCACAGTGAACAAGAAGCAATTGCTGCCGGTTATAGGAGGGCCAAGAGATAATGAAAAAATTAGTTAAACTTTTAGTGCTATTATCTTTATTTCCAGCAACAACTGCCGTGACAACGCAAAGTCAGGCAGCTACTAAGAGTAATGTTAGAACTGAATATGTAAAGAATTATTCTTATCAAAAGAAGACTAAGAAATTAGTTGCTAAAAATAAGAAATTAAAAAAATCAATTGCTAAATTACAACAAGAAATTGCTGATAAACAAAAAGCGGTTGATCAACATGAAAATAAACCTACACAAACTGCCGATAATACTGATTTAGCTAATATGGATTATAATGGAACTCAAGAAATTGTGGTTAATAACAATAATCCTAAGTTTTCTAATGAGGATTTAAGTACAGCTAAAGGTGCTTGGCAACAATATGGCGACCTAGATAATCTTAACCGAGTCACAGCTGCTAATGCATTATTGAACGTTTCATTGATGCCAACAGCTAAACGGGAGCCATTGCATTGGAATCCAACTGGCTGGCATAATAAGCGTATTAATGGTGGTTGGTTGTACAATCGTAGTCATTTGATTGGTTATCAACTGACTGGTCAAAATAATAATCCTAAGAATTTGATGACAGGAACACGCTCATTGAATAGTCCTGAGATGTTAGCTCATGAAATGGATATTGCTTATTACTTGAAACAAAGCAGTTCAAATTATATTAGATATCGAGTTACACCAATTTTCCGTGGGGATGAGTTGTTACCTCGTGGTGTTCAAATGGAAGCTCAATCAATTGGGAGTAATTCAGTTCACTTCAATGTTTATATTTTCAATGTGCAAAATGGTGTAACGTTGAATTATAACGATGGTACAAGCCAAATAGGGTAAAAAAAAGACGATCATTGATCGTCTTTTTCTATGTGCTAAATCTACGTGCAGCGCTTAAACTGTCCGTTTTTTGACCCTTAATAATCTTCTCTTCAAGTTCAATTTTGCTTTCCAAACGTTGCAGCCGTTCGGAAGACTCGTCAACATCTTGTTGAGCCTTTTCATATTGATTCAAAAGCATCTCATGACGCTTTCTCAATGCTGCTGGACCAGTTTGTTGGCTTAACTGAATATAGGTTTGAATTTCAGAAAGTGAGGAACCAAGTTCCCGCTGAAATTTGATTCCCTCGAGCCATAAAACAGCTTCACCATCAAAAATTCTTTCACCATCGACATCGCGCCGCAAAGAAGGCACCATACTTAAGTCACAGTAATAACGAATAGTAGGGACAGTCAAGCCAACTTTTTTACTTACCTCAGAAATTTTCAAGAGTGATCACATCCTTTACCATGAGTATTTTTTTATCAAAATAAAGGATAGCATGTTTTTTCACAAGTAAAGGTTACAAAACGCTGTAAGTACTTGAGGAAAAATGGATTAGCCGTGTGTAAGTAAGGAAGTGCTAGATAGTAAAATACGGAATGTACAAAAAAGCGGACAATCACTGTGATTATCCGCTTTTGTTATTTCTCTTTAGACTTGCTAGTTGCTTTTTTATAGATTGAATTAATGATAAAGGCTATTACAACTATCATAAATACAAAAGTAACAACGGTATTTATATAGCCCAGATTAGCCGGTAATGTGACAAAATTCATTAAGGTAATGTAAACGCAGTAAATAGCGATAAATGTTAAAAGAATCGTATCAGCAGTCCAAACCTTATCTTTGTCACGATGTGAGTATTTTGAAATCATATAGATAATGTAAATAACAATTAAAAGCACCGCAACCATTGATGTAATGGCATTTCGGGCTAGTTCAAAGTTAGCAGGTACCATGTAGTTTTACCCCCAGATAAAATGTCTAAATAAGTGTTTTTGTTTTTGCCGTCTCCAGAGCTGAGAAATGATTGCTTGCTGTGCGGACTGGCCTGAGCCAAGGTCTCAGACCTCGGTTTGAAGCCTTGCAAGTGCGGCAAGTCTCCAAACACGCCCGGTGGTGTAATTGCTAAAGCAATAACGCCACTTTCACAGCAAGTAATCATTTCTCAGCTCTTCCGACTATTTTGTTGGTTAGATTGATGTTGATTGGTATAGGGTTTTTAAATAAGAATTTAATTCCCAATACTAAATATATTATCATATCAAAATACACTAGCCGGAGGGAACAAGAAAATTGGGCAGCAGTGCAGGTGGCGTTAGGGCTTTAGCCCTTACACCACAGGACGAGTTTTGAGACTTGCTTGCAAGGCTCAAAATCGAGACTGGAGACCTTGGCTCCAGTCGGTCCCCACAGCAGCCTAATTTTCTTGTTCCCGGAGGCGGAATACAAAAACTGGCTTCTCCTGAACAAAAAAGTTTGTCCAAGAAAACCCAGTTTATTCAAAGTGCGTAATTTTTAAAGTTTTAAATTAGTCTTTTGAAACTTTGTCTTTCCATGAAGTTGCAGTTTCAGCAAGAACTTCGTTTAATTCTTCGATGTTCTTCTTACCTTGATCGTTCATCCACTTCTTACCAGCTTCTTCACCATCTTTAGCGAATGGTTCGATGGCACCTCTCCATGTGGCACGTCCACATAGAACACCATTGAACTTAGCACCAGCATCTTTAGCTAGGTGTAATTCATCTCTGAAGGCTTGTGCTGAAACACCGGCACTCAAGAAGATGTATGGCAAGTTTGTAGCATCACTTTGTTCCTTGAAGTACTTGATAGCTTCATCCTTTGTGTAAACAACAGGGTTGTCGCCGTTAAATCCTTCAACGTAATCAAGGTTAATAGGAACTTCAACCTTCAAAACATCAATGTGATATTGTGGCTTTGAGAATTCTTTCATAGCTTCGATAACCTTGTGTGGCTTTACCTTAGCATATTCGGCACTCTTAACGTCACCGATTGAGTCATCGTATGTAACCAATTCAACGAAGAATGGGATATCTTCGGCAACACATTCGTCACCAACTCTTTCTACGAAGGCTTCCTTTTGGTCAATGATTGATTTATCTTCATCTGGATCGATGTAAAGCAAGAACTTGATTGAGTCGGCTCCGGCTTCCTTCAAACGACGTACTGACCATACTGAGATCAAATCAGGTAATCTACCTGGTTCTGTAGCATCGTAACCAGTCTTTTCGTATGAAACTAATAGACCTGAACCTTCAGCTCTAACTTTTGAAGCTGGAAGACCATATTCTGGGTCCAATAGGATTGCTGAAGCGTAAGGTGTCAATTCTTTAGAAATCGCTTTCTTGAATTCGACAATATCTTCCTCATTAGCTGGCTTGTTTGCGGCTGCGGCTAACATTTTCTTTAGTGAACCACGTTGGTCAATAGCAAGAGCTGCAATAACTCCGTTCTTGTCAGACATTTTTTCTAGTGCTGCGTACTTTTTTGGTGTTGTCATATACATTCATTCCTCCGAATAATAAATTAAACATTAGTACTTAACTATGTCTACCTGTTCAAAATAATCTTTATATTGGCTAATGTCAATATTTCCAGTCTTTTCCTGTAAAGTATTTAGGATACCGACTGTCATAGCTCTTTTCATAATATCTTCTGGTTTTTCATCTTTAACCAAACCTGCAGCTAAACCAGCTACAGTGGAATCACCTGATCCAACAGGGTTAACGGCGTGAATTTTTGGAATATTTACTTTGAAGAAGTTATTTTGGTATTTAACGAATGCGCCCTGTGAACCTAGTGAAACTACAACCCAAGGAATACCTTTGAAGATTTCCTCAGTTGCTAATTTATCCTTCAAGTCGTTCAAATCGCTAACTTTTTTACCAATTAATTGAGCGATTTCGTCTTGATTAGGTTTGATCATAAATGGCTTAACGTCGCTTTCTAGAGCTAAACGCAATGCTTCATTTGAACTGTCTAAAATAACAGGGACATTGTGTTTGGCAGCTACGTTGACCATCTTAGAATAAAGTCCCGTTGAGAGACCTTGTGGCAAACTACCAGAGATAGTTACTAATTTGAAACTACTTACTTGATTATCGAAATGTTCTAGAAAAGCAATTTCGTCATCTTTTGAAAGGATAGGACCTGCTTCAAGGATCTCAGTTTGGTCACCATTGTCGTGTAAAATAGCGATACAGTTCCGAGATTCTTGACTAATTTTCATGAAAGCGTGATCGATGTCATTTTCATCAAGTTGGTTTGTGATAAATTGGCCAATTGTTCCACCAATAATACCTGAAGCTGTGACGTCAACGCCGAGTTGCTTGAGAACCCTTGTAACGTTTAATCCCTTACCACCAGCTGTCTTGGAAACATCCTTTACACGATTGACTGTATCAATATTTAGATGTTCTAGTGGATATGAGATATCAACTGAAGGATTCATGGTGATTGTTAAAACTGAATTACTCATTGTGCGGACCCCTTTATTAAATTTAAAATAGTCTGTTTTAGGCCATTAAAAATGGGTTCTACGAAATAAAACCTCTCAGAGTTAGTCCAGCTTCATGCACTGTACAAAATTGTTCAGTGCATGAAGCCGGGCTAACTTTTTCATTTCATATAGCCCTTGATGAGTTACACAATGGCAGCTCATTTTTTACTTTTTAATATCTTTTTTGATTGGAAGGTTAGAGTTTGTGTAGGCTGTGGTTTTTAGACCATAGGACTGCAACAGCTCTAAAACGAGCTCCGACAGGGCAACTCCTTCCGCTTTTCATAGGACTGTAAATCGCACACAAAAGCGGTGTGCAATTCACAGTCCTACGAAAATGCTCGGGAGCTGGGCGCCCTGTCTCCGCTCTCTAGTTTTTAGTCATGGTAGAATCCTTCGTCCCATAGCTTCATTTCATGGTCATAGAAGTGTGGATTGTCATGTTGTTCTGGGTTGTCTTTAGATTCAACGGCATCAATCTTCTTAACTAGATCGTCGTCTTCACCTAGATAATCAGCAGCAAGGAATGTCTTAACGATTTCTTCAGCTAGATGTTCACCGACAACGGCACCACCGAAACTGATAACATTTGCATTCAAGTGTTCTTTAGCATATTTAGCTGTTGTTGTATCAGCAACTAGGGCAGCACGAACGCCTTGGTTCTTGTCTGCAGCTGTTGAAATACCAACACCTGTACCACAAAGTACAACACCATAGTCAGCTTTGCCGTCACGAACAAGGTTAGCTACACGTAAGCCGTAAATAGGGTAGTGAGTTCTTGTGTGGTCGTATGTACCAACATCAATAACCTTGTGGCCCATAGCCTTTAACATTTCTGAAATCTTGATTTTAGTATCTGTAACAATATGGTCGTTTCCTAATGCAATAATCATAAATTAATTCCCTCCTACTATTAATATAGTTTTTCCAACATGTCCAAACGGATTTGGTGACGTCCACCAGCGTAGTTAACACCTAAGTATTCATCAACGATTGATTCAGCACGCTTCTTACCAACGATGCCTGCACCAATAGCGATTGACTTAGCACCATTGTGTTGTGTTGTCATGTGAGCTGTGTTTTCTTCAGTAACGTTAGCTGTTACCATGCCATGGATCTTGTTACTTGCCATAGCTGAACCTGTACCATATTCATCAAACATAATTCCACGGTCTGTCTTACCATCAAGAACAGCGTGTGCAACGGCAGTTGATGAATCAACGAAGTCAGCAGCTGGTTCTTCTGAAAGGTCAACGATTTCGTAATCTTTGCCTTCATTTTCAAGATAACTCTTGATGTAATTCTTTAATTCAAATCCTGCTTTATCTGAAGCTAATGCGATTTTCATAAAATAATCCCTCCAATTATTTGGTAATAAGTCTTACATATTGCTGGTAGTAATCCATTGTTTCTTTTGAAGTGCTCTTGTTAGTAACTAGATAATCTACATCGTCTAAACTATAGAAAGTATAGAAATCATTACGATTCAACTTATATTTGTCAGTCACGATGTATTTTGTCTGAGAGTTATTTAAAGCAACGCTTTGAATCCGACCTTCTTCAGTGTTGGCAGTCATAATTTGTGAATTTTGAATACCATTGACACCGACGAATGCTTTGTCAAATTTCAATCCACTCACAGCATTGCTTGCCAAAGCACCAATTAATGTTCCTGAACGGCTACGATAAATTCCACCTGCTAAAATCAATTCACAGTTAAGATCTGAATTTTTAAAGCTTTCAAAGACAGGAATACTAATTGTCACGACTCTCAAAGAATTAATGTCTTTATTAATATTCTGAGCAATCAATTCAAGCGTTGTTCCTGGACCGATAAAGATAGTATCAAAATTATCAATTTGGTTAGCTGCCAGTTTAGCTATTTCTTGTTTTTCTTTGATATGAACCTGACGTTTTTCCACATGTGAAGCTTCCTCTAATGGAGAAACGCTAACTTTTTGGGCTCCACCGTGAATCCTGATCAACTTGCCAGATTCTGACAATTCCTCAAGATCACGACGGATGGTCATATCAGAACAATTCAATAATGTAGTTAAATCGTTAACAGTAACGATATCGTTCTTATCTAATTCCGATAGTATCTTTAGAAAGCGTTCTTTCTTTAACAAAAGATCACCTCTTTTTGTTTACTATTGTTCGTTACAAACATAATTTAGCATCTACATGTTCACTTGTCAATTGTTTTTGGGAGTTATTGTTCATTTATTTGAAAGTGCTTTCTTTATTAATAAAGCAAATAATATATTGGTACATGCTCTAATATAGGAAAAACATATCTGGTCTTATATTTTTATATTTAGTATTGACATATTTTGTGCAAGCGTTTACTATTGTTCTTGTAAACAAAAACAAACAAACGGGTAGGTGATGGTGTTAATGGGTGAATTAGCTACTGATCAACTATTTAGCGAAAACGAAGTTTATATCTCAAAAGCTTCGACACAAGAGGAAGTGTTTCGCGAAATAGCTGATTCTTTATTAAAGAAGGACCTTGTAACTAAGGACTTCATTAACAATTTATTGGAACGTGAGCAAAACTATCCAACTGGAATTGACATGTCAGTCGTATCACCAAAGATACCAAACATTGCCATTCCACATACGGAGAGCGAATTCGTTAAGGCTCGAATGATTGTTCCGATTAAATTGGACAAAGAAATTTCTTTCCATAATATGATTGATCCATCGAAAGAATTTCCAGTGAAGTTTTTGTTCATGATTTTAAACAATGATCCAGAAGGTCAATCAAACATTTTGGCTCAAATCATGGACTTCATGGCTCGTACTTCTGAAAACGAGCTTGTACCATTCTTCAAGAGTGAGGATCCTAAAGAAATCTATTCATTCTTGAACAGAAAATTTACTAAGTATGCAAAGAGTAATGAATAAAGGAGAGTGTAAATTATGTTTAAAATTTTAGCTGCTTGTGGTGCCGGAGTTAACTCAAGTCACCAAATCAAAGACGCTTTGGAAACAGAAATGAAGAACCGTGGATATGACGTTCAAGCCGATGCCGTTATGGTTAAGGATATTACAGAAGATATGTTAAAAGACTACGATCTATTCACACCAATCGCTGCCACAGATCTTGGATTTACACCAAGTTGCCCAGTTATTGATGCTGGTCCTATCCTATATAGAATGCCTGCTATGGCCAAACCTGTTTATGACCAAGTAGAACAAGCTATTAAGGACAGTGGCAAGGCATAAAAAAACGCTTCATCTAGGGGGAAACGGAAATGTCAGGAATAATTGATTTTGCCAATGCGATATTCAAACCGTTAATTGATCTTGGTGCCGCACCAATGATGTTAATCGTTTTGACAATTATCGCTTTGATCTTTAGAGTTAAATTCTCTAAAGCTTTGGAGGGTGGTATTAAATTAGCCATCGCTCTTACCGCTATCAGTGCCGTTATTGGATTGTTGACAACAGCCTTCCAAGACGCATTGAATGCGTTTGTTAAGTCAACTGGTATTCAACTATCAGTTACCGACTTAGGTTGGGCTCCACTTGCTACTATCACTTGGGGTTCACCTTACACATTGTTCTTCTTGCTAGTTATGGTTATCGTTAATATCGTTATGATCGTTCTAGACAAGACAAACACACTTGATGTTGATATTTTTGATATTTGGCATCTAGCTTTCGTTGGTTTGCTAGCTATGTTCTTTGGCGCAAACTTACTAATCACTACACTTCTTGTTATTTTCATTGGTGTTTTGAAGATTATCAATTCAGATTTGATGAAACCTACTTTTAATGATCTATTACATGCACCAGCTTCAAACCCAATGACAACAACACATATGAACTACATGATGAACCCAATTATCATGGTTTTTGATAAACTATTTGATGTTGTCTTCCCATGGTTAGACAAATTTGACTTCGATGCTGCTGCATTGAACAAGAAGATTGGATTCTGGGGAAGCAAGTTCGCAATTGGTATTTACTTAGGTATCTTTATTGGTTTACTTTCACACCAAGGTATTAAAGAAATCTTTACACTATCATTTACAGCTGCTTTCTGTTTGGAACTATTCTCACTTATCGGTTCATGGTTTATCGCCGCTGTTGAACCACTATCACAAGGTATTACAGACTTTGCTAACAAGAGACTTAAGGGTCGTACAATGAACGTTGGACTTGACTGGCCATTTATCGCCGGACGTGCTGAAATCTGGGCTGCCGCTAACGTTCTAGCACCTATCATGCTTCTTGAAGCACTTGTATTACCTGGCAACAAGATCTTACCTTTAGGTGGTATCATCGCCATGGGTGTTACACCAGCTTTGCTAGTTGTTACACGTGGTAAGATTATCCGTATGATCGTTATTGGTGCTATTGAATTGCCTCTATTCCTATGGGCAGGTACATTGTCAGCACCTATGGTTACTGAAACAGCCAAGAAGCTTGGCGCATTCCCTAAGGGATTAGCTTCAGGAACATTAATTTCTCACTCAACTATGGAAGGTCCTGTTGAGAAGTTCTTGGCTTACTTAGTTGGTAATGCTTCAACTGGTCAAATTAAATTTGTTCTTTACGCTGCATTAGCACTTGTTGCATACCTATTGATCTTTATCTGGTACGCACAACAAATGAAGAAGAGAAACAAAGTTTATGCTGACGAAGCTGCTGCTAAAGCTGCTAAATAGTATATGAATTTAAAAAAATCCCGAATATTGTATTCGGGATTTTTTTATGCTTTATTTTGGATAATAATAAGCATTATATGGTTGAGTAGTATTTAAAACTTAAGTGGTATGTATTTTACAATCTCTTATTAAAAAATACCACTGAGTGAAAATAACCATGGAATACAGTCTGCACTTGGGTTTTCAAAATAAACCACCCTTTAAATATTAGTTCTTAGAACTTATTAAATTTTGAAAGCGTTGACATTAATCAAATACAGGCTTTATAATAAAACCATGGTTGTTATATCGATATGACAAGTTGGTGAAAGTATTGAAGAAACAGCCATTCTGGCAGTATGAGCAAATAAGTGAAGAATTAATTCGTGATATTGAGACCGGTCAATTATCAATTGGTTCTAAATTGCCATCGGAAAAAAAATTATGTGAACAATATGGAGTTAGTCGGATTACTATCCGAAAAGCGTTAGCGGAGCTTGATGAAAGTGGATACATCGAAAAGCGCCAGGGTCAAGGTAGTTTTGTTAAATCACAAGATCCTGATGATTTGGGTATCAGTTATGTTGATACACCTAGTGTGCAGTTAAAGCGTTATGGACATGATGTAAAAATACAATTAAAGACCTTTCAAATATTAGCTTTTGGTGAATGTCCTGAGATACGCAGCGTTATGAATTTAACTGATACAGATTATATTTACAAAATAGAGCAAATATATGTATCCGATAAACAACCATTAATTAAAAGATTGACGTATTTATCTTTTAAGGATTTTCCATTAATAATGGCTAACGAAATTGAGGATCGCGAATTGATGCCTATGCTAATTCATAAATATAAAATGAATCCAGATTCTTTACAACACGATATTGATACGAGTGTTGATGACAATCCGACCAAGTCATTCGTTATTCCTAATTATGCAAAGCGGAGAACCTATGTTGAAACAACCACTAAGGGTATCAATGACGATGGTTTGATTGATTATGTTAGTACTGCTATTGCTCCATCTGCATCAAAGATATTCTTTTTAGAAAATGAGGGGGAAAATGATATGTCAGATCCACATATTTTACTTACTAGAATTGATAATCGTTTAGTTCATGGGCAAGTTGGTGTTACATGGACTAAAACATTAGGTGCCAACCTAATTTTGGTTGCTAATGACGAGGCGGCAAATGATGTTTTACAACAAAAGCTGATGAAGAGTACTGCTGATTCTTCAGGGGCTCAGATTAGATTCTTTACTTTACAAAAGACAATTGACATAATCAGCAAAGCTGCAGATCGTCAAAAAATCTTCATTGTTGTTAAAACTCCAGCTGATGCAGCTACCTTGGTAGAAGGTGGTGTGCCAATTAAAGAAGTTAATGTTGGAAATATGCACTTTGCCCCTGGAAAAGAAGAAGTAACTAAGAAAGTTTATGTCGATGAACAAGATAAAAGTGATCTTATGAAGTTAGTTAATGCTGGGTTAGACGTCTATATTGAAGATGTCCCTGGTGATCATAAGACTCAAGTTAATTTTTAATAACCAATATTGTATAGAAATATTTACCTAATAAATCAAATATGTATTTAATTATGGGGGGGAAACAATATGTCTATTACGTTGGCTCAGGGTCTTGGCCTAGCAATATTTGCTATGATAGCCGGGCTAGATTCATGGCTTGAAGTATTTTATATTTTTAGACCAATTATTAGTTGTACCATTGCAGGATTAATATTAGGTGACCTACGTTTAGGTATTATAGCTGGTGGTTTAACAGAATTGGCATTCGCAGGATTGACGCCTGCTGGTGGAACACAGCCGCCTAATCCAGCTGTTTGTGGAATTATGACAGTTGTCATTGCACATACAACTAGTGTCGCTCCAGCAACTGCCATCGGTCTATCGTTACCTTTTGCTATGTTAATGCAATATTTACTACTCATGTTTTATTCGATTTTTTCAGTATTCATGCCAGTTATGGATAAAGCTGCTAAGGAAGCTAATACAAAGAAATTCGCGTCAATTCCATATTTGATTATGATAATTGTAAGTATCGCATTCTTTATTGTTATATTCTTGTCAGCATATGCAGCACAAGGTCCTATGGCCGCACTTGTTAAGGCAATGCCAGCATGGTTGATTCATGGATTTGAATTAGCCGGAGGAGCTCTTCCAGCCGTAGGTTTCGCTATGTTACTTAAAGTCTTACTACGTGTTGAATATGTTCCATATCTTCTCTTAGGATTCGTAGTCGCATGCTTTATTAATTTTTCAAATGTTTTGCCAGCCGCAATTATTGGTATTGTTTTTGCAATGATCGAATTCTTCCGTGATAAAAAGAACAAGAAATTACAAGATCAAATCGATGAAATGAAAGAATCTGGAGTAAATGGCGGAGGTGAAGAAGATGGTATCTAATACACAAGACCCTAAGAATAATGACAGTAAGTTGACCAAACATGATATAACAATGCTTGGTTTACGTTCAGCCTTTCTCCAATCGGCATTTTCATACGAAAGAATGCAAGCTGGTGGTTGGGCTTGGTCACAAGTACCAACATGGAAAAAGATTTTTGGTGACGATAAAAAGGCAATGTCAGAAGCAATGCAAGATAATATGGAATTCATTAACACGTCACCACCACTTGTATCTATCCTAATGGGATTGTTAACAAGTTTGGAAGAGAAAAGAGTTAATAGACAAACAATCAGAGGTTTGAAAAATGGATTGTTTGGTCCAATGGCTGGTATTGGTGATGCCATTTATTGGTTTACTTTAATGCCTATCGTTGGTGGTATTGCAGCATCATTTGCTTCCAAAGGAAATATTTTAGGACCTATTATCTTTTTCATTGTCTACCTAGGAATTTTTCTATGTAGAGTTCCATTCGCTCATTTAGGTTATAACTTGGGTGTTAAAGCCATTGATGTTATTCAAGATAACTCAGAAATTATTGCTAGAGTTGCTACAATTATGGGATTAACTGTAATCGGAGCTTTGATTAGTTCATATGTATCTCTATCGTTAAAAGTAAAAATTGGCTCTGTTTCATTACAAAAGGACTTTTTGGATAAAGTATTTCCCAATATCCTACCACTAGCTTTTACATTCTTTTTATATTGGTTACTTAGAAAAAAGGTATCTCCAATTGTATTGATTGCTGTAGTATTTGTACTTTGTATTTTATGTTCTTTCTTAGGAATTATGTAGGAGGGGAAACATGCCACAATATAAAACAATTGTTACTGGACACGGAAAGTTTGCATCGGGATTTCAAGGTGCAATAAAATTATTAGCCGGTAAACAACTTAATATGAAGTTTATTGATTTTGAAGATGGTATGAGTGAAGTTGATCTTCGTGAAAAATTTTTAAAGTCGATGGACGATGAACCTACTCTGTTCTTTACGGATTTAACTGGAGGAACACCATATAAGGAAGCTGCTAAGATAGCTTACGAATCATCGAACATTTTAGTGGTGGCGGGTTGCAATTTAGCGTCGTTACTTGAAACCACATTTAATAATTACAAGAGTTTAAAAGATTATGCTAATGATTTAGTTTCTATTACAAAGCAAAGTGCAGAATTATTTGAAATTGATACCGATGAAGATGATTCAACTCCTGAGAACTTTGATGATGGAATTTAAGTAAGTATAGAAATAAAATAAAATCTCCACATGAAAAAAGAAGCATGCCTATCCTTAGGAATGCTTCTTTTTTATCAATAATTAAATCAAAATAAAATTAATAAAATAATTTAAAAGCAAAATAATATAAATGGAACTATAATGACATTGGATGACAATATTATAAAACTATTATTGGCTGGGGGAATTTTTGTGAGAACTAGTAATTATAAATTAAGATTATTACTTATCTTCTTGGTAGCATTATTTTCATTATTACTATCTACAAATATTTCTCAAGCTGCCACGATATCGACGGCAAATTTTTCGAATACCGTAGCTAATGGTGATTATTATCAAACCGAAATCAATTTTCAATTATCAAATGAGGGTTCTCAATTAATTTTGTGTTCACCCGATTACAATAATTTGGATATTCCAATGTTAAAAAGTGAATTAGGTAAGAATAATGTTATTGAGAATGCTAATAAAAAACAAGTTCTGATTAATTTGAAAGATAAGATGGATCAAAGTAATTCGGGTTCATTTTTGCTTACGATGAAGAAGTCTGACAGTGATATCATTTATATTCGTGATATCGATAATAATGAGTTAGCCAATGAGAACTTGGTAACTGAGAAAGCAGTTGATAGTAAGGTGACTTTCAATGCTTTGCAAGCTACTAATTTAATGACTAATAATGATGCCTTAACGACCGATAATACGGTGGGAGCATTACCTAGTCGAGCTGATTTGACCAAGGCTACAACTAGTGCGGAAATTTATGTTGAACCGGTAACTGTCTCAGACATTGACCAAGATTTGACGGTACATGGCACGTGGAAATCGACATCTAATAGAGTTACGTTATACTATCGTTTTAATAGCAGTGGTTCGGTTCCTAAGCCTGGTGCAGACTACATTCCCGGAATTGAAAAATGGGGAACGCTAGGTACTTTCACAGGAACAGCTGGAGCAGTTAATAGCTTTACAGCAACGATACCTAGTTCAACCATGAAGGCTTTGACGTCGGGAAGTCTCAGTCTATATACTAATTATGTAGATCCTAAGGCTGGAGATTTGGGAACTCCATACAGAAGTGTTGTAACAAATCCTCCATATGCTAAAGATTTAAAAATTTTAAATAACGGTGTAGAGAATAACACGAGCATTAGTAATCCATATATCGCTAGAGGTACAAAACTGACGTTGAGCGGCAGTATAACGACCAATACTCCTGGTACACTTAAATTCGTTGTGGATGATGACGAGACCAATGCTCCTTCTTTGAACCTCACGATTCCAGGAATTAATAGTTCATATACACAATCGATAAATTTAAGTAATTTAGGAAAAGATGATAGTAAAGTTCACGAAGCCGTTTATGAATATATTGCTGGTGGTAAGGTTCTAGCTGCTACAAAGTATTACTTTGTTGTCGGTAATGAGTTAAAACTAACGGTTCCACAAACAATTGATTTCGGTTCGCATATGTATACTGACTTTATTAATGGTTTTACGGCGACCCCAGATGTTAATGGAGAACTAGCAATTTTTGATGGTCGAACTGGAAATTACAGTGGCAACATTGGCTTGATGGCATCAGCGACACCATTTAGAAATGCTAAGGGTGATAAATTATCTGCAAATCTATCTTGGGATGGAAAGGTGATCCCAGATGATGGTACCGGAGTTAAAGTCGGCGAAGTCACACCACCAACAGCAGCTGAACCAGCCTATCAAAACTTTACACAGAACTTAAAGAATGATTTGAAATTTACTTCACCTAAAGGTACTGGACCTCAAAGTGGAAACTATACAAGTACCTTGACATGGACAGTAGATGATACGTTGAAGTAGAGAGCGTGTGATAAAACATGGTAAGACTAGTAATCTAATTTTGGATTGCTAGTCTTTTTGATTATATTTAATTAATACAGCACTTTTATATCGAATTAGTTAGTTGGACTGTACTAAAAATAACAAATATATTAGTCTCTGGGTGCAAAAAATGTTGGCAGCAGTGCAGGTGGCGTTATGGCTTCAGCCATTACACCACGGGACGAGTTTTGAAATTCGCGTACTTTGCGAAGTTCAAAATAGAGACGAAAGACCTTTGCTTTCGTCGGTCCCCACAGCGCCAACATTTTTTTGTACCCAGGGACGGCAACGGACCAAACTTGGATAAAGAACCATGTTTACATTTGACGTCCACTTTTGTGCATTTTAAGTTAATATTCAGTTATAAAAGATAATATTTTAGTCATACTTAAAATATATATTTCGGTATAGTAAACAATAATGTAAAAAATCATGAAAGCTGGCAGTTATCCGAGCTAGCTATTGTATAATTAAATTTGAGGAGATGAGGGTATGAGCAGAACACCATATACTTTCCAAGATACTGATGCTTTTAAAAGTACGGAACAATTAATTATCAGAGGTCGATTTTTCGCGACCACAGTATCTGATCAATTTGATCAATTTGAACCTGAGAAGAGAAACATCCATAAAATCTTAAACATCAAAAATAAGCTGTTAGTTCCGGAACTACTAGCCGTTAAGCGTGAACGAATGTCGAAGTCACTTTTTGCATTTTTCCGTGGAACAGTTGATGTAATGCATTATGATCTATCACGTAATGAGAATAGTGGTATCAAGGTATTAGTTGGTGGCGACGCTCATCTCGGTAACTTCGGTTTCTATGGTTCGTCAGAAGGGCAATTGCTCTTTGACATGAATGATTTTGATGAAGCGCATTTGGGGCACTGGGAATATGATTTGAAACGTCTATTGGTCAGTGCTTTGATCGTGGCACGCTCACACGGCTTTGTTGAAACAGATGTCCAGGAATTCTTGTTAACGGTGGTTGAGACTTATTTTGATACACTCAAACATATGACAAAAATTTCGGAAATGAAGCGGTTTATTTTACCTAATACGCTTCAAAATATTACGGAAATATTTGGAATGTTAAAAGATAACGAAGAATACTTCCAAGAATCATTTAATAAAATGATTGCTAAGAGCATTAAAAAGGCTCAGAAGAGTAATTCACAATTAGTTATTGAAAAGTACACTGAGGTTGGTGCTAATGGTGAGCGTCGTTTTATCGAAAGCAAGCCAGTAACTCAACATATTAGTGAAAAAGATTACAAGAGTGTAGTCGACGGTTACAAACGTTACAAGAAAAACCAACGCAGCGATGTCAGATTGTTTTTGGAAGATTTCGATATTATCGATATCGTCCGTCACAGTGTTGGCGTAGGAAGTGTGGGGACACTTTGTTATTTGATTTTGTTACAAGACTTGGATAGTAACTATTTAGTACTTCAAGCCAAGCAAGCTCTACCAATTTATAATGACGACAAGCTTTACTCTGACGATGAGGTTAGTCAGGGTCAAAACATTGTTAACAGTCAATTGATTTTACAAAGCGCTTCTGATCCATTTTTGGGGGCCTTCGATACTAAGAAATATAGTTTTTATATGCGTCAATTTAAGGATATGAAATCATCTATCAACTTGGATAAGTTAGATTTTGAATCATTTGAGGACTATACGAAGGTTTGTGTCATTTTACTAGCCAGAGCTCATTCACATTCACCAAACTACCCACTAATTATTGGTTTTGGCGAAGAATACGCTGATATTGCTAATTCTTTGATGAATTTCACGAATAGCTACGTTAAGCAAGTAGAATATGACTACGCATCATTTAAAAAAGAACAGAGGGATGAAGGATAATTATAGGAATGAAGGTTAATTAGTTATATGAAGGATAAATATTATAATAGGGATTTAAGTTGGATATTATTTGATAATCGAGTAATTGATCAAGCTTACGATGAAAAAGTTCCATATTTAGAAAAGTTGCGCTTTTTAGCAATTGCTTCTAATAATTTGGACGAATTTTTCCGTGTTCGTATGCACAATATTCATACTATGGTTAAGCAAGATAAGTCGGAGAAACGAACTGGTTTGTCGGGGGAAGAATTGCTGGGCCTAGTTTATGATTTCAATACTAAGAATATTGAAAAGCAATATGTTGCTTATAAGTCACTGATGAAAGAAGCTAAGGAAGCCGATCTTTTTAAATTGATGAAATTTAAAGAGTTGAGTGATGCTGAAAAGAAAAATATAAAAAGGCTTTTTAATAAGAAAATTTTGCCAAGATTAGATTTCCAACGATTCATGAAGGGGTTCAAGTATCGTCGTAATTTGAATTTATTGATGGAAACACCACATTACGTTTATACTTGTCCGATTCCAGAAGATTTGGGACGTTTGATTGAAACTGGTGTTGATAATCATTATATTTTGATTGAGGATGTTATTCGTCACTGTGCATCTGACTTGATTCGTAAGTATCAAATTTCAAAATTTTACGTTTTTCGTGTGACTTATGACCAAAATAAGCCATATGATTTCTTAGATGAGAATTTAACAGATGAAGAATATCTCAATAAGATGATTAAATATGTCGACACGCGTAATTTGAGAAAAATCACACGAGTAGAGTTTTCAGAAAACGGCGATAAAAAGGGTCGAGAATACTTTGCTAAATTACTCAACATTAGCAAGAAGAGTGTTTATAAGATTCCGGGACCGGTTGATTTAAAATTCCTTGGTAATATTTTCAAGCTTTATAAAAATCATGCAGATTTGATTTTCCCACCGTTTGAAGCTTTACAGTGGAATAAGTCTAATAATATTTTGCAATATTTGGATAGATCACCAATATTTGTTCAATATCCGTATGATTCATTCCAAGTTTTCATTGATTACCTAGAAACAGCGGTCAATGATCCGAAAACAACTAAGATTTGTATTACCATATATCGTACTGAGAAAAATTCTGATTTATTGAGACTGCTAAAGGAAGCTGCGGCCAAGGGAATTGATGTTACAGCGGTTGTTGAATTGCGGGCCCGTTTCGACGAAGTCCATAATATTGAAGTTGCTAAGGCACTCAAGGAAGTTGGCGTCAGAGTTTTATTCGGCGATAAAGTCAATAAAGTTCATTCCAAGATTTGTTTGGTTTTACATGCAGATAAAACTGGATATGTTCAAATTGGTACAGGTAATTATAATGCTATTACGGCTAACGTTTTCTCAGATGTCAGCTACTTTACAAGTAACCAAGATTATATTGATGACGCAACGAAGTTTTTCCACTATTTGATTACTGGTGAAAAGACGCCTTATAAGTATTTGACGGCATCGCCCAATGGGATTAACGATAAAGTTATTGCCAATATCAAACGTGCAACGGCAGCTTACAAGCGCGATGGCCAAGGTGAAGTCTTTATGAAAGTTAATGGCTTGACTGATGTTGATATCATTGATGCGATTTATGATGCCGCTAAGGAAGGCTTGCCATTTAGAATGATTGTACGTGGTCCTTGTTCATTAAAACTGGGAGTCTGCGGTTCTAAAGAAGATATCCGAGTAAAGAGTATCGTTGGTGAGTTGCTAGAGCATAGCCGAATTTTCAAATTCCAATATGGTAGTGACCACACTGATATTTGGATTTCATCGGCTGATATGATGACTAGAAATCTGGAACGTCGGGTTGAGATTGCAGTACCAGTAATGGAAGAAAAGCCTAAACGCCAATTGTTGAAGATTGTTAAGATGTTCTGGAAGGATACCGAGAACTCTTATCATTTAACTGATGAGGGAAATTATGTGAAGATACATGATCCCCATGGTATTTCTGCGCAACAGACATGGCTAGAACGTCTACAATATCGTAAATATATCCATACAAAGTAAAACTACGTAAAAAAATCCTTCAAAATTAATTGAAGGATTTTTTTGTTGTGTTGAATTTAGTTTTTTTGTGTAGTTTTTCTGAGAAGAGTTACACAAGGGCAACTCCTTCCGCTTTTCAAAACTAGCTAAATCGCCCGCAAAAAACAGCGTGCAATTCATCTAGTTCCGAAAATGCTCGGGAGCTAATCGCCCTTGTTCCACTCTCTAATCATTAAAATTGTTATTCTCAACGTCTTTGATGAATGTCTTCAAATGATCGAAGTAAACTGGTGCGTTATCAATCATATGATGGTGTCCACCGTTTGGTGTTGTAACTAAGCGTGCATGTGGAATTTCCTTTTGCATAATCTTAGCTGTTGGGATTGGCATTGTTTCATGTTCACCGAAAGTAATCAATGTTGGTACAGTGATTTCTTTAAGATGTTTTCTGAAGTGCCAATCTTTTAGTTTACCTGTGATAACAAATTCATTGTCACCTTGGAAGGTATTGTAAACAGGAGTTCCCGTTGTATCAACTAAATGTCTGATAGCTTTTGGTTGTTTACGATCAACGTATTCAGCGTTCAAAATATCAACGTAGCTTTGGTAAGTAGGGTCAGATAGGTTGTTGTCAGCTTCGACTTTTTCCATGTATTTAACTTTGTCAGGACCTAATGTGTCCAAACGACATTTGTTAATATTCTTTACATAGTCATCAATTTCGTCAACCATACTTGAGATGATAGCACCCTTAAGATGTTGTCCATATTTAGCAGCGTACATTTGAACTAAAGCGCCACCCCATGATTGTCCAATAAGGTAGAAATTATCTAGTCCAAGCTTTTGTCTAACTTCTTCAACTTCTTCTAGGAAGTAGTCGTATGTTAAATACTTTTTAGCAATTTCGGGATCGCTGTAGTCAGGTTGATCAGAATACCATGAACCTAATTGGTCATAGAAAGTAACTTGAACACCTAAGTCGGCTAATTCATCACCAAAGTTTTCCCAGTATTCGTGATTTCCACCAGGTCCGCCGTGAAGACAGAGCAATTTGATATCACCATGACCTTGAGTGTGAGTCCATAAATGGTAACCGTTGTCTAAAGTAAGGATTGTTGTTCCTTGTTTCATAAAAAATTCACCTTCCTGCAAATGATAATAATAAGTATATATCTATCTCTTAGTTTATTTCAAATAATCTATAATATTATTTTAATCATTTTAATGTAAAGCTTATTTTATATTTTCTGAAAGATGCCATATAAATATTCCGTCTCCAAGAGCAAGAAATTTTGGTAGCTATGGGGACCGATTCGAGCCAAAGAGCGGTCTCGAATCTCGATTTTGAACCTCGCAAAAATCACGAGTTTCAAAAGTCGTCCCGTGGTGTAGGCGCAAAAGCGCCAACGCCACCTACACAGCGACCAAAATTTCTTGCTCTTTCCGGCTAGTTTATTCTTTGTTTCTAAATCAATAGTGAACAACTGTCAATATCATAATGTCACTGATAACTAAAGTCGTAGGATAAGGGGTATATTTGGATTTTAAAAGTGATTTTAAATCTATAGTCAAAAATAAATCAGCACCATGCGTAGTTCAATATAAAAAATGAATTGGTCTAATGAATATAGCCTTTTTCAAAAAATGTAAAAATAAAAAGAACTGCTCGGCTGAGCAATTCTTATTTAAAACATCGTATTTTTAATCTTTGCTTGAGATTTAATTTGTTCTAAATCAACTGTAATAAGATTAATAGTTACGTTGGGATTACTTCTTTTCAGTTGGTTGAAGTCAGAAGGAGTTGGAAGTTTCTTTTGTTCATACAAGGATAATCCTAAAGCCTCGGGAGCACGTTTTAGAGCCTCAGCCATACCATTTCCATAAGTTAAAGCTTCAGGAACATCTGGAAATTCGACACTGTAGACTCCAGGAGTATTGCCATTATCATCAAAAATAGCAGGATATACAACTAATCTTTTTTTCATTCATATTCTCCCTATTCAGGCGTTATTTTAAATTTGCTTGTTTTAAAATTAGATTGTAGGTCTTGAGAGGAATATCATCTTTTAGTTCAGAATAGGCAATCGTAACAAATTTGCCTTTGCCGTTAGTAAGACGATGGTGGTCTCCAACAATCCGAATTTCGTAAAAACCATGTGATTTTAATAAATTTAAGACATCTTTGACAGTATGTTCCATGATTATTCCTCGAATTGTTCTTATAATAAATACTGATGAAGTATAAGTCAAAAAATATGAATGGTAATTACAGATTCGAATAATTTATATTTCAAGAAAGATATCGTAATATTTAAGTGTTTTAAATGATTATGATAAAATTGGTATATGTTAAAAGGGGCGATATGATGAAAAAAGTATTAATTAGTCTATTGTCTGTGGGGATGCTTTTGGGAGTTTTTGGTGGAACTGGATCGAATAATTCTGGTTCACCTAATTTAATAGAAGAAACAGTACAAGCAGATTCGACAAGCAATAGTAAAACTATCAATTATGAAGTCTATAAAAATGGTTCAAATTCACTTTCACCAATGAATGCACTATTTACTAAGAGTGCTACGATAACACCAAATGATGATGGAACTTATAAAGTTACCATCACTGGTCGTGGCACTAATTTGAGTGACTTAGATGTGTCGACAATTGATGGACAAACACCTAAGATTTCAAATGGTGATAATAATCAAAAAAATATTAGTTTTAATGTAAATAGTTTAGATGATTTGGATAAAGATATTCCAGCAACAGTTCAAACCAAGGTTTTAAATTTAAATATTGATCAACAAAATGTCACATTTAAATTTGATTTGAGTTCCATGTATTCAGATGGCAATAATTCCTTTGCGGACAGTCTGAATAAGATTACGCATGCTGAGAATAATATTACTAATGGTCTTAATAATGCCAAAAGCATTGTCAGTGATTTACAAAGTAATGATGACAATGACAAAATTATTTCAACACCAAGTGATGATACCGATACTAATACGACGACAAATAATAACGACAGTAGTAATACCAATCAAGTCAGTCCAAAAACAATTTTAAAAGAATTGACATATAAGATTGCTAAAAATAATGGCGATGGTTCACTAATTTCACCATATTTTACTAATACGGCTAAATTGATGCAAAATCCTGATGGCAGTTATTACGTTGAGGCAACTATTAAGTATCCTAAGAAATTTGGAAACAACGCCTTTGAGATTAATTCAATCAATCATCAGAAACCTTTCAATGTCAGTTTTAGAAGTGAAGGCGACAGTAATTACATAACCTTTGACTTCCCAATTAAAAAAATAACAGATTTGAGCAATCTTATTCCAGGCGATATAACGATGAATATTCCTGATTTTGGGTTGAATAAAGATTTGGGCTTTGATTTGAACTTTGATGGCCTCGACCCATCCGAATTATCTAATTTGATGAGTGGAGTAGATACATCAGGCTTATCAGATTTGATTTCAAATTTAGGAAGCATCAGTGACTTGGGTGACGCTAAGCCAGTGGCAGCCAACAATAATACTGCTACCAAGAAAAGTGCGGGTACGTTACCTCAAACTGGAAATACTACTAATTACGTTTTGGTAGTTATTGGAAGTTTAGTTTTAATTTTAACAATGGTCTTATTAAAGGGTACATATTTTAAAAAAGCAAAATAGTTTATTTAATAAAAAACAGTTGTAAGAATTCTATTTTTTTAGATAATTCCTACAACTGTTTTTGTGATCTAAATTAAAAATGGTTTAAGCCTTACCACCATAATAGTCAATCCTTTAAGGTTAAAAGATTTATGCCGTAATATTCAAGTTGATTAAGATATTTATCAAGTAATGAAAAAACTAGTCGGAAGGAGCAAGAAATTTAGGCCGCTATGAAGGTGGCGTTATGGCTTTAGCCATTACACCACGGGACGAGTTTTGAGACTTGCGTTTTTTGCAAGGCTCAAAATCGAGGATGGAGACCTTGGCTCCAACCGGTCCCCATAGCGACCTAAATTTCTTGCTCCTGGAGACGGCATACTACACTTTTGCTTTGTTTTATTATCAGAATGTGTTAATAATATTCTAATAATAAAATTACTACTTGGAGGGCACCATTATGGGGGCTATCAGTGAACGCGATATTGTCACTCTTTGTGGTCAAGTGGGTACAATTCTACTAGAGAATGGTGCCGAAACGGCTCGAGTTGAAAATACAGTTGAATATGTTGGAAGAGCTGCGGATCTACCGGTTGTTTGTCACGCGACAATGACTGGTATTTTTGTTAGCTCTGAAAAAAGCGCTACGACCAGAATCTTTAAAGTGCGTGTGGGTGACTTTAATTTACAAAAAGTGGATGAAATCAATACTTTGTCCAGACAATTTACTAGTCATCAGATTACGTATGATGAATTACAAGAAGCAGTTGATCGGGTTGATCAAGAGACGCTTGATTTCTCATGGTTAACTAAATGTTTTGGAGCTGGCTTAGTTTCGATGCCACCGATGTTATTGTTTAAGGCTACTTGGGGTGATTTAGGATTAGCTTTTTTCGTGGGAATTATTGGCTATGTGGCTTCCCAATTTGTCGGACATCATACGAAAATCCCTTATATACCAGTGGCAGTCGGTAGTTTAGTAATCAGCATGTTGGCACATATACTGGGTATTTATGGAATCGCTCACGATGCTAACTACATTATTATTAGTGCTTTGATGCCACTAGTACCTGGTGTTCCAATGACCAATTCGCTAAGAGAAATTATTGAAAGAAATACTATTTCCGGATTAGTGCGAGCCACCGATGCAATTATGTCAGGTATTTCCATCGGTAGTGGTGTAATTATTGGTCAAATCGTTATTAGGACACTATTAGGAGGGTAATCATGTCAGAAATTATTTATGGTTTCATTTTCGGCTTTTTATCAAGCGTTGGTTTTGGCATCATTACGAATAATCCCCGTCGGACTTTAATACCAGCAGGACTAGTCGGAGCAGTTGCCTGGATCGTCTACATAATTGTCGGTTGGTATAATCATGGATTGATTATGCCTAATTTGATGGGAGCCGTGGTCATTGTAATTTTAGGAAATCTGTGTTCTATTTTGGTCAAAGCACCAGTTAATATTTTCTACGTTCCCTGTCTAGTTTCGTTAGTTCCTGGAGCAATTTTGTATGACAGCATGCGTAATTTTACCTTAGGACATGATAGTTTGGCAGCATATGGCTTCGTTAAAGCTTTAACAGTCGGGATGTCATTAGCCATTGGTTTCATTATTGCGGAAGTAATTGCCAATAAACTTTACCCACCTGTTAAGCGCTATTTGGCTAAGAAAGAAAAGAAGTAGTTTACAAAGAATGCAATTTAAAAAATTAGTTTGGGACAAAATTATTATTGTCTTTAAATATGCAGCGTAAACGTGGAACAAAACATAGCTTTTTCCGCTTAAAACAAGCGAGACTAGCAACCCAAAAATCGGGTTACTAGTCTCGTTTGCCTTAATGCTCGAAAGCTGAACATGTTTTGTCCCACTTTTTTTAACTATTTTTTGAAACTTGATTAACATCAAGTTCTTATACTGCCGAACCCTTTAGAATATGTCTTGTAAGTTAAGGGAGAGGTAAGCAAAATGACAAAATTAAATATATGGATTACAAAACATCAAAATAAAATAACTGCATCCATCGCAATCTTGATTGCTTTAAGTTTGCTTTCGGGCTTTGTATTAAAAATAGAAACAGCCGCAACGGTCTTTATGATCATTGCCAGTATTCTTGGAGCTATTCCAGTAGCTCTACATGCTTTTAGTGCATTGCAAAATAAAGTTATCAGTATTGAATTATTGGTAACCATTGCCGTTATCGGTGCCTTTATTATTGGAGAATATGAGGAATCCGCTGTTGTAACTTTCCTCTTTCTCTTTGGTAATTATTTGGAACAAAAGACTTTGGAAAAGACTCGTTCTTCCGTTAAAAGTTTGACCAAGATGGCTCCAACAACTGCCGAATTAGTTGATGAAGATGGCAAAACTGAAACGGTTGACGTTGACGATTTGGACGAAGGTGACCATGTTTTAGTTAAACCAGGTGGTCAAATTCCCGTTGATGGCAAAATCATTGACGGTACTGGATATATGAATGAAGCTTCAATCACTGGTGAATCAACACCGGTCAAAAAAGGTATCGGTGATAAAGTTTTCGCCGGTTCATTAACTGATAATGGGACAATTACTGTTGAAACTACTTCGGTCGGTGAAGATACAACTTTTGGTAAGATCATTGAGCTTGTTGAAGAAGCCCAAGATAGTCAATCACCTGCCGCTCGTTTCATTGATAAATTTGCTACATACTACACACCTGCTGTTTTGATTATCGGGATTCTCGTTTGGGCAATTACACGTGACTTTCCATTGGCAATCACCGTGCTTGTTCTAGGTTGCCCCGGAGCTTTGGTTATCGGTGCTCCTGTTTCAAACGTTGCCGGAATTGGTAATGGTGCT
Source organism: Companilactobacillus zhachilii (assembly GCF_003606365.2). NCBI lineage: Bacteria > Bacillati > Bacillota > Bacilli > Lactobacillales > Lactobacillaceae > Companilactobacillus > Companilactobacillus zhachilii. Next base: position 138,717 of record NZ_CP031933.2, read on the forward strand.
AAAAATGGTATTTTAATGAAAGGTGGCAATGCCGTTAATAGTTTTTCACATGTGGATACTTTAGTTCTTGATAAAACTGGTACATTAACTACCGGTAAAATGAGTGTTACTGATGTGGATAACTTTGGTGACAAGGAAAAGAACCTAGCTTTACTAGCCGCTGTGGAAAAAACTTCTGATCACCCACTAGGTCAAGCTATCGTTAAATATGCAACTGACCAAAATGTGACCGCAACACCTACACTACCAGAATTAGATACTGTTAAAGGCCAAGGTTTAGTTGGTCAAAATGATAATTTCAAAATCCTTGTTGGTAATGAACGTTTGATGAAAGCCAACGATGTTCAAATTTCTGCTGAGCAAAAACAAGCTATTACTAAACGTATGAATGATGGTGATTCAGTCGTCTTAATGGCTATTGATCAAGAATTACAATTAGTTGTCGGTGTTAATGACCAACTAAGACCAGATGCCCGTGAAGGACTTCAAGCTTTGAAAGATGCTGGCTTAAAGAGAATCGTCATGTTAACTGGTGACAACAAAGTTGCAGCTCAACGTGTCGCTGATAGGTTACCAATTGATGAAGTTCACGCTGAACTATTGCCAGAAGATAAAGTTACTTTTGTTAAGAAGTTTCAAGAACAAGGTAGTACCGTAGCATTCGTAGGTGATGGGATCAATGATAGTCCTTCACTAGCTACTGCAGATATTGGTATCGGAATGGGTACAGGGACTGATGTCGCTATTGAAACAGCCGATATTATCCTTGTTAAATCAAGCTTCGACGCTCTAGCACATGCTTATGTTTTGGCTAAGAAGACTGTTGCTAATACGAAAGAAAATATCTTCATCGCTGTTGGAACAGTCGCATTACTACTATTAGGTTTGATTGTTGGTGTTATCCATATGGGTAGCGGAATGTTCGTCCATGAAATTAGTATTTTAGTCGTTATCTTTAATGCGATGAGATTAATTAAAAATAAATCTTCAAAACTTGATTCAAATCAAGTTCTCAATCCAGCAAACTAAGTAAGATAGTATTTGTAAGTTAGTTGAGCGAGTGAGTTATTACTCGCGAGCTGTAAGTGGTTTAAGGGGGGGCCGCCTCCAGGAACAAGAAATTTATTGTTGCTGTGGGGAACGACTGGAGCCAAGGTCTCCAGTCTCGATTTTGAACTTCGAGAAAGTCGCTCGAATTTCAAAACTCGTCCCGTGGTGTAAGCACTAAAGTGCTAACGCCACCTTCACAGCAACATAAATTTCTTGTTCCTTCCGGCTAAATTATTCGTTGATTTTAATAAATGAATATGAATGATTCATGAAACGGAAGAAATAAGTAAAAAAGCTTAAAACATTTACAGCTCGTGGGTAATGAGACTTCACCGCGAAGAATTTAGATATATGGAGGAATCAATTATGGCAAAAGCAATTTTACAATTAGGTGAATTAACATGCCCATCATGTATGACTAAGATTCAAAAGGCTGTTGAGAATCAAAATGGTGTTTCTAACGTCAAGGTTCTCTTCAATGCAGGTAAGGTTAGAGCTGATTTTGATGAGGGTCAAACTTCAGCTGATGATTTAGCTAAGGTAATTACAGATTTAGGATATGAAGTATTAAAAGTTAAAGTTAAGGAGCTTGCATAATGACTGAATTAACAATTGATGAAAAATTTGCAGCTGAACAAAAACAGGCTGATGCAGATCACCATAAACCAACTGCTGGGGCTATGACTGGACATATTGTTTCCAATCATTTCCTATTGAATATTAAGTTACATCAAATCAAATGGTTTATTAAAGGCGCTAATGCCGAGAATTACAAAGCTGTTTTGAATCAAACAATTGACGAAAATAATGCTTGGTATGATAAGATAGCCGATGAATTACTAGATGAAGGTGAACTTCCTCCTTCAACGATGAAAGAATATTCTGACTATGCGATGATTAATGAAGATGGCAAGAACAAGTACTTGAGTGCTGAAGAAATGTTACAAACAGTCGTTGATGATTTCAGTACTGATAATATGTTTGTCACACGTGCTATCAAGTTGGCTGAAAAAGAAGACCGTCCATTTATGGCTCAAGTTTTAGTTCAACTATTAGGTTTCAATAATCACCAAATCAGAATTTATCAAGCTTTGCTAGGCAAGAGTGCCCGTGAAGGCTTTGAAGAGGAAGATGACGAAGATTTCGATTAAGGGGCAAGAATAAATGGCAAAATTAGCGCATGACCATACCGCAGAGGATTGTGTAGAGTTAGTTTCGATCTTTGAAAATTTATCAAAGGCTGATAAAAATACCATCGCAACTTTGGTGACTCACCATCACTATAAGAGTGGAGAATATTTATTTTCTGCTGGGGATGCAGCTGACTCACTAATCATTGTGGCTCATGGTCAGGCGAAAGTTTTCCAAATGTCTGCCAATGGCAAAGAGCAGATGTTGCGCATTTTACAAACAGGGGACTTCGATGGAGAAGCAGCCTTGTTCGCAAATTCCGATCACAATAGCTTTGCTCAAGCTTTAATGGACACCGCCGTTTGCCAGATTACACGTAGTGATTTCCAAAAGTTAATGCAAGAGACACCAGAGTTGGCCGTTAATATGGTTAATGCCTTAGGACGCCGAGTTGGACAACTAGAGCAACAAACAACCGAAGTTACAACAGCCAGCGTTGAAAGCCGCTTAGCTAACTATCTATTGGAAACAAGCGCTGGTTTAGATGACGACGTATTCACCCTTCCACTTAAAAAGAAAGATATTGCGACGTATTTGGGAACAACACCTGAAACAATCAGTCGTAAATTAACATCCTTGGATAAACAAGGCATGATTAAAAAAATCACTAATAATAAATTTAAAATCTTAGACGCTGATCGATTAATGATGATTGATTAAAGATAGAGAGTGAGGTGGGGCGGTAAACTCCCGAGCATTTTCGTAGGATTGCGAATTACACACTGAACTTGCGTGCGATTTGTAATTCTATGAAAAGCAAAAGGAGTTGCCTCACCGTAGCTCGTTTCAAAGTTATTGCATATATAAGTTTTTCAATCATCGTAAAGATAAAAAAATCTTTGGATTAATAATCCAAGGATTTTTTTCTATTAAATTATTTAATAACTAAAGGCCAAAGGATTACAAATATGATTTAAACTTTTGTGCTCGGGTTGTCGTTGATACAGAAGTAGTCATGATTATGAATTGACGGTTGGTGGAAAAATGCACGTTATTTATATTAAAAATGCGGGTAATTTACCTGAGAATGCTAATCGGAAGGTAATGTTACAAGATACCAGCATGGGTGATTATAATATGGTAAATTCGCCGGCGATTGTACATACATATGCTAAGAACGGTAATTTGTATGCATCTATGGAAGCAAAGATTCCTTTCTCTGATTTACATGGGGCAGTAGCTGGAAATCAAGATATTTCGATGAAAACACCGCTTCTAGGTAATAAAGTAGTTTATGCCAAAGGAGCCGGAACAGGACCAGTTGTTTTGGCCAGTGTTGGTTTCGGAATCGCTGTATTAAGTCTCTTTACAGTTCCAAAATTAAGAAAGAAATTTGCAAAATAAGTAAAAAATAATTATAAATTGTTGCTACTTTTGCAAATTGTTATTATTTTGTTGTCTTCTCTATGACATTTAAATGTGTATACATTAGTCGTATTATGTCTATCATATGATGATATAATGGAATTGATGAGAGAGGGGATTGCATGAAAAAATTAATCGTAGCAATGTTAGTTCTATTAGGATTAGCATCTTTTAGCGTGACGACAAATGTTCAGGCTGCTGTAACAAGCAATCCAACAAACGATACAACAGGTATTAAGATTGATGGACATTTTAATGATTGGAAAGATAAGCCAATCACTGACATTAAATCTGGTAATGATGATTACAATATTAAACACGAATCTTTATTAGCTGATCAAAATAATATTTATTTCTATTTAAATATGTCACCAGAGCATGGTTATGGATATTCTACTATCCAACCTTCAGGTTATGAGTTGACTGTTGGAGATAAGCAATTCTCTTTAACTGTTCAAAATCCGTATAACTTACAAGTAAATCAACCAAGAAAAGTTAACTTACAAATCTGGGAGCATGATAAAGCCGGTTACGGTAAGGTTAATAAAGTTACTACCAAAGCGGATGTCTATCTAAATAGAATTCCAATCAATGTTGATAAGGGTGTTGGGCAAGGATATACCGAAGAAATGGAATTTAAACTTCCATTATCAGAACTAGGTATTACCGGAACGACATCTCAAGAAATAACTATGACAAACAGAAATCTAGGGGACCAAACTTTACACGTAATGGGTGGAAGTACTGGTCCAGTTGTCTTAGCTATTAGTGGCTTTGCAATTGCATTATTTGCAGTTATTAAAATGCCCAAGATAAACGAATTAAGGAAGTCGCTACATGAATAGTATTTTGCTATTCGGCATTATCATTTGGATATATATGCTGTCAGTTCTAAAAAGAGCGAAACTGACAGCATTTTCTTTTATCGTCGGTAGTGTCGGATTTTTCTTCATTTTAATGGCAATGAGTACACCATATTGGATATGGTTTTTTACCCATGCCGTGATTAATGGTGTTGCTGGTCTAGGGAAATTAGGTCATATGTGCCAAGTTTATTTGAAATATGGTCTAGTTTATATTTCCAATCAATATTCACCAGTAACGATGCAAATTGACTATGAATGTTCCGGTATTATTGAGACGATGGCTTACATTAGTTTGCTAGCCTTTTATCCAACTTATTCTCGCAAGGAAAAAGTTTTCTATCTATTGATGGGAATGCTTTGGATATATTTGTCTAACGTTTTGCGTTTGATGATGGTTATCGTTATGGTCCATTTTGGAGGTGCAGGTTTATTTTACTTGTCACATTCCATCTTGGGTCGGATTGTCTTTTACTTGTTAGTCATTATCCTTTACTACAATGTCTTCACGTATTCTCGACTATCCCGAGGACTATATAAAATTTTTAAGGAAAGAATAAGACGAGCATGAGATATTTTTGGTATCTAACAGTCAGACAAATGGGATTTTGGCTAACTTGGATTTTGATTCCAATTGTAGTTGAGATTGTGCCGGCATTTATCTCAGCTTTCATCTTAATGTTTAAAAATAGACATCCAGTTGAAGAACCAATGCCCATGAAATTACCGTTTATTACGGTAATTGTGCCGGTTTATAATTCAGAAGATACGCTTTATAACTGTGTTAAATCAATTAAGGATTCAACTTATCCGAGCAAACTGATTCAAGTTATTTTGGCTGATAATCAAAGTACAGATAATAGTTTCAAAGAGTTTGCCCGAGCACAGACTGATTTTGGCTTGAATATGCAATTGATCAAGACTAAAAAGGGTAAAGCTAATGCCTTAAATGCGTCCATTTATCAATCAATTGGGACTTATATTATCAATATTGATAGTGATGGGACACTTGAAGAACACGCTTTAATGAATGTTGTATTGAAATTTGAAAATAATTTAGATATCTCAGCATTAACAGGAACAATTTTACCTCGTAAGGATATGGTTAAGCGGACCAAGAATTTCCCATTAAGATTATTACGACAAAATGAGTATTTTGAATATGCACAAGCCTTTCTATCTGGGCGAGTTATTGAATCATACAGTGATCAGTTATTTACAATGTCGGGGGCTTTTTCAGCTTTTCGGAAGTCCACAATTATGAAAACTTTCATGTATGACACACAAACTTTGGGAGAAGACACGGAAATGACTTTTCAAATTCGTGATCGCCTGAAGAAAAAGGTTTTGATATGTACTGATGCTATTTTTTATATTGAACCAATTAGTGGCTTAGATGAATTGTATCGACAACGGCAACGCTGGCAACGTGGTGAACTAGAAGTGGCCAAGTCATATATGCGTAATAATGCCAGTTTGAAAAACTTTTTTACTAATTTCTTAGTTAGAAGAATGTTGATTGATCATACGTTTATTTTCCCCAAGATGATTTGGATGTTTGCTAGTTTTGTTTTAATATTTTTGCGGTATTCACCTGTGATTTTGGGAATGTCTTATATAATTATTTACTTCTTATACGTTCTAGTTTCGGCACTAAATTATGCTTGCGTTAGAATGTTACTGAGAAGGTTTGAGAATGAAGAGCGCTTTTACGCCAAGCTATTTTGGGTGGCACTTACTTTACCAATGTATAACTTTATTTGTTCATGGTTCAGATTGATTGGTTCTTTAAATGTTTCCGGTGAAGAGCAATGGAATTCGTTGGGATTTAAGGATGAATCAACTGCCGTTAAAAAGGTTGTTAAAGGCGACGTTCGGAATTTAGAGAGGAATCGAAATTGAATATAGATGGTTTTGAAACATATAGTACTTATAAATTAACGTCATATATTAATGCCAGTCATGCTGTCCGTTGGGAAGGTGGCATGGGAAAAGAGCACATGCATACGTGGGCCGTTATTTGTGAGATTCATGTTAATAATAATCAGATGGTGCCATTCAATCAGATTGAAAATGAACTAAAGGAAGTCTCTTCGAGGGTTTCTGGTAAATTTTTAAATGAGGTACCACCTTTTGACCACGTTAATCCGACATTGGAAAATTTGACGACATACTTCTTCCAAGTTATCACGGAACTATTGCGTAAAAGTAATGCCGTTTTGACACGCTTGGAAATTGGTGAATCACCAACCAGATTTTATTGCATAACTTTGAAGTAATAGGTGATGAGGATGAAGAAAAAGTTTTTTAAATTTGGGAGTAAAGTTGTTAAATATTTGTTTTACTTCTTGTTTTTACTGACGCTTTATTTTGCTATCACATCGCCTAATTTAATTTTAGGTGACAATAGTGTGACGGGTTCAGGAACAACACTTTATACGACAGCGTTCATTATTTTAGCTATCGCCTTATTAGTGACTTTTTATACGTATAATTCATGGTCAGATTTATTGAAGTTTATTTTTATTGATCGGCGATGGATTACGGCTAGTGTAATGATTGGGTTGGCTATAATTGTGCAAATCATCTTTGTTTGGAATGTTCATCCGGCAATTGGATTTGATCCGGGTGCCTTACATCAAGCGCTCTATAATACGACTGACCCAGAGACAAAAGCTTATTTTTCGCTGTATCCAAACAATATTGCAACGATGTTGATCATGCATCAAGTGGCCGTGTTGTTTCACAGTCGTTCGTGGTTATTGTTTGATATTATAACGACGTTATTAGTTGATATATCGGCGTTATTTAATATCTTAAGTGTTGCGGTGATTGACCGGAAAAAAGTGCCTTTAGCGATGTACATTCATGCGTTATGGCTGATGCTATTTCCAATGATAATCGTTCCATATACTGATGCTTGGGTATTGCCATTAGTATCGTTGTATAGTTTTTTGTATATCGTGATGCGTTATGGAAAGTTTGCTTGGGGCTGGAAAATTCCAATTGCGGTGTTATTTGGGATGACAGTTGTTTTCTCATACTTTATTAAACCCTCGGCAATCGTTGGGATTATTGCAATTGGCTTGATTGAATTTTTGTATTTATTCAAAGGCAAGTTTTCGTTTAAAAAGGCCTTGAATGAATTCATTTTTGCTTTGATTGTGGTGATTGCCATGGTACCAACGTATTCGATTAGTAATTACGCTATTGATCATCAAAAATATATGGAAATCAATACTTCCCGTGCTATCGTGCCACTTCATTTCATGAGTATGGGTGTTTCTGGTGAAGGTGGATATAATGCCCATGATGCCTTAATGATGGCCAAAATGCCTAATAAACAAGCTCAAGTAGATTATTCTAAAAAGGTTTTGATTAAGCGTTTGAAGAAAAAAGGCTTTTTCGGATATATTAAGTTTCTCTTTAAAAAGCACGCTAACAATACAACTGACGGAACATTTGCCTGGATTAAAGAAGGTCACTTTATTATTGGTAATACGAATCCATCGCATAAAGGTTTTGCTGGAAAAATTCGGAATTTCGTCTATTTGTACGGAACCAATTTAGGTGATTTTCGATATGTAGCCCAAGTTTGGTGGGTCTTCTTGTTAGCAGCGATTGCCTTTAATTGGAAAGATGATCGTAAATTGATTCAGATGTTAAGATTGACGATTATTGGTGGATTCATCTTCTTGCTACTATTTGAAGGTGGCCGTAGTCGTTACTTAATTCAATATTTGCCAGCATTCTTGATTTTAGCAACCTTGTCGTGGAGCAATTCGTGGCAATGGCTGAAAGGTATGCTTTGGTGGGTCGATAAAGATAAAAAATAACGCAGATTATAATTAATCTGCGTTATTTTTATGGATACGTGTTATCCGTATGATTTTGCCATATTAGATTGATATGTTCGGTAATTGATGATATTTTAATTACACTAAATGGTGTGTATGGGAGATTAAAATATGTTTACTCTAGAAGAAATTCTGCAAAAGGGTGTTACCGCCGGGGTTAATAAGTTAAAAAAGACACTGGTTGCCAAGATGATTTTAGGATTCATTGGTGGGGCAATGATTTCCATTGGCTTTTTAGCCTATGTCCGCGTGACAGCATCAATTCCGAATGATTTGGCGAGTGTTAAAGCTTTAGTTGGTGGGTCAGTCTTTCCAATCGGTTTAATTGTTATCTTGCTAGCAGGGGGCGAGTTGGCGACGGGAAATATGATGACAGTGGGAACGGCTATTTTCTCTAAGAAAGCTAGTTTATTAGATTATGTTAAAAACCTAGCCATTATCACTTTATTCAATTTTATTGGAGCTGTTTTTGTGGCTTATTTCTTTGGCCATGTTGCTGGGTTAACTCACGTCGCTCCATTCCAACAAGCTGTAATTAATATTGCTGCCGGTAAAACTGGGGCTAGTTTTTGGTCAGCCTTTGTTTCTGGTGTCGGTTGTAATTGGCTAGTTGGACTAGCGGTTTGGCTATCCTTTGGTGCTAAAGATGCTGCTGGTAAGATTCTAGGTATTTGGTTCCCAATTATGATTTTCGTAGCCGTTGGATTCCAACATAGTATTGCTAATTGCTTCATCATTCCAGCAGCTATTTTTGAGAGTGGTAGTACATGGTGGTTATTCTTACAAAACTTTGTGCCTGTTTTTCTTGGTAATATTGTTGGTGGATTGGTATTTGTTGCCGGATTTTATTACTTGAGTTATAAAATAAAAAATACAGATTAGATTTGAGCCTTTCGTTTAAAACAAAATAACTTCAACAATCCAAAATTGGTTCTTTCTCAAGCTTAGTTACAAAATCGAAATCAAAAGACTAGTTTTTCATCATCATTTTTGTCACTGTGCGATGATGAAAAACTGGTCTTTTTTGTATTTTATAAACTATTATCGTAATCCATAATTGTCCAAGTTAACGTTCCACTATATTTCTTAGAACTAGATAGACCATAATTCCTTAAAAGTAATCCGGAATCTGTAGTCCACTTATTCAATTTAGAAATTGAAGTAGTTGTTTCTGTATCATATGACTTATTATCACTAGCAATTATCGCAGGGTTATTTGTCAGAATGGTTGTAGTTGAGGCATTCTTATTAACAATCACACCATTGAATTTAGAATCGCCATTGGTCAATTCACTAGCTGATACTTGTAACATCCAAGGATTTCGATAACTAGTAACTGAAACGTCATAGTTATTGGCACGATGAATGTATTCTTTCAAAGATAGGTAATTGATGGATTGGAATTGGAGTGCCTCATCGGCGTTCAATTCTAATAGGTGATTAGGTTCAACTTGAATATTATAAGTGGTTGTATTCGAGGTGACACCATCGTTATCAATAGCACTGATAGTAACCTTTTGGGTTTCGTTGTTCGGGAATAAACTCCAGAAATCTAAACCAGCTTTTTCAATGACTGTTCTTAAAGGAATCACGTCGCTTAAAGTATCAGAATTGGCTGAAACGGTCGTATTATAAGTTAAATTGTGATTACCGACACTGATTTGATAATGAATCGGATCATTGGCTGTAAACTGGGGACTAGTTTTTCCAGTGTAATTAAGTTTTGTGCTTAAATTTAACGTTGCGTCATCCTGTTGATAAATAAGCGTAACAGGGTCAGTCATTGGATTAGTTAGATTCAAAGTCCAATCTTTTTTGTAAAGAACCGTAAATCTAGGAGTACTTGTTGATTCAATATTGTTCGAACCAGTGAAGATTGCGGGCTGGTCATTAACTTTAATGTCAGCGTCGGTTTCATTGACTGCAGTTCCGTTGATGATGATGTCAGCTATTTTTGAGGTCGCTGAAATGTTACCGAGATTTTGTAAGAAAGTATAATTGATTGTTTGAAGTCCGTCGGAAGCGGTTGATAGTGCTGAAGCTGGAATAGGTTCTGTTTTACCATTTTCATATTTAATGGTACCGATGTTTCCATCAGCAGTATCATAAGTAATATTTTTAGGTAAAATAATTTTTGCGGCAATATTCTTCCAATCTTCACGACCATCTTCGTAAGTCAATTTGTAGTCAAGTTGCATTTTATCACCACTAGCAACTTTACGGTCTGTCGTATCACCAGTTCCACCATCAGGATCATCGAACATGACTTTGTTCTTTGTTGTGTCGGTTACGGTTGTGTCGATTGAAGCATTAACCAAATCTGGAATCGATTCGACGGAAACTAATTTACTGGCAACATTTTTATTAATGTTGTTATTGGCTCCTGTGAATCCCCAATAAATTTTGCTGTCTGAAGTGATATTACCTAACTGAGCCATATCAACCGTGATATTATCGTCAATACGATTGTCTCGATTATTTATTGATCCATCAGGATCTCTATCGTTAAATGAATAAGAAATAGTTGCTGTTTTTAAATCAGCTGAAGGCATCCATCTAAAGGTAAGATGATGCCAGGCAACCTTGTTACCCTCAGCGTCGGTACTATCAGAAAGGTCAGCACCTTGTTGACGATGAATGTGAAACATGGAATATCCCTTATCAAGTGAATTATAAAAAGAGGTATTATCTATGGACAGTGGATAGTAGGTTGCAGGATCACTTGGATAAGTTAAGGCAATATGACCGTAGGATCCAGCTGCACCCAAAACTGTATCGTCTGGGAATCCGGCTGGAGCAGGGACGGAAATACTTTTTGTGTCAAAAGTATTGGCAGAATAGTAGGAATAAAGAGCATCTATAGAATACATAATTGGTGGATAGATAGCCGAAGCAGAATCTTGTTTTTGGGTATCAAATTCAAGTGCAATACTGTTCTGGACTGCTGTTTTAGCCACAGCCTCAGGGGTAGCTAGAGAAGTAGAAAGTCCTTTGTTAGTAGTCTTATCGTAGCCATAAACGCCAAGGCCCTCTTGACCGGCGCCCATTTCAGTTGAACCATCTTGATTGTTTTGTAGTACTAAAGCCATACCTTGTCCATTGACTGTTTCTGAACTTTCACCAGAACCGAAACTCAACCAAGCAGAGAGTGTTTGTGGTTTACCCGCTTTAAAATAAGCTGTGTCAAGATTTGACCAAGCAGCGCCGTATGAACCGGTTTTGTCAGTGACAGCTGGATATATTGGGAATGGCCATCCTGAACCAGCTGCAGTATTATCTGCGCTATTGGTACTAGTGCCATGAGCCAATACTAAAACCTTATTATTGTTGGAAATAAATGCTGAATTAGACTTAAATCTGAAAGAACTGTCAGACGAATTATTAGTTGGATTTTTAATAGTAAAATAATTACTCATCAATAGACCAGTTGGAGCTTTACTAATAGTATCTTGGTCAGCACTGCTCAAATCAGAATCTGTTGCGGCTGAAACTTGTGTAAAGCTAAAAGGTATTGCTAAAGAAAAATGAGCAAAGCAAATACTACTGGTAACTTAAGTTGGTTTAGTTTTTTCATCATTTTTCCCCCTCACAGAAAAGTTAATGAAATAGTATACATAATGTACACTATTTTATTTGAAAATTTAATTCATAATTTGATATAGATTTATACAAAAATCGAATTAATTTATAGATTAATAAATTGACATTTTAAGACCAAATAGAGAAAAGAAGCTTTATCTGTGGGGATAGATAGATATATTTTTATTTATAGAAATTATTATTATTGTTGATAATTATTCATAAAATGAATGAGTTTGGGACAAAACTATTGTCGTCTTTAAACATGCATCATAAACGTGGAAAAAGCTGAACATGTTTTGTCCCACTCTCAGCTAAAGATGGTTGAATTTGATTGCAAAGTATGAAACAGCAGTTATTTAAATTTCAGTCCTTAACGGAATTGTTATAAGATTGTCGTCTTTGAAATCGTTAAATTTTAGTGGTAACATTATATAACTTAAATTTAAGAGGTTATTATGATGACAAACAAACCTAAAGTTAATGAAGTAGACGAAAAACAAAAAGAACAAGCACATTTAAATGATGTGGTTGCTCAAATTAAGAAGTCTGAAAGTCGTCTTCAATCACATATGGATGTTGCTGAAGAAGATTTGAAAGTTATCAATAATGCTTTTGATGATATTCATATTGGGATGGATGGCGATTCGATTTCGATGGATGCTGCTTTATCCATTCATCAACAACAACAAATGCTCGACGAGAGAAATAATAGTTGGCAACAATCAAAACAACGCTTAGGAATTCTTAAAAAACTAGAAAAGACACCATTCTTTGCTCGTTTGGATTTCCAAGAAAAGGGTGAACCTAAGAAAGAAACTGTTTATATCGGATTGAGTTCTTTCACTGATAAAGCAGATCATTTCTTGGTTTATGACTGGCGTGCGCCGATTTCTTCGATTTATTACGACGGAAAATTAGGTGACGTGACTTATCAAACACCTGACGGGGAACAAGCAGTCAACTTGTTCTTGAAACGACAATTTCTCGTTGAAGATGGCAAAATCAAGGCTTATTTTGATACCCAAGAAACCATTGGTGATCAAATGCTTTTGGAAGTTTTGGATGGTAAATCTTCAACCCATATGAAGGGTATCGTTAAGACTATCCAGAGTGAACAAAACAAGATTATTCGTGATACGAAATCAAAACTTTTGTTTGTTCAAGGTGCTGCCGGTTCTGGTAAGACGTCAGCTATTTTACAAAGAATCGCTTTCTTACTATATAGATATCGTGGAACATTGACATCTAGCCAGGTTGTTATGTTCTCACCAAACTCGTTGTTCAACGACTATATTAAGAATGTTTTGCCTGAAATGGGTGAACAAAATATGGTCCAAATGACATATAAGCAATTTCTAGCACGCCGTTTGCCTAACTTGAATGTCGAGAGTTTGTCTGATCAATTTGAAACAGTTGTTGATACAGATAATAAAAATGTTAGTAAATTTGTCTCGGATATTGAATTCTTTAAGATATTGACTAATTACAGCAAGCTACTTGGACAAAGTGGAATTGCCTTCAAAGATATTAAATTCCAAGGCAAAGTCTTTATTCCTAAGGAAAAATTCAAGAATTCTACTATAGTTACGGACCTCAATACAATCTGGGTAACCGTTTGGATGCGACTGTAGAGCGTTTGATTAAATTGTTGCATCGTAAGATTGGTGCTGAAATGCGTTCTAACTGGGTTTCCGAACAAATCGAAAACTTGAGTAAAGAACAATTGCAAGCTTTGTATACTACGGCTGACCAAGAGTTTAAAAACGGGGATGAAGAAAAGAAGTTCTTGGCTCGAAAGATTGTCACAACAATGATGCAAGGTGTATATAAGAACATCAAACATCTGCGTTTCTTAAATGTAGCGGCTAATTATTTGAACTTTTTAAAAGCTGTTCCTAAGATTGTTGATTTGAGTAAACATGGTATCAGTAACGAACAGTGGGACAAGTACGTTGAAAGTTTTGTTGGCTCGTTCAAGAATAAGCAAATTTCAATGAATAACTTGAGTCCATACCTTTACTTGTATGACTTAGTGGTTGGAAAGCACGGAGAATTAGATATGAAGTTTGTCTTTATTGATGAAATTCAAGATTATACTCCGTTCCAATTGGCCTATATGAAGTACAAGTTCCCAAGAGCTCGTTACACAATGTTAGGTGATTTGAATCAATCTATTTTCACTAAGAAAAATAGTCAAACATTATTGTCAGAGGCTCAAAGTCTCTTTAATGCTGACGAAACAAGAGTTGTGCAACTAGTTCATTCATACCGTTCAACTAAGCAGATCACTGACTTTACTAAAGCTATTTTGACTAATGGACAAAGAATCGAGCCGTTTAACCGTGATGGAGATTTACCAAATCTGTTGATGTCACAAAGTGTTGATGAATCGGTTCAACAAGTTATTGGTCAACTCGAAGAAAATAATAAGCGTAAATTTACAACTGCTATCATTGCGAAAACTTTGGAAGATGCAACGAAACTACATGAATTGTTGAAAGCCAAGGGCATAGCGTCGACCTTGATTCGTTCTGAAAACCAACGTTTAGCGAATGGTACAATTGTGTTGCCATCATTCTTAGCCAAAGGTTTGGAATTTGATGCAGTTATTATGTGGGATGCTTCAAAGGATAAGTTTGATGAAGATGAACAACAATTAGTTTATACAATTGCTTCACGTGCAATGCATAAGTTGACGATTACTTCGATTGGAGAATTGTCACAGTTGTTGCAACGAGTACCTGAAAAGTATTATCAAGTTGCGGAACCAAAAGCTTAATTAAATATGCCGCCTCCAGGAACAAGAAAATTTAGGTCGCTATGGGGACCTGTCGGAGCCAAGGTCTCCAACCTCGATTTTGAATCTCGCAAAAGACGCGAGTTTCAAAAGTCGTCCCGTGGTGTAAGAGCTGAAGCTCTAACGCCACCTGCACAGCGACCTAAATTTCTTGTTCCTTCCGGCTAGTTTATTTATGGCAATAGTACCAAGGGGAAAGTCTGTTTTGAATCCTCGGTTAAAAGTGTAAAAATAAACCGTACAAAAATATATATACAGAAAAACATCTATGAGAAAGCGTAATTCTTTTTCATAGATGTTTTTTGATTTTGTCCTAGGGTCTGTCTTCAAATTAGTTTGATACGTTCAAAAGCACAGTTGTTTCCGAATCTGGAGACGGCATATCCATAGCTTCTTTACCAACAAAGTAGCATTTTATTTAAAAATATATTTTAATAAAATGATAATTCTCACAATATATAATGAACCTTTACTATTTATGGAATAAGTTACATAAATTATTCGTATATATTATATGTATAGAAAAGTTTTTTACTATTATTTTTGGGGGACTAATAATGAAAAACAAGAAGATGCTATTTTTATGGTTAATGACATTTTTTATATTTATTTTAGGATTATCGACTGAGGTTTCGGTAGTTAAGGCGGTAACACCACCGACAAAGACTGAAGTATATGAAAATGCGCCTGATGGATTATCGTTGGAAGGATTGATTGATAACCCCGATTATGATGGTGGAACTAATGGGGCAACTTTATTAACTGATTTTCCAACTAATATAGTTGAGATGTTGAGTGCCAACAAGCCCAATAATCAAATTAGTTCGTTCTGGGGTAAGAAATATAGTGATACAGCCAACACCAAACTGTATAACTCGTTTCGATTAGATAAACCGCAGACTATTTCAGCCTGGCTTTATTTTGGAGATACTTATCATTTTTATAGTGATAAGCAAGGAAGTAAAGAGGATCTTTATGACGATAAAGTGAATGAGGATTTAACTTCTGATGGTATGGCTTTAGTTTTGCAAGATGATGATAGAGGCGCCAAGGCAATCTCAACGGCCTTGGATGGCACTGGTAAAGGAAAGCCTTCTTATGGGGAAACTTTGGGTGTCTGGGCTGGTAGTAGTGTAGACCATAGTCCGTTAATAGCCACTGGCGGATCACTCTTATCACCACCCGCTGCTAATCTGTTTGATAATTTATATACTACTGGTATCCAAAAGAGTTTTGCCTTCGAAATGGATGCTGTTCAAAATTATAAGAAACCAAAATCGGTTATAGACGGATTAATTTTTGAAAAAGTTGAGGGAACGGATGACTACTTTGATGCTAGTAGTGATTATAAAGGTCAACATTTAACAACTGGATATCCTGGCGATAAGGATACGTACATATCAGGAATGGGTAAGTATAATGGTAATAAGGGTTACTATTACTTTTCACAGAAATATCAAGCTGGTACGGCTAATAATATTGAAGTTTCAGGATATGCAACTTCAAGTTCCACTGATACGAATGTTGATAAAGCCTGGCGCCACCTGACGTTTAATTACATTCCTCCAGCAACGGCTGATTCTAATATGGCTTCGTTTAAGTATAGCTTTAACGATCAGAAGATTGACGGAACAGCCACCGCTTTTAATATTAAAAGTTCAGGTAGCGGGTCAATTGATCTTTCCAAAGTAAGTAAAAATGACAATATTCGTTGGGGCTTCACTGCATCAACAGGTTCAAAATATTCGGCCGCCAAAGATTATGCGATTATCATGCAACAAATGCCGAATACAGCCAATGTTGAAAATACGGCCAAACTTTATGATATGTCACAATACGATAGCAATGGGGAGCTAGGCCGTGAAATTAGTGATTTGAATCAAAATGGTCAATATAATCCTACTCTTGACAATACTTTAGCAACTTTCTCAAAAAGAGCAGCTTATAATGTTTCTAATAATGATAAATTACTATTCCAATATGACTTAAAATATGACTCTGGAACTATGAATACAGGTGATATTAAAGCCGTACTTCATCTTCCTAAAAAAATTGATTTTAAAACAGGCCTTTCCTCAACTGTCGGTGATCAAAGTATTGGGAAAGTAGTTTATTCAGGAGCTGGATCTGATGCAAGTAAGTCGTTTGAAATTTCACCGAGCGATATCACGACTGATGCTAAGAGTGGAGACCAAGTGTTAAATATGAACTTGGCTGACATGGATACCGAAGGTCAAAAAGCGACAATTTATCTTTACGGACAAGCAAATGTTACAACGACGCCACAAATAGTTGATGGTGAGCCGATTTCCTATCGGGCCCAAAATTATATTTCTGATGTTACAACGCCGGTGTTTATCATCAACGATCAACTACAAATTTCTGATGATAAAGTCGATCAAACAGTTACTTCAAATGAAGATGTCACGCTTAATGGAAAAATCAATTATGTGAATAATTCGACTTTTGATAGTAAAGCTGTGCAGATTCATACCACAATCAATGGTGAAAAAATCGATACTGCTACTGCCAATACGACTTCTGGATCAACGACCGGTGATTACATGATGGTCGCAACTAACGCCTTAAGTGAAGGCAGTCTCTTGAAAATTGGTACTAACAAAATTGAAGTTTACGCTACAGATTCGTTGAATCGAGTTTCTAATAAGATTACTTATACGATAACTGTTAAAGATTACAAAGATTTACTTTTGACAGCCACTGGTGACAATCCGCAAACAGTTAAAGCGACAGATACGATTGTTTTGACGAATGATTTTTCATACAGTAATGGGGATACAGTTAATCTGGGCAACTTAAGTGGTTCTTATAAAATAGATAATGATGAAAATTATACTAAAATTGCTCCAAGTAAAAGTGACGCAGAAGCAACCGTTGGACATTTAACATTCAAATTGCCAGCAGGTACATTAAGCCCCGGAAAACATACAATTAAACTTTATATAACTGACGTTGATGGACGTAACTCTAATGAAATTACGTACGATATTATCGTTGTTGGCGGAGATTTAGTATTGACTCCTACAGATTTAAATCAAACCGTACACGACAATAGTGATGTGAAGCTGACCGGTAAATATGGCTATTCCGATAATTCTGATTTTACGAATAAAGTCACAACGGTTAAATATCAAATAACGGATGCTGACGGTAATAAGCAAGCAGAAGTAACACAAAACGTAACGGATAAGATAGTTAATGAAAGCAAATTTACAATTGAATTAAAACCAATTGGAGCCGAATTATTTGATAATAATAGTCAACAATCAGTAGAAGATTACCTTAAAGAAGCAACTGGCTTGAAAGTCGGTCGAAATCAAATTGATGTCACAGCTTATGATGGTGAAACTGCCTCTAATACGGTGACATATGTTGTGGATGTTCCAGATATTGCTCCAACGATTGAAGCTACCAAGACCGATTTGACAGCTATTTCAAATTTGGCTGTCCGTTTGCCAATGACTTTTACGTATCCAGATGTAAATGCAATGGCTTATCAATTGCAGGCCAATGATTTAGCTGTTTTCGCACAGATTTCTGATAGTTCTGATACTCCAGTTATGACAATGGCAGATCGTCCCAAACAGGCTGATGGTAAAGTTACAACTCCTTATAAACTAAATCCTAAATCCACTTGGACTGATGATTTGGCAGAAGGAGATTATCATTTAAATGCTTACGTAATGGACCGTTATCTTAGAAAGACAAATACGGTTGAATATACTGTCGAAGTATTACCAACTGGTGCACAAGTTGAAGTTGAAAATTATCGCTTTAAACCAATCGACCCTCGTGGCAACATTGTTCCAAAATATGTTCAACGCGATGGTGGCTGGAATATTAAAGTTGATAGTTATAAATCTAAATGGAAATTACATGCACAGTCTGACAATATGAAACGCCAAGATGAGTCTGGAGATTATAGCGAGAGCTCTAATTTACAGATGGTGCAATTGACTGATAATACTCCAATCTCCTTGTCAGAAAATCCAGTAGTTGCAACCGGTGATAGTACTGGTACGGATGAACCTACTTCATATTCATTATTTGGTGAAAATAGCGATCCTAATCAGGGGATTTTATTAGGTACTAGGGGAGTTCCGTTATCAGGCGAATATCAAAGTACAGTTACGTGGTCAATTAATGATGCGTTATAAATTTTTGAAAAAATAATTAGCTTTCGAGCGTTAAGACTAGTGGCCCCAGTTATCCGAATTTTGGATTGCTGGGGCTTTTATTTTATTTGCAATTCTCTATAATCGAATTTATTGTCATGGCATCCGCAATGCTTTATCTTGGATATACATAGAAAAAACTTTGGAGGTCAGCTGATGGTTAGAAAATATGATTATGACGTACTTTATATTGGAGCAGGTCATGCTACTTTTGACGGGGCAGCACCTTTAGCTAAAACTGGTGTTAAAGTCGGGGTGATTGAAAGCGGCTTAATCGGAGGAACTTGTCCAAATCGTGGTTGTAATGCCAAAATCACTTTAGATGAACCAGTCAAAATGGTCCGAGCATCTGAACGAATGGGTGATATTTTAAATGGCGATATTCAGTTGAATTGGACCAAAAATGTTGAACACAAACAAGAAATTATTGAACATTTGCCGGAAGATTTAACTCATCGTCTTGAAAGTGGTGGTGCAACGATAATCAAGGGTCATGCGACGTTTAAAGATAATCACACCGTAATTGTTGATAATGTGGGTGAAGTTACGGCTGAAAAGATTGTTATAGCAACGGGCTTACGACCTCATCGCCTTGATATTCCCGGAACGGACTTGGCGCATGATAGCGAAGACTTCATGAATCTGAAGAATTTACCTCGGAAAATCACGATTATTGGTTCAGGCTATATTGGTATGGAATTTGCGACGATGGCCAATGCTGCTGGTGCTGAAGTAACAGTGATGCTGCATTCAGATAAAGTATTGCGTGATTTTTACCAGCCATACGTTAAGTTAGTCGTTGATGACTTAAAGCAACGTGGTGTTAAGTTTATCGAAAATTCCAATGTTCAAGCTTTTGAAAAAGTAGCTGACAGTTATCAAATTACTTATGGTGATAATCAAACATTGTTAACCGACTGGATATTGGATGCCACTGGTCGAATTCCAAACTTAGATAATTTAGGTTTAGACAAAATTGGCGTCAAGTATGACAAACATGGAGTCTATGTGAATGATTATCTGCAAACTAATGTAGAGAATATTTATGCGGCTGGGGATGTTGTAAACAATGATTTACCAAAAGTTACACCAGCAGCTTTCTTTGAATCAAAATATTTGATGAAGCTCTTTTCTGGTCAGACGAAGGAACCAATCAAAATGCCAGTTATCCCTGCAGTTGTTTTTACATCGCCTAGAATTGCTAAAGCTGGTGTATCAGTTGAAACAGCGAAAGTTAAAGGATATCAAATTTCTGAAAATGACTTAGCTAACTACTGGTATTACAAGGTTGATAAAGAGCCAATTGCTCAAAGTCGCCAAATTCATGACGATGAAGGCCATTTACTGGGCGTTACAGAAGTTAGTGATCAGGCGCAAGATGCTGTTAACGCCTTGTTGCCAGCAATTGAATTCAAATTAAGTCCAGAGCAAATTGGGCGTTTAACAAGTCTATTCCCAACAATTGGTTATGCAGCTTGGCATAGAGCCTAAACGTGGAATAAAACATAGCTTTTTCCGCTTAAAACAAATGACGCCAGCAATCCAAAATCGGATTACTGGCGTCATTTGCCTTAATGCTCGAAAGCTGAACATGTTTTGTTCCACTCTCGATATTATTTTCTCCAATAGCCATGTTCTTGGTCAACGGCTACTTGAGCTACTAAGTTCAAATAATTGAATGGTTCGTCAAAGTTAGGTGAGAACAACATATCAAGAAAGGCTAATTCATCAATCGTATTGCCATTTTGAATGACTACGGAAATGGTATTAGCTGATTGAGAAATTTCGTGGTCAGACATCATTTGTGCGCCTAGAACTTTGCGAGTGTTTTTATCATAAACTAATGAAATCGAAACTTCAGCGGTCGTGGGCATGAAGTCTGGTCGGTAATTTCCATGATAATGAGCTACACCGGTGTTAAAGTTAGCTTCGATAGCTTTTTCATAAGTTAGACCTGTGCAGGCAATTGTTTTACCAAACAGTAGCATACCAGTTGTTGCTTGAGTACCAATGGATTTTAGACGTTTGTCAAAAACATTGATACCAGCCAAAGTACCTTGGCGCACGGCATGTGATGCAAGTGGAATATATGATTGACTGACAGTTGGATTGTAACGAACTTCAGTCGCGTCACCGGCTGCAAAAATGTCAGGATCAGATGTACACATGTAAGGGTCAGTAACGATTGCACCATTTTTCGACAAATCAACTTGGCCCTTTAGTAAATCAGACTGAGGAATGACCCCAGGAGCAATGGCAATCATGTCGACGGCATAGTCACCGTTAGTCGACTGGATGTTAATTTGCTCGTTCTTCAAGTCGCTGAATTGTGTTACGGTAGTGTTAGTTAGGACTTTAACGCCGTGTTCGACGAGTAAGTTTTCAACTTTTTTGGACATATTGGTGTCCATATATTCATTTAAAACGTGTGGACTACGTTCAATTAAGATAACTTCGTGACCAGACTTGATGTATCCTTCTGCCAATTCAACACCAGCATAACCACCACCAACGATGGCAATCTTATGATGCATTTTAGCAGCTGCATAAAGTTCATGTGCTTGGTCGCAAGTTTTGCATAACATTATTTTAGGATTTTCAATACCACTAATAGCAGGAATTGCGGTGATAGATCCGGTAGCCATAATTAATTTGTCATAACTGTCGTGAACAAGTTCCTTTGTTTTCAAGTTTTGGGCCAAAATAGTATGTTCTTTAGCATCAATACTGATAACATCGTGAATCATACGCATCTTAACGCCCTGTTTGGTAAATTCGCTAGGGTCAGCGTAGAAAACATCGTCAAGATTTTTAACTTCACCGCCTAAATGGAGGTAAGTTGCACAAGATAAATATGAAATTTCTGCATGACGTTCGTAAACAGTTATGTCAGCATCTGGATAATATTTTAAAATTTGTCTCATGGCCGCAATTCCAGCATGTGTACAGCCAATAATAACTACTTTCTTTTTCGTGATATTGCTATCCTTTCCTAATGACGTATACTACAAGTATACAATGGTTACTACAAATGTAAACTCATCTTTGGGGGGATGAATGTATGAAACCGATTTATCGTTATTTTGTTCAACCACAGTTGGACGGCAAGACAAAAACAGTTTTTGGATACGAATTATTGATCAAGGAATTGACACCGGAAGGTTGGAGATTGCCTGAATCTTTTACAGCGATTGATCCACAAGTTATTTCTGATCTGTTATTGGAAACAACCCGAATTTTAGGTATTAAAGTTCAATATTGTTCTGTAAATATTAGCCGTGAGCAGTTGATAGATACGACCGTTGCTAAAGCAATTATCCAAAGTCAAAAGCAACTCTATCCAGCCAAATTAGTGGTGGAGTTGACTGAGGAAAAGGGTCCAGAGTGTTATCCTGACACAAAATTGATTCCACACTTGCGGAAGTTTATTGAGTATGGCATGCAAATTTCTTTGGATGATGTTGGAACAGGAATTAATGATTTTAAGAGTATTCAAGAACTTTTGCCATTAGCATCAGAGCTGAAATTTGCATTACAAAATTTCCGGACAGGTTTAAAGGATCCTAAAATTCAACAAAAATTGCATTTCTGGCACGCTATCAGTGAAGAATATGGATTGCGGATGATTCTTGAAGGAATCGAAGATTCTGATGATGCTAAAATGAGTAAAGACTTTAATATCTCATTACGTCAAGGTTATTATTATGGAAAACCAAAGCTGTTGAGATTACCTGGAGATCCAGTTGATTTCGGGTTTTAAGGACCTCCAGAAACAAGAAAATTAGGTCGCTATGGGGACCGACTGGAGCCAAGGTCTCCAGTCTCGACTTTGAACCTCGCAAAGTACGCAAGTTTCAAAGCTCGTCCCGTGGTGTAAGTGCTAAAGCACTAACGCCACTTTCACAGCAACCTAATTTTCTTGTTTCTTCCGGCTAATTGGTTAGATTTTAGATAATGGGTAAAATTAAATGTCATAATATGTTTCGACGATTTTATAAAAGTTGCTAATTGAGAAAACTCGGTAATTCATTGCCGAGATGAATCAATGTCTCGAGCAACTTTTTTTGAAATATATTTAAACAATCGTATTTTTTAACCAACATAAATCTCCTCATGATGATATGATTTAATCACATCGAGGGGAGGTGAACATTTGACCCTTAAAGGAATTAAGCTTCGAATATACCCCAATGGATTCCAAATTCAACATATCGAAATGAACTTTGGTTGTGTTCGCAAAGTTTGGAATGTGATGTTAGCCATGCAAAAAGATAGATATGAGAATAATCCTGATTGTAAATTCGTATCAAATTTTGATATGAACATACTTCTGCCACTTTTAAAGAAAGAGCATCCTTACTTAAAACAAGTGGAGAGCACAAGTCTACAATGTGCCAATAAAGATTTGTCAGAAGCGTTCAAAAATTTTTTTGAAGAACATACTGGATATCCAAGATTTAAAAGTAGAAAGTATCCTCGTCAAAGCTACCAATCAAAATGTGTGAATCATAATATCAAGCAAATTAATAACTCATATATCAAGTTGCCAAAACTTGGTGAAGTTAAATTCAAGTGTGGTAGAGATATACCCGAAGTTATCAAGTCAGTCACTATCCGTAGGAGTCCAGCTGGTAAATACTATGCTGTGTTAACAGTCGAAGACGAAAACCAAGTATTCGATAAAACGCAAGCTCAAGTTGGACTGGATATGGGTATAGCAGATTTGATTATCACGTCAGATTCTGTTAAATATCCAACTATTCGTTTTGACAAGGCCTTAGCAAAAAAGAAATTAAACTGGGAGCGTAAACTCGCTAGAAGACGATCACTTGCCGTCAAGGACAGAGCAAAAACTAAAAAGATTGGCTTAATTGAACCAAGGCCACTTGAAGACTATAAGAATGTTCAAAAAGCTAAACGAATAGTTGCTAAATATTCAGAAAAGATTGCTAATCAACGTGAGGACTATATCCATAAGATAACTACACAACTTGTCAGGGATTATGATGTTATAACGATTGAAGATTTGAAAGCAAGTAATATGTTAAAGAATCATAATCTAGCTAGAGCGATTGCCAATCAATCGTGGAGAATGATTAGAACAATGCTTGAATACAAGTGTGAATGGTATGGTAAAGAGCTAGTCGTCGTGAATCCTTTCAAGACAAGCCAATACTGTGCTGCATGTGGGTACGATGATGGTAAACATGAATTGGATATCCGACAATGGATATGTCCAAATTGTCATTCAAATAATGACCGAGACATCAATGCAAGTAGAAATATTCTAAATAAGGGCTTGGAGCAAGCCTTAGTAAAATAGCTATGACCAATGCCAAAAGGTTGAAATACCTGGCGGTAAGTCAAGTGTTCCTAGAAGCTCGGTACTTTAGTGCCGAGTAGTTCACTTTTAGTTAGATAGTAAAAGCCCCAAGTCAGTTAAAAAACGGTTCTTTCTTAATTTGGGTTATAGAATAGAAAATAAAAAGGCTAGGTATTTCTTCTAGGTATGAATCCAGAAAAATATCTAGCCTTTTGCTTAGGTTCGATTTCAAATAATATAGCACTTGTTTATCGAATCAGTTAATTACATAGTATTAAAAATAATAAATGTATTAGTTCTCTGGGTGCAAGAAATGTTGGTAGCAGTGCAGGTGGCGTTATGGCTTTAGCCATTACACCACGGGACGAGTTTTGAAATTCGCGTACTTTGCGAAGTTCAAAATCGAGATTGGAGACCGTACTCTGGCTCCAATCGGTCCCCACAGCGCCAACATTTCTTGCACCCAGAGACGGCAACTAACCAAAACTGACTCAGGTTTTTTTGTTAGCTCAATAATGTGAGTGTAACGCGATTCAACTTTTTGGAAAGCTCAAATAGTTTCTCATAAGTTGGATCATTTTGATAAAGTTCAATTTTATTCTTCAATTGTTTTTGTTCAAATTGAGAGAAATAGAACTTCAAGTCATGATTTCCGTATAATGTGGCTAATAAAGCGAAGGCATCGGGTGATATTTTTTCACCGGTCAAAATTTCCTTGCGTAAATCAGCAACTAATTCACGTTTGACGCTACGGTTAGGTAGGTAGTTGTTAGTTTTGAACACTAAGCCAGTGATAGCTTTAGTGACATCAACTTTATCAACTAGTGAATCACCGATTTCATTGTAAATAATGCGAGTGATTTTTTCGTTAGTTGCCATCGCACGTAGAACATGATTGACACTCTTGCCTTGGTTCTTGTTGATAATTTGGAAAAATTCATTCAGATATTTTTTGTCGTCGGGTAAAACCTTATTAATGATGACACTGTTGTCTGTTAAATCGATAATATCATTCAGTGCTAAGTCGAAAAATGAACTTTCGGCTAAATAAGCACGACGTCTGGTATTCTTAAAAATACGAATACTACCTTTTTCGTTACACGATAAAATAAAATATTTTTGAGGAATATTTAAATCCATAAAGTGCTCCTTAATTTGACACTAGCTCTGATTTTCTAGCTAGCATGGCTTTAATTTCTGGTATTAACTCGTTTTCTAAGAGATTATAACCTTGCTTGGTAAAATGTAATCCATCTTTTTGTAGTAATTCTTTTAGGTTGGCACAATTAGCCATGTCATGTAGTAAATCAATGTAGGATACGTCTAATTGCTTACTGAGGTGTTCCGTTACTAGTTCAAATTGCAATTGGCGCGTCCATGGTCTCGTTGGGTCTTTGATCCAATCAATGTATGGCGGTGAAAGCAAAATAACACGTTGTGTTCCTAAAGTTTCTATTATACTAGTCAGATTCGCTGCAAATTTACCGGGTTTGATTTCATCATCTGTGGAAATATCGTTGGCGCCGAAACCTAAGATAATAATTTCAGGGTTTAGTCGCGCTACACGATCAACACGTGTCATAGCATTATTGGTTTTGTAGTCCGAGATCGACATATTAATGACTTCATAACCAGGAAAGTCTTTCCGAATACGTTTGGCCAGTATATCACTAGCCTTACCATTCCGAAATCCCATCATGGTCGAGTCCCCAAATAATACTATTCTTTTCATATATGTTTCCTTTTTTGAAAATGTTCTATACTATACTAGAATACCAGAAAACTAGTAAAAGTTAATTATAATCTGAGGTGGGTGGGAGTTGTTTAAATTTGCCGTCTCCGGATATGGAAATATTCTCCTGCTGTGCGGACCGGGCAGAGCCAAGGTCTCGTCCCTCGGTTTGAAGCCTTGCAAGTTCGGCAAGTCTCCAAACTCGCCCGGTACTGTAATGGCTGAAGCCATAACAGTACTTTCACGGCAGGAGAATATTTCCATATCCTACGACTAATTTAATTGTTGGTTGGTTTGTATGTTTAAGTTAACGGATTTAAATAATAATAATGGGTGAAATTTTGTGTCAATAGTCCTATTTTTCAGATGTCTGTTTAGCTTATACTGAAGAAGTAGTCCCACGCTACCGAAAATTTTTAACTAAAACTTACTTTAGATACAATAATTAAAGCGTATTTATAATTGAACTAATAGAACCTAGTCGGAAGGAACAAGAAATTCAGGCCGCTGTGAAGGTGGTGTTAGCGCTTTAGCGCTTACTCCACTGGACGAGTTTTGAAACTCGCGTACTTTGCGAGGTTCAAAATCGAGGGTCGAGACCGCCCTTTGGCTCGAGCCGGTCCCATAGCGGCCTGAATTTCTTGTTCCTGGAGACGGCATATATATAAAAAGACAAGCAAGGTAGAATAATATGCAAAGTTTAACTAACTACGATGAATTTACTCGAAAGCAATGGGAAAGTTTCCATGGCGAATATACTAAACAAGCGATTACTGACGGTGAGTTAAGGAAAATCAAGTCTTTGGATGATGAGATTTCTATCGATGATGTGCGCTCGATTTATGCACCGATTCGACACTTACTTCATATATATTTAAAAAATTATCGCAAGTTATCAAAATTAAAAAATGAATTGATCAAACGTTCAACGCGGAAGATTCCATTTATTATTGGTGTTTCCGGTTCGGTGGCTGTGGGTAAGAGTACCACGGCTCGTTTATTGAAGATTATGTTGGAACGGGCTTATCCGCAATATAAAGTTTCACAAATGACGACGGATGGCTTTTTGTATCCTAGTAAAATTTTGAAGGAACGCAATTTAATGGATAAAAAAGGTTTTCCTGAAACATACGATATGGAAAAACTTTTGAAATTCTTGGGTGATGTCAAAACTAAGGGTGGCAAAATCAAGTATCCACTGTATTCACACAACATTTACGATATTATTCCTGACCGTTATGAAGAAACAGATAATCCTGATATTTTAATCGTTGAGGGGATAAATGTATTACAATTGCCTCATAACGAACAGATTTATGTCAGTGACTTTTTTGATTTTTCAATTTATATTGATGCCGAAGTGGATGATATTGAGAAATGGTTCTTAAATCGTTTCGAAAAGCTACTAGATTTGGCTAGAAACGATCCTAATAGTTACTACTATCAATTCACCCAGATTCCGGAAAAGAGTGCTATGGACATGGCAAAGCATGTTTGGGAGACGATAAATTATCCTAACTTGCGTGATTATATTAAGCCGACAATGAACCGTGCCAACCTGATTTTACACAAGTCAGAGGACCATCAAATTGATAAAATTTATCTTCGTAAATATTAAGCGCTAACAATATATGACATGGAACTGAATTTCGTATACAATAGAATAAATAAAAAAATGGGGGAAATTGATTTGAGCAAGCAATGGCCTGATGCTGATAGCATCATCGTTCTAGACTACGGTAGTCAATATAACCAATTGATTACTCGTCGAATCAGAGATATTGGTATTTACTCTGAATTATTACCAAACACTATTACTGCTGCAGAAGTTAAAGAAATCAATCCTAAGGGTATTATCCTTTCTGGTGGACCAATGAGTGTCTACGATAAGGATGCCTTTTCAATCGACCAAGACATTTACAAGCTAGGTATTCCTATCTTAGGTATTTGTTATGGTATGCAATTGATGTCTTATAACTTAGGCGGAAAAGTTGAATCAGCTGACAACCGTGAATACGGACGCGCTGACATTACTGTTAAAGATACAGATTCTGTATTGTTTAAAGGCTTACCTGAAAAGCAATATGTATGGATGAGTCACGGTGACCTTGTAAGAGAAGCACCTACTGGCTTTGACGTTGTTGCTACAAGTAAGAATGCGCCTATTTCTTCAATCGCTAATGACGAAAAGAAGATGTATGGTGTGCAATTCCATACCGAAGTTAGAAATACTGAATTCGGTTCAGAAATCTTAAAACACTTTGCCTTTGATGTTTGTGGAGCTGAAGCTAACTGGTCAATGGATGATTTCATTGATCAACAAATTGAAAAGATTCGTGAAACTGTCGGTGACAAGAAGGTTCTTCTTGGACTATCCGGTGGTGTTGACTCTTCAGTTGTTGGTGTTTTGCTACACAAAGCCATTGGTACTCAATTAACAAGTATCTTCGTTGACCATGGTTTGCTACGTAAGAATGAAGCTGACCAAGTTATGGATAGTTTGAAGGGTAAGTTTGGCTTGAACATCATTAAAGTTGATGCTCAAAAACGTTTCCTAGACAAACTTGCTGGCGTAACTGATCCAGAAAAGAAACGTAAGATTATTGGTAACGAATTTATCCAAGTGTTCAATGATGAAGCAACTAAGCTTAAAGGAATTGATTTTCTAGCTCAAGGAACACTTTATACAGACGTTATCGAAAGTGGTACAAGTACTGCTCAAACAATCAAATCACACCACAACGTTGGTGGACTTCCAGAAGACATGCAATTTAAGTTGATCGAACCATTGAGAACCTTGTTCAAAGATGAAGTTCGTGAACTAGGTGAAAAATTAGGTATGCCACATGACCTAGTTTGGCGCCAACCATTCCCAGGCCCAGGTCTTGGAATTCGTGTAATTGGTGAAGTTACCGAAGAAAAACTCCAAATCGTTCGTGATAGTGATTGGGTCCTACGTGACGAAATCGCTAAGAACGGCTTAGACGAAAAAATCTGGCAATACTTTACAGTCTTGCCAGGAATTCGTTCAGTTGGTGTTATGGGTGATGGTCGTACTTACGATTACACAATCGGTATCCGTGCCGTTACTTCGATTGATGGTATGACAGCTGACTTTGCGCAGATTCCTTGGGATGTATTGCAAAAGATCTCAGTTAGAATCGTAAATGAAGTTGGTCACGTTAACCGTGTAGTTTATGATATTACTTCTAAGCCACCTGCAACTATTGAGTGGGAATAAAGCGACTAATTAGGTTTAGTGCCGGAAGACCACTAGTTCGTTATTAAAAAATAATAGTTGTCGTCAGTCATTTAATGGCTAACTGCAGACGTGATCTTCAGTGATGAGGGTCACGTTTTATTTTGTCAAAAATAGGATAAGTCTGGTGTCCATTCGCCTACGCTAGTTGTTGAAGAGGTGCGTGATTATCATTTGAATACACTGAAATTAATAGTTCAAATAGAGATATTCCAGTATTTGTGAGCGTCGTTTTTTAAGCTGGCGCTTTTCTATATTCTGATTGATTTATGGGTTTTAAAATAAGGCGTCAATTTATAAAGAAGATATATTGAAAGCGCTTTGCCGTAATGGTATGTTTGATTACATAGATTCGATTGATGCCATCTAGTCAAGGGGTCAAAAGTATGATCCTAATTGATACAGATAGCATTCAATTATGTGTATATTTTCCTCTCTGACGTAGCGACATGGTCGATGTAATGACGCAACTCAAGATGACGCGTAGAAAGGACGAAAACATATGAAAAATTTACAGGCAGGCGGCTTTCTCTTCGTCGGCGGTGCGATAATCATGACTACGACGGAGTTTGGTAAAGTAGTTCCGATGATAGGCGTGGCGTGTGCGATACTCGGCGTGGGTATGCTGATCTATTACTTGTTTAGCAACGACGGTAAATACTAGTTGCGGCGGTTACTGACAATGCAAAGATAACGAAGTTCCTCGGTCTGCATTCAGCGTTCGTTTTGGTTCTGGGAAGTTGTGAGGTGGCAATCCATTTTTTTGTAGTTACTGGTTTGATAGAGGTTAGTGATATTGAGCTAAGAAAGAGA
This sequence comes from Companilactobacillus zhachilii, assembly GCF_003606365.2. Taxonomy (NCBI): domain Bacteria; kingdom Bacillati; phylum Bacillota; class Bacilli; order Lactobacillales; family Lactobacillaceae; genus Companilactobacillus; species Companilactobacillus zhachilii. Next base: position 168,745 of record NZ_CP031933.2, read on the forward strand.
GCCTGTGACAGTGTTTTTGCTGTGGGAAATACTACCTCTTAGGCACACAGATTAAATAAATAAAAATGGCTCTTTGTCAAATCATATTGATGAATGATTTTGGGCTTAAAAGCATCTCTTAAGTGAGGTGTTTTTTTTATGTACAGATAAGCATTGCTCTTTTAAGTTATTTGGCAATGCTTTTATAGATTCATCAGAAATCGTATTTAAAATTAAATAATTACTACCGGAGCTGTCAACTAGTAGACCATTCAGTTGTTTTATTAACCAATTAAGCACTTCAATAAATGTAATATCGTGCAAACAACAACTATAATCGTAAAAAATATCTTCTAGAGTTCTATCATCGATATTTTCTCATTGATTTAGTGAGACGGTTGCCAGACAACCAACATAAGCAACTATAATTCTGAATTTGATTTTTATTGAGTTGAAGATATTGTTTGTAAACTTTAAAGTGGTCTTCAATTTTCCATCTTTTATTGTATGTTTGAATAATTTCTTGTGACATTAGACTTGTTTTGGTTTTTCCAGAAACAATATAGTTGTCTTTATCTCACTGTTTACTTACAAACACTAATTTAACTAGAAATTTATCACCATCCATATCAAAAGATACTATTGGACTGTATAAGTACTTTTCTCTTTGTGGACCATTTAGTCCGACAAAGGTTGGCATAAAGTGTTTTTGTATTCATAGGACGATTGCTATAGTGGAAGTAGCTCTTCTTTGTTTTCTTAAACAGACCAATGCAGGATAATCTCCAATTTAGTAATTTTGAGGGCATTCGAGGAGAAGTAAACTAACTTCCAAAAAGAATGTGTTTTACCTTTAAACTGTTGTTAATTACGAAGTTTAACAGCTCTAAAGTCACGTTGTTCATCTTTCATTTATAATCCAATTATTAGACGTTGTTGTTAATGAAAATATTTTATTTAACTTAAAAATGGTGTAAAATACAAACACACGTTCTAATGGAGGGAAGAATTGGATTTTACAAAAGAAATAATTAATTTATTTGAGAAAGATATTGCGAATGTATATAAATCAAGTCCAAGACAGTCACAGGTTCAAATGGCTCTCGACGTTGAGGATTTTTTAGTTAATTCGTTAAAACAAATTATGTTTATTGAAGCACCAGTTGGAACAGGAAAAACACTTGGAGTGTTAGTCCCAAGTCTTCTTTATTGTAATGAATTTCGGCATACAATCACGTATGCAACAGCTACCAAAAATTTGCAGTCACAAATCATGAATACCGAAGTGCCACAACTAGAGAAATTGCACCTAGTTAACGCTGGGGAGACGGTTTTAGCAATGGGAAAATCGAACTATGCATGTTTAAGCCAATTGAAAGAAAATGAATCTTCATTTTTATCGAGTCGTTATTCTGAAATATATAATGCAATTGTGAAGTCCAAGACTGGTTCTAGGGATGAGTTGGAAAAAGTCTTTTCAATACACTTTGCAGATAACGAATGGAAAAAAATTAGTCTTTCTAATTATGTAGGACATTGTTCTGACTATTTATGTAAAGGACATGGGTATCGTGGGGAATTTAATCGTAGACATACTGTAACCGTTACTAATCACGATATGATTATCCAATCATACATAAATGAGATGGATCAAAAAGGTCCTATTGTTCCAATTATGGGTGGGGTTATGATAATCGATGAGGCACATTTGTTTGATGAAAATTTTTTGGGTCGAATACAGCAGGAATTAAGTTTAGGGGAATTACAAAAATTTTATGAGAAACTAGACGTTTATGGGAAAAATGGATTTAAGGATATAAGAAATCTTTTTGATGACTTATATAATCAAAATTATGGTAAATCAGGGCGGCATCCCATAACAGATAAAATTCAAAATGACTTACGTAGTATATTGAAAAGCTTACAGAGTTTGGAAACAATCGAGGAAGATAAGTATAGTTTTTCTTTTTCTAATTCACTTTATAATTTAACCACGCGTATAGGTTATATCTTAAATAATAAAGAGTGGACTTGCTGGTTTTCTATTGAGGATGGTCCTTGTTTTAATATGATTCCCAACCACTTTTATGATGATTTGGCAGATACAATTAAATTTTTTGCCAAAGGGAGTAAAGTTATATTTTTATCCGGTACATTGACGGCAACAGATGATCCAATTGGAGAACTGGAAAACAATTGGAAATTGGAAAAGTTTAAATATAAATCGTATGATACTCCTTTTAATATTTACAATCAGGCATATATATATGTTCCCAAGGGTATTCATGATCCAAAATATAAAGAATCTCATCAGAGAGAAGTATCATATGAATTAGATAATATTTGTAATAATGTTTCAGGAGGAATCCTTTTACTTAATAATTCTTTGGAAATGATGGACTCTATCAGTTCGGCGATTGGTAAAAGATTTCAAGGAAGAAAAGTTCTGAAGCAGGGAGAAAAATCAAACGAAATGTTGACTTCAGAGTTTAAAAGAGATAAAAATAGTATTTTACTTGGGTCAGGTAGCTTCTTTTCTGGTTTTTCTATTCCTGGAAATGCATTACAAGCGGTTGTTATTACTTCATTACCCTTTCCAGTTCCAGATGATCCGTTTGTACAACTACAGCAGAGAGAATTTGGTGTAGAGAATAAGACTAAGTTTGTAGTATTACTAAATATGATGTTAAAAAGACTAGAACAAGGAATAGGGAGACTTATACGCCAGAGTAGTGATTATGGAATTGTATGTATAGCTGATCCAAGAATATATACGAAAGGTTATGGAGAATCAATAATAAACTGGATGTCCTTAAACGGCTATAATATCAGGCATGGGTCGGAATCAATGAGTCTATTTCAGAAACAAATTTCTGGTGTTATTGAGAATCAACGTAACGTTGATGAAAAGAGTTATGACAAGAAATTATTAAATATTCCAAATATTGTACGCAAAAGGGAAAAGAATAGTAGTGATAAATTACGTTCTACGCATAAAAAAAATACTGGGAATGACGATATAATCGTTGATTTAAAAAAATCTGCGAATAAACGTGTGCGAGAAATTAGAAAAAAATATCCCGAAGCTAAAATTACTTTAACTGGATTCTCTAAAGTCAATACCATTGAGGGTTTGGCACAAGTCTTAGTGGATTCAGCTTTTACGTCAGGCATTGATAGGTCTGAATTTGTAGATATTTTGCCTATGCCTAAAGAAAAATGGGATAGTATCTATCCAAATCCTAGATTGTCTGGACCAGTGATTGTTACAAGAGTTGATGATTGATATATGACACGTGTAATACTTAGTAAGGTTTTGGTTATGAGCTAAAGAGGTAGTACGTTGTTTATAATGGATAATAATTTTTTAGATAGTTAAAAATCAGTAGTTAGCTTTGATGTATTCAAAGTTAACTACTGATTTTCGTATCTGCCTTAATTTAATAGTCCAATACTACCAATAAAAGCAATATGTATTTGAGTGGGAGGAGAAATCAAGAATCAAAAAATATGGACAAAACATAACACAGTAGAGCTACTAATGATAACTCTAGGTTTGTGCAATCTATGCTTTCAATTTTCAGTAGCCTAGCGGATGACGGCCTAAGTGGTATTACACTGGTTATTCGATATTACCTCTATATTAATCCAACCTGAATTATTCGGTAACTAATATTTCATGAATAATAATTGACTTCAAATTAATCGTATGTATCATGACTCTAGTCAGCATCAAAGGATGCAGCGTTACCGTTGATACCTAGACCAACACTAGGATCAGAATAAATTAAAGCAGCTCGGTGACCGTAATGTCCAGCTCGTCCACTTCCAGTAAGATTTCCACCTTCATCGCACCAGTTTGATAGTAAGTAGTGTCTTTATCAGACTTAACACAGGCCCATTTAAGCATGTAGTTAAATCCGGTACCAGATAAGCTTTCAGAAGTTGGTCTAGTAGCAGTTGTATGGTCTAGATTATTACCAATTTGTTGTTCAGAACGTTATTGAGAGTAAGTTCATCATATCTGTTGTTACGTCAACAGGTGCTCTGCCATTTGCTTTGTGTAGAGTGTTTAGATATTTTTCAAAGTAATTATTGATATTAGTAAGGTTGGGCTTGTAAGTATTACCTCTTGGCCAGTATCAGAATCGAAATTTTATTCAAATCAGTAAGATGATGCAATTCTACTTTAGAAAGAGTACCTTCATCACCATGAAATTGGCAATTATATAAAGTGATGTGAGGTGACCGACTTGGGCATTAGCCGTTCCGTCATGGTTATCATTATTACCAGTTAAGTTAGCAGAAGTGTTTTATTTAGTCTTAGTGGAGAATTTCAAAACATTATCTTTGTTAGTATCTTCATTTAAGTTTAATGAATTAAAAACATCTTCAATATTATTGTCTTTCTGATCATCAACTAGCAAATTATTTTTTCCGGCGTAAATTATTAGTTTTTCCATTGAAGCAACAGTTTTTTGATAATTGAATAGAATATATTGTATATGTCCTTTCTCCATAAAGGATTCAACTTGTTTGGGGGCTAGCATTTCCATCATAGAATGATATGTATCTCGAGGTATTAAGCTCAAGAAGTAGTTATTAGTTACAACTAAAATGTGATCATTAAACATATGTATACTTTTCAATTCATCCAGATTTATATTCAAAGTTAATTTGTTATTGGTACTTATTTCCTTCATTTTTAATTCCGGAGTAACGATGTCGTCAGGGTTCAGTTTAGGACGATGATTCTTGGGTTCTTTGGTAATATCTCTAGTTATGTTCTCCATATCTAATTTAAATTCAGATTTATCAATTCTTCCTAAATCTTCTTTCATATTGTCTACAATTGACCAAATCAAATCCATGTATTCATCATAAGATAAAATTCCAAGTGTCGAGGTTAGCCAAGTATGATGCTCTTTATCAATTCCCGCTGAAAATGCTTCTATATCATCTTTGTTATCCATTTTGTATCCTCACCTTTATAATATATTTGAATATAAGGATAATTATAATCGGGAATAATAGATATGTAAAGAACGTACGTTCGCGTGAACGGGCTTTATATAGAATTCTTGCCGAAAGTAAGAATGAAAATTCACTTTAATAATCTTTAAAATATTCGAAAGTAGAGGGTATATACCCGTATTATTCATTAACTAAGGTTTTATGAAAAGTAACTGACATCAAATTACTTTTTTAAAATTTTAGGTAAGTTATTTGATTTTTAATTAAAAGTTACAGTCAAAAAGTCAACTGACACTACACGTTATAATACGTAATTTCTATTGTTGATGCGTTGGTTAATTACGTTAATCGGAATAATCATGTGGTTAAAATAATATATAATTAATTATAATAAGGCGAGGTAGGTTAAATTGGAATTTTTAGAAAATTTGAAAAAGAATAATCAATTTCCAATAATCTTTATTGGATCGGGAATTACACAGCGTTACTTTTCAAATGCGCCTACGTGGGATGCATTATTAAAAAAAATATGGGATGAGTCCGATGTAAAACAGACTTATTATTCGAGATACCATGAATTGGAAACTAAGTTTGGTGAAAATACATTTAAAGTATATACAACATTGGCTGATGAATTGGAAAAGCAATTCGATTCAAGCTTTTATGCAGAGAAGGTTAAGTTAAAAGAATTAACTCCAGAAATGGCACATAGTATGAAAATTTCACCATTTAAAACGAGAATTGCTGAGATATTTTTAGGATTATTATTGAATTCTAATACAAAAAAAGAATTGAAATCATTTAAATCTATGCTTTCCAAGGCAAGGCTTATAGTAACAACTAATTATGATGACTTTATAGAAAAACAATTAAATAATGCAATTAAAGTTAGAGTTGGTAACCAGGGATTGTTTGAACCCGCAGGAGATTTGAATGAATTGTACAAAATTCATGGTTCAGTTAAAAATCCAAATTCCATAATAATTACAAGTAATGATTATGAAACTCTAGAGAGAACATCCGCAATTGTTAATGCCAAAATTCTTAGTTTGTTAACGGAATCTCCAATACTATTCATTGGTTATTCATTAACTGACAAGAATATTCAATCGCTTCTAACTGATCTAGCAAATAATATGCCGTTTAAGATTGAAGAAGCGGCAAAAAGAATAGGTGTTGTTAAATATGAATCGGGAAAAAATGATATTACTGAATCTATGATGGATACTGAATTTGGTGTGCACTACACTCAACTATCAACCGATAATTATGAAAAAATTTATACAACAATTTCTAAAATCAATCAGGGCTTTCCACCTTCGGAAATTTCGAAGTATCAAAGTGCAATTAAAAAGATAATTGAAGTTAAAGGTGAGAGAGGAGAATTGAAACAGGTATTAACGTCTTTTGTTAATTTGGAAAATTTACCGAAAGAACTAGAGAATAAAAATTTAGTTGTTGCACTGGGTGATAATCGTTATCTTTATCGTTTTCCAGATTATGTGGATTATGTCAAATCCTATTTTTTAGGAGAAAATCCAATGCCAACTGAAATAGCTTTAAAATTTATAACATCAATGTCAGTTCAATCACCGTTACCAATTTCTAAGTTTGTAAACAAACCGCTTAGTTTGAATTCGAAAGATAAAAATAAGATTAACAATCGACTTAAAAAGTTTGATTTAATGTCAAAAATTAAGAAAACAGTAAATGTTCCTAAAACATCTAAAAAAATATTAGGGACATATATTAATAAGACACCCGTGGAAATATTGTCATTAAATGATGACATTAAAGCTAATGTCAAATTAGCTTACTTCATTAAAAATATTGAAGAAATTGGTAAAACTGATTTTGGTTTATTAATTAAATATATTTTGAAAAATAAGGATGATGGATTTATCAAGCAAACAAATGCACGGAAATTATTTATGGCTTATAGTCTCTATACTGAGCCAATCGTTAAAAAAGTTGATTAAAAAAAGAGACAGACATAAGATTACTTATGTCTGTCTCTTTTTTTATCCAACAAAACAAGCGTTACGGGGCCGTAACTGTTTTTTGCTGATTAAAGAGTATCAAATTCTTAAATACTTTTCAAGATTATAGCCCTAGAAAAAATGTTAATAAAGTAAGAAAAAATTAAGCATGACTTTCCTGATCCTAAATAATAAATAACTCCAAATTTATTCTTAATTTACCAACTTAGGTGTTAACATATAAAAGTATCTATAATTTTAATTGCCAGTTCAAAAAGGGGAGATTTGAATCATGACGCAATCAAAAACAAATGTAATTGCGGTGACTATCGCAATTTATATTGCTACTTTTGTTAGTGCTGTTGAGGGGACTATTTTATCGACTGCTTTGCCAACAATTGTTGGTAGTTTGCATGGGGTATCGTTAATAAATTGGGTGTTTTCTATTTATTTATTGGTTACGGCGATGGTGACTCCAATCTATGGAAAATTAACTGATTTGATTGGTCGAAAGCCGGTTGTACAAATAGGTTTAGCCATTTTTACTTTTGGATCATTGATGAGTGGATTATCTAATTCAATGCTGGAGTTAGTGCTATGGCGAGCAATTCAAGGTTTAGGAGCAGGTGCGTTACCAACGGCCACGGTCACAATAATCGCCGATTTATACCCGTATGAAAAACGACCGCAAATTTTAGGACTCAACAATCTAGTTTGGGGAATTGCAACATTATCAGCCCCATTGATTGGTGGAGTAGTTGTTAATGTTTTAAATTGGCATTGGGTCTTTTTCATCAATATACCTTTACGTTTACTAATAATGGTCTTATTCTAAATATTCTTACATGAATCTAAGCAACGAAGTAAAGTTGATATTGATTATCAAGGCAGCTTTTGGTTAATGCTCAGTGTGTTATTTTTAATGTTGAGTTTTCAATTCTTGAGTTACAAGCATTTAGATTGGCCTAGTATAGCTGTATTTTGGATTATTAGTATTTTTACTTTTTGGCAATTTATTAGACGGGAACGTTTTGCCAAAAGTCCAGTTGTGTCACTTCAATTATTCAAGAATAGATCCTTTATGGCTCAAAATGCAGTGGCAGCGTTGGTTAGTGGTTACTTGATGGCCATAACAGTTTATATTCCTATTTGGGTACAAGGGGTTCTAGGAACGCCGGTTTCTTATGCTGGGTATGCGGTAACTCCACATTCGATATTTTGGATTATCGGTTCATTCGTAACTAGTTATTTGATTACTAAATGGACACCAAAGGAAATTTTGCGATTTAGTTTGTCGATTGTTTTGATAGCTGGTATTCTGCTGGCATTTATCCCGATGATGACCAAGTTCGGCTGGTTCTTAGTTATAACTGCTATTAGTGGTTTTGGATTCGGAATAACAATCGTGACAACAACGGTTGAATCACAACATTTGGTGTCAAAAGACAATGTTGGTATCGCCACTTCATTCAACACTCTAGCTAAAACGTTAGGTCAGACTTTGATGGTCTCTATCTTTGGAATTATGTTGAATGTTGGTATCCAACATGGGGTTTCAACACATGAGGGAACTAATTTAAATATGGTCAATCAATTGATCAGTCCTAAAACGGCAATGGGTCTAGCTGCTGATGACTTACCGAAGTTAAGGGAAGTATTGTACGGCGGATTGCATTGGATTTACATACTGGGATTGATTGTTATTGTACTGGCTATTTTGATTAACAAATTCGGATATAAAAAAGATAATTACTAAAAAAACACATAGGAACGGGTAAGTTTAGAATTTCCCATTCTTATGTGTTTTTTTATTCGTAATATTTTATTGTCTTTTCCAATTCATCTTTGACAGCAATAATTAGTGAAGCTGGAGATTTAACGTGAACTCTTGAACCTTGTCCCATAATCCATAGAACGAGCCCTTGAGTATAAGCGTTACCTTCAATCAGAACCTCGTTATCGAGTGTTTGTTTTACTTTGGAATTGGGAAAGTGGTCAAGAGCAGTTTGGGGGTAACCGGAATAATAAAACTCAAAACTGACTTTATTACCATAGCTCAACAAGTAAGTATCGTTTAGTTCAGAACCATCATCTTTTTTTAACTGACGGGGCATTTTTATTTTCGCAGCTTTTGAAACAGCATATCCTTCAAATCGATCCAGTCGGTAAGGGAAACTTTGGTTAGATTCTTCATTGTACATGACAACATAAAAATAAAAGGTGTCGAAGTAGAGACTTATGGGTAAAGCTAATCCTTGCCGTACGATTCCAGAACTACTGTGATATTTGTAATCAATCGTAAGATTATCGCTGATATAATTTGAAAAATCCTTGATACGTCCTAATAAATTATATTGAGATTTAACCGGTACATATTTAGCAACGGTACTATTTGTTAGTTGAACGGCTTTATCGCGGTCCTCTTTTGATAATTGGCCTAGTAATCGGTTACGCAGTTGAGCAAATTCAGGTTTATTAAAGGAACGAGTACCAATGACAATTTTTAGAAGAGCCAAGATTTCTTCAAATGGTATATCGGTATTTTTGGTGATGCAATAACGTGGTGGATTGATTTTTGTCACAAAATTAAGATTTACGTCACTATCTTCGATATATTCTCTAATCGATTTTATATAACGCTCAATTGTTCTACCTTTGACGCCATAGCGAGTTTCTTCATTTTTTAGATATAGTGTTTCACCCTGAATCATTCGAATGAACATTGAAGCAACTCGATCATTTACACTCATAATTCTTCCTCCAAAGGTGGATTTTCTCTCTAAGTTAATAATAATATTTATATATTAACTGCGGTGCATTATTTGTAATTAAAAACACCTTTGGAACATTGTTTTGCTCAGAAGGTGTTTTGGTATGTCTTTTATTTGGTGATTTCGAGAATCTTGGCATGAACTTTTTCAGCGTTCCAATGGCCGTTGGCGCCTGAATAATGAGGAATCGTTACGACATTTCTTTTAGCGTATTCAGCCAAAGCTTTGTTAGAAGCATTTCCAACCGCAACGATAGTAGCTGTAGCAGGGATGTTAAGTTCATCGAGATGTTTTTCTAGATTGGCAACATCTTCTTGACTAGGATTTACTTTTCTACTGTCACTTTCGATAACTGGGGTTAGGTCAGTCATGAAAGCTCCCCACATATCAGTGTTGTATAGAGCAGCGGCTAGGCGATAGTCCATACTCTTTTTGGCGCCATGAAAATTCAAGAAGTTAGTGTTAGGATCTTGTTTAACAGCCGCATTGCCAGGATTTAGACCAACTAGAACGTATTTGACTTGTTGCAATTGTTCAGCGATATCACCTGTTAAAGCATCGGCAGGAAAAGTTTCAGGTTGATAATATGCTCCAAATAATTTTTCTCTTTCAGCATCACTTTTATTTGCTAGCGATTCAGAAGGTGTGTTCCAAATAGCCCAGCTATCTACAGTATTGAATGGTAATGATTTAGTATTGTTTGTCATAATATTTAATCGCTCCCTCATTTGATAAGAATATTATAGAATTTTCATGCGACATATTATGTCATATTAGTTTATCCAAGTTAATAATTGGGAAATCGATACAGAAATTATAAAAAATGGGATTGCTGTACATTAAGTTAATTTAAATTCGATTACCAATATTACAATTAAAAAATAATTAAGTATAAACTATTATTAATGGAAAAATTATTATATTGGAGGGCAAAGACATGAAACTAAAATGGACCAAATATAATAGTTTAGAACTATTAATGATAACTATCGGCTGTGCCATCTATGCGTTCAGTCTAGACATGATTTCGATTCCCAATGGACTGGCTGATGGGGGCTTGAGTGGTATTACTTTGATTATTCGGTATTTCTTCCACATTAATCCTGGTATCAGTACTTTGATTTTGAATATTCCACTTATTTTAATTGGTTTTCGCTATCTAGGTAAAAGGGTGATGTTCTATACGCTTTATGGAACGGTTTGTTTGTCGTTATTCCTGATATTATGGGCTCATCAAAGCGTCATTCATCCCTTACCACTAAAGCATGACTTATTGTTAGCATCCCTAGCAGCCGGTGTATTATCCGGTTTAGGCATTGGAATAGTCTTTCGCTTCAACGGAACGACTGGTGGGAGTGATATCATCGCCCGAGTCGGTCAGTCGAGTTTCGGCGTGTCATCTGGCAAAGGCATCATGATCATGGATTACATGGTATTATTCTTATCGCTATCATACTTGGATTTTTATCACATTATGTACTCGTTGATTGTCAGTTACTTGCTGGCCAGAATGATTGATTTAGTCCAAGAAGGTCCTAATCGTGCCAAAGCTGTGTTGATTATTTCTGACCAATATAAAGAAATTACGCAATTAATTGATATTACACTTAACCGTGGCTGGACTTATTTAAATGCTGAAGGTGGGTATCATAACGATGCTAAAAAAATTATTTATCTGATGGTTCAACCGCGAGAGGTTCCCCAATTAAAACAAGTAATCAAATCGGTTGATGATAAAGCTTTTGTGACGGTACTTGATGCACATGAAGTTATCGGTGAGGGTTTTAGTTATGAACGGAAAAAGTACCATGTTAATTTATTGAAACGATAAAAAAAGCACACATGAGTAACGGCCATATTTGACCATTCTCATGTGTGCTTTATTTGATTTTATTCAGTAACACCAACGTGCATAGTTTCATCAATATGAGCAGCAACCTCATCTTTAACTGTAACGCCTTGTTTTTCCAATTCTGCAATTTTATCTGCAAATTGTGGTAAATAATTCTTATGGGCAATTAACATTTCATCCAAAATTCTCTTGGCAGTATTACCGGATCTAATCAATGGATTCATTGTAAATGCCTGTAAGGCTAAGCCATAATCACCAGTTGCTGCGGCTTGAACAATGACTAATTCCATATTCTTCATCAATTGAATCCAGCCTCGTTCAGCTGGTTGGAAGTTACCAAAGGCCATTGGAATAGCTCCAGTTGCACCTAATTGAGCGGATACTTCGACGACGTGGTCAGTTGGCAAATCGGGAACTGAGCCGTTATTAACGGTTGAAACTACCATATGTGTACGTTTGTCCGCAAAAATGGAGGCAATTGATTCACAGGCAGCATCTGAATAATGGGCGCCACCACGTTCAGCTAATTGTTTAGGTTTGTAGTCCAAATTTGGATCTTTATACAATTCAAAGAGTTCTTTCTCAATTTGCATAACTTGTTGAGCACGCGTACCTTGATTGTTAAATTCATCCAAACTGTGTTTCAACATTTCTTCTTCACGGTAATAGTATCTGTGGTAACCGCAAGGAATCATCTTCATTTGTTCAAGTTGTTCGCGGTAGAATGGCACATCGAAAATATTCTTTGGTAAGCCAGCATCACCGTCTCCAAGCATTTTGTTAATGATATCCATGGTAACTTCATTGCCTTGATTGTCGAAAACTTTGTGCCAGTGGAAGTGGTCGATACCGGCAAATTTATAAATGAGTTCATCTAAATTCTTACCAATTAGTTCGGGTTCACTGATCATTGCGTTAACGGGAACGTTACATAGACCAATAACTTTTTTCCACTTACCGTAAGTAACGATAGCTTCAGTAATCATGCCGCTTGGGTTTGTAAAGTTGATCAACCAAGCGTTAGGGCAGAGTTCCTTCATGTCTTTAACGATGTCTAAGATAACAGGGACCGTTCTAAATGCTTTAAAAATACCACCAGCACCATTGGTTTCTTGACCAAGCATTCCATATGAGCCAGGGATGCGTTCATCCTTGATACGTGCTTGCATCAAACCAACTCTAAATTGGGTTGAGACAAAATCAGCATCTTTTAAGGCTTCACGGCGATTTAGGGTGAGATGAATTTCCCAGTCTAAACCAGCGGCTTTAACCATTCTTTTCGCCATGGCACCAACGATATTTAATTTTTCTTCACCTTCGGGAATATCTACTAACCAAATTTCTTTGATTGGCAATTGATCCTTACGTTTGATGAATCCTTCGATCAATTCGGGTGTGTAACTGGAACCACCACCGATTGTTACCAATTTCAAAGCTTTTCGTGACATAATATTTTTTCCTCCTAAGGTTTTTTCTTAACAATTGAAGTATAATTTGTGGGAACATTCCCATGTCAAGGAGAAAATTTAAAATGACGACAATTATTGATTTAGCAAGACTATCGCAGACTTCAAAATCGACAGTATCGCGGGTGATCACGGGCAAAGGTTACGTTAGTGCAGATAAACGCAAGGCTATTTTGAAAGCTATTAAAGAAACGAATTATATTCCCAATCGGGTCGCACAAAATTTGAAATCACAACAGACGAAAACGATTGGTTTCATTGCGGAAGATTATTTTTCGATTGCCGGAGATTTTTTGAATTATTTCGTCAAAATTGCGGCTAAATACGACTATAACGTCAATACCTACTTCACACATAATGAAAAAAGAGAACTAGAGGTTTTGAATTTATTAATGTCGAAATCCTTAGATGGTGTCTTTATTTTAACGACGGTGAATGATTGGGATAAAATTTTACCGTATACGCGATTTGGGCCAATTGCTACCTGGAAAAGGTTAGATTCGGAGAAAATTTACTCATCATACGTTGACCATTATCCAATCTATTTACAAATATTGAACGATTTACGCAATGATGGTAGGACTAAAGTTGGTCATATTTTAAATGATAGCAATAGTCAAAATACCGTTGCGACTGTGCAGGCAATTAAGGACTTTTCAAAGAAATATCCAGAGGTTAATAATGATTGGCAAGTATTTCACCATTCGGGACAATCGGCTCATAAAATGGCGGCAAAAAAATGGTTACAAGAAGCTGATAGTCCTAAGACAATTATTTGTTACAACGATTATGAGGCATCTGGTTTTATGCTGGAATTAAAAAAGCATCATTTAATTTTGAATCGTGATTATCAGTTGATTAGTTTTGATAATAGTCATTTGAGTAAGGTGCTAGGTTTAACGTCGGTGGACTTGAAAATTCAACAGCAGGCCGAAAACTCGTTTTTCTATCTTTATAATCAATTGAACGATACTAAAATTCCGTATCATCGTATTGAACCAAGGATAATTTCAAATGAGTTATAGAAGTTAGGTGTGTCGTGGCAATAGCCTAATTTTTTTCGCTTAAACCAGGAGAGGGCTGTGATATAACTATTTCTGTCTTAAACATGCAGCATAAACGTGCAACAAAACATAGCTTTTTCCGCTTAAAACAAATGGAGCCAGCAATCCAAAATCGGATTACTGGCTCCATTCGTCTTAATGCTCGAAAACTGACCATGTTTTGTCACACTCTTAATCTTTAAATAAATATAATTTTAAAATTTCTCAACAAACTCATCAATCTCTTTAAGATAAGTCTCTTTTTGAAAATCACTGATCCAAGAAGTTTCAAAAGAATTCTTAGCAAAAGTAACTAATTGTTCTGCAGTTAAGTCATATTTTTCAGCTAAAGCTTCATAGTTGTCAGCAATATAGCCACCAAAGTAAGCTGGGTCATCGGAATTAATCGAAACCTTAACACCTTGTTCCATCAATTCAACGATTTCTTTACCTTTCATATCATTAGTAACGAAACCATTTGATAATGGACAACTTGTCAATCCTAATTGCTTTTGATTTACCCAATCAACTAGATCTTGATTCTCAACAATATTAGTACCATGGTCCAAACGGTCAACTTCAATAATTTCTAGTGCTTGTTTGATATGTTCAATTGAGTCAACTTGATCAATATCGGCATGCATTGTCGTGTAATATCCCTGATCTGCAGCGTCACTATATGGACGAGCAAATTTTAATGGTGGGTTATGATGTTCATCTGAATCTAAACCGACACCTAGAATCATGTCGCGGTAAGGTTTAGCCATTTCTAAAACTTCGTTGGCTGATTTAGCCGGCATGTCTCGTAGGAAACACATGATTAAATGAGCATCAACGTTAAAGGCCGCAGCATCAACGCAGGCACGGTGGTAACCTTTGATGAAAGTTTCAAAAGCTATACCACGTGTCAAATGAGCTTGGGGGTCGAAGAACATTTCGACGTGACGAACACCATTTAGTTTAGCTTTTTGTAAGTATTCCAGAGCTAATTGATAAAAATCATCTTCAGTTTGTAAAACATTCATTCCTGGATAATAAACGGCTAAAAATGAAGCCAGTGAATCGTAATCGTATGATTTACGGACATCTTCAATCGTTGTTTGACCAATATCGATGCCGTTTTTTTGAGCTAATTTCAGTTTTAATTCTGGTTCGAGGGTTCCTTCCAAATGCAAGTGCAACTCGGCTTTAGGTAATCCTTCGATGAATTCTCTAGTAATTTTTTTAGGCAACAAAATGATTAACTCCTTAATCAATGTATTTTTATATTGTTAAGAATAACAAGCTTAAAACTAATAATCAACCGTTTGAAATAGAAATATTTTTATAAAACACGAACGATATACCGATATTTGTAAATAAACAATCGCATTTTTCTTGATATTCTATTTTAGATTTGAGATAATCCATTTGTAATCGAGCGAGATGCTCATCACAAAGGAGATTAAATTAAAATGGATACACCAATGGGACAAAAAAGTTTTATTGAGAAATTATTTCATTTGCAAGCCAATGGGACAACTGTTCGTCGTGAAGTTCTAGCAGGATTAACGACCTTTGTTTCGATGGCTTATATTTTGTTTGTTAATCCGCAAGTTTTGGGTGACGCGGGGATGAACAAAGGAGCTGTTTTTACAGCCACAGCTTTATCTGCAATTTTAGGATCAGTATTAATGGCAGTCCTAGCCAACTATCCAATTGCAATTGCACCGGGATTAGGTGATAACGCCTTTTTCACTTACTCAGTTGTTTTGGCAATGGGAATTCCTTGGCAAACAGCGATGGCTGGAGTTTTCATTTCCAGTGTTTTGTTCTTGATTCTCTCACTAGTTAAATTACGTGAAATTGTTATTGATGCTATTCCACATGATTTGAAATTAGCAATGGCAGCTGGTATCGGTATTTTTATTGCCTTTGTTGGTTTTCAAGGTGGTGGCTTGATTGTTGGTAGTAAATCAACGCTTGTTGAAATGGGTTCACTAACAGTGCCAACAACTTGGTTAACAATTTTTGGATTAGTAGTCACAGCTTTCTTGATGGCTAAAAAGATTCCTGGTTCTATCTTTATCGGGATGGTTTTAACAACTATCTTAGGTTTAGTTACGAAATTAATTCCATTACCAAATCACATTGTTTCTTCGATTCCTAGTATGAAGCCAACTTTTGGAGTGGCAATCGCGCACTTAGGTGACATCAGCCAACCACAATTATGGTCAGTCGTATTGATTTTCTTATTAGTGGCTTTCTTTGATACTGCAGGTACCTTGATTGGTTTAGCCTCTCAAGCTGGGTTTATGAAAGATAACAAAATGCCACGTATCGGTGGTGCTTTAATGGCCGATTCAATTTCAATGCTTGGTGGTGCTGTTATGGGGACAACACCAACAGCCGCATACGTTGAATCAAGTGCCGGAATTGCTATCGGTGGTCGTACAGGCTTGACATCATTAGTTGTCGGAGTGCTCTTTGCTTTAGCAATGTTCTTCTCACCACTATTGACGGTTGTTACTTCAAATGTAACTGCACCAGTCTTGATTATTGTTGGTATTTTGATGGCTCAATCAATGAAAGAAATTGACTGGAGCAAGTTTGAAATTGCTATGCCAGCGTTCTTAACTATTGTTGGTATGCCATTAACTTATAATATTTCTTACGGTATCGCCTTTGGTTTTCTAGCTTATCCTTTAACAATGCTAGCAGCAGGACGTCGCAAAGAAATTAATCCAATTATGTACATCTTGTTCGTAGTATTTATCATCTTGCTTTATACAATCAATATTCTACCTAAATAATAATAGGTGGTGAAATCTGCCACCTCCAGGAGTAAGAAATTCAGGTCGCTATGGAGACCGACAAAAGCCAAGGTCTTTTGTCTCGATTTTGAACTTCGCAAAGTACACGAATTTCAAAAGTCGTCCCGTGGTGTAAGTGCTAAAGCACTAACGCCACTTTCACAGCGACCTGAATTTCTTACTCCTTCCGGCTAGTTTATTAGTTGATTTGGATAATAGTTGGATTATTTTGAGTATTACAGTGCCAGAGATTAAAGTATATTTTTATTTTCAGTTGAGAATACAAAATAATTCTAAATCGTAATTTAATAAATTTTTAGGAGAAATTATCTTGTCAGACATGAATGATTTCAAAAACTTAATACAAGCTGGAGCGGGTGAAATTCCAGCTGATATGGTAATAAAGAATGGTCAATTAGTTAATGTATCAACTGCTGAAATTTATCCAGCTCAAGTGGCCATTTATAAAAATAAAATTGTGGCTGTCGATGAAGATGTGGCTGATTATATTGGACCTGAAACGAAGATTATTGATGCCAAGGGTAAGTATTTGGTGCCTGGTATGATTGATGGTCATATTCACGTTGAATGTAGCAAATTGAGTATGACTAGTTTTGCTAATGCGGTTGTGCCTCATGGAACGACCAGTATTATTTCTGGCTTGGATGAATATATTTCAGTCATTGGTCTCAAAGGATTACCTGAAATTTTTAAGGAAATCGATCAAACTGATTTGAAATTATTCTGGGGTGCTCCTTTCAAGACGCCATATACGATTCCACAATCAACGATTGCCGAAAATATTGATTCTGACATGCAAAAAGAACTATTAAAACAAGCTAACGTCTATGGTGTTTGGGAAACTGTTCGTGAAGATATTCAAGAACTTGACGAAGATACATTGAAGACAATGCTTTATGCTAAAGCTGCCCACAAGCCGGTCTGGGGCTGTTCTCCGATGGCACGTGGCAAGAAGTTGAATCAGTACTTAATGAGTGGTGTCCGAGTTGATCATGAAAGTTATGACCATCAAGAATTGTTGGAAAAAGCTCGTAAGGGAATGAATGTGGTTGTCCGTGAATCTTCAGTAACTCATTTCTTGGAAGAAAATATTCGTGCTATCACAGAAAATACTGCTAATGTGGCACGTCATGTCAGTTTTTGTACTGATGATGTCACGGCAACAGATATTGCGGAATTAGGTCATTTGGACCACGTTGTTAGTTTAGCTATCAAAGCCGGTGTTGCGCCAATCACTGCGATTCAAATGGCAACTATTAATTCAGCCGAAGCTTATCGAATTGATGATCAAGTTGGGATGATTGCACCTAATCGTGATGCTGATATTTTGTTTGTCGAAGACTTGAATCAATTTGAAATCGACTCAGTTATTTCTAAAGGGAAAGTTGTCGAAGAAAAGGCAACCACTGAAGTCAACTATTCACCAGAAATTATGCATTCTGTTAAAGCAGAAAAACTTTCAGCTGCTGACTTTGTTTATAAAGTTCCAGTCGAAAACGGAGAAGTGACGGTTGAAACCATTAAGAGTGTGGGGCCATTTGTCCGCAAACGTCGTGATGTAGAATTAGCTGTTAAAGATCATATTATTCAGGTTGATCCAGCTAAAGATGTTGCATTAGTATCAGTAATTGAAAGATTTGGTATTAACGGCAACAAGTCACTTGGTTTTACTTCCGGTTGGAACTTGCAAGAAGGTGCTATGGCTTCAACTGCAGCTCCAGATGATAATAATTTGATTGTTATGGGGGTAAATGCGGACGATATGGCGTTTGCTGCCAATGAATTAGTTGCTCGTGGTGGGGGACAAATTGTAGTAAAAAATCAACAAGTGTTGAGTTTCCTACCATTGCCAATTGCTGGTATCGTTTCAGAAGCTAGCCCTGAGGAAGTGGTTCAACAAGAAAAGAGTATTTTAAAAGCTGCTCGAGAATTAGGAAGCAAGGTAGCTGATCCAATGTTTTATATGACTTTCTTACCAATTACAGCGATTCCTGATTTAGCAATTACAGATTTGGGACCAACAGACTGTATTGATTTAAAGCTATTTGATCCAGTTTTGAGCGTTAGAGAAGAATTGAAGTAGTATGCCGCCTCCAGGAGTAAGAAATTTAGGTCGCTATGGGGACCGGTTGGAGCCAAGGTCTCCAACCTCGATTTTGAACCTTGCAAAGACCGCAAGTCTCAAAAGTCGTCCCGTGGTGTAAGCACTAAAGTGCTAACGCCACTTTCACAGCGACCTAAATTTCTTACTCCTTCCGGCTAGTTTATTCTTTGTTTTGAATAAATAGTTGGAATTATGGTTATGGCAGTTAAAAATATAACTAGCGCTATGCAGGTAATAATAAAAAAAGATAGTTCTAAGAATTTATCGAATGATGATAATTCTTAGAGCTATCTTTTTTTGTATGAGCATAATGTGTAAACAAATTTCTGGTGATTATCAACTGAAATCACGCCACTCAAAAACATAAAAATACACCTTGTACACTTCTAACCTTATAATTACTTTACCCTTCATAAACCGCCGTATAATCAACAATACAGTAATTGATATCTTTTCATCAAAAAAGAAGTGCAATTGCTAATAAACAATCTATAATGGAATTATAAAAATATGTTTAAACTGAAGTGATTAAACATATTTCATGCTTTGGAAGGGAAGTGATTGGATTGGTATTACACGCTGAACTAGCTGATAAAAGTTACTTGTTCAACACAGGAAAGTCTTTCAAAAGTTATGGTTTTCTTGGGTGTCACTTGCTTGATGATGAGCAGGCCGAATTTAATGTTTGGGCGCCGAATGCTAAGAAAGTTGCAGTCGTTGGTGATTTTAATAATTGGCAAGACAGTCCACTCAAACAAATTAAAGATACTGGTATTTGGCATTTAGTCTTGGATGGTGTCAAAGCCGGTGATTTGTATAAATTTTCGATTACGGGACCTGATGGTAAGCGGGCACTCAAGATTGATCCATATGCGACTGAATTTGAAAAAAAGCCGGGCGATGCGGCTGTGGTCATGAAACCAATCAATCATAAGTGGAAAGATGGTCTCTGGTTAGGGCGACGAAAACGGAGTAAAGCATTGCAACGTCCGCTAAATATTTATGAGGTCCATCTGGGTTCTTGGCGGCGGCATGAAGATGACAGTTATTACTCCTATGAAGAGTTCGCTAATGAGTTGATTCCATATGTCAAACAGCATGGTTATACGCATGTTGAGTTGATGCCTATTATGGAACATTTGCTAGATGCTTCGTGGGGGTATCAACAACTTGGCTATTTTGCTACGACTAGTCGCTTTGGAACGAGAGCTGAATTTCTCAATTTTGTTGAAAAATGTCACTTAGCTAATATTGGTGTAATTGTCGATTGGGTTCCTGGTCACTTTATTCGTAATTATGACGCGCTTTATCAATATGATGGGACACCAACTTTTGAGTATCAAGATGAAAATCGGGCTGACAATAAGCGTTGGGGCGCTTGGAATTTTGACCTTGGGAAAGCTCAAGTTCAAAGTTTTCTGATTTCCAGCGCTATGTATTGGCTTGAAGAATGTCATCTTGATGGATTGCGAGTTGATGCCGTATCAAACATGCTGTATTTGGATTATGACGATGGCAAGGAAGGTTTGACTAACAAAAATGGTGATAATCGTAACCTTGAAGGAATCGCATTTTTGCAAAAGTTGAACCAAGTTATCCACCGTGAACACCCTGATGTGCTAATGATCGCTGAAGAGTCGTCAGCTTATAAAGGGGTCACTGATACGGTCGAAAATGGTGGCTTAGGTTTTGACTACAAGTGGAATCTTGGCTGGATGCATGACACATTGAAGTTCTTCGAAATGGACCCAGTCTATCGGTGCAACAATTTCCAATTATTAACTTTCGCCTTTGTTTATATGTATAACGAAAAATTTATTTTGCCGTTCTCGCACGATGAAGTTGTCCATGGCAAGAAATCTTTAATGCACAAAATGCCTGGTGACCGTTACAATCAATTCGCTAATTTACGGACAATGATGATTTATTTATTAGCTTTTCCAGGTAAAAAATTACGATTCATGGGCTCAGAATGGGGTCAATTTTTGGAATGGCGTGATTGGAGTTCACTGGAGTGGGTCGATTTAAAGGATGACATGAATCACAAAATGGATATCTTTACGACCGCACTCAATGAAATCTATCACAATCAACGTCCACTTTGGGAATTAGACCATAATCCTGAAGGGGTGGTTTATTCCAATACCGACGATGCGGCTAGTTCGACGATGGGCTTCATTCGTCAAGGTAAAAGAAAGCATCAATTCGTCGTTGCTGCGTTTAACTTTGTCCCAGTAGAACGTAAGAAATATCGCATCGGGGTGCCTTTTACCGGTGAGTATGAATTATTAATTAACACGGAAGATGAGCGCTATGGTGGCACTTGGACCAAACTAGAGACTAACTTTACGGCTGATAAAACGCCATTTCACGGTCAACCAGCCAGCTTTACAGTGACACTTCCTGCGATGGGCGCGCTCTTGATTCAACCAATCAAACTTAATAGAGGGTGAGTCATTATGAATGAAAATGATGAAATGTTAGCAATCATTCTTGCCGGTGGTCAAGGTAGTCGTCTCGGCAAGTTAACTAAATCAACGGCCAAACCCGCAGTACCTTTCGGCGGTCGTTATCGAATCATTGATTTTACCTTAAGTAATTGTGCTAATTCGGGTATTAGTACGGTTGGCGTAATTACTCAATATCAACCGTTGGAACTTAATGCCCATATTGGTAATGGTTCCAGTTGGGGTTTAGATGACCAGATGGGTGGTGTGACTGTGTTACAGCCATTCTCATCCACTGAAGGTGAGAAATTCTTTGAAGGTACTGCCCACGCTATTTATCAAAATATTGAGTATATTGACCAACAGAATCCGAAGTATTTATTAGTGCTATCAGGTGACCACATCTATAAAATGGATTATCGGGCTATGCTCGAATATCACAAAGCTAAGAAAGCATCCCTGACCGTTGGCGTCATTCCGGTATCAACAGAAGAGGCCAAACGTTTTGGGATGATGAATACTGATGAAACAGATCGCATTATTGAGTTTGAAGAAAAACCAGCTCACCCTAAGAGTAACAAGGCCTCCATGGGTATTTATATTTTTAATTGGGAAACTTTGCGTAACTATTTGACGACCAGTTTTAGTACCAATAAAAAGTTAGAAGATTTCGGGAAAAACGTTATTCCCATGTATCTGGCTAACAATGAATCGGCCTATGCTTATTCTTTTGAAGGCTATTGGCGTGATGTCGGTACGATCAAGAGCCTTTGGCAAGCCAATATGGAATTTCTATCACCTTACAACAGTCTCAATATTGGCGATCATAATTGGCGAATCAATTCGAAGGCCCAAGTTTTGCCACCGATGTATTTGACTCCGACAAGCAATATCAATAATTCAATGGTTGTTGACAGTTGTTATGTTGCCGGTGAAGTTGACCATTCAATTTTGTCACAACGTGTTTCAGTCGGTGAAGGTAGTAAAGTCGTCGACAGTATGATTATGCCAGGAGCAACGATTGGCAAAAATGTGGTCATTGATCATGCTTTAGTTGGTGAAGAAGCTGTGATTGGCGATGATGCCGTTGTTAAAGGGACCGTCGATGATATTGCCGTAGTTGGTTACGGAGAAGTTTTGGGGGTAAAGAAATCATGAGACATAATACTGTAAGTGCCATCATTAACTTAGTTGAACCATGGGAAAAACTTGAGCCTTTGACGCTTGATCGTCCAGTGGGAACTTTACCCTTTGGCGGTCGCTATCGACTGATTGATTTTCCACTTTCAAGTATTACTAATGCTGGAATTCAAAATGTCATGATAGTTTCACCACGTTCAGGCCGTTCAGTAGCTGACCACCTTCGAAGCGGGAATGACTGGAATTTAGATACGATTCGTGGCGGTTTGTTCAACTTCCCATATAATGATTTATCACTCATTGCACCACAGAAAAAAGAGACCTTGATTCACCACTATTACGACAACACCATCTTATTTTTAAAACGTAGCAGTAGTGAATATACAGTCGTCATGGGCACGCGCAACATTTGTAATATCGATTTAAAGGCTTTATTACGCTATCACCAAGAACGTGATAATCCAGTGACAACAGTTTATAAGAGTATTGATGCTAGTGAAACTGAACCGGATGCGAGTGTTTTGCAATTAACCTCTAACGGGATGGCCACGGCTATTTTACCGGCTGATAGTGAAAATGTTACGCCTAACGAGAACCATAAATATGCTAAGAGTTTGAAAATTTTCTTGATGAGCACGATTGATTTGATTGATATTTTGAAAGAAGCTAATGAACGTGGTGACTTGATCAGCCTGGAAGATTTGATGTTACAAGCTGTGATGCAACACAACGCCAATGCTTTTGAATACACCGGTTTTTATGCCAACATTCACAATATCGAAAGCTATTATAATGCCAACATGTCGATTCTCAAGGAAGATAATTTTAGATCATTGCTGTACACGCAACGGCGAATTTTTACCAAAGTTAAAAATGAGATACCAACTTTCTTTGCTAGAAGCTCGCATGTTAAAGGCAGTCTCTGTGGCACTGGTGGCTATATTGAAGGTAAAATCGACCACTCGGTCATTTTCCGAAATGTCTTTGTCAACCGTAATTCGGAAATTAAGGATTCAGTCATTATGCAAGGGACTCGTATTGGGGCAGGTTCGAAGATCGAGTATGCCATTCTTGATAAAAATGTCGTCATTGGGCCTAATTTACAATTGAAAGGGACGCCTGAAAAGCCGATTGTTATTGGTAAAGGGCAACGTATTTTTCAACAAAAGGAGGTCGCAAATGTCTAAAGTTTTGTTCGCAGCCGCAGAAGCAGCACCATTTTATAAAACAGGTGGTTTAGGTGACGTCAGCTTTGCCTTACCACGGGCACTGCATCAGGCTAAACAACCGATTAGGGTTGTAATTCCATACTACAGTAAGCTGTTTCCCGAAAAGTATCGACCATTGATTAAAAATTTGACTCATTTTACAGTTCGCGTAGGTGCTAAGTCAAAATATTGTGGTATCAAAACGTTAAAGCTAGATGGACTCAATTATTATTTGATTGATAACGAAGAGTACTTTGCTCGTGATAACATTTATGGTTATTGGGATGACGGGGAAAGATTTGCATTCTTCCAATTAGCTATCTGTGAAATGTTAGAAAAAATCAATTATATTCCTGATGTCTTACATCTGAATGATTGGCATACGGCGTTTATTCCAGTGTTGTTAAAGGATAAGTATCGCTGGATCAATGCTTATCGTCACATCAAGACCGTTTTGACCATTCACAATATTCAATTTCAAGGTGTCTACGATCCGATTATTTTGGGTAGCCTTTTTGGAATTGGTTGTCAGACTTTTGATGAAGGCAGTGTCGAATATTTCGGTAATGTTAACTTTATGAAAGGTGGCATAACCTATGCGGATGCGGTGACAACGGTATCGCCAAGTTATGCTCAAGAAATTCAAACGTCCGGTTTTGGAGAAAACTTAGATGGGGTTTTACGTGCTAATCGAGCTAAATTACAAGGCATCATCAATGGGATTGACATGAAAGTCTATAACCCAGCTACTGACCCGGATATTTTGGCACATTACAGTGTTAACGATATGTCTGGTAAGGCGAAAGATAAGCAATTTTTGCAAAAAGCTGTTGGTTTACCCGAAAGAGATGTTCCGTTATTTGCAGTCGTCTCACGTCTGACTCGCCAAAAAGGGATGGATTTACTCTTAGATGCTTTGAATGAATTTCTCTGGCAAAATGATGTGCAAGTTGTCATTTTAGGAACCGGTGACCCAGACTTAGAAGAAGGTTTTCGTGGTTATCAACGGGCCTATGGACAAAAATTTGTCGCTAAAATTGAGTTTGATGTGAAACTAGCACAACAAATTTATGCCGGAAGCGATGGCTTTATTATGCCGTCAGCGTTTGAACCTTGTGGCTTGTCACAAATGATGGCAATGCGTTATGGCAGTGTCCCAATCGTCCATTCTGTGGGTGGATTACGTGATACAGTGGTCCCATTCAATAAATTCACTAAAACTGGAACTGGCTTTGGCTTTGACTATTATCAAGCTGATGTCTTGGGCAAAATGTTGCAGAGTGCGTTTGATCTGTACACTAAAGATCGAGCAACTTGGCAAGTTTTACGTCGACATGGGATGTCACAAGATTTTGGTTGGCAGAGGTCAGCCCAGAAATATTGTGATTTATATCAAGAATTGACCGATTAATCAGTTTGGATCTCTGAGAATAGAGGCATAAAAATGGAATTGAAAGAAGCTCAGTTTACAAAAGATTTTATTAATGAAATCAGAGCGACCTATGCTGTTGATTTGAAGGATACTTCACCGATGGAACAGTATATGGCTTTGGGACATTTGATCAAGCGTTATAACGGGGAAAGTTGGACTGATACATCACGTAGCTATCGTAAAAATGATGTCAAACAAGTGTATTATTTTTCGATTGAATTTTTGCCAGGACGATTGTTGCAGTCGAACTTGTTGAACTTGGGCATTACTGATGTGGTGAAGAAAGGTCTAAAAAACTTGGGCTTAAATTTCGACAAAATCGTTCAAGCAGAACCAGATCCCGGATTAGGTAATGGTGGTTTGGGACGTTTGGCGGCTTGTTATATGGATTCGATGGCAAGTATTGGTATGGCTGGTAATGGTAACGGAATTCGTTATCGTTATGGATTATTCAAACAAGTTTTCATGAATGGCTATCAAGTTGAGCTGCCAGATGATTGGCTTAGAAATGGTAATGCTTGGGAAGTAAGACGAGAGAATCGGGCTTGTTTGGTTCGCTTTGGTGGTCACGTCTGGTTACAAGAACAACCGGATGGCAGTTTAAAACCAGTTTATGATCATACTGATGATGTTCTGGCTGTTCCTTATGACACTGGGATTATTGGTTATCATAATGTCGTTACGAATACGTTAAGATTGTGGTCGGCTGAATTGCCACCTAATGAAGAACAAACGTATTATTCACAAGAACAGCGCGATAATATCGATGAAATTACTAAGGTACTTTATCCCGATGATAGTAATGCTGAAGGCCGGTCGTTGCGTCTGCGGCAAGAGTATTTCTTCTCATCGGCAGGCGTTCAAAGTATTGTTCGCCACTATGCTGCCAATCACACTAGTTTCAAACATTTTCCTCAAAAAGTCGCGATTCATATAAATGACACACATCCCACTTTAGTTATTCCTGAATTAATGCGTATCTTGTTGGATGAATATAACTGCTCGTGGGATTTAGCTTGGCAAATTACGACCTCAACTATGAGTTATACCAATCACACGATTATGCAAGAAGCACTCGAAACTTGGCCAATTGGAATGTTTCAAGGACTATTGCCACGAATTTATCAAATTGTTGAAGAAATTGATCGACGTTATCGAGCTGAGAAGACGCCGGTTTTTGGACAAAATATTGTCGATCGAACCGCTCCTTTAGGTCATGGACAAGTTCGAATGGCTTACTTAGCAGTCATTGGTAGTCACAGTGTTAATGGGGTGGCGCCTTTACATACCGAATTGTTGAAAAAAGATGTTTTGACTGATCTGTATCGGATTTACCCTGAAAAATTTAACAACAAAACGAATGGGATTGCTGATCGACGGTGGCTTGAGATTGCTAATCAACCATTGACTAAGCTGATTGATAGTAAAATTGGCAAAAAATGGCATGCCAATCCGAAGTTGTTACAAGAATTGTCAGCTTATGAAAGTGATGAAAAATTTTTGCAGCAACTGGCTGAAGTTAAGAAAATTAATAAACGTCGTTTAGCTGATTATGTTCAGTCGGAAATGGGAATCACGATTCGAACCGATGCCATTTTCGATGTGCAAATTAAACGTCTGCATGCCTATAAACGTCAAGTTTTACATATGTTGGAAATTATTCGTGAGTATTTGGATATCAAACGGCATCCAGAACAAAGCTTTATTCCGCATGTTCATATTTTCGGAGCTAAAGCGGCGCCGAGCTATCACTATGCTAAGTCAGTTATCAAAGTTATCAATGCTTTAGCTGATTTAGTTAATAATGACCCTGATATAGGTGACAAGTTGAAGGTTGTCTTCATTCCAAATTACGGAGTTTCACTTGGAGAACTAATTATTCCTGCTGCTGATATTAGTGAGCAAATTTCGACAGCATCTAAAGAGGCATCTGGGACAAGCAATATGAAGTTAATGACTAACGGAGCTTTATCTTTAGCAACAATGGATGGTGCCAATATTGATATCGTGCGGGCTGCCGGTAAGCAAAATGAGTATATTTTTGGACTAACAGCTAACGATGTTTACGGTTATTATCGTCGAAATGATTACTGTGCAAAATCGGTTTATGAAAATAATCCTGAGTTGCAACGAGTAGTCAATGCGTTGATTACCAATATGATTCCCGGTATTACGACGGAAGGTCATGAAATTTATGATTCACTGTTGAAATATAATGACGAGTATTTCGTTTTGGCTGATTACGCTGAATATGTTAAACAACAGGAAAAAATTGCCCAAGATTTTCAAGATACGATGACTTGGCAAAGAAAATCTTTGGCAAACATTGCCGCTTCTGGAACATTTTCGGCCGATTATTCAGTTGCTCGTTATGCTGAAGATATTTGGCAAGTCCCATATAACCGGATTTTAAAATAAGGTGGTCTTTCGATGAGTATTGTAATTGAATATGATTCGTTTCAAAGTTCAAAGAAAAAACCTTTTGGTGCAGTAGTTAAGGGAACGGAAATTACTTTTAATATCAAAGTTCATGCCAGTGATGACATAAAAGAGGTTCTCTTACATGTAGCGCGTGATGGCCATTGGGATGCTGAACATGACCATCCAATGACTAAGAAAGCGATGACTTATCAGACGACATTTACGCCGAAGTGTCCCGGATTATACTTTTATTACTTTGAAGTTATTACTGAGCAAGAGAACTGTTTTTACGGTTGCTTAGATGGGGGCTTCGGTGGTGAAGGTGTCCTGTATATGAAACGAGCCGACGTACAGATGTATCAATTGACGGTCATGAATCAAGTAGAACAAATCCCGGAATGGTATCAACACGGTTTGGCTTATCATATTTTTGTCGACCGTTTCAACAACGGTAATCCGGATGGACACATTAATAATCCGAAACCAAATAGCTTTATTTACGGTCAGAAAAGCGACTTACCAATGTATATTCGGAATAGTCAACAAGAAGTTGTTCGCTGGGATTTTTATGGCGGCAATTTGCTGGGTATCGAAAAAAAGTTGCCTTATTTAAAGCAACTCGGAGTAACGGTGATTTATTTGAGTCCTATTTTTGAGGCCATGAGTAACCATCGTTATGATACAGGTGATTATTTTAAGATTGATCCCATGTTAGGTACTTTGGATGATTTTGATCACTTGGTTAAAGCAATTCATGATTCGGGAATGCATGTCATTTTGGATGGGGTATTCAATCATGTTGGAGTTAATTCACGTTACTTCAACCAAGCTGGTGTCTACGATACATTGGGAGCAGCTCAGTCACAAGATAGCCGTTATTATCCTTGGTTTACTTTTACGAAGTATCCGCAAGAATATGATAGTTGGTGGGGTGTGACTGATTTGCCAACAGTTGATAAAAATAATGTTGATTTCCAAAACTTTATTTATGGAAACGACGATTCAGTGATTGATTATTGGACTGCTCGTGGAGTTGATGGCTGGCGTTTGGATGTGGCCGATGAATTGCCAGATGAATTTATTATGGGCATTCGACACGCGTTGGATAAGTATCCTGATAAAATTTTGATTGGTGAAGTTTGGGAAGATGCTTCTCATAAGCTGGCTTATGGCAAACGACGTCACTATTTGGAAGGTGGCATGTTGCAGGCAGTAATGAATTATCCGTTACGCAAGCTGATAATTCGAGTTTTGACAGGTGATTTGAAACCGTCTGAATGGTGGCTGGAATTGATGACCTTGAAAGAAAACTATCCGACAACTGTTTTTAAATATAATTTCAATAATATAGGTAGCCACGACACAACTCGAATTTTGACCAAGTTGCACGGAAATCGCGATTGGTTGCAACAAGCATTTGGCATGTTATTTACGTTGCCAGGTGTACCTTGTGTTTATTATGGGGATGAAACTGGCTTGATGGGTGGCAAAGATCCGAATAATCGAGCCTTTTTCCCTTGGGATAAATTAGACATTAATTTACAGCAGTTTGTCGAACAATGGTATCACTGGCGTGCGCAACATCAGTGGCTTGATATGGCTGATTTCGCACCATTTTATTTGGATAGTTATGGGATTGGCTATGTCTATTGGCATGACGATAAAAAGTTACTGATTGTTTTGAATACTTCGTCGAATCAACGGCAGATAAATGCTAATGATATGATGTTGGACGTGGTGCCTTCTGACTTGGCAGTGGCGGTTAAGAAATGTTTGATTGGTATGAGTTTGGAACACGGAGATTTTAATGTGATTGAGGATTTTTAGATAATAAAAAAGACTGGAAAAATTTCCAGTCTTTTTGCTAGCTATTAAAATAGCTCTATTGCTTCGTTTAAATTATTTAAAACGGCTATTGCCTTGTTAGTCAATTCAGCTCGTGGTTGAACTAAATCGGGTACTACCACTACATCGATACCAGCACTCTCTGCGGCTTCAATGCCACTTTCGGCGTCTTCAAAAATAACAGCTTCGTCAGGATTGGCATTGGTTACTTTTAATGCATGCAAATAAATATCAGGTGCTGGTTTGTTATTTGGAACATCGTCGCCGCTAATAAAATCAGTGAAGTAGTCCTTAATTCCGGCATGTTCAGCGTTAATTTTGATAATATCTTGAGTTGCTGAAGAGGTAACGTAACGGTCAATATCCTTTGCTTGTAGATATTTTAGTAGTTCAACAGCGCCGGGCTTTAAATCTAAGTGTCCTGCTAAAACTTTGTCATGGTAGCGTTGCATTGATTCTTCAAAAATCACTTTGCCTAGTTTTTTATCGCCAGTCAGTTTTTGAAGTCGAAGGTTAGTATCTTCAAAACCTTTGGCAATGTAATGCATATTTTCTTCTTTGGTAAATGGAAAACCATATTTGGCTAATATTTCCTTGCGTGATTGGTAATACATACCTTCTGTGTCAATCAATAAACCATCCATATCGAAAAATACGAATTTTTTGTCATGTAGTTTTTGCATGGTACTTTCCCCCTAAAAATGAATCTTATTTGAATAATTTCATTTTACATCTATATTGCTGAAATATTCTGATTGATTAGATGATGCCATGAAAGGAATTTTAGTTTCTGACTTCTTCTGGTTAATTTATTAATTTGCTGGAATAAAACTACCTCCGTGGTATAAATAATTATTTTTGATGTTTTATAATTCTATTGAATTATAAAATATATGTTCCTTTAAGAGCTTAAAAAGCAGTATAATCAAATTGTTTATTACTAATAGGAAAAAAGTGGAGGTTTAAGATTATGAGTCAAGAAGGTTTTGAACAAGCTGAAAAGCTCAGAGAACAGGGAATAGAAAAAGCAAATAAGGGTGATATAGCTGGTGCGATTAGTTTATTTAATGATGGAATAACGTTGGCTCCTTACGATGATAAATTATATTATTTTAGAGCATTAACTCGCTTATTAAATTTTAATAGTCATAATGCATATTTAGTTTCTGACGCCACTTATTCTATGGATGACTTTTTTGTATATACTTTGCTTCAGTGGATGGGATATCTTCAAGGAGCTAACGATGAATCAGCTGATGAGTTTTATAAGTTTATAAGATACTATTTAATTTCAGTTAGTGAATGTTTCAGAATAGTTAATCCAGAATCTTTAGTTGAAAATGAACCGGATTTTGATGAATTAATGAGAAGAGACCTTTTGGTCAAAAGAGGTATCCACATTGCAGTTGATGAACAGGAAATCAAAAAGTTAGACGTTGAAAATATTGATGGTTTATTAAATTATATGGTGAAAATTGTAACCAAAGATTTCGATGATTATCTTAATTCAGGAATTAGAGAGGATGTTAGATACTTTTATGTGACTATAAACAAATCAAGAGAACTTTTTTTGGATTTTCTTAATTTCTTTGTGCCTAGATATAAAGCATCTCAACGAATGGGTCAGAGGGTAAGCAATCAACCTTCTGAAGTCAAAGCAATTATGAAAAATGGAGATAAATATTATCAGAATGAGGATTTCAAAAATGCGTTAGACATATATCAAAAAGTCCTGGCATATGATAGTAAAAATGAAGAGGCATTAGTAAAACAAGGGTTATGTTTCTATATACTTAATCAAATTATTGATGCACGTAATTCCTTTGAAGCAGCACTGAAAGTGAATCCTAATAATGCAGTGGTTCAAGGCTATCTTAAACTTTGCTACTAAAAAAACTCCGACAAATAATTTGCCGGAGTTTTTTTGTATTTAGTTATTTGTTTTCTGGCTCAACTTAATAACTTCTAATAATCGCTTACTAAGTTGTTCGCTTTGTTCAGGTTCAAGATCATTTAAGAATTTAGTCAATTGTCTTAGATTGGGTCCAAATTTCTCTGAAGTTTTAATATCCTCACCATACATCAATGAATCCATTGTTACCCCAAGAGCTTTTGAAATCCTACTAAGCGTATTTGCGCTCAGACGTTTAGTAGTGCCACGTTCAATTTTGGATAAATAGTTAATCGTCAGATCACTAAATTCTGCAAGTTGTTCTTGCGTCATCTTTTGATTATGACGTTCACGAGCAATATTGCCACCTACATTATTTTCCATTTTGTGACCTCTTATTCTTTCTGTCTCATTCTAAAGATTAAAGAATAAAAAGAGATGTTTTAAGTTCTAATAAGAACAATGCAAATATTGTACTTTTAAAACATATTCTTTTAAGAACTATTTTAATATGGTTCTATTAGACTATAAAAAGATGTATAATCAAAACGATATTTACTTAAAGATAATTTTTTAATTAAAGGATAGTGTTCCATTAATTTATCAAATATAGGGGAGAATTATGAATAAAAAAGGGATTATAGCACTGGCTACTCTATTAGTTAGTGGCACTTTTGTTATGGCAGGATGTTCAATGGGGAACGTTACAATCAATGACAACTCACGAGAAACTAAGCAGCCTAAAGAGACTAAAGCTGAAAAATCAAAGGATGTAAAAGTTGAAGCCAAGAAAAAAGCTCAAGCTAAACAGGCAGATCGAGGCAAAGAATATTCATATGGTATAGCTAAAGGACCAACTTGGCTGTACGTCTATGACAATGGAAAGAAAACAGACACGCATTTTAATCCGGATAAAGAAAGTGTCGTTAAATTACACGAATACGATACTTTTAAACTGGGCGGTACTTTGCCATTGGTTGGAGAGCAATTCACTAGAAGTTATTCTGTTGGTCAAAATAGTAGTCAAGCTACGATGGATCAATCAGATAACTATGATAAACAATTAGGAATGATGTCCTTAGTAGATCCTGATAATCGAGTTAAGGTAACTTTCGGTAAAATCAGCCATCCCGATTATGCAGGATTAAGTAAGTTAGCTTTTACTGATTTACCAAAATATTTGGAAGCTGCTAGTACCAATGATTCGTCTAAATTACCTAATCAATCAAAACATTTAGTTGGCAACTTAGATAATTCAACTAATTACCGTGGTGATGCGGCGGCCAGCTATCAAATTATCGAGCAATATTTTGATAAAAAATCTACGAAAAACGATGAAAAAGGTCCCGTCGTTGGAGATCATGCAACTTATGTCAGCACGGGTAATGATCCATTGTTAGAGGAAACAAACGCTACGCAATTATTCATTCAAGTATTTGCCAAAGTTAAAAAGACAGACACTGATCAACATGCCTTTAGAACTGATGATGGTCCTAAGTACGGTAGTTCAAGTACCAAAATTGAAGAGTATCAGTTGGATTACTTATTAAATGAAAATAATAACTGGCAATTAGCAGGAGTGACAAATGTGGGTTCTTCTGATTACGCCATGGACACGTCACATTCTAATTGGATTGTTCAAAAGAATTAGGGGGAAATTGCATGCGTTGTAGTAATTGTGGGGCCGAAATTCCAGCAGATGCAGAATTTTGTCCCGAGTGTGGACACAAAGCTGGTGTGCCAGTTCAAGAAAATAAAACAGTTTCAGAAATGAAAGACAAAGTTACACCTTATTTGACGAAGAAAAATATTTTTCGAACACTCTTAGTTGTCATCGTAGGATTGGTGGTCTTTGCAGGCTACCGATTATTGTACTATCCAAGTCTTGTTAAAAATGAAATTGCTAAAACTGAGTTTGCGACTGCCAATTTTAATGTGAAAGTTAATGTTTTGAATAAAACTATTACGTTGACAGCTAGTGAGCCAGAAGTTTACAGCTTAGTCGCTGCTTCAACAGACAATGGCTTTTTAACCAGTCCAATTGGTGCCGAAGAATCAATGGATAAGATGGCTAAAGATTTGCCTGGCAATTGGACGATTCAACTCATTCAAACTACTCACGCCAACTCACCACGAGTTATGTGGCAATATTCTGACGGGCACGAGAGCATTCGTTATCAAAATTCCAATGAATATCGACGGGCTAAACAGGCGTATATCGAGGCGTCAGAAAAAGAAGATGCCACTAATAGTGAAATTAAATCAGCTGTGATTGGGGCAGCAGCGGGTGGCTTAATTGGCGCCGCATTAAGGTAGATAAAAATAGGGAGAATCTAAAAATGTTTTGTCCAAAATGTGGTTATAAAGTAGAAAAGGGTCTGAAGTTTTGTCCAAAGTGCGGTCAAGATTTGCGATTGAAAGAGTCGAAATCTGAGAGTGTAACACCTGAACATACTTCAATAATAAAAAAATATCGTCATAACAAAAAGGTGCTGGCAACTATTGCAGCAGTTATCGTGGTGCTTATCGGATATTTCGCCATTTATGCACCGATGACCGTCAAATCGGTTCTTCAAAGAGAAGAATTCACCACGAAAAATGATTATAAAGTTTCGGTAAATCCACTGACGAAGACAATAGTGCTAAATGCTGGAGAGCACCGTGTTTATGATATCGAACGGGGCTTAAATAGCACTCATTTCGATACGAGTTATTTAGCGATTGAATATCATCTAGCTAGTGCTGCTAAATCAATTTCTAAAAAAACCATTGGTTCTTGGAAAATTCAGTTAACACAAACTGAGTATAAGGATACTGATCGTTTACTTTGGCAATTTACTGGCCTAAAGGAAACTCATCGTTATCAAAATACAACGGAATGTCGTAAAAATCACCAGCAATATCTCCAAGCCGAAGCAGATCAAGCTGAACAAGATCAAAAGAATAGTGATGCAGCAGGTATTGCCGGAGGACTCCTTGGTGGAGCTTTAGGAATGATGTTTTAGAAAATAGGGGGATTTTATTTTGGCGGAAGAAGAGGGAACGGTCTTTTGTACCAACTGTGGTGCAGAGAATAATACTAAATCAAAGTTTTGTGTTAAATGCGGTCAATCGTTAGTCAAAGTTAGTGACGACGGCATGGAAACAAAGGCGGAGCAACCAAAGTCATCACAAGCAGCAGGTTCGATTTTTGATTCAGCAACATCTCGTCTTAATCAGTGGACTGGTGGTACAGGTGCTGTCAAAGTTAGTTGGAAAGATTTCTTTAGTGAGGTTTTTAAATCACACACTGAAGAAGAAGCAGAAGATATTTTTGTTGCTGGAACTAAGAAGACAACACCAACATTAATGGAAATATCGAATGAGAAAGTTCAACCATGGCTTTTTTCGAGAATCTTAATTGTCATTATCGCTGCTGGAATTTTATTGTCAGTTATGACTAATTTGAATCAAAATATGATTGGGGACCAAGTTGCAGTTGATGTAATAACTTGTATTGCTGTGCCAATGGCAGCGCTAGTATTATTTTTCGAAATTAATATTTATAAGAATATTAGTTTCTATAAAATCGGAAAGATAATGTTATTAGGTGGGATTCTATCACTTGTTTTGACAGTAATTATAGATAATATTGTTGGCGGCAGTGGGTTGAACTTTGTTGGTGCAACGTTAACAGGAATAATTGAGGAATTATCTAAATTATTAATTGCGGCATATTTTATTCAAAAACTAAAAATTAATCGAATTTTTAATGGATTATTAATTGGCGCTGCCGTCGGCACCGGCTTTGCAGCATTTGAAAATATTCAATATATGTTTTTGGATGGGCAATTAGCATCTATGTCTTTTGCCTTGTATCGGACGGCAACATCTATTGGTACACATACGGAATGGTGTGCTATATCGGCAGCTGCCTTGGTTATTGTAAAAGGATCACAAAAATTAACGACTAATATGTTTGTTAACACTCGATTCTTAAAATTCTTTGTTCTGGTTGCGGCAATTCATATGCTTTGGGATTGGGATGCGTTAGGTAATTTTGGTCAAATAAGAATGATAATTTTAATATTAGTTACTTGGATTACCATTTTCGTCATGATTCATGCAGGTTTGCGTGAGGTTAAAGCACTCCAACTTTCAGTTAAAAATGATTCAGAGGTAACTGAAAGGGGGTGAGAATATGAAAATTAGGAAATGGCATTTGGCCACTGTATTTGTGGCGACTGCCCTGATTTTGACAGGTTGTAGTAGTCAGAATCAGAGTGCAAAAAAGTCTTCTAGCTCGAAGCCAACTACATCAGTAGTTAGTCATAAGAGTAAGAAGACTAATAAAACTCAAGTAAATAATAAGCAAGCAACTGTTTTATGGGATAGCTCCAAAGATAATCAATTAAAAGTTTTTATAGATCAATGGGGACCAACAATGAAGCAAGCGTATGTTAAATATGATGGTTCTAATTCTTTAAAGACATCAACGGGAACAATTTATCCAGATGATTTATCAAAAGTAACTGTTGAAGGCGCCAATGCATCGATTGGTTGGAGCAAAGATGGTAAAGGTACGAATGAATATAACGTCGTTGCGATTTATAACTATAACGGAACCGTACCACCATTGCCCAATCATATTACGTATTTCTTTGCTTTCCATAATAATCAACCAATCGTATTAGTTGATCAAAGTCGCGACGGTACTCCTAACTTAGTTGAAACTGGTAATAATGATTTGAAATCTGGATTCAATGATATTGTTGCGGGTAAGAAAGCTGCTGTTAATTCCAATACAGAAGCTTCGAACAATAAACAATTATCACAATTAGTCACTGATCCGAAGATGGTTGGCGTTATGGTTTATCAAATGCACGGTGCTCAAATATCTTCTGATGTTGCTAAGTTATTAAGTGTCTATACGGCAAACGGAAGATATTGGATTGGAACTGGTACGTCATTATCTAATGTTGGCTATACAATCAGTGGCGAAACGGTCACTTACTATACGCCACATTATAATGACGATACAGAAAAGGATGACTGGATACCACATAATATCAGTTTAAGAGATTTAGAGAATCAATATTATTCAAGTAATGATCAAAAACAAAATGTTCAAGCAATTGCTGGTCAAATGCCATCAATTGACAATATGGACGATTAAAAAATAAGGGGAAAATAATTATGAAATTTACATCAAAATCAGTAACTATAGTAGCAGCACTATTAATGGCAACAACAGGAGCAATCACAACATTATCAAGCAATAGTACACAAGTAAATGCCGCCACAGTCGCAACAGTTAAAGCTGGCGTTACAGCACAACTTTACAATTCAAACGGTGCTTGGGTTACAAACCGTGCTTTAGCTCCTAATACAAAATGGCGCGTTGGTACAATCACTAACATTGCCGGTGAAACAATGTATCAAGTTGCCACAAATGAATATTTGAAAGCATCAGATTCAACTCTTACCGGTCAACCACAACAACCAGCTACAACAAGTCTAGTAGCAACTGTTGGTAATAGTGATGCTCCAATGTACTTCACGGCTACAAAAGGTGACCCAGCACACTACACAACATTACCAGCTCATTCAGCATGGAGAGTCGGACGTGTTGTTACAAATGGTAAGGATACTTATTACGAAGTTTCAACAGGTGATTTCATTAAGGCCACAGATTCAACTTTAAAC
Organism: Companilactobacillus zhachilii; assembly: GCF_003606365.2. Lineage (NCBI taxonomy): Bacteria > Bacillati > Bacillota > Bacilli > Lactobacillales > Lactobacillaceae > Companilactobacillus > Companilactobacillus zhachilii. The sequence continues at coordinate 205,795 of NZ_CP031933.2, forward strand.
ATGCCTGCCAATAATCTTGAAACTTACCAAGGTTTCCAACCATATCTAGGAATGAAATAATTTTTTAAACAGTTAGGACTAAAAGGGTAAAATACTATGAAAATTAAATCAAAATCAGTTTCAGTTCTCGCTGCTTTAGCAATGGCTACCACTGGTGTTCTAGCGTTTAACGCGAATAATGCTGATGCTGCCACAGTTGCGACAGTTCACTCAGGTGTTGTAGCTCGTCTATACGCTTCAAATGGCAATCTAATTACTAATCGTGCTTTGTCACCAAACAGTGCTTGGGCCGTGGGAAAGACTACCACGATTAATGGTGAAACAATGTATCAAGTTGCCACGAATGAATATCTTCGGGCTCAAGATTCATCGTTATCTGGTCAAGCACAACAAGCATCAACGCATATCGCTGGTAAAGCTTTAACACTATTACCACTATATCGTGATGATACTAATAAAATGGCCAATCGTTCGTTGGCACCTAATTCAGAATGGGCTATTGGAAAGTATATTGTAAATAAGAATGGTCAACAATTCGTCCAAGTTTCGACACATGAATATGCGGACGCTTCTAATTTAATGTATGATCATCCTATGACTAATCCAACTTATATCGCTGACTTTGGAACTAATACAAGTTTCTCTGTTGTTGGTTCAATGAATATGGGTAATGGTTGGGGTACAGATGATACCTCATCTGATACTTCTACGAATACTTCAACAGACATTAATAACAATGTTTCAAATGACCCAGATATTGATCCTAATTTAAATGCTGATGTAGAAGTTGGTACCGATGGATTGACGTATGAACAAATTCATAAGAGATATCCTAAGGTAGATGATGTTCGCGAGGCCGTCATTGAAACTATCAATGAAGAACGTCAGTCAAGGGGATTAGCTCCTGTTGTAGAAGACTCAGGATTAGATTCAATTGCCGCCAGACGTGCAGAAGAAATTTCAACAAACTTTACACATTATGATGCTGCTGGAAATTCTATATTTGTTAACTATTTACATAAGGAAATTCCTAATATGTATAGTCAAGGCGAAAACATATTTGGTTCTCCTTGGATGCAACTAACAGATCAATCGGCTAGAGGTTATGCAGATCTTGTGTTAGATAATTATCGTGGAGAAGGTATTTCAACAACATGGAATCACTATTCCGCAATAATAAATCCTAAGGCAACTAAAATAGGTGTTGGAATTTATGAATCGTCAAATGGAAATATTTATACTGCAGAAGATTTTGCTAGGTAGTTAATATTTTGAAAAATAAACCCCAACCAATTCAGGTTGAGGTTTTTTTGTTAACCATTCAAATCAGCAGTATCTAAGTAAAAATATGGTGATTCAATATGAATGGCTATAATATAAGCATTATTCGATAAAACGTTAAAACAGTCCCAAACACGTTCACTTGGTTGTGTATTAGCCAAAAATTCTTTGATGTTTTTCAAATATGGTTTAATCTCTGATTCTTTCAAAACCACATGCTGTTTCAGCTTGAGTTCTCTTAATTGAGCTCCAGTTAAAATGAAACCAGCTTGCATTTCCAAGTCTTCCGTCGTTTCTTCGATGATTTTTGTAAATCTGATATCTAATGTCATTAGATATACCTCCATTTTTTTACTTGGTACATGGAACTAAAAAAGACGCCTGTGGCGTCTTATGGTTTTACAAATAATTTTATTATTTAAGGAAACAAAAAGTGCGAAAAGTTTAAATGTTTGACCTAGAGTACCCTCTAAGTGTTAAATTACAATTCGTATTCTTAAATAATAAAAATTTAATTTTAAAAAACAGAGGAAATATTAATGACAAAAACATGGATGATAACAGGTACTTCAAGTGGTTTCGGTAAAGAGTTGGCTCAAATTGTTGCCAAGCAAGCAGATACCAATTTGGTGGCGACAGCTCGTAAGACAGCAGATTTGGCATACTTAGATGCATTTGATTCATCACGTATAGCCAAGGTGATTATGGACGTTACAAATGAAGATGCGGTTAAAGCCGGAGTTGAAGCGGCTAAGAATAAATTTGGTGGCATTGATGTTTTAGTTAATAACGCCGGTTTAGGATACTTTGGAACAATTGAAGAGAGTAATGAAAAAGATGTTCGTCAGATGTTTGAAGTAAATGTTTTCGGATTGGGTAATGTGACTAAGTCAGTATTGCCAATTATGCGTGCTCAAAAACAAGGTGTAATTATCAACATTTCATCTGCCTTAGGACTTACTTCGATACCAACTCTAGGCTGGTACAGTGCCACTAAGTTTGCGGTGGAAGGATATTCAAATGCTTTACGCCAAGAAGCTGCACCTTTGGGTATCCAAGTTATGAATGTTGAACCTAGTGGAGCTAGAACTAAGTGGAATGCCGGCAAGACTGCGCCAGTTGAAATTGCCGATTATAGTAAGTTTTCTGACATGGTCAATGGCGCTTCTAATGGAGTCACTCAAGCTCCTGGAAATCCAGAATTGATTGCTGAAACGATTTATAAGATGGTTACGGAGAATCAAGAGGTACCAGCACACTTGCCTTTGGGGACTTTTGCGACTGAAGGTAGTAAAAGGGAATTAACTAATATTTTGAAAGATGTCGATAAGTATCATGATCTTTCAATTAGTATTGATAAATAATTGATTATTGAGAGAGTGTGACAAAACATGGTCAGCTTTCGAGCATTAAGGCAAAAGAGACTAGTAATCCGATTTTGGGTTGCTAGTCTCTTTTGTTTTAAGCGGAAAATGCTATGTTTTATGCTACATGTTTAAGAAAAAAATAGTTATGTCACGCTCCCACTTTTTTATTGGCTGTGTTACCAGTTAGGGTATTCTTTTCCATTGATTGATGTGTTGTAATTATATTAGTGATGAAATTTTTCAATCGAGGTACCAAAATGGAAATCAAAACCGGCTACATGCCATTTCATGAATATAAAACATATTATCGAATCGTTGGGGATTTAAACTCCAATCAAACACCATTACTGCTATTGCATGGTGGCCCCGGTTCAATTCACAATTACTTTGAAGTTTTTGATCAATTAGCTGAAAAAACGGGTCGTCCGCTTGTTATGTATGATCAACTGGGATGCGGAAAATCCAGTGTTCCTGACGACAAGAGTCTTTGGCAAGCTGATACATGGGTGGATGAATTAATCCAATTACGTAAATATCTAGGCTTAAATGAAGTCCATTTGTTAGGTCAATCTTGGGGTGGAATGTTAGCCATTATTTATATGTGTGACCATGCTCCAAAGGGTGTAAAAAGCTTAATTTTAGCTAGTACCTTGTCCTCAGCCAAGTTATGGGAACAAGAACAGCACCGGATGATTAAATTCATGTCTGTAGAAGACCAAAGTGCTATTGCTACAGCCGAGAAAACTAATGATTTTACAACTCCAATGTATTTGAAGGCTAATGAACACTTTATGTTGCAACATGCTTCTGGACCTATTACTAAAGATTCTCCAGAATTCTTGCGTCGAGAAAAAGTAAGTGGAGAAGCGTCTTATGTAACTGCTTGGGGTCCCAATGAGTACTGTCCAACTGGAACTTTGCGAAGTTATAATTATACGAATAAATTAAAAAATATTGTTACTCCAACCCTAGTTACCAGTGGTACAGATGATTTATGCACGCCACTAGTGGCTAAAACAATGTTTGACCAGTTACCTAATAGTGAGTGGAAGTTGTTTGCTCACAGCCGTCATATGGCCTTTATTGATGAAACATCAGTATATATGAAACATTTAGCACAATGGTTAGCAAGAAATGATTGATAAGCAAAACTTATGAATTCTTTGCATAATTGAAATTGGTCCATAACTTAATTTTTTGTAATATATACCTCGAAAGTTAAATCACATAACCTATGGAGGATATATATATATTGAATAATGAAGTAGTAGTATTGTTTGGCGCTGGAGCTATTGGTGAGGCCATTGTACGTCGTGTTTCAGCAGGTCGAAAATTATTATTGGCCGATTATAGTTCTGAAAAATTAGCTTCAATGAAAAAACATTTAACTGAGGCTGGTTTTGCAGTAGAGACTATTGAAGCTGACTTATCGTCACGGACATCGATTCAAACAGTTGTAAAAAAGGCGCAAAGTCTAGGTAAAATTATAGGATTGGTGAACGCTGCCGGTGTGTCACCATCTCAAGCTAGTGCCGAACAAGTTTTGAAAGTTGATTTGTATGGAACTTCGGTTTTACTAGAAGAATTTGGTAAAGTTATGGCTCCAGGTGGTGCAGGAATCGTTATTTCATCACAATCTGGGCACCGTTTGCCAGCTTTGTCAGTTGAAGAAAATAAAGCTTTAGCAATGACTCCAACTGAAGAATTGTTGGATTTACCAATTTTACAGTCTGATGTTATTACGGATTCCTTAGCTGCTTATCAATATGCAAAAAGAACCAATGTCTTACGTGTAGCCGCTGAATCAGTAAAATGGCAACTACGTGGAGCTAGAGTCAATGCAATTAGTCCTGGTATTATCATGACACCGTTAGCTTTAGATGAATTGAACGGTCCTCGAGGAGCTGGCTATAAAAAGATGTTTGATTCAATGGTAACGAAGCGCCCGGGAACGCCGGATGAAGTTGCTAATGTAGCGGAATTATTGATGGATCGTCGTAGTGCGTTTATTACTGGTAGTGATTTCTTAGTTGACGGTGGTATTACGGCTCAATATTGGTATGGCGATGTTGATGAAGTTAGAAATTAGGAATTAAAAAAAGTGTCCTTGAAGAATTCATTTCTCAAAGACACTTTTTTTGCGGTTATAAATAATTCTTTCTTCGTAATTTTGGGTATCAGTCAAATTTTCTTCATTTGAAACGAATAATACCCGCAATCCTATGTTTGATTGCGGGTATTATTTTATCTTGATTTTTAAAATGAACTATATATTACTCAAAAATATCTTTTTTAAACACCAGTATTAATAGTGTCTGCTTTTTCCAACATATGATAAGTTGCTTCAAAAACAGGGCAAACGTCATTTGGAATTGCATAATCATGAGTTGTCTGACGCAACTTTTCAAAATTTTCATCCAGGTTTTTACTGTCACGAGCATCTAAGCAAAGTTTGATATATTGTTGTCGAACATCAAATACTTCGGGATGATTTTGTCCGTGAGCGTTGGTAATTGCTTTGGTATAGAAATCTAATTTATCGTGGCGTTCGTCTAAATAGTCTTTAACAGCAGTCATTTGGAAAACCTCTTTTCATTGAATAACTAGAGTATAGATAGATTTTTGATTAAAGGAATTGATTCAAATCAAGTAAAAAAGATGTAATCAAAATTTATTAATCAATTTCATTTTTTGCTCGTATAATAAAACTACTTAAAGAGAATTATTAATTATATGGAAACGTTGGAATGAGGTGATCGCATAAGAAGTAGAAGAAGAAAAATTAAAAAGTATTTGCGTATTTTATTACTGGTTGTAGTTTTAGTAGCTGGTTTGGGCTATTACTTCAATAATTCTTACGCTTCGGGTGGCAACGATAATGCCAAAACTGATCAGGTTATTAAAAGTAAACAAAGGATTATCAAGCATAATTTGACGAGTTATTTAAATAGCGTAACCAAAGATGGCACAGCCAGTGTTAGTTTCTATAATTTAGGTGCGGTTGATGGTAGTGATGCGGCCGATAATAAGTACGCCAAGGTTTATCAAAAGGGTAGTTTAGAAGTTGAATCTAATGCTCATACTGCCAAAACTGCTGCCAGTACTTATAAATTGTATTTAGCCGCTTATTTGATGAGTCAAAAGCAAAATGGTAATTTTAGTTGGACGACTGATAACGAAACTGGTTTTGAGAAGATGATCGTTAACAGTGAAAATGATTATGCTGAGGAACAAATCAATAACTATGGTGCTGATGAATTGAATGCTTTTAATGCTAATCAAAATTGGTATACCGGAGTCTTTCAAGCTGGACAAGGGACATTGACTACGAGTTATAGTTTGCAATTGTTGCTTGAGGATTTAGCTGAGGGCAAAGGTGCTTTTGAGAATAAGGGTGATCGTGCCAAAATTTTGAATTGGATGGGCAAACAAATTTATCGGACTGGTATCCCTACTGGTGCTACTGCAGCTGATGCTGGAACAACGGTTCAAGATAAAGTTGGTTTTCTTGATGATACTAACAATGATGCCGGAATTGTTACGTTGCCTAATGGTGAAAGATATATCTTAGTTATTTTGACAAATGGTCATAAGCAGAGTGGCTTTAGTGGTTTCAAACGCATTGCAGAAATCACTAAGAATGTTCAAAAGATTGTTTATGGATCTGATGCAGGAACTAAGATAGTTAATTATTAATGGACTAAATGCTTTAGTGAAACACAATATTTAGTGAGGATTGATAGTAATGAAACAGGGTAGAATCGTAATTTTAACAGGTTCTCCAGCAACTGGAAAGAGCACCGCAGCAGATTTATTAGCAAATACTTCTGATTATCCAAAATCAGTTCACATGTTGACGGATGATTTCTATCACTACATAAGAAAGGGTGTTATTGCACCGAACTTACCAGAAGCCAATCAACAAAATAAGGTTGTGATTAAATCATTTTTAGAAGCAACGAAAGTTTTTGCCGATAATGGTTATGAAGTGATAGTTGATGGGATTGTTGGTCCTTGGTTTTTACAGCCATGGATGGAATTGACAAGAAACTATGAAGTTCATTACGTTATTTTACGTGCCACTAAAGCAGAGACGATGAGACGAGCTTTAGGCCGTAAAAAATTGGATGAAGCAACTAATGTTTCGCTGGTGGAAACAATGTGGAAGCAGTTTAATAATTTAGATCAGTTTGAAAATAATGTGATCGATACAACGTCTTTAAATGTGGAGCAAACTGTTACTAAAATAAGGCAATGCATTTTGACAAAGAATAATATTTTGATGTAAAAGAATAAATATTGAGCTGGATTGTAACTTTTGGTTTGAATGAAACGCTAATTATAAAAAAGAGATGAATTCTGAATTTTGGTTCAGAGTTCATCTCTTTTTTGTATTGACTTTAGTGTGATATCCTACATAAAATGTAACCGCATACTTTTTTGAAAATGACATAAGTTTAACGAATATGAGGGGTGTTCTTGATGCAAAAAATTGTTGTTAATGGTGTTGATGGAAATTTTGGGAAATTAGTGGCCGAGTATATTCAAGAAATGATTCCGAAGAGTAAACTAATTTTTACTGCACCAAAAGCTGATGCATTGGAACAATATGCAGCTCTTGGTATAGAAACAAAGGTGGCTGACTTTAATTCACCATCTGAACTAGCAAAAGTTTATGCACATGTGGATAAAGTTCTATTAATTTCAATGCCTTTTGTCGGTGCAAAACGTCGTCAGGCACATAAAAATTTTGTGGAGGCGTGTGTTAAGGCCGGTGTTAGGCAAGTTATCTATACGTCAGTATTGTCGGCGGGAAATCCTTTCAACCCTAGTATTGAAAATGCGGACCACGGATATACAGAAGCAATTATTCAAAATACTGATTTAGATTATATCTTTTTACGTAATTCACTTTTTGCGGAAGCATTTATTTCAGATTATTTTCGAGCTGTTAATAATTATGAAAATTCGATTGAGAAAAATATGGGCGACGGTCGCGTCTGGTTCATTTCCCGACAAGATGCAGCCTATAGTGCCGCCTGTGCTTTGAGCGATGATCAGTTACATAAGGAAATTTTAAATATTAATGGATTAGAGTCATTTACGTACGCTGATTTCCTGAAGGTTGGTAATGAAGTTACTGGTAATCAAATTGGTTATGTTAAGAAGACAGACCAAGAGTTATATGATTATTTTGATAGTATTGGAGTTCCTAGAAATACTGATGGTGATTTTTCGAAGAGTCCAATTCAAGCAACTTCGGAAGGAATGGTTACATTTGGAACTTCGGTTCGCGAAGGTTATCTGGATGTACCAGTGAGTGATTTTTATAAGTTAACTGGTAAAGAGCCAACAACTGTTAAATATATGTTTGAGCATAAAGATGAATTTATGTTAGGTGAACGTCATACTACTGAAAAATAAATAGAATCACAATAGTTATGGGATACGACATGAAGTGTGCTTTAAGTGTATAGTCCAAAGATCAGCCAGCATGGCACGTTATAAAAGTATTTTTAAGAGGAATCGTATAAACCATTTGTACGATTCCTTTTTTCTATGTTCTAATATATATGACACTGAATATTTGAATATACAGATTAATAGCATAAATTTTATATTGACATAAATTATGCAAGGGCTTACACTAATGTCGTTGAAAGCAATATATTAAAAACTGTATATTGGGAAAGAGATGTAACAATGAGAGAAATACAATATCAAAAAAAAGGTATTGCTTTGATATATTTAGCAAAGAAATTTTTCACGCTGGGAGTTGGCGATAAAATTCCAACAGTTGATGAGTTGTGTAGTGAAACGAATACTTCAAGAGGAACAATGCAAAGTGCTTTGGAAACCTTAAAAGATGATCAAGCAATTACGACCATATCAAAAGGACACATGGGAACTTATCTTGTAGATCAGGATCAAGATAAGTTACTAAATTATCTTGATGATCGAAATATTGTTTGTGCAATGCCACTTCCTTATACAAAATACTATGAAGGATTGAGTACTGGCTTTTATAAATCTTTTGAAGATAAGAAATTGAATTTGAACTTGGCATATGTGAATGGTTCTGTTAATCGTTTAAATGGATTGAATAGTAATCGTTATGATTTTATCGTTACTTCGGGTCTGACTGCAGACTACTTGATAAAAAATAGTGATGTTGATCTTATAACATTATTCCCACAAAAAACCTATGTTTCAGAACACGTCATAGTACATAAGAAAGACAAAAATGATTTTATATATGATGGAATGAGTATCGGTGTTGATTCAAATTCAATTGACTATAGGCTTCTTACACAGGAGATTGTAAAAAATCACAATGTTAAGATGATTGAAACTCCATATAATCAAATTGTTCAAAGAATTGAGAATGGTAGTATCGATGCAGCCATCTGGAATCGAGATGAAGTTGTAGAAAAAAATTATCCCGTTTCATATGGTTCAATTGGTAGTGAGTCGATTAAAAAATCATCAAGTGCTGCGTTACTTTGTAAGAGGGGAAATACATTTATTAAAGAAATAGTACAGAAGTACGTAGATATTAATAGAATTGTAGATGTTCAGAAAAAAGTTATTTCTGGAAAGATTTTACCTGAATATTAAGGAGGTGATAGAGATGAAAGAAACTACCGAGGAAAAATTAAAAGTCTTAAACCGCTTGGGAAAGTTAGATCAAGATTCTTTTGAGTTTTTAATGGATGTTGATGCTTATTTTGAAACTAATTATTATAGCAATGATAATGAGATGCTACTGATACATTTATCAGTAGCAATTAATCGAATGTTTGAAAATAAGCGAGTAGATAAAATGCCGGATGATTTATGGCAGCAAATTTCTGATAAACCAGAGTATAAAGTTGCTGAATCTGTCTGGGATGATTTAAAATCAAAGGCACCAGTAACATTTACATACGATGAAACACAGTATATTTTATTACACGTATTGAATATATTAAGGAGGAATCAAAATGATTAAAATTGTGATTGGTGGTCAGATGGGTAAGGATGAAATTAATGCAGATTTAAAAAAATTAATTGGTGATAATGATGTTGAAGTAACAATTAAGAATGATTTGGATGCAGCCATGGCCATTCAAAATGGAGAAGCTGATTATTATATTGGAGCCTGTGAAACTGGGGCTGGTGGGGCATTGGCAATGGCAACCGCATTGTTAGGATCAGATAAGACAGTAACCGTAGCCTCACCATCTAAAGTGTTGTCAGAAGAACAAATCGCTGACGAAATAAATAATAAAGGTAAAGTGGCGTTTGGATTTACCATTAATACAAAAGATACTGTGCTACCTATCTTAGTTAAATATTTAGTGAAATAATAAACTCTGTTTTTCTATCTTTCAATATACAATATACAGTATATTGAAAACAAATAAAGGATGGTATAAAAATGAACGTTACTACGTTGATTAATTACATATTAATTGCCGCTGTTGGTGGTGTTGGCTCTATTCTAGCCAATCGTGGTATTGCTGTATTTAATGATGGCTTGAGACCAATTATGCCGGAATACATTGAAGGAAAGATTACTAGAAAAGAATTGGCTGCTACCAGTTTTGCAGTTAGTTTTGGATTGATCATTGGCTTTGGTATTCCAGTATCAATTGGATCCACAATTTTAGTTGCACATAGTATTTTACTAGCAGCTGATGTTATTGGTACATGGACTCCAGATAATAAATGGGGTACAGCTTTAGCAGGTGTTGTTGGTGCGATATATGGTGCCGGATTACTTTTCGGACTTTCATCTATCGTTGCACTATTTAAGATGTTACCATTCAATTTCTTGCCAGCTCTTTCATTAATGAGTGGTCCTATTTTACTAGCATTCTGTGCGTTTCCAGCACTCGCCGTTGCTAGTCAACACAATCCTAAAAAGGGGTTCATTACATTTGGTTTAACATTTTTGGCTTACTTATTAGCTACAAAATTCGGTACGTTCAAAGTAAATGGATACACTATCACATTAAATGCTATTGGTATGGCTTTGTTGGTCGCAATGGTATGTATGATTTACTTTGCAGCTCAAATAAAGGGCGACGGCAACTCCAATGCTAGTTTGGTCAATGTGTTTTCAAAACGTGTTGGACGAATTAAAGGTAATTGGATTTGGTTATCAATCATGGGTGGCTTAATTACGGCTGCATCAAGTATGTTGATTATTGCTGTTGATGTTCTTCCTCAACAATTACTTGTTAAGAATCAAGTTATGGAAGCGGCTATTGCTACATTTGCGCGTGCTATTGGATTTATTCCTTTGGTGTTCTCTACGGCTATCGTAACAGGTGTTTATGGTATGGCCGGAACAACAATTATTTTTGCTTTGGGTCTTTTGTTAAAAGGTCAACCAATTGTTGCATTCATTGCCGGGTTTGTTTGGATGTGGATTGAAGTTCAATTATTATCAGCTACTGCCAAGGGACTAGATAAATTTCCTGGCCTAAGAGATATGGGTGAACATATTAGAACTTCATTACAAGATACAATTGCAATTGCATTATTGATTGGTGCTGCTATTGCATGTAATAAGATGGCTGCAAATATAGGATTCTTTTGGGTTATTGGTTTTTGGCTATTAAATAAGAAAGCAAAAAAACCATTAGTAGATATGGCTGTCGGACCAATTGCTACTATTGCATTTGGCGTGTTATTAAATATTTTAAGAATGATTATGATTTTTTAAATTAAAGGAAAGAGGATTTTTCACATGTTAGTACCTGGTATGGTTTATTCGCATGAACATATTCCAATTGATCTATCAGAAGTTAAGCATAATGAGGACTGTCATCTTGATTCACAAGAACTCGTTATTAGTGAGTTTAAAGATCTGTATGCTAAAGGTGTTAGGAATGTTATTGATATGACAAACCGTGGTATGGGGCGAGATATTCCTTATGCACAAAAAGTTGCCAAAGAATCTGGTATAAATATTGTCCAATCAACAGGATTTTATCAGGATGCGTTTCTACCAGTTGAAGTCTTTAGACTATCTGTTAATCAATTAGCAGAAGGAATGATTAAGGACATTCAGGTAGGAATTAAGGGAACTGATATTAAAGCTGGTGTTATTGGTGAGATAGCAACGACTAAAGGTAAGTGGACAGAAGGAGAAGGAAAAGTTTTTGATGCTGCCGTTATAGCTCAAAAGGAAACTGGATGTCCAATCAGTACTCATACATCAATTGGAACTTTAGGACATGAACAAGTTAGCTATTTTGTACGAAACCATGCTGATTTGAGCAAGATTGTTATTGGACATGTGGATTTGTCAGCTAGTTCTGACTATGTAATCGATATGCTCAAAACAGGAATAAATGTAGAATTCGATACTATCGGAAAAAATAATTATTTAGCAGATTCAATCAGAGTACAGATGTTGAAAGATATTGAAAATGCGGGTTTTACTGATCAAGTTGTTATGTCGATGGATATTACTAGAAAATCTCATCTTAAAGATAATGGCGGTAATGGATATTCATATTTGCTTGATAACTTTGTTCCACAGCTTCAAGAAGCTGGTATTTCAGAAAAATTTATTCATAAGATGTTAGATGAAAATCCACAAAGAATCTACGGTGATTTTAATGCCTAAGTTTAAAACATATCCATTGGAAAGTATTTCTACAGATGAGGCTTTAGATAAGCAGTTTGAATTAGTAGATACAATGACACGTCATTTTGAAGGAAATGAATTGTTAAGTCAAGGTGACTTAGGAGTTGTTCCAGGACTGAATCAACCAAGATATACAAAAAAAGTAGAAGAAGTTTTGGCTGACTTTTTTGGAACTGAAGCAGCAATGTTAGTCAGAGGTTCAGGTACAGCAGCAATTAGAATGGCACTCCATTCAGTATTGAAGCCAGGAGACACATTATTGGTTCACCAAGCACCGATCTATCCGACTACCAAAGTATCTATTGATAGTATGGGTATTAAGACAGTGGCAATTGATTATAACAATATTCAAAGTCAGAGTATTCCAGCCAATATTTCTGGGATATTAATTCAATATACAAGACAGCAACCAGAGGACTCTTACTCTATGGAAGATGTCATTTCATATTTGAAGAATAAATATCCAAAGGTTCCAATTATTACGGATGATAATTATGCCGTTATGAAGGTTCACAAAATTGGGGTTGAACTAGGAGCAACGCTAAGTTGTTTCTCAACCTTTAAATTACTTGGTCCTGAAGGAATTGGATGTATTGTCGGAGATAAGAAGGAAATAGACCTATTACGTCAGGAGAATTATTCAGGTGGTTCGCAAGTACAAGGCCATGAGGCATTGGACGTGTTACGTGGGTTGACCTATGCACCAGTAGCATTGGCAAATCAGGCTAGGGTGGTGAATGAACTGGTTGAAAGACTGAATAGTAATGAAATACCTGAAATTGAGTCTGCATATGTTGCAAATGCTCAATCTAAAGTTTTATTAGTTGAATTTAAGAGACCTATTGCTCAAGAAATTTTGAAATATACTAATTCTTTAGGTGCCGCCCCTAATCCGGTTGGTGCAGAATCAAAATATGAAATAGTTCCAATGTTTTATCGAGTATCAGGAACATTTAAAGAGTATGATTCAGATTTACTTAAAACAACAATTCGTATTAACCCTTATAGATGTGGTGCAAAAACGATTATACGTATCCTTAAGGATAGTATTGGCAAGGCGGTGAAAGAATAATGTTTTTAAAACAGCTCAAAAAGCAGAATCCGGAATTGATCGATTTTGCCTTCAAACTCCATGAAACAGGTCAAATATTACCCGATACTTATATTATTGATTTGGATATGTTACATGAAAATACTGTCAAAATGGTTGCTGAGGCTAAAAAATATAATATAGAACTGCTTTATATGACTAAACAATTAGGAAGAAATCCAATTGTGGCTAGAGAAATTCAGTCTGCAGGAATAGAAAATGCTGTTGTAGTGGATTTTCGTGAAGCAGAAATTTTCATGGAAAATAATTTGAAATTGGGAAATGTTGGTCATTTAGTTCAAACACCCAAATCACTATTGGAGAAGATTATTTCATACGGAACAAAATATTTTACAATGTACTCCCTTGAAAATGCTATTGATTTGAATGAAGCTGCTAAATCGGTAGGGAAAATTCAGAAAGTTATTTTAAAAATTCAGGATACAAAGGATGATATATATCCCGGACAAGTTGGCGGATTTACTTTGAACGAATTAACTGATCAATTAGATAGTTTAAAAAAGTTATCTAATATTAAGATTGTTGGATTAACAACTTTTCCAGCTATTTTATTTGATGAAAAAACGTGTGATTATCATTCGACTTCAAACATGGACACCGTTAAAAAAGCTGAAAAATTATTCAGTAATCATAAAATTGATTGTTCAGTGGTTAGTTTGCCTTCAGCTACTGCTACAAAATCAATTAAATTAATTAAAGAATTAGGCGGTACGGAAGGAGAACCAGGGCATTCACTCACTGGAACAACACCAATGCACGCTATTAAAGATTTGCCGGAAAAACCCGCATATTGTTACGTGAGTGAAATATCCCATAGTTATGGAAAGCATAGTTTCATATATGGTGGAGGTTATTATCGTAGAGGTCATCTGAAGAATGCCATCATTAAAGATGGTACAAAAATTGATTCAGCTGAAGTATTACCGCTCGATAATTCAAGTATCGATTACTATTTAGAGCTGAATAAAAAGTTCAAGTCAGGGTTACCAGTAATAATGTCGACTAGAACACAAATGTTTGTTACCAGAAGTACAGTTGCTCTTGTTAGGGGGTTACATACAGGTAATCCAAGATTAATTGGATTGTATGATAGCCAAGGTCGAAAATTAGCGAAAGGAGTTAAATAGTATGGGAAAGTTTGGAGTTATTGTGTTAGATAGTTTTGGCGTTGGGGCAATGGATGATGTACCTAAAGTGCGCCCTGATGATATTGGAGCAAATACTGCTTTAAATATAATTAAAGCGGTTCCACAAATAAAAATACCAAATTTAATTAAACTAGGATTAATGAATGCAATTGGTGAGGAAAGAGGAGAATTTAAATTCTCTCCCACTGCTAATTGGGGAACTTCGAATCTGATGCATCATGGTGCTGACTCTTACTTAGCACATCAAGAAATAATGGGAACAAAGCCTAAAATGCCACTGTTACAGCCGTTCAATGAAGTTATTGATACTGTTGAAGAGCAAGTAAAAAAAGATGGATTCAGTGTTAAGAAATATGGTGATCCAGGACATCAGTTGTTACTTGTAAATGATTGTGCAACCATTGGTGATAATCTTGAAGCAGATCCAGGCCAAGTTTATAACGTCACTGCGGCATTGGATGAGATGCCTTTTGATGAGATTACAAGATTGGGTGAGTCGGTTAGAAGTGTTGTTAAAGTGTCGCGTGTTATTGCTTTTGGTGGACGTGAGGTAACTTTAAAAGAAATATTGAAAGCTCGTAAAGTTGAACATGAAAAGTATGTAGGGGTTTCAGCACCGGAGTCGGGTGTTTATAACGTAGACTATCATGTTATTCATTTAGGTTATGGAATTAATCCCAAGGTTCAGTTGCCTCAAATACTGCGTCGTTCTAATATTGATGTTGCATTGGTAGGAAAAACTGCAGATATTATCAATGTTGATACGGA
The DNA here is from genome assembly GCF_003606365.2 of Companilactobacillus zhachilii. NCBI lineage: Bacteria > Bacillati > Bacillota > Bacilli > Lactobacillales > Lactobacillaceae > Companilactobacillus > Companilactobacillus zhachilii. The sequence goes on from NZ_CP031933.2 coordinate 221,113, forward strand.
GAGAAAGTTTCCTGGTGTGGATACAAATTATCTATTTGATAAATTTATTGAGCAATCTAAAGATATGAAAAATGGATTATTATTTATGAATATTCAAGAAACTGATTTAGCCGGGCATGCAGAAGATCCAGTCAGTTATGCTGATGTTTTAGAGAAAGCCGATAAGAAATTAAAAGAAGTCATACCATTATTTACAGGCGATGATATTTTGATAGTTATGGCCGATCATGGAGATGACCCAACAATTGGATTTACACTTCATACCCGTGAGCGTACACCATTATTGATTTATAAGGAAGGAAAGCATAATAAGTATGTCGGTGACAGATCAACACTTTCGGATGTTGGTGCTACAGGTGCTGATTATTTTAATGTAGATGCTCCAGAAAATGGGAAGAGTTTTTTGCATAGAATTATCGACGGTACAGATATTGGTGATTAAAAAAGCGCAAAAAAAGAGCTAGGTGACCACACCTAGCTCTTTCTTCGATACAGAACAACTGAGAATTGTTGTCCATAAAAGCTGTATCATCTTTAGTATAACAATAATCTGTTCTAATAGATAGATTTATTTTGATAAACAAAGCGAATGACAATTTGAGAAATGACAAAAAGTAAAATTAAATAATCGCTTAATTGTATGCATTTAATTGAATTGATTATATAATTATTCAAAAGAATCTATCGGAGGTTCAAATTATGACACGTAAAGTTATTTTGTTTATCGCCGAAACCTTAGACGGTTACATTGCTGAAGAAGATGGCAATATTGATTATTTGATTGATAGCGACTTTACTTCTGGTGAAACGACAGATCATGAGTATGAAAAGCTTGTTAAACACGTTGATACGGTGGTTATGGGGCGTAAAACGTATGAACAGGTGGCTAATAAGTTATCTCCAAATAATTATCCATATGATGATTATGAAAATTATATTTTAACAACTCATCCGACTGAAAGTCTTGATAATATTCATTTCATTCGAGACAACGCGATCGATTTAGTGGAAATGTTAAAAGGGCAACCTTCGAAAAAAGATATTTGGATTATTGGTGGAAGTAGCATTATTGCACCACTAGTTAACGCTGATTTAATTGATACTTATCAAATTGGAATCGTACCAATCGTTTTGGGGAAGGGTATTCCGTTATTCTCTGATAAAACTAAATTTAAAGAATTGAATTTAGAATCAGCTAAGAAAATTAATGGGATTGCATATTTAACTTATAGTAAATAAAAAAGAAGAAAAATCCTTAAAATTGGGATTTTTCTTCTTTTGTTTTATAGTCGATTAATTTTTAGTAAAAGAACCAGTCATCAACACTAATATAAGAGCTAACATTCATTTCAGGATCACGGAGTGGTTGATAGAAGAACCATTTGTTGTAAGTAGGTTCGGGCAAGATTTGATTAAAGACCATATGAACAGCAGGAACATAAGTATTTCTAGCAACTTCAACATAAATTTCGCCAAAAGTATTAACTATGCACTTACCAATCTTCCATTTTGAGCCTTCAGGCAGATTAGGACTTTCCGAAATATAACCAGTGTTTTCATTAATGGTAATTGTTCCATTGTGAGAACGTGTAGTTACTGTACCAATTAATGGTGTTTGTACAGGATTTTGAACATCAGATAAAGTAGCATAGTTGTATTGAATGTACTCGTTAGTTGCCACTTGGTAGAGTGGTGAATCATGAATATAAATAGTATTGCCCACAGCCCATTCTGTGTTAGGACTTAGCGCTCTGTTAGTAATTTTTGTTCCATCGGAAGTGTAAAGCCAGATTGAACCTTGTCTAGTAACCGTCGTCGCAATTTTCGCAGCTTGAGTATCGTTTTGTGATGTTAAAACTGCACCGGTTGCGGCAAATAAAAACATAGCGATAAACGTCAGAATTTTAGATAATTTCAATTTTGAATCCCCCTATAATTTTTTAGAATCTCGATAGCTTCATCGACTGTTTGATATTCAAAAATGTCCTTAAAATAATCCGTCCCATTGATCATGGCTGACAACTGGCTCTTAGTTGAATTATGCAAAATGACCACAGGTTTATGCAATCTTTCCGCATAGCCCAACTCATAACCAACACCCAAACTAGGATTGGAAGTCTCAGCCACAACTAAATCTGTTTCTTTGAGCCAATTAATATCGCGGTCACGAATATATTTATCATCTGTCTGACTTTGACTAGTGACTGATAAGTTATCATTCCCGATATGTTCTGTTAAAACCTGATTATCTTGATTGAGAAAATCGATTAATTTTTGATAAATTTTCACATCGCTTCGACCGCCGCGAATTGACGCTGCAAAGTAAATTTTCATATTCATTCTCCAATCTTTTCTTTGAGTGTTTTCAAAAACAATTGGTCGACTTCGGGTAAGGTTCTTTTTTTACTCCAAATCAAAGTATTAGGATCGGTCAATTCTGGAGATAATGGTCGAAAAGTCAATTCGCTGTCAGGTGAAATATCAACGAGGTGTTCATAAGTCAATGCCATACAGGCTCCTGTTTTAACCAATAAGCTGGCATTGAAAATTAGATTGTAGGAGCCAATGAAATTGTATTGATCATATAATCCTTGGCTCCACTTTTTGAAATCACGATGATGCTTGATTTGTCTGGAAGCAATCAAAGGTCGACCAAGTAAATCACGCGACTGAATTGTTTGCTTCGAAGCTAATTGTTCATCCTGACGCATTAAAATCCCCCAGCGATTAGACTCAGGTAAGGACAAAGTGTGGTAGTTTCCCAATTCATGATGTCCCATGATGATACCAAATTCCAAAATACCACTGTCCAAAGCCGACTCAATCACTGTATGATCGCCACTATTAAAGTTAACTTGAATTTCAGGATATTTATGGATGATGTCATGTACGGTGTCCATTACACATTGGACGGCGATACTTTCACCAGCCCCAATGTCTAAGGTTCCACTGACAATATCTTGTTTTTGTAGGTTATAGGTTGTTTTATCAACCAAATTGACGATTTCTTGCGCGCGTTCTAATAAATAATAGCCATCTTGAGTTAGTTGAATTTGTCTTTTGCCACGGATAAATAATTGTGTGCCAAGACTGGTTTCTAAATCGGCAATTTGACGAGATAAGGCTGGTTGAGAAATATGCAATAAACGGGCAGCTCGGGAGATATTTTGTTCCTGAGCAATAGCTAAAAAGTAACGTAAAACTCTTACATCCATTGATAGACTCCTATTATAACAAAAAGGTATGATTAACAATTCATGATAAGTATTTAACATTATAGTAATACCTTTGTATACTGATTTCAATCAGTGAGGTGTTAAAGATGAAATCAGAAATGGACGTGGGAACTAAAGCCTACGAACAAATTGAAAAAATTAATCATAGGAATCAACTTTTAGTTCAACAATTAAATGACACGCCACATACACAACCGGAAATACGAAAATTGGTCAGTCAAATTACAAATGAGAAAATTGATGAAACGACCGAAATTAGATTGCCATTTTATACAGATTTTGGACAAAATTTGCATCTTGGTAAAAATGTTTATATCAGTAATTGCTCGATGTTTGTTGATTTGGGTGGGATTTACATTGGCGATAATGTTTTGATTGGACCTAATGCCACGATTACATCGGTTAATCACCATATTAATCCTGAACAAAGACGTCATTTGAAATTTAAATCAGTTTATATTCACGACAACGCTTGGTTAGGTGCTAATGTCACTGTGACCCCAGGAACGACTATCGGTGAAAATGCAATTGTAGCCGCTGGGGCAGTGGTAACAAAAAATGTTCCTGCTAATACGATTGTCGCCGGGATACCTGCACGAGTGATTAAAACAATTAAGGAGAAAAATTAATGAGTTTAAAAGATAAAGTAGTAGTTATTATGGGAGCCTCCAGTGGTATTGGTGCCGCCACAGCTAATTTGTTGGCTAAACAAGGTGCAAAGTTAAGCATTGCTGCTCGGAGATTAAATCGTTTGGAAGAAATTAAACAACAAAATACAGGCGCTGAAATCAAAACTTTTGAAGCAGACGTAACTAAAGCTGATGAGGTTCAAAAAGTTATTGATGGGACGGTTGCAGCATATGGTCGAATCGATGTTTTATTCAATAATGCTGGGATTATGCCAGTAAATAATTTGGACCAATTAGCTCATGATGAATGGCAAAATATGCTTGATATTAATGTAAAAGGTATCTTGAACGGGATTGCTGCAGCCTTACCAGTTATGAAGCAACAAAAGAGCGGGCATGTAATTACCACATCATCAGTTTTAGGCTATGAAGTTTTACCTGGTTATGCAGCTTATTCGGGAACAAAATATGCGGTTCGAGCAATCATGGAAGGTTTGCGCCAAGAAGAGCATGCCAATAATATTAAAACAACAATTATTGCTCCAGGTTCTGTAAAAACGGAATTGTTTAATTCTATTAATAATAAGGAAGTTCGTGAAGGAATAGTTGACGCGATGAAACAGCCGGGTGCCGAAATGATGGCTTTACAACCAGAAGAAATTGCTCAAGCAGTAGCCTTCGCAATTGATACCCCAGCTAATATGGCTGTTAATGAAATGGTAATTCGTCCTACAGGACAAGAAGTTTAATGAATAGGAGAGAAAAATATGTCAATTTTTGATGAAACAATTACATTAAATAACGGAGTTAAAATCCCTAAGTTAGCTTTGGGTGTTTGGGAAATCCCTGATGATAAAGTAGCTGATGCCGTCAAGAGTGCCGTTGATATCGGTTATCGTCATATTGATACAGCTCAAGCTTATGGCAATGAACGAGGTGTTGGTGAAGGTGTTCGTAATGCTAGTGTTAGCCGTGATAAAATTTTTGTAAATTCTAAGGTTGCCGCTGAGATTAAAAATTACGATGAAGCTAAGCGGTCAATTGACGAAACCTTGAGTAAGATGGATTTGGATTATTTGGATATGATGATTATTCATAACCCTCAACCTTGGAATGAAGTTAACCAAGGCAATGATCGTCACTTTGAAGGTAATTTGGAAACATGGCGTGCGATGGAAGATGCTGTCAAAGCTGGTAAGTTAAAGACTATTGGTGTCTCAAGTTTTGATAAGGAAGATTTGGATAATTTAATTAAAAATAGTTCAACTAAACCAGCAGTCAATCAAGTGCAGATTCATATCGGCGATACACCAATGGATATTATCAAATATTCTCAAGCTAATGATATTGCAGTCGAAGCATTTTCACCTGTTGCCCATGGTGCAGCTTTGAAGGATGAACGCATTAAGCAAATGGCTGCTAAATATAATGTCAGCGTGCCACAATTGTGCATTCGTTATGATTGGCAATTGAACGTAATTGTCTTGCCTAAGTCAGCCAATCCTGAACATATGAAGGATAATGCAGAATTGGATTTTGAAATTTCTGATGAAGATATGAAGATTTTAATGGAGATTGATCAAATGGATTATGGTGAGGCTAGCGTCTTTCCAGTCTTTGGTGGCAAGCTTTAAAAGATAAGTCCGCCGGAGGGCGAGGCTGATTGTGGCTGCTGTGGGACCGGTCTGAGCCAAGGTCTCAGACCTCGATTTTGAGCTTCGCAAAAAGCGCGAATCTCAAAATACGTCCGTGGCGTAAGAGTCGCTACGCAACTCTAACGGCCACCTTCACTGCTGGCACAATCACCCTCGCCCTCCGGCTCCATTTAAATATGCAGCCAATACCTTCATTTGAAGTTTGATGGATTGATTTAATTAGTAATTTAAAAATTTGAATGAAAAAAATGCGAAGATCTTTTAAGGGTCTTCGCATTTTTTATTCAATCAATAGGTTGAAATATATTATAAATTTTAGTTATTTGAAATCTTCTTGATAATCTTGAATGTAGTTTTCAATAGTTTTTGGCTCGTGTCCAAGAACTTTTTCAGCAGTATCGGTGACTTCTTTGGCATTACCTAGCTGTGTAATTAAATAAAGCATGACCATGACGTTAACGAAGTCTTTTTTCATTCCTCGTTGTAACATTACTTTTCTGAATTTCCATAAACTTGGTTGGCTGTAAGTTATTGGTGTTCCCAAAACTTTAGTCATTATTTGGGCAATCTCGTGATATGACAAAGCCATTGGTCCAGTGATATTTAGCTTTTGATTCAGATATTTGTCATCTAATAAGGCAATTCCAGCTATCTCTCCGATATCTCTAGTATCAATGAAACTAGTTCGTGAATTTCCGGCAGGGATGAATAGGTCGTGATTTTCTTTTATATCGAATTGATGAGTTGTATTGAGATTTTGCATGAAGAAACTTGGTCTGATGAAAGTGTAGGGCAGGTCCATGTCTACAATCATTTGTTCGATTTGATGATGTGGTGTCATGGGATTTTTCTCAACACCTAATAGAGAAATGAAGACGATTTGCTCAATATTTTGTGTTTTGACGTATTTTAGAAAGGGCAACATATCTTTTTTTGGATTAGCCAACTGTGGCGGCCTTACGAAGAAGACTTTATTAACTCCAGTAAGTGCTGTTTCAAAAGTGGATGAATCTAAGAAATCAAAGTGTCTAACTTCCACATTATTATATTCCTGAAATTCTTGGGTAGCTTTGGCAAGGTTATGTGCTCCGGCAACGGTTGGAACGTTATGTTGATTCAAATATTGGACCAAGGGATATCCGATATTACCAGTTCCGCCAATTACTAAAATTTTATTTGTCATTATAATTTCTCCTATCTGATTAACTTTATTATATTCATTTTTTGATAACAGTATTAGAATAATCATAATTTGAAAAAGAGGTTGATTAAATGGATGTCGAAATAAAGCGTGATGGATTAACATTAAGAGGAACTTTTGAAAAACCTGTAGCTGACAAATTTAATTTAGTAGTTTTGATGCACGGTTTTACGTCTGATCGAGGGATGAATCCAGACCAATTATTGTATCAATTAGCTAAAAATTTTGAGGAAAAAGGGTTGGCAACGTTACGCTTTGATTTTAATGGTCATGGTCAGTCAGATGGTAAGTTTGAAGATATGACTGTTCTGAATGAAATCGGTGATGCCAAGGCTATTTTGGACTATGCTCGACAAATTGATGGTGTTGAAAAAATTTATTTGTTGGGTCACTCACAAGGTGGAGTTGTTGCTAGTATGATAGCCGGATACTATCCAGAAAAGATTGCTAAATTAGCACTTTTGGCTCCAGCGGCCACTTTGAAAGATGATGCGTTAAAAGGTGATACTCAAGGCTTTACATATGATCCACATAATATTCCCGATACTTTACCAATTAAAAAGGGCCTAACTTTAGGTGGATTTTATTTACGAACAGCTCAAACTTTACCTATTTATGAAGTGGCACAATTGTATCGAGGACCAGTTTGTTTAGTTCATGGATTGAAAGATACAGTCGTAAATAAGATTGCTTCAACACGTTATGATGATGTTTACGCCAACGATACTTTGCATTTGTTAGATGATGCTGACCATGGCTTTAACATTGGTAATTCACGACGAGAAGCTCTGGATATTGCGACAGATTTTTTCCTTCAATAAGTTCTATGAGTTTTAAAATTATCTTTATCTATTGATAAATGTCATAATGATATTAGATAATAAATTTGAAGGTGGGGTTGATAAAATGACAGATAAACAATTTACACTTGAGGAATTGAAAAAATATAATGGTGAAAATGGCAATCCAGCATATGTAGCAATCGATGGTACTGTTTATGATGTAACTGATGTGGAACCATGGCAAGGTGGCAAGCATCACGGAAATGTTGCTGGAAACGATTTGTCTGAAGCAATTATGAAATCGCCACATAAACATTCCGTTTTAGCTAAGTTAAATGAAGTTGGCAAATTAGCCTAAAAGAATATAAATTAATCACTAAATAGGTCTTAGTAATCTCAAAATAGATTGCTTTGGCTTATTTTTTTATGGATAAATCAAATCATAAGTAAAACTTATCAATCACTATAGAAATCACAATTGGTTAAATTCTGTTTTGCTAGTAATATAATCACCGTAAGTTAAATCAAAGAAATATTTATATAAAATAAATTTAAGGAGATTTTGAATTATGAGAGCAGCAACTTTTATTGAACCAGGAAAAATGGAAGTTAGAGACTATCCAATGCCAACAATTCAAAAACCAACTGATGCAATTATCAAAATCATTCGGGCTTGTGTCTGCGGTTCGGATTTATGGTGGTACCGTGGAATTTCTAAACGGGAAGCTGGTTCAACAGTTGGTCATGAAGCCATTGGTATTGTGGAGTCAGTTGGCTCAGAAGTTACAGACGTTAAAGTTGGTGATTTTGTCATCGCACCATTTACACATGGGTGTGGTCACTGTGCCGCTTGTTTAGCAGGATTTGATGGGGATTGTTTGAACAAAGAAGCCGGTGGCAATGGCGGTTATCAAGGTGAATATTTACGTTTTATTAATGCTAACTGGGCTCTAGTTAAGATCCCCGGTCAACCAGAAGATTACTCTGATGAAATGCTCAATAATTTCTTAGCTTTAGCAGATGTAATGGCAACTGGTTTCCATGCTGCAAAGAGTGCCGAGGTTAAAAAAGATGATACCGTCGTAGTTATGGGTGATGGTGCCGTTGGTTTGAGTGGGGTCCTTTCAGCAAAACTACTTGGAGCTAAGAGAATTATTGCTATGAGTCGTCATGAAGATCGTCAAAAGTTAGCTAAGGAATTTGGTGCAACTGATATTATTGCTGAACGTGGCGATGAGGCGGTTGAAAAAGTTATGGAATTAACAAAGACTGGGGCTGATGCCGTGCTGGAATGTGTCGGAACTGAACAGTCAGTTGATACAGCAGTTAAAGTCGGTCGTCCCGGAGCAATCGTTGGCCGTGTTGGTGTTCCCCAAAAGGCAGAAATGAATACTAATAATTTATTCTGGAAAAATATTGGACTTCGTGGCGGAATTGCCTCAGTTACAACAGATGATAAAGAAATTTTATTAGATGCTGTTTTAAGTGGGAAAATTAATCCGGGTAAAGTCTTCACGAAACGATTTGATCTTGATCATATTCAAGATGCTTATGAAGCAATGGACAAGAGAACTGCTATTAAATCATTATTAATTATTAATAAATAAGAAGGTATTTTAAAATGACAAATGTATTAATTATTGGTGCAACTGGAACAATCGGTGGTGCTGTGCGTCAAACACTTTTAAAAGAAACAGATGATCAACTAACTTTATTTGCTCGTAGTGCTAGTCGTTTGAGTGTTAGTGATCGTGAAAAAGTCGTTGCTGGAGATGTGATGAAAGATGCAGATCTAGATAATGCTATGGCTAATCAAGATGCTGTTTTTGTTGCGTTGAGTGGTCCACTGGGACAATTTGCGAAAAAGATTGTTGCTGCAATGGATCGAAATAATGTTTCACGATTATTATTTATTACTTCGATGGGTATTTATAATGAAATTCCTGCTTCGGTTGGTAGTAACGGTAATTTGGAAAACAATAGTGTACTTCGTTCTTATCGTGAAGCGGCTGATGTAGTCGAAGGATCTGACTTGAACTATACCGTTATTCGTCCGGGTTGGTTTACTAATGGTCCAGTTAATTATGAAATTACTCGTAAGGGTGAACCTTTTGGTGGACATGATGTTTCAATCAGTTCAATCGCTGATTTTGTTAAAAATGCGGTGGCTGATGAAACTTATTACTCACATGATAGTGTTGGTTTGAATACAAAGTAAGAGAGACAAAACATGTTCCGCTTTCGAGCATTAAGGTAAATGACTCCAGTAATCCAGTTTCGGATTGCTGAAGTCATTTTTTAAGCAGAAAAAGATTTGCTTTGTGATATTCTCATTCTTGCTTATAAGAAACGCGTGGTGCCGGTTGATTTTTGACTAGGGGTTTAAAATTACTTTTAAAATACAAATATAATTCCATATCCTATAACTTTAGCCCTCAGTAACATGATAATACTGAAAATTGTTCACTATTGGTTTAAAAATAAAGAATAAACTAGCCGGAAAGAGCAAGAGATTTTGGTTGCTGTGCAGGTGGCGTTAACACTTTAGTGTTTACACCACGGGACGACTTTTGAAACTCGCGATTTGTGCGAGGTTCAAAAGCGAGCCGAAAGACCTTGGCTTTCGGCGGTCCCCATAGCGACCAAAATCTCTTGCTCTTGGAGGCGGAATATTTAACTAGCACTACGCATTAAATATATTGATATAATGATAAAAAAAGATGAATTTGAGGCAAGCTTATGTTTCAACAAATGCAATATTTTATCGCTATCGTCAAAAATCATAGTTTCACTCAGGCGGCAGTCGAGTGCAATATTTCGCAATCGGCTATTTCTCAACAAATGAAAGAGCTAGAGAGCTATTTAGGTGTGAAGTTACTAGAACGTAAAGGTCGCAGTTTTGAAGTAACTGAAGCTGGACAATATTTCTATACCCACAGTCAGGACATTTTGGCTGATGTGGAGCAACTAGTTCATAATACTGTCAAAATTGTCAAAAATGATGAAGTCGAGTTGAATGTTGGCTATTTGAGAAGTTTTGGAACAACTGAATTTCTACAGACCGTTTCTCAATTCACCCAAACTTATCCTAAAGTTAAAATTCATATTACTAGTGGCAATCATGAAGAACTGTATAAACTTTTACGGACTGGTCAAATTGATTTGAATTTTTCAGATCAACGTCGAGCCTTGTCGAATGAATATCAAAATGAATTTTTAACAGCTAGTGAATTTATGGTTGCAGTCAGCCGATCATTGCCTGTAGAAACTGAAAAAATTGATGTTGAAGATTTAGCCGACTTATCATGTATCTTAATTTCCGATAGTGATAATCCAACCACTGATGAGACATATTATCGAGATATTTTAGGTGTCAAAAGTAATTTTATTTTTGCTAAGAATTACGATGAAGCACAAATGTTAGTGGCATCTAATCAAGGTTATTTGATTATCAATGCTCGAATGCAAAAGCAAATGAATCCCGACATTGTCAAAATGATCAAGTTAGTTAAAGGCAATCGCAAGTTAGAACAAAAATATTATGCTTACTGGAAAGCTAATAATTCCGGCTTTTATATTGAAACCTTTGCCGATTTATTGAAGAGGAGTTTTGTATAAGTAATACTTATCAATCGTCATTGGAATTGGAATAGCTCTAGTGCGGTCAACAAGGTATCATCTTTCTTGTAAATGAAATCAGAAAGTGTGAATATGATGACTGATAAAGAAACAATTGTGCAATTATATCGTGACGAAAATACAGCTATGGTTGAAAAAGACCTCAATAAATTAAATGAAATTTTGGCTTCAAGTATGAAATTAACTCATATGACAGGATATGTTCAACCAAAATTAGAGTGGATTGACCAGATTCAAAATGATGAAATGCAATATTTCGCTTCACATGAAGAAGCTATTAAAGATATTGAAATTGATGATGATAAAGCTAGTTTAGTTGGACAGAATCAAGTTCAAGCTAAAATCTGGGGTGGTGGGGTTAATACTTGGCCACTACAGATGAAGATGTATTTTGCTAAACAAAATGGCAACTGGATTATTACTAATCAGGTCGCCAGTACTTACTAAGCTAACTAGTGTATACAAAAGGGATATTACGAGAAATAAAATTTCTGTGATATCCCTTTTGTGTATTATTTACTGATTTTTAAAACATCTTCAAGTGGTTCACGCTTGGATTGATAAGTATTAATTTTAATATCTTCGGCATAACCAAGTGAAATACCCACAACAATTGTTTCATCTTCGGGAATATCTAATTGTTTCCGAAGAACTTCAGGAAAACGGACACTGTTGTAATTAGGAATCGTATCTAATCCCTTATCTTTCGCGGCCAACATAATTGTTTGACCAAAAGAACCCATATCAAAAACGGACCAAAGAGATGAATCCTTTGGCATAGTTAAAAATAAAATTACAGGTGCGTAATTAAGATGTTCACTGGCATCGGACATAATGTGATGTGCCTCATCAAAGTCAGCAAAATGATGAACAATTTCGTGACGCCACTGTTTCATATTGGCTTGAGTACGATTGTTCCAGTCATCACGATGCATGACCGGAAAATCGGGATGAGATTTTTCATTCAAGTGGTCTTTTTGCTCATAATCAGCTTTAATTTGTTCCAAAGTTTTGCCAGTTGCAGCATAGACTTTCCAAGGTTGAGAATTAACCCATGAAGGAGCCAGTTGAGCTAGTTTGATAATTTCTTTTATGTCAGACGTAGCGACACTTTTTTGACTAAAGTGTCGAACCGAGTGACGTTTTTTTACAACTTCAATTAAATCCATAGTAATTTTTTTAATCCTTTTCCTATTTAACGATATTTGTGGCAATTTTGCTTAATGAAATATTACGAGGGGTAAAAGTTTCAGTAGTTTGTCCTAGGGTCATGGCAAAGAGAGGCTTGAAACCATCTGGGATAACATTCTCGGGAATTGAACCGAGACAAGCCATATTATAATTGGCACCTAGACCCTGGTTTTCAGCGGCTAGTTCCATATTGTGAACGATGGTACCAGCCGAATTGCCTTCCATTAAACCATTATTAGTAGAAGAGACGACAATAACAGTGGGTGCATCATAAATTCCAGTTAGTTTTGATAAAACTTCTGGTTTTTGAATAACGGTTAAACGATAATCTTCAAATTTTCCTAAACCAACGGATCCAGCGTTGGCAGCTAATAAAATATTATTTAATTGTTCATCACTAATTTGACCAGTGTATTGACGAACAGCTTTACGTGATTTAATCATTTCAAAAGTTTCCATAGTAAAACCTCCAAATTATGTATTGTCTTAATGATAATTCTTTTCATATTATTGTGCACAATGAAGTTAATGGTCACATAAGCTTTAGTGAATGAGAGTAATAATTCTATGCTATTAATTGTACATAAAACTTCAAACGTAATTGATAAAAACCTAAAAATCCAATTTTCTTCAATTATAATTGAAGAAAAACGGAACATCGTTTTATTTGGGACATATCCAAGTTTTTGATAGACTACAATTGTTGGCGTATAAGTGTTTTTATTTTAACTATTAGTTTTATATTGAAAGTAAGATATCTTAAAGATTATAATAAATTAGAAGTAAATTAAAAAACGATTAAAAAAGGGGAACTTATGACTGAAATAACACGCTTTTATGATAAATTTCAACCAAGTCGCTATGATGTCTTCATCGATATCAACCGTGGTACAAAACAATTTTCTGGTAAAACTGTTATTGATGGTGAGGCTAAGGTGCCATCAATTTCTATTCACCAAAAGTATCTGAATATTGAAACGGTCCAAGCTGACGGAAAAGATGTTCCATTCACAACTGACGATAACAATGATGCTATTAATATTGATTTGCCAGCAGCTGGTGAAACAACTTTGACAATCACTTACAATGCTAAATTGACTGACTCAATGATGGGTATTTATCCTTCATATTACGAAGTTAATGGCGAAAAGAAACAAATTATCGGTACGCAATTTGAAACTACTTTTGCTCGTCAAGCCTTTCCATGTGTCGATGAACCTGAAGCTAAAGCTAAATTTGATATGGCTATCAAGTTTGATGAACAACCTGGTGAAACAATTCTAGCTAATATGCCTGAAATTAGAACGGAAAATGGAATTCACTATTTTGATACAACTGTTAGAATGTCAACTTACTTAATTGCCTTTGCCTTTGGTGATCTTCAAAGTAAAGTTACAACAACTAAGAGTGGTGTTGAAGTGGGTGTTTTCGCTACTAAAGCTCACAAAGCTAATGAATTAGATTTTGCTTTGGACATTGCTAAACGTGCCATTGAGTTTTATGAAGATTTCTATCAAACGCCATATCCACTTCCACATTCATGGCAATTGGCACTTCCTGATTTCTCAGCTGGTGCGATGGAAAACTGGGGTCTTGTAACTTATCGTGAAGCTTATTTGATGGTTGACCCTGATAATACTTCACTTGATACAAAACAACTTGTTGCAACAGTCATTACTCACGAATTAGCTCACCAATGGTTCGGTGATCTTGTTACTATGAAGTGGTGGGATGACCTATGGTTGAACGAAAGTTTTGCCAACATGATGGAATACGTTGCTGTTGATGCGATTGAACCTGACTGGCATGTTTGGGAAATGTTCCAAACTTCTGATGTTCCAGCTGCTTTACAACGTGATGCCACTGATGGTGTGCAATCTGTTCACGTCCAAGTTAATAATCCAGCTGAAATTGACGCTTTGTTTGACTCAGCTATTGTTTACGCTAAAGGTGCCCGAATGTTAGTTATGGTTCGTGCCTTGCTAGGCGACGATAACTTACGTGCTGGTTTGAAGAAATACTTTGAAGCTCACAGTTATGGCAATGCTAAAGGCGATGACCTTTGGAATGCTTTAGGTGATGCTTCTGGTATTGATGTTGGTTCAATTATGCACTCATGGCTCGAACAACCAGGCTATCCAGTTGTTTCTGCTAGTGTCGTTGATGGTAAGATTACATTGTCACAGCAACAATTCTTCATTGGTCAAGGACAAGACGAAGACCGCCTATGGCAAATTCCTTTGAACAGTAACTATGGTGCTGCTCCTAAGATTATGGCTGACAAGGAGGTCGTTGTCGGTGATTACGCTGAATTACACAAGGATGCTAACGAACCATTCCGCTTGAATGTCGGCAATAACTCTCACTTTATCGTTAAATATGATGAAACTTTGTTGAAAGATATCTTGGATAATATCGATTCAATCGACAATATTTCACAACTTGGTATTTTACAAGATCTTCGTTTGTTGGCCGATGCACGTGAAATTTCTTACGCCTCAATCGTGCCATTATTGAATAAATTTGCTCAAAGTCATTCGACAGTTGTTAATGCAGCATTGTATCGTGTCGCTAACAATTTGAAGAAGTTTGTTCAATCTGGTTCTGCTGAAGAGAAGAATTTGAAAGCTTTATTTGATAAATTAAGTGCTAAGCAAGTTGCTCGTTTAGGTTGGGAGCCACAAGCCGGCGAATCGAATGATGATCAATTGACACGTCCATTTGTTTTAAACGCTGCTTTGTACGCTGAAAACCCTGATGCTGTTGCTAAGGCGCATGAAATCTTTACTAATAATAAAGATAATTTAATTGGCTTGTCAGCAGATATTCGTCTCTTCGTTTTGAGAAATGAAGTGAAGAATTATGGTAGTGCTGAATTGTTTGATAAGTTATTAGCTGATTACGTAAAGACAGCAGATCCAAGTTACAAAGCTGACTTGTCTGTAGCCATTACAAGTACACCAGATAGTGAATTGATCAATAAATTGGTTGGTAAATTTGAAGATGCTGACACAATCAAGCCACAAGATTTGCGTTCATGGTATCGTGGAACTTTGGCTAACGAAAAAGCCCAACAAGCTGCTTGGGACTGGATCAGAAACGATTGGTCATGGCTTGAAAAGACAGTTGGTGGAGATATGGAATTCTCAACATATATTACCGTTACATCAATGGTCTTCCACACGCCAGAACGTTTAGCTGAATTCAAAGCCTTCTTTGAACCAAAAGTTAATACACCTGGTTTAACACGTGAAATTCAAATGGATATCAAGATTGTTGAAACAAATGTCAACTTGATTGAAGATGAAAAAGACGCTGTTAATAAAGCTATTGCTGAAAATAAATAGTTAACAAATTGGAAAATAAACTTATCTTATTATAGATAGGTTTATTTTTTTTTACTTTTTTTGAAATAAAAATAAAACTAATGTGGTGATTTTATAATAATTGTGTGTATATAATAATGGCAACAAGAGTTATATGGGAATATAAAAACTGTGAGGGCAGCAAAATGAAGAATATTCTAAGGCTATTTTGTGTAGCCTTTTTTGTGGTAATTGTGGGGTTGGGATGTCAATATGTAGACGTTGAGGCTGAAGGTTCTGAGGCAGCTCTTAAAGAACAGACGACAGGGCTGGATAGTGCACCTGACAATTTAGGACTTGATTCTAATTTATTTACTAAAGCTGATTTTAGTAAATTTACTGGTAAAACGACAAACAACATGGCATCCTTGGTTAAATCAAATGGTGTTTCTAATGGGGCTATCAGAATGACTTACAATACAAGTCAAGCAGGGGCGATTTGGTCCAATGTAGGTGGCGGTAATTATATCGATATTACTAAAAGACAAACATTATCTATGTGGTTATATTTTGGACCCACAAGTCATATTGAAAGTGGTGGTTTTGGTGATGGTATGGCTTTTGTATTACAAAACTCGAGTGATGGTGAGAATGCATTTGCTCATAAAGGGTCTAAACTGGGGATTGGTGAATCTTTGGGTGTTTGGGGAATGGACGATGATTCCACTGTGCATGATGTTCAGACGGTCGCTAACTCAGCAATTCAACATAGCTGGGCTTTGGAATTTGATGATCATACAAATAATGGAGGAACCCCAGGTGGTGCAGATTCCTTTGATAAAAATGTTAATGGATCTCATATTGCATATGGTTATCCTGCGGATAGTAAAACTTATAACTACGTTCCTTATGGGTTTCTTACAGGGGGCAATTATTTTACACAAAACCATACAAGTGTAATTCCAATTACATTACATGATGGAAATTGGCATCATTTATCTATTGTTTGGGATCCCGTAACTTTTCAAGCACAGTTTGCTTTTAACGACAAGAATCGTGATGGAACTAATACCTCAAATCCGATTAAGTTTAGTTCTCCGGTAATTGATAGAACGGAATTTGGCGTTGTTCCCGATAATCATTTGCGTTGGGGTTTTACCGCAACAACAGGGGATGATTTTCAGGCTAACTTAATTGCCTTGGAATCTATCCCATCGTCAGTTGAAGGGGATGTAAGTACATCTATAACGGATGTGACGCAGGGCAATTCCAATGTTTCTAAGGATGGGAATGTAAGTTCTAATGATCAACTATCAATTAATTATATTTTTAAATATATGAGTGGACGTGATTCTTGGCAAAATATTCATGGTGATATAAATCTACCCAAGAATATTACTTATAAACCTGATGCGGACGGTAATATAGGTACTATTACGTATAGCACTGGAGTCTCGTACCCAATTTCTGCTAGTCAATTATCTGGAACAAAAATCAGTGGCTATGCACTTCCTGAGAGTTTATTAGATGATGGGGATATAGCAACGATTTCTATTAATGGAGTTGCTAATTCAGTTGCTTCTGATACTGTTGTTGCATCAGAACATACAAAATTTGATAGTGATAACTTGATTAGTAATGTTGATACACCTTCCTTTACTATTAAAAAAGCAGGCCCAATGGGTTTAACTTTGGATCAGAGTAATATTTCGGTAAGCCCTAATACTGACGCTACAATTACAGGAACAGTATATTATACTGATGGAACACCGGTTAAAAATTCATCAATAACAATTTTTACGACTTTGAATGGAGAAACCTACGAGAATTTTTTAATGAGTGATGATGAGAAAACGGGACGTTTTACATTTACAATTCCGGCAAAAGATTTGACACAAGATACTAATACACTGGAATTTCTTGCAGGCGACCCGCAGCATAATCTGACTCCGATTGTTAAAGCAACTGTTTCTAAAAAAGGCGAATTATCGTTAACGGTTAATAAAGCATATGAGTTTGGTGACATGAATAATGTATCTGAATCTCGTTTAATTTCTCGGAAAGGTAATTGGGACATTTTAGTTAATGATGGGCGTGAAGCTGGCCCTGATAGTAAGTGGAGTTTGTCGGCTTCAACGTCTGGTTTAACAAGTAGTGGTAATAAGTTTAATGGAGACATGATTTTCCGTAACAGTAACGGTATTGAAAATATTTTAACTGGTAATAATGTTAATATTGCTAGCGGCGTTAAAAACCAAACTGGACAACAAATTACGAATATTGCTAGCGATTGGGATAATTCAGATGGGATTTTCCTACGTAGTAATGGATTAACCCCGGCTGGTCAATATTCTGGTGAGATTGATTGGACTTTATCAGATGTGGTTTAAATGAAAGAGAGTGGGACAAAACATGTTCAGCTTTCGAGCATTAAGGCAAATGTCCCCAGTAATCCGATTTTGGATTGCTGGGGACATTTGTTTTAAGCGGAAAAAGCTATGTTTTGTTCCACGTTTATGCTGCATGTTTAAAGACGACAATAGTTTTGTCTCAAACTCTTTTTTTATTGTACTTTTTATTTTAATACTATTTTAAAAATATAATTAAGCTAACCTAACTTTGTTATTGAAATCACCATGTAATATATGATACTCTGACATAAGAGCGGAAATCCGCTAAAAGAATGGAGGCTTTTTATGTTAACTGTAAAAAACCTCACTGTCGCTTACGATGACACACCAGTATTTTCTGATGTTGCCGTTAATTTTAACGCTGGTAAGATCACTGGAATCATTGGACCGAATGGTGCAGGTAAATCAACCCTGATCAAAGCTATTTTAAATTTGATCAAGGCACGCCAAGGAAGTGTCGACTACAATGGTCAGTCGATGAAGTCAGTTCAAAAGAAGATTGCTTACGTTGAACAAAGAAAAGATTTAGATTTAACTTTTCCAATTGATGTTTTAGACGTCGTTTTAACTGGAACTTATGGAAAATTAGGCTTATTTAAGAGTCCTGGCAAAGTTGAAAAACAAGCTAGTTTAGATGCTTTGGAACAAGTTTCGTTATCAGATTTCAAGAAACGTCAAATTGGTAATCTGTCAGGTGGACAATTGCAACGAGTTTTCGTAGCTCGAGCAATCGTTCAACAGGCTGAAATTATTATTTTGGATGAACCGTTTGTTGGAATCGACTTACAAAGTGAAACTGCCATTATGCAAATTTTGAAGCAATGGCGCGACGAAAATAAAACGATTATTGTTATTCACCACGATTTGAACAAAGTTACCAAATATTTCGATGATTTAGTAGTTTTGAATCATGGAATTGTTGATTATGGACCAGCTCAGGAAGTTTACAATCCTAAGAACATTGAAAGTGCCTTTAGTGCAGATCTTTCTTCGGTATTGTTTCAGGAAAAGGAAGGTGTGCAGTGATGACATCAATGATTGAATTTATTCATGCGTTAGGAAAGTATGATTTCCTTCAAAGTGCGCTCTTAACTGCTGTGATGGTCGGAATTATGTCTGGTATCATTGGTAGTTTCATTATTTTACGTGGAATGTCCTTGATGGGAGATGCCATCTCGCATGCTGTTTTGCCAGGGGTGGCTGTGGCCTATATGCTGGGAATCAATATTTTGATAGGTGCCTCTGTCTTTGGAGTATTGGCAGCCTTGTTGATTGGTTTCGTAGCTTCCCGCAGTAAGATTAAGACGGATACTTCGATAGGTGTCGTCTTCAGTGCTTTTTATGCTTTAGGATTCATTTTGATATCTATGGCTGAAAGTTCAACTAACCTACATCATATTTTGTTTGGAAATATTTTGGCTGTTAGTGACTCAGATATTATGACAACAGCCGTTGTCTTAGGATTAGTTATTTTATTCGTCGTAACTTTCTACAAAGAATTATTAGTAACATCATTTGACGAAACTTACGCTAAAACTTATGGCCTCAATGTCCAAATTATTCACTATGCTTTGATGCTAGTATTAACTTTAGTTACTGTTTCAGCACTTCAAACTGTCGGAATCATTTTGGTAGTGGCGATGCTGATAACACCTGCCGCCACAGCTTTCCTATGGACTGACAAATTAAACGTTATGTTAGTATTATCGGCAGTCGTTGGAGTTGTTTCTTCAATCACTGGCTTGTACTTTAGTTACACATTCAACTGGGCATCTGGTCCCGCAATTGTTATTGTCGCTGCCATGTTGTTTGCCATTTCTTTTGTGGCATCACCAAAACAAAACTTCTTTAAGTTGAAAAGGAGTGTGGCTAAATGAAACGCTTTTTGATAACACTTGTTGGTGTGATAACGATGATCAGTGGAGTTTATTTCTTCTTACATCATCGGGATAACAGTAATGAATCAATTGCCAATAACGAAAAAATTCAAGTTGTGACAACTAATTCAATCCTAGAAGACATGGTTCATAATGTCGGACAAGACAGGATTGAACTTTATAGTATTGTTAAACGTGGAACTGATCCGCATGAATACGAACCACAACCAACTGATGTGTCAGCTTCTGCAGATGCTGATGTGATTTTCCACAATGGTTTGAATTTGGAAACTGGTGGAAATGGTTGGTTCACTAAGCTGGTTCAAACTTCTCATAAGAAATTTGGCCGAGAAGTTTTCTCCGCTAGTGAAGATGTTGAAGCGAAGCATTTAACCACAAATAAGGATGAAGAAGATCCTCATGCTTGGCTAGACTTGGAAAACGGAATTAAGTATGTTCGAACAATCGCCAATGTATTGAAACAAAAAGATCCTAAGAATGCGAGTTTTTATCAAGATAATGCTGATAATTACATTGCTAAGTTGGAAAAATTACATCAACAGGCACAATCGAAGTATTTACAAATACCCGAGAAACAACGTTTGTTGGTTACATCTGAGGGAGCCTTCAAGTATTTCTCCGAGGCTTACCATGTGACACCAGCTTATATTTGGGAAATTAATACCGAAGCACAAGGAACGCCTGAACAAATGAAGGCTGTCTTGAGCAAGATTAAAGATTCAGATGTTAAACATCTTTTCGTTGAATCGTCAGTTTCATCAAAATCAATGGATAAAGTGGCTAAAGAATCGGGCTTAGAAATTTATTCGAAAATTTTTACTGACTCATTAGCTAAAAAGGGTACCGATGGCGATACTTATTATTCAATGATGAAATGGAATATTGATCACATTTATAATGGCTTGAAATAAAAAATTTCCCCGCAGTCTTTTTCTTAGACTACGGGGAAATTTTTTCGATTTCTACTCACGAAAAAACCGAAAACATAGCAATTGAGGACTGATATTTTCCGATTTCTTCCGTGAACTGATTATAATACTACCTTATTTGAGATAGTGCAAGAATTTGGATTCTACAAAAATAACCATAAGAACTATCTTTAAAATTGATAGATTTCTTATGGTTATTTGGGTAGAAAGATTAATTATTATTACCAAAGATTTGAATGATACTCATGAACAAGTTAATGAAATCAAGTACCAAGCTAACTGAAGCAACAAGTGCGATGGCACCTAAGCTTTCTGAATCAGAAAAGTTTTGGTAAACACGTTTGATGTTTTGCGAATCGTAAGCAATATAGAACAAGAACAAAACGATAATAACGGCACTGATGATCATCATCATAGCTGAACTATGGAAGATAAGTCCGTTTAGTAGTTCAACAACGATAACCGCAATTAAAGCAGTGAACAAGGTTCTGTTCCATGATGTTAAGTCTTTTTTAGTAGTAAAACCAATTACAGCTGAAACAACGAAAGCACCCGCTGTGACTGATAATGTTTGAACAATACTTCTAGCTGAGTAGAGATAGAAGACCGGCACACCGATAACAGATAGTGTGACGATAAATCCGATGTAACTCAAGAATGTTAAGAAATATGACTTGGTTGCTAAACGACTACATAAACTAATGAAAGCAAATGGGATACCAATCATCAAAATCATTGAAATGATACGATGTTGTGCCATTCCTTGGAAAATCGCCATTGATAGAGCTTGGTTATTAGCGATTACTTGTGCGCTGATGGTCCAAAGAGCAATACCCAATCCCGTGTAAAGATAAACGAGGGATGTGAATTTTGCCAAACCAGCAGATCTTACTTTATCTACAGATTGCATGTAATTCCTCCTCAACTATTAACTATAATAATTGTACAATAGAATAACATTTTTATCAGATATAAGAAAGGAAGTACTATGGGACAAAGACATGATTTACGTTGTAGTAAGTGCGGTTATGAAATTGATGCATTGTAAGGTATCGGTATGTTGTATTCAGTTGAAAATATTTTTGAAGGTGATGAGCCGTTGTTACCGGAGCTAGTTGGTGATGAAAAAATTACACAACAAGCTTTAGAATTAGTAAAAAATGGGGCAACGATTGAAGAAAATTATGGCCATAGTTTGTATGCTTGTCCGGAAGATTTTTACTTGTTTGATAAATTTTATTTTCAAGTTGGCGATTTTGAACCAGAGTATCATTGTCCATATTGTCAAAGTGTCTTGGAACGAGTGAATTTTGCGAAAGGTTCGGCGGGTAAGACAAGACTGAAATTTTTGAAACAGGATAAATTTTGGCAATGTCCACGCTGTGGTAATGACGAGATGATTGAATATTCATTTGGAAATTGGGATTAAAAAATTTGGGACAAAACTAATATCGTCTTTAGATATGCAGCATAAACGTGGGATAAAACATAGCTTTTTCCGCTTAAAACAAGTGGCTCCAGCAATCCAAAATCGGATTACTGGAGCCACTTGCCTTAATGCTCGAAAGCTGACCATGTTTTGTTCCACTCTTTTTTTGCCACTTAGTTTTCTAAACCGACCACTTAGGCAAAATCGCTATACACTTGTAATCTGATGTGGTGTAATACATTTAACGAAAGGGGGTGAGTCGATGTGAAGATTAAATTGAATCTTTCATCTGAATATCGGGAAAAAGAAATTGTGATTAATGCGGCACAAAAAGATGATGAAGTGCAACAAATTTTAGATTCTTTAAAAGACGTTGAAGAAAAATTTAATCACCTGAATGGCTACTTGGGTGAAACGGTTTATTCATTGGCGCTAAAGGACATTTTATTTTTTGAAACGAATGATCGTAATGTCTATGCTCACACGACCACCAATGCCTTTCTCATACATTATCGGTTGTACGAATTGGAAGAAAATTTACCCGATAATTTTTTACGAGTTTCTAAATCGTCAATTTTGAATATTGATGAAATTTTGTCATTATCACGTTCAGTTACAGGTAATTTAGTCCAATTTCGTGATTCATATAAGCAAATTTATGTGTCGCGCCGATTTTTGAAAGAATTGAAAGAAAGATTGAAGCAAAGGAGTTTTAAACATGAGAAATAGAAATGGAATTTTCTGGGGCATTTTTCTACTATTAAGTGCTGCCATACTAGTTATTAGTCAATTACATTTGATTACTTATTCATTTAGTTTCTGGACGATGGTCGCAACTATTTTTCTAGTAGCTGTTTTGATTAAGAGTGCCGTCTATTTTTCGATACCAGGAACGGTATTCTCTCTAGCATTTTTGGCAATTTTATATGCTGAACCATTGGGAATTACGGCGATTGTTCCGTGGACACTTTTGGGTGCAGCATTGTTGGTATCAATTGGCTTGTCGATGATTTTTCGACCATTGATTGCTAAACATCGTCCTTGGATAAATTATCGGAAAGGTTATACAAAAGGACACCATGGCCCTTTTGTTAAAATGGATTACACGGCCGATCCAGATGTGAAGACTGTTGATGATCCAGATGTAAATGTATATGTAAAAATGGGTACCAGTATTCGTTATGTTAAATCGGATGATTTTAATTCAGCTAATATCGACGTTTCCATGGGGGATGCCAAAGTTTATTTTGATAATGTGAAAGTCCATGATACTGCTACGATTAATGTCAATGTGTCACTTGGTGGAGTTGAATTATTTGTCCCTCGGAATTGGAATGTTGTGAAGGAGTTGGATAATAATATGGGAGCTATTTCTGAAGTTGGTAATCCCATATCAGATGCGGATAGCCCCAATGTTACTGTTGTTGGACTGGTTTCGTTAGGCAATTTGAAGATTAATTACGTTTAGATATTTTGAGTCCATAAAACATCGTTGATGAATTATCATTGACGGTGTTTTGCTTTTTCCGAATTATTAATATTGGTTTGAATAATGAAATGGGGTGTATAAAACCGAATCCTATTTTGATATTTGCTTAAAATGATGAAATAGGATGTATAAAATGTGAATCTATTTTAGTATTTTGACAAAATAATAAAATAGACTGTATAAAATTGGACTCTATTTCATTATTTGCTTAAAATAATGAAATAGGAGATCCAAATGATTATCGTATTTTATTAAAGTGAAGAAGTATTGAAGTATAAAGTGAGTTTGGACTAATTAAATAAATTTTGGAGGTAAGTAAGCTATGGAAATGAAACCTTTGTCCACTTTAAAGTATATGAGTAGTACCGATGACTCTATTGATGTGATAGAAGAGTATAAGAAGAGACTAAGTGGTTATTCATCGTTCCAGACGAATCTTTTTCCCATACTTACTGATAAAAGTAAAAAGCAATATGATGATTATCCTATATTCTTTGTTGAAACTAGGAGTATGGTACGTTTAAATGCTGAAATCAGAAAGAATTCCAGTCTAATTGAAAATATAGGTTCGTCCTTACCAGGTATTGCTAAGGAAAGTTACACTAACTCACTACTTACTAATGAAATTCAATTTAGTAATGAAATAGAAGGAGTTAAGACTGAAAGAAGAGAAATTGGTACTGTGGTTGATGAATTACAGAATAATAATAAGACTGATAAAAAAAGATTAGTATCTACGGTAAAGAAGTATATTGATATTCTTGGTGAACCAGAAATTAAAATTGAAAATTTCCAAAAGATTAGAGATATTTATGATAAATTGACTGATGGCGAAATTGAAGAGGGAAAATTACCAGATGGAGAATACTTTAGGGATAAGCCCGTCAGAATTGGAACAGATATTGAAACAGTTCATAGGCCTCCTGTAAATGAGAAAACCATTAAAGATAAATTGATGTCACTGATTGATTTTATGAATAATGAAGATATTCCCCCAGTTGAGAAGTCATTAGTAACACATTTTATGTTTGAAAACACCCATCCTTTTATGGATGGAAATGGTCGCATGGGAAGGTATTTATTATCTCAATATTTGAGTAAAAAATTAGATCCATATACTGCACTCTCGATATCCAGTTCAATTCATAGTAATCAGGCCAAGTATTATAAAATTTTTAAAGATGCAGAATTATATGAGAATAAAGCCGAACTTACATTTTTCATTCAAAAAATGATGGAAATAATTTTAGAAGGTCAAAATTCGGTTTTGGAGAAGTTAAATGAACTATTAGATTTACTCAACAAATATTTTGTCGAATTAAAGGAAATATTAAATGTTAATGATACTAATAATGATTTGGAATTCAATTTATTATTTGTTTTCATAGAATCTAAATTATTCAATGTTGATAGTTCCTTAGGAGTGAAGGATACCCCGTTAATTAATATGTTGTATAAGCGAGATACCAGATTATATAAAAAAGTTAAAATCAGAGAGATTATAAAGAAATATGAAGATTCTGGAGTTTTAGTTAAGGTTGGGCAAAAACCTTTGCAGCATGAAATAGATTTGGAAAAGCTTTTTGGTGATATATATTAAATTTTTTAGAAAATATTTATGAATAGTAATTAATAGGCAAGTTATTTCTCTGAGGGATAACTTGCCTATTTAATTTGTTATGCAGTTAAATTACGTTAATTTGTTGTCTTTTTATCTGATAGAATAAGTAAAGAATGTAAAGATTAATTTACAATAACTAAATGACAAATATCTATAAATTTGTGTTTAGTTTAATTCACAGTTATTCGGGGGAATATCATGAGTTTGGAAACTAATGAATTGGCTTTTGAAAATAATTTGATTGATTATTTGGTCAACCTAGGTGGAACAAAACAATGGGATTATTTGCCGGAGATAAAGACTACTGAAGATCTATGGGAAAATTTCAAAAATATCGTTGAACAGCATAACCAAGATCGGTTGGATGGTAAATTGTCTGATGCGGAATTTAAACAAATAAAAGTTATCATTGGACAGCTGGAGACTCCATACCAAGCTGGTCAATTCTTATATGGCATGAACGGTATTTCACAAGTAGAAGTTGATTTAGATAATGGTAAACATGTGTATTTGAAAATTTTTGATCAAGATAATATTGGAGCCGGAGACACAATCTATCAAATTGTAAATCAGATTGAAAGGCCAGCTGTTATTCCGGGGAGAAAAGCTCGAAGATTTGATACGACGTTATTGATTAATGGATTGCCAATTATTCAAATAGAAGAAAAGGCTGATGGACATGATGCTAAAGAGGCTTTGAATCAGATGCATCAGTATATCGAAGAGAATCAGTATTCAGATATCTTTTCAACACTACAAATATTAGTAGCAATCACACCACACGATAGTCGCTACATGGCAAATTCAACTGCAGATAAATTTAATACCGATTTTGCCTTTCGTTGGCAAAAGGCTGATGATAACAAACCGGTATTTGACTGGCGAGAGTTTGCTAATAACATGTTATCCATTCCAATGTCACATCAAATGGCAACAAATTATATGATCTTGGACGGAACCCCAAAACATCAAATGATTAAGGTAATGCGTCCTTATCAAGTTTATGCGACTCAAAGAGTCATCAGAAAAATTAGACAGCATACCTTTGGAATTGATGATCAGGGCGTAGGATATGTTTGGCATACAACTGGTTCTGGTAAAACAATTAGTTCTTTTAAGGCTGCATGGTTAGCTTCAAGATTACCTAATGTGGATAAAGTAGTCTTCTTGGTGGATCGTGTTGCATTGACGAATCAGACGGTTGACGAATATAAAGCGTATGATCCTGAAAATACTGAGGAAAGTAATGGTGGAGTTGTAACTGATACAAGTAACCGTTGGGTTTTGGAAAGAAAACTTAATAAAAAAGGTAATGGAATTATTGTTACATCTACCCAAAAGATGGATTCGATAGTTAGAACTAATAATTTTAAACCAGTTAATAAAAACATTGTGTTTATCGTCGATGAGGCTCATCGTTCAACCTCGGGAGAAATGTTACAACGAATCAAGGATGGCTTTAGAAAATCAGCTTGGATTGGCTATACTGGTACACCTGTTTTCGACACCTATCCAACCACTAAACAGGTTTTTGGGGATTTGATTCATGCTTATACAATTAGGGATGCAATTGCAGATAAAAATGTTTTAGGATTTAAAGTAGATTTTGAAACAACTTTATCTGATTCGGTTTTAAAGGATCAATATCTTCCTGCTTATTTCAAGTCTCGCTATCCGTCAATGTCTGAACAAGATATTGATATGCGTATTGATAATATGGCCGATGAAGATATGGACGATACTGTGGAACCGTCTGTTTACGACAATAATCCTAAACATATTGAATTGGTAGTTAAAGATATTATTAAGAACTGGAATAAGCGTTCCCGTAATGGTGAGTATAATGCCTTGTTTACGACTCATGTAGGTGGTGGAAAAGCATCAACACCTATGGCAATGGCATATTACGATGAATTTAAAAAACAAAATGCTGATTTGGAAAATCCGTTGCGAGTGGGTATTACATTTAGTCAAGATACATCAAATAGTGATAAACAGCGGGAAAATAATGGATCCTTACGTAAAATTATGAATGACTACAATGAAGAGTTTGGTACTAGCTTTGATGATACTCAGGTTAAGGAATATACAGCTCAAGTCGTCTCAAGATTGAATCGAACAATTGATGATGGTAAGTATTTTGATATTGTCATTGTTGTTGATCAATTATTGACGGGCTTTAATGCTCCGCAGCTGAATACGTTGTACGTTGATAGAACATTACAAGGAGCAGCCCTAATTCAAGCATATTCCAGAACCAATCGTGTTTACGATATGCAGACTAAACCGTTCGGACGGATTGTTAATTATCGTTGGCCACATCATACTGAAATATTAATGAAGAAAGCTTTAGCCATGTATGCCAATCGAGATTCTGCCCAAGGGGCAGGAGATCCTGAACCTCCGGCAGATGTATTTGTTCCTCCTGTTGAAGAAACAAAGAAAGAATTAAAGAAAACAGTTAAGCAATTGGCAGACTATTCAAGTAACTTTACTAGAGTTCCTGATGATGATAATAAGGTTAAAGAAATGTACTCTAGTTTACGAAAGTATAATCATCTTATGTCGATGATTAAACAAGATGTTAGTTATGATGAAGAACATCCCGACAAGTTATTAGGTGAGTTGGGGATGTCAATTGATAAAGAAGAGGTTTTGACAACAACTATTAAAAATGAAGTTAAACAAAGAATAGCCCTCATAGATCATGTCGATGTTTCGCAAGTTGATTTACAGATGGAGCATGTGAAAGCGATTAAAGTGAATTACGATTACCTTGAAGAACTAATTGCTGACTTGATGAATCAGTATCATGATGCTGACTTAGACTCGGCTAATAAAACAGCTACCGAAATTAAAAATATTTCTGATAAGGTTGATAACCGTAAATATGCAGGTCAAATCAATCAATTCACTAAAGATGTTTTAAACGGAAACGTATCATTTAATAATTATCCGGTTAATCAAAAAGATATTAAAAATTTAGTATCCACTCATAACGATATGCGATTGAGAAATGAGATTTTTGATTATAAAAAAGATTGGGGGTTAGCAGATATTGATTCTTCCCAGACTGTAAATAAGATTGTCCTAAGCCACATTAAAAATGCCGATGATTTAAATATTAACGGTGTCCTAGATGAAATTGTTAAAGAAGGAACAACCGTTTATACAACAGATGCCGAGTCATCAAGAGTTAAGAAATTATCAAAAATTAAATATAGAACTCATTTGAGAAGAAGTTTTAAAGAATTTGCTGATCAAATGGTAGAGAAGTACTAGGAGAAATTATGAGTAAAGCGCAAGAGATTACTAGTCAAATTTGGGAGATGGCCAACCGTCTTCGTAGCAATATGGATGCCAGTGAATATAG
This sequence comes from Companilactobacillus zhachilii, assembly GCF_003606365.2. NCBI lineage: Bacteria > Bacillati > Bacillota > Bacilli > Lactobacillales > Lactobacillaceae > Companilactobacillus > Companilactobacillus zhachilii. The sequence goes on from NZ_CP031933.2 coordinate 249,901, forward strand.
AAACTATATTCTGGGATTTATGTTTTATCGTTACTTGTCAGAACATCAAGAAGAGCGAATGGTTCAAAACGATTTGCTAGATATTGCTGATGGTCAAAGTGTGAACGATGCATATGCTGAACAAGCTGGTGGGGATGATTTAAGTGATTATTTGGAAGAATTGGCTGATTCATTAGGATATGCCATTGCACCACAATATACATGGCAGACTATTGTTGATAAAGTTAATAACAATTCTATTGCACCATCTGATTTTCAAGATATGTTGGATGATTTTAATCATAACGTTGATTTGAATACGAATGCTAAGCAAGATTTCCACGGTGTGTTTGCAGATATGAACTTGGGGAATTCCCGTTTAGGTCAAACAACTGCTGCACGTGCTAAAGCTTTAACCGAAATCGTCAACTTGGTTGATGAAGTTGAGTATAAAGATGATGATGGCCACGATATTTTGGGTGATATTTATGAATATTTAATTGCTCAATTTGCAGGTAATTCTGGTAAAAAAGCTGGGGAGTTTTATACACCTCACCAAGTATCAGAAGTTTTAGCAAAATTAGTGACTCAAGGATTAGATCCTAAAGAAGATAAACCAAGTGTTTATGATTTTGCATGTGGATCTGGTTCACTGTTATTAACTGTTCAAGAACAAATCAAGAATCGTCGGTTATTTTATTATGGTCAAGAGTTGAATACGACAACATATAACTTGGCACGAATGAATTTGATGATGCATGATGTTTCTTACATGAACATGGATTTGCGTAATGCTGATACTTTGGAGAGCGACTGGCCAGACGGTATTGATGCTCAAGGTGTTGATCACCCAAGAAGTTTTGATATGGTCGTGGCAAATCCTCCATATTCAGCTCATTGGGATAACAATGATAATAAAATGAAAGATCCACGTTTTAAAGATTACGGTGGATTAGCACCTAAAACGAAGGCTGACTATGCTTTCTTATTACATGGTTTGTATCATTTGAGTTCAAAAGGGACAATGGCAATCGTTTTACCTCACGGAGTTTTGTTCCGAGGTGCTAAAGAAGAAAAAATCCGTCGAGCGCTTTTAGACAAAAATCAAATTGATGCGATTATTGGTTTGCCAGCTGGCTTGTTCTATTCAACTGGAATCCCAACGGTTGTTATGGTATTAAAGAAAAATAAAACTAACAAAGATGTTTTATTCATTGATGCAAGTAATAACTTTGAAAAAGGGAAGAATCAAAACATTCTTCGAGCAGAAGATATTGATAAAATTATGGATACTTACAATGAACGTAAAGATGTTGATAAGTATGCTCATGTTGCCGATTTCAAAGAAATTGAAGAAAATGATTATAATTTAAATATTCCAAGATATGTTGATACCTTCGAACCTGAACCAGAAATTGACCTTGGAGAAATAACAAAAGAAATAAAAGAAAATAATAAAAAAATTGAAGAAAATAAAAAGGAGTTGCTTTCAATGATGAAAGAACTCACTTCTTCGGATGAGAAAACGATGAATGATCTCAATGATTTTATTTCAATGTTGAATGATGAGGTGAATCATAATGGATAAACGTGTACCTGAAGTGCGGTTTAAAGGGTTTACTGATGATTGGGAACAGCATTCATTAAATGATATGGCAAAAAGCTTCATGTACGGTCTAAATGCAAGTTCTATTCCTTATGACGGTGTAAATAAATACTTGAGAATTACAGATATTGATGATAACAGTCATAAATTAATTATTGATAACTTAATGTCACCAAACGTTAAGTTAGAGGACAGTCAGGATTATTTGTTGAAACAGGGGGACATCCTTTTTGCAAGAACTGGTGCAAGTGTCGGGAAAACTTACTTGTATAAAAAATCAGACGGTATAGTATTTTTTGCAGGTTTCTTGATCCGAATGAGAACGAAAGAAGTGTATAACGAACAGTTTGTTTTTCAGAATACTCTTACTGAAAAATATAATAACTTTGTTCAAATAACATCTCAAAGATCGGGACAACCAGGTATAAATGCAAAAGAATATTCCCAATTCCACCTCTATGCACCAACTGAAATGAATGAACAAAATAAAGTAGGTAGTATTACTGAAAAATTAGATTTACTGATAGGACTATATCAAAAAAAACTGAATCTGTACGAAAGTTTAAAAAAGTATTTATTACAAAATCTTTTCCCCTCAGATGGGGAAAAGATTCCTAATGTGAGATTTGCTGATTTTAGTGGAGATTGGGAACAGCATAAGTTTTCAGAACTGTATGAAAAGACGACAGAAAAAAATGACTTGTCCTTTAGTAGTAGTAAAATAATATCAGTCGCAAACATGTACTATAAATCCGAGCAAAGCATTAATTCTACCGATAAATACATGAAAACTTATAATGTATTTCGTGAGGGTGACATTGCTTATGAAGGACATAAAAATAAAAACTTTTCTTATGGGCGTTTTGTTGAAAATGACATAGGAAATGGAATTGTATCTCACGTATTTGACGTTTTCCGTCCTAAAGAAAATTATGATTTGTACTTTTGGAAATACCTAATAAATAATGAAAATATAATGGGAAATATTTTAAGACGCGTGACAACTAAAGCAACAATGATGAATAATTTGGTTTCTAGAGACTTCTTAAAACAAAAAATAAGAACTTCTAATTATACGGAACAGAAAAAAGTTGGTACTTTTTTAAAAAAACTAGATGACCTTATAAATATTCAAAGGGATAGATTAGCATTTTTGGAAGAAATAAAAAGATACTATCTCCAAAAATTATTTATTTAGCATTTAACCATGCATAAATAAAAAAACTTCCGGATAATGATTTTGACAACAAATGTCAAAAAATTATTCGGAGGTTTTTTCATGTCCAAAATCAAATCAACACAATTATTTCATGAATATTATGAAGAATGGATTAATTTATATAAGGTTAACGCAATTAGAACTATTACTTTGAACAAGTATTATATGAGTTTGAAATGGATCATAAAATTGGCTCCAAATCTAAGGCTATGTGATTTAACAAGACGAAGTTACCAAGAACTGATTAATGACTATGCCTTAGAACATGAGAAACAAACCACGAAAGACTTTCATCATCAGATAAAGAGCGCTATTCTAGATGCCATTGATGAAGGATTAATTGAACAAAATCCTACACGAAAAATAATCATCAAAGGTAAAAAACCTGCTGAGAAAAAGCCAAAATTTTTGAACGAATATGAATTACAGCAGCTTATTAAGCATCTCAATCTAGATTCAGAAATCAATTGGGATTGGTACATCTTACTAGTGGCAAAAACTGGATTAAGGTTTGCAGAAGCTCTTGCTCTGACACCTAAAGATTTTGATTTTACTAAACAATTATTAAATATTAATAAAACTTGGAACTACCGTTCCACAACTGGCGGATTTCAACCAACAAAAAATTCATCATCAATTAGAAAAGTCCAAATTGATTGGCAGTTGGCAATGCAATTTTCGAAAATGATAAGTAACACACCAGTAGATAAACCAATTTTTGTAAATCAACGTATTTTTAATTCAACTGTTAATAAACGACTTGAAGTTCTTTGTAAGAATGCTAATATTCCAATAATTACGGTTCATGGACTCAGACATACTCATGCATCCTTGCTCTTGTTTGCTGGTGTGTCGATTGCTAGTGTTGCTCAGAGATTGGGACATGCTAATATAACTACTACTCAAAGTACGTATTTACATATTATTCAGGAATTACAGACGCAGGATAACGAAAAAATAATGTTTCAAATGTCTAAATTGATGTAATAAATTTAGAACTTAGTTTTTATGAAAAAATTAAACTAACAATTTTTGCGTATAATATTTTTTCATATTTTTGTACAACGATAGTTGCTTTTTTGCAGTATATAAACAAAAATCTATTTTACTAAATATTTTTCCGATTTTAATTTGTTCTTCCTTTTTGGATATATTTATTGGTATTTTTTTTATTTCATTCTTATTTATCTTTCTAGGAAAGGCGACCTGTAACGTTCGCTTCCAAATTTCTCTTTGAACGGCTGGACTAGATATACAATAATTTAAAAATAAAGAATCAGTATCTTTTTTTTGCAATAAAGCCAAACTTACATAATAAGCAATATTTCCATTATAGTTAACGACATTTGTAGTACCAACATCTCCGATACGTGTCATTAAAATATCACTAGCCTTTGGACTTATTTTAAAGTCTTTTTTAAAATCCATTTCGGATATAAATTTTTTAGAATGCAATGTTCTTATATCTTCTACAGATAAAAACATTACACCCTCTTTGGTGTAAGAAGGTGTTTGATGTGTTCCATCAAAAATATTAGTTATCTTACCTAACTTATGCTGTTCCCAATCTCCACTAAAATCAGCAAATCTCACATTAGGAATCTTTTCCCCATCTGAGGGGAAAAGATTCTGTAATAAATACTTTTTTAAACTTTCGTACATCGTTAATTTTTTTCTGCTTAAAATAATTATTTTATCCGCTGTTTTCAATAGATCACTAATATCATCCTGTTCCTTTAAAGATGGTAACATAAGGTCCATTTTTGCCATTTGTTTACCAGAAACTTCTATAAAGGTTGATCCAGCACCGTTAATCTCGCCATATTTTTTTAACTTTGAGGTGAGAGAAAAAATATAGTAACTTTTGAGTAATTTTAAGTTTGGTACTATTGATTGAAATCCCTGATTAGTTGTACTAGTTTTTTTTAAAATTGCAGTTTTTCCTATACCGGCACGAGAAGTAAATAATACTGTTCCAACGGGAAGTAATTGAGCAGAACTATTATCTAAACCACTACTTGTAATTTTCTTTTCACTTTGTTTTAAGTAAGTTCTGTCGCCTATTTCTGATGGTGTATACCAATCAATCTCTCCATCCCAGTAATTAGAAACTTTTGTACTTGGAGTACCTCCCCCTACAATTTTAGCCACTTCTCCTAACTTACGCAGTTCCCAATCGATGTAAGTGATAAAACCCTGTAGGTTCAGGATAAATATAATCAATAAAAAATGATATTTTATTGATAGGAACCTATTATTATTTAACGAAGAATATTGTGTTTCTGAGTACATATATTATTTCGCTATCGAAGGTATTTCTGTTAGATTGTATTGATTTCCTTATAAAATGATATTAAAAAATGGCCTTATATTCTGAACGAACAGAGTATAGGGCCATTTTTTATATGTAGAGGGAAGAATCAACAATTTTTATAGCAAGTGAATGCCATTTTCATCACATTTCTTACGTAAATCTTCAGGCCAAACAGCAGCTTGCACTTCACCAACGTGAGCTTTACCGAGCAATAACATACATAGACGTGATTGTCCGATACCACCACCGATTGTATATGGTAGTTCGCCAGCTAGTAACATTTTATGGAATGGCAATGAAGCACGATCTTCGGCATGAGCCATCTTCAATTGTTCTCTCATTGATTCTTCACTAACACGGATACCCATACTTGAGATTTCCAAAGCCTTTTGTAGAGGTTCGTACCAGAATAAGATATCACCGTTTAGTTTCCAGTCATCGTAATCAGGGGCACGGCCATCATGACGTTTGCCACTCTTCATTGGTCCACCGATTTGCATTAAGAAGACACAGCCTAATTCTTTACAAATAGCATCTTCACGTTCCTTAGGTGTCTTGTCAGGCCAACGGTCTTCGAGTTCTTGTGTTGTTACAAAGTGAATTTCGTCTGGTAAGTGGTGGACAGCCTTAGGGAATTTGTACCAAACTTCGTGTTCCATATGTTTGATAACTTTGAAAATTTGACGAACTGTACTTTCCAAAGTTGCAGTTGTACGTTCATCTTTAGCAATGATTTTTTCCCAATCCCATTGGTCGACGTAAATTGAGTGAATGTTATCAAGATCTTCATCTTTTCTGATAGCGTTCATGTTAGTATAAATACCTTCATGCATGCCAAAATGATAACGTTTCAAAGCTAGACGTTTCCATTTAGCCAATGAGTGAACGATTTCGATTGTTTCACCAGGAATACCTTTCATAGTAAAGGAAACAGGGGATTCGACACCATTAAGGTTATCGTTCAATCCAGTACCTTTTTCGACCATCATTGGTGCTGATAGACGTGATAAATTTAATTCTTTACCAAATTCATCTTGAAATGTTTCACGAATGTATTGGATAGCTTTTTGTGTTTCTTTCACTGATAGTTTTGGATCATAGTCCTTAGGTATAATCAAATCCATAATAATTTCCTCCATGATTTCGATCAATCGATCGTTTTTAATTGAATAAATGCAAAATAAAAAAAGTCTTTCATTCCAGTTATTAACTTAATAATAACTGGGACGAAAGACTTTTCGCGGTACCACCCAAGTTGTCTATATAAAAATAGACCACCTCAATAAGAGCACTAACATGCTCCACCGCTGGTAACGTACCGGTTAACGTCTGAACTTACTTTGATTGCTCATTTTAGCCAGAAACATAAGAAAGTGTTATTCGGATAATCCATTTACTAATTGGGTTCTCACCATTCCCAACTCACTGTTAGTGTGGAAAATCTTACTCCTCTTTCTCGTCGTTTTTATCTTGTGACACTTATATTAGCATGTTTTTAAAAAATGTAAATAATAAAATTTGGATTTTATTAATTTTTATATGATTTATTAGATTGCCTTTAATGTAGAAATAAGTTTATTTCGGAACAGTAAAATATTACAAAAAAGGAGCATTCGCATAGGCTAAGTAAAAATAGAAGATTAATTTTCTGTTTTTATCAAGGTATAATATAAGCATGTTATATTTTTAAGTCGTAATTGGGGGTATTATGAAAAGAATTAGTTTGACCCGTAGGTCTAAATTTTTGATTATTCTTTTAGGATATTTGATTATTGCTAGTATTATGTATTTTGTTTTTCAAAATAAAAGTATTTGGTACGGTGATGATGTTTACTATCAGTTTCAACGGATTCAAGGGATTAGTAAATTGCTAAAAGAAGGACTGTTTCCATCTATTTCAACCATTAATTTTGGTGAAATAGGTTATGCGGTTAATATTTTTTATCCATGGATAACCTTGCTGCCGTTTGGAATTGTTTCTTTATTTAATAGCAATCCGATTTCGGCATTTTATATGGCGCTTTTCTTTTATTTCTTGGTGTCATTGTTAATTAGCCACTATTCGATGTATGAATTTTCAGGTTCACATTTTCAAGCTGTGATTTTTACCTTAATTTATAATTTTAGTACATATCGATTGATTGATTTATTGAGTCGGGCAGCCTTAGCAGAGTACATTGCGACAATCTTTTTGCCGCTTTGTTTCTTAGGCTTTTATGAAACATTTTTTAGAAATTATCATAAGTGGTATTTATTCGCCTTAGGCTTTAGTGCTATTGTTTTAACACATGTTTTGACAACTTTTATGACTATTTTGATTTTCATCGTTTTCTTATTGATTAATTTTATGAGAATCAAGCCATTTAAAAAACATGCGGCGGCAGTAGTTAAAGCTGTTATAACAACAATTTTGTTGACGTCATTATATACAGGACCGTTTATTTTAGAAGAATTATTTCAAAAATTTCCTAAACCAGATCCACAAATTTTGAAAGGCTTGGAATTAGCCAAATTTCTGAAAGTTACTTTGCAAAGCAATGCCAGTCGGTTTGTTGAAGGAAATTTGTATAATCCTGGATTAGTAATTTTAGTTATCTTAATTGCGGGTATATTTTACTTCAGAAAATTTAATCGAATAAATAAGCAAATATATTCAGCGGGGTTATTGATTTTCTTGATTTCGACGAATTTATTTCCTTGGCATATTCTGCAAAATACGCCGATCAGTGTAATTCAGTATCCGTATCGATTGTTGATTTTTGCGACATTATTTGCGGCAGTTAGTGGTTCACTGATAATTAAAACAGTGGTGCAGAATGATGATTCAGAACGTCAATGGTTAGTTGCTTCGTTGTGTGGAGTTTTGATGTTTGGGATTTGGTTTGGCTCTTTCAAAATGGCAACAACTAATTCGCTGATTTCTGATCCTAAAGGCATGATTGATAGTTCAATGATCAAAGAGGACCGGATTCCAGATTCCTATTTGAATCAATACGTTCCGAAAGAAACTTTGAATTATTTGTCTTCAGTTACGGAACATCAGATGTATGTTAATAATAAAATTGTGACAGCTATTCCTCGAGATAATCGTGATACTGGGGTTATAGATGTTAAAAATCTTCGGCAAGGGGACGACGTCAATTTGCCAGTGATCCGTTATCGATTGACGAGAGTTTCAGTTAATGGAAAACCAGTTCCATTTTGGACTAGTACTAGGGGAACGATTGAATTCAAGGTTAAACAAAGTAACCGACATAATCGAATTGTTATTTCTTATGGTAGTAAAAAATTATATGCCGGTTTGGCCTGCTTAACGATTGTTGGATTTTTGGTTATTGTAGTTGATGTTTTCTTGAGACGTCGTTTATTGATGATTAAAGAATTGGATATATAAAAAAGAAGCCAATTAGGCTTCTTTTTTAGTGCATTAATAAAGTAACAAAATTAAATAATAATTTTCCGCCGTACAAAATAATAATTACGCCACAAACCAAGTTAATGATCCGCAAAACTTTAGCGTTAAATTTATCTTTGAATTTGTGGACAACGGCGTTCAAAACAATAAACCAAAGCGCCGAGGCAATTCCCACTCCGGCAATAAAAATTGGATAGCTATAATCAGGTAAAGTAACTTGAAATGCTCCCAGCATCATTGATCCGTCAATAATAGCTTGTGGATTGAACCAAATTACAACAAAAGCCGAAGTTATAGTTTTAAAAAGTGTCATTTCTGGATTTGCTTCAGCGCTAATATCAGTTGTTTGAGCGCGCAAGAGATTAATTCCCATATAGATGACGATCAAACTACCTATTAGTAAAATTGCTAATTGCAGCCACTCAAATTTTTTCATAACTGCACCGATACCAAAAAAGCAAGCGAAGGCGAGTGATATGTCAAAAATAATGATAATTAATGTTGTTAAAAATGATTTACGACGTGTTTGTGTTAATGCCGCATTGATGACAAAAAGATTTGCCAAACCAATTGGAGCATCATAAGCAATTCCCATTGTTAACCCTTGTAAAAAGAAGTTCATGATTAGTCCCCTTTACCAACCAAATAATATGTTATATATTGACTACAACACTGATTATATTGGTATCGGGATAAAATGTAACCAACCAAAAATATACTTTTTACCCAGCCAAAAAGGAGATAGCTATGAAACGAGTGCGCCCAATCCAAATTGCTTGGAAACCCAATAAGCAAATTTCTATCCCAGTTTATCGGCAAATTGTTCAATATATTTGTGATAAAGTCGCTAATGGTGAATGGCCAATCGGTTCAAGATTACCATCACAACGGGCTTTAGCAGAATCATTTTCAGTCAATCGGAGTACTATTTCTACTGCAATTGATGAATTAACCTCATATGGAATCATTGCCGGTAAGTCTGGCGCTGGGACTCAAATTGTTAGTAATACCTGGGCTCTGATGCTACCAACCAAACCAAGTTGGAAGAAATTGATTTCATCTGGCTCCTTACAAGAGAATAATCGTCGTATGCAGCAAATTAATCGTCTAGAATTTGCACCTGATATTGTTCGATTGGGAACGGGGGAGTTGGATCCGAGATTATTTCCACAAAAAATGTGGACAGAGGTTTTGCAAAAAATGAGTGTTGAAATAACTTCGTTAGGATATGCCGAACCATTGGGAATCATGGAGTTGCGCCAAGCCATTGTTGAACATATGCGACAGTTTGGAATCAATGTTTCAACCAAAAATATTTTAATAACCTCAGGAGCATTGCAAGGATTGCAGTTAATTGCATCATGTATGTTGAAAGACGGAAGTACTGTTTTTACAGAGGCACCGACATATTTGAAGTCACTTCAAATGTTTCAATCAGCGGGATTGAACTTAAAAGGTATACCCATGGATCATGATGGTTTGGAGTATTGGCAAATTGAGAAGCAGTTGCATTTTGATGAATCGTCGATTTTATACACTATTCCGACCAATCAAAATCCAACAGGAATTACGATGAGTAACATACGTCGTAAAGAATTAATGAATTTTTGTATTAAAAATCGTTTGCCGATTATTGAAGATGGAGCGTATCAAGAACTGTGTTTTGATGACGAAATAGCTGTGCCATTGAAAGCTATTGATGAAAATGGAATGGTGATGTACTTAGGTAGTGCTTCGAAAACCTTAGCACCTGGATTGAGAATCGGTTGGGTAATTGCATCCGAACCAGTTATTCAACGACTGGGCGATGCTAAAATGCAAATGGATTACGGGGCAAGTTCGTTGTCACAGTTAGTGTTTGCGGAATTTTTGAAAAGTGGTAAATATGGTCAATATTTAGCCAATCTGAAGCAAGTTTTAAAGAAACGACGAGATAATGCATTGGCAACATTGGGTAAATATTTCGAGGATATCGCTGTTTGGGATATTCCGATTGGAGGTTTTTATATTTGGTTGACCTTCAATGAAGACGTTGAAGTTGATGGTTTGTTTGAAAAAGCTCTTGATAAAGGAATTCTTTTGAATCCTGGTGATATTTATGATTTTAAACATAATCGGTCATTAAGATTATCATTTGCTTATGTTACTTGTGAGGAATTTTGAAGTCTATGAATGATTTGCTGATGTCAATTCCAAAATAGTTCAAGTATTATAGAATGTTTTACTTAATTAGATCATATAGTATCCTTGAATAAGGAATCGAATAATAACTGAATAGATATGTTTTTAAATGATTTTGTAGAAGAAAAAAATAAAAAGAAAAATATTAGATGCTTTATAATTGGTTCTTCCCCTGATGGAAAATTATTATTTGGGTTATAGAAACTATAGGATGAAAATTTTATTCTATAGTTTTTTTTATTATTAATAAAAGCGTTTACATTTTGAGGTAATCATTATATAATGATTTTGTTCAAAACATGAAACGTTTCAAGTTAATGAAACATAGTTATTACGCAATTATATTGGAGTATACCAAAATAACTTAAAACGTTTTAAAATTCTTAGGAGGAATTTAAATATGTCTGTAGTATTAGCTAGAATAGATCAACGTTTGATTCATGGAATTACGGTAAATCAATGGAATCGTGAACTACATCCAAAACGTTTCATGGTTGTTGATGACGAAGTTAGTCAAAATGAAATGGTTAAAGCTAGCATGAGGATGAGTAAACCCGCCGGAACGGGGATGTCCATTATTAATACTGAAAAAGCTATCAATAATTTTAAAGCTGGTAAATATGATTCGCATACAGTATTTATTATTGCTAAAGAACCAAGCACCATTTTGGATTTGATTAATGGTGGCGTTGATATTCCCGAAGTTAATGTTGGGGCACTATTTGAAGAAGATAATCGGGTACCATATACGAAGCGTGTTGCATTGAATAAAGAAGAAGTTGAAGTTTTAAAGGCAATTGCAGAAAAGGGTATCCCTGTATTCTTTGAATATACTCCAGATGACGATGACAAAGTTTCACTTACAGATGTTTTAAAGAAGAAGGGAGAGAATTAGTATGCCAGTCTTTCTACAAAATGTTTTAGTAATCCTTTTAGCCGCATATATGGCTTGGGATAATGGTACAGGTAATCAAGTTACAGGTAATTGGCCAGTTATTATTGGTATGCTCGTTGGATTGATTATGGGGGATGTCAGTGTAGGGTTAGTTATCGGTGGTACATTGCAATTGATGTCTCTTGGTGTTGCAGCCATTGGTGGTTCTTCGATTCCTGAGTACGGTGTTGCTACGATTGTAGGTGTGTTTCTAGCAATTAGAACAGGTGCAAGTACTGGTACTGCAATTGCTGTAGGTTTGCCAGTTGGAATGTTAACACTACAATTTGATGTCATTATGAAAATTATTAATAATTTTTTCGCACATTGGTCACAAAGATTATTACATGAGAAGAAATTTGAAAAAATGGATTTGGTTTTTTATCTAACAGTTTTCTGTTGGATGCTTAAATATGTAATTCCTATTACACTGGTTGTCTTGTTTGGTACTCCCATCGTTAAGGCTGTGCTACATATTATTCCAACTTGGTTTACAAATGGATTAACCATTGCCGGAGGAATGTTACCAGTTGTTGGTATTGGTATGTTATTACGTTACATGCCGGTTAAGAAGTATCTAACATATTTGATTTTAGGATTCGTGGCTGCAGCATACGTTAAAATTCCAGTTTTGGGTATTGCCCTTATTGGTGGAGCAGCAGCTTATGCTATTTACAGACATAACGCTGAGAAGCTGACACAACAATCAGTTGCTGCTACAGAAAATGATGTCCAAGATGACGAAGGAGACGATTTTGATGAGTAACAATACACAGACAGAAACAAACAATAAATTGACAATTAAAGAACGTAAAAATATGTTTCGTCGTTGGATCTTCTTTGCTGGATTAGGATATAATTTTGAATCACAACAGGCACCAGCTGTAGCATTTTCAATGCGCAAGGCTTTAAGAAAAATTTATCCAAACGATGATGAATATATTGCAGCAATGGATAATCACTATAAATATTTTAATGCTACCCCTCAAATGGGTAATGTAATCTTAGGTGCTACTTTAGCAATGGAAGAGAAGGATGGAATCAAGTCTAAAGATGCCGTTCAATCATTGAAAACATCATTGATGGGACCATTATCCGGTGTTGGAGATTCGTTATTTTGGATTCTTTTCCCAACTATTATGGGTTCAATTGCTGGTTATATGGCTCTTCAAGGGAATCCTATTGGTGCGATTATTTGGATGGCTATATACATTGGATTGTATTGGGTTAAAATGTGGCTCTTTAATTTAGGGTACACATCAGGTACTAAGTTAGTTACTTCTCTAGGTGCCAAAATTAATGTCTTTACGGATGCAATTTCAACTATGGGATTAATGGTAGTCGGTTCACTAGTTTCCACAGTAGTAAAGGTTTATACACCATTGAAATTTCAAACTGGTAAAGTTTCACTATCGCTTCAAACAGAAGTGTTCGACAAAATTATGCCAGGATTATTACCTGTTTGTCTGGCTGCTTTAGTTTATTGGCTACTAGGTCGTAAGTCATGGACACCTACAAAAATTATTTTATTAATCATTGTTATTTGTTTAGCAGGTTCATTCACTGGAATTTTAGGTATTGCTAAATAGGTATGTAAATTAAGGAGAGTTGATTTTTATGAAACGTCATTATGTTATTGCTTCTCACAGTACTTTTTCAGCTGGTATGGCTAATGCATTGCGCTTTTTTGCAGGTGATGATTTAGAGTTAACAGTATTAACGGCATATGTTGATAATAAACCAATAGATGAACAAGTTAAGGATATCTTTGACAATATTCCTGAAGAAGATGAGGTTATTGTTTTAACTGATTTGATGGGTGGATCTGTTAATCAGAGATTTTTCCCATATATTTATCGTCAACATACCCATGTTATTACCGGAATGAATTTATCACTAGCAATGGCCATTGTAATGGAGCCAGTTAATGATTACTTAAGTGCTGATAGAATAAGAGAAATAGTTGAGGAAGCAAAAAAACAACTCACTTATGTCAATGACGTAGCAAGTGAACAGGTTGGTGACGATGATGATGAATGATTGGAAGAAAAAGGGAGTAGTCTACGAAGTTTATCCTCAGAGTTTTAAAGATACTAATGATGATGGTATTGGTGATATTAATGGTGTGATTGAAAAGTTGGATTACATTAAGAACTTAGGCGCTAATATTATTTGGTTAACTCCAATTTTTAAGTCACCACTTGTTGATAATGGTTATGATATTGCTGATTATGAGGCAATTAATCCAGTTTATGGAACTATGGCAGATTTTGATAGATTACTACAATTGAGTCATGAAAAGGGCCTGAAATTAGTAATGGATCTTGTTGTTAATCATAATTCTGACCAGTCAAAGTGGTTCCAGGAATCTAAAAAAGATCGTGATAATAAATATAGTGATTATTATATTTGGCAAGACCCTAAAGATGATGGCTCAGCACCTAGTAATTTAGGATCGGTTTTTGGAGGATCAGCATGGGAGTATGTGCCTGAACGTAAACAATATTATTTGCATCTATTTGCTAAAGAACAACCTGATTTAAACTGGCGTAGTAAAAATATGCGTCAGTCAATTTATAAAGTAATGAAGTTTTGGCTAGATAAAGGTGTTGATGGTTTCAGAATGGATTCTATTAGTTTCATTTCGAAACAAGCAGAATTTAAGGATGTTCCACTTGAAGATAATAAGTCCTACGGATCCTATTATTATGGTTCGTCCAATGGACCTAAATTGCATGATTATTTGCAAGAAATGAACCGTGAGGTTATGAGTAAATATGATGTTATTACAATTGGTGAAACTCCGCATACTACAGCATCTCAAGCAGAGAAATATATTGATCCTGATCGTCATGAGTTAGATATGGTATTTCAATTTGAACATATGCATGTTGATTATGGAGAATATGGACGTTATTCAGATGTAAATTTCAAATTAAGTGATTTGAGAGATTCATTTGCTAGATGGCAAAAAGATTTATCATGGAATTCTAATTATTTGAGTAATCATGATCAGCCACGTATGGTTTCAAGATTTGGAAATGACACAAAATATAGAAAAGAATCTGCAAAAATGCTCGCTATGATTACCGTACTTCAGAAAGGAACTCCGTTTATTCTTCAAGGCGATGAAATCGGCATGACAAATGTATCTTTTGATAATATTAATCAGTTTAAAGATTTGGAATCACATAATACATATAAATTTTTGATGAATAAAGGTGTCAGTTCTGCTAAAGCCTTTGAAATGATACAACGAAAATCACGTGATAATTCAAGAACACCTATGCAATGGAATGATAAGAAGAATGCTGGATTCTCTGAGGGAACACCTTGGATTGAAGTTAATGAAAATTATTCAAAAATTAATGTTGAAGATGCACTGGCTGATAAAAAATCGATTTATCATTTTTATCAGAAATTGTTGAAATTAAGAAATGATTCAAAAATAGCAATAGATGGTCAATTCGATTTAATTGCCCCTAATGATTCTGATGTTTTTGCTTATACAAGAACATTGAATGGAAAAAAGTTGATAGTAATTGGGTCATTTACTGATAAAAAAATAAAATTAGATATTCCTCAAAGTCTATTAGATAATAGTTACCATGAGGTACTATCAAATTATGATGATTCGGTTGAAGAGTTATCGAATACGATATATTTACGCCCATATGAAGGGATTGTGTTTAGTAATGACTAATATGAAAGATGTGGCCCAAGAAGCTGGGGTTTCTCTAGGAAGTGTTTCTAATTATTTAAATGAGAAAAAGATTCGTCCTGATGCTGAGGAACGAATTAAAAATGCAATTAAAAAATTACATTATGTGAGAAATAATGCAGCGCGTGATTTGAGGACCAATGGCTCTAGCTATGTAGTTTTTGTTTTACCTACAGTTTGGACACCATATTTTTCAGAACTAACTTTCTGGATTCAAAAAGAACTGGACCATTACGGCTACAAAGCAATTTTATGTTTATCTGAAAATGAATATGAGCAAGAAAAAGGTTTTGTAGATATGGCTGAAGAGCAGCGTGTCGCTGGTATAATTTCAGTTTCATATTCTAATTTAACAAGTCATGTACATTCCGATATTCCATTGGTTTCAATTGAAAAAGAAGACACAGGATTATTTCCACTTGTTTCCTCAGATAATTATTCTGGTGGTGAAATTGCGGCGGCTGAATTAAAGAAACGCCAAGCAGATAAATTTCTATTCATTGGAGCTGATCATATTTCTTCAACGGCTATGACAGCACGAAAATCAGGTTTTGTAGATTATTGTAATCGAAATGGTATGAAATATACGATTGATAAAGTTCCATCGACACATCATCAAGAGGAATTTGATATTCAAATTAAGAAAATTGTTGATAATATTGCTGGATCTAAGTATCAATACCGTAATCTGGGAATATTTTCTTATACAGATGAGGTAGCTTTGAGTTTATACAAAGAGCTTTTGAGAAGAAATATTAAAATTCCTGAAGAAGTACAGATTGTTGGGTTTGATGGTTGGAAGCTATCACAAGATCAACAATTGTCTATTTCATCTATTAGACAACCTGTAAAAGATATTGCAGTTAATGCCGTCAAACAACTTGACAAGAGAGTTAACAGAGAATCGACACAGGATGTACCGCGCATTATGCTTCCGGTTACTTTTTTGCAAGGAGATACAACTAAAACTATTTAGGAGTATATATTATGTTTAATGAAAAACAATTTAATTGGTTAGAGTGGTCATTAAACGGGAAAACATTACAAATAATTCCTTGGGGTCACGGACTTAGAGTCTGTGACTCTTTTAGTAATGAAGACAACAATTGGGCACTTACTGAAAAGGTTAGTAAACAGAGCAATTTTTTGGTTAAATACCAAAATAATTCAGCATCTATTATTAATGGAAAAATACGTGCAGAAGTTGATAAAAACGGTAAAGTGATTTTTTTCAATCAACATGGAAAAATGTTGTTAGAAGAGTTTTGGAGGTTTAGAAAAAAGAGCATCAGACAAGTCGATGAATCAACGTTTGTAGATGAGAATATGCTTAATAATTTTGTCAGTGCTTTAAAAATTCCTGGACGAGAGTTTAAACCGGTAATAGGAGGAGATTATCAAGTACATGTACGTTTTGAAGCTAATGAAGATGAAAAAATCTTTGGCATGGGTCAGTATCAACAAAAACAACTGAATTTAAAGGGATGTCGTTTAGAGTTAGCTCATCGAAATTCCCAAGCATCAGTTCCATTTATGCTTTCCAATAGGGGATATGGCTTTTTGTGGAATAATCCTTCGATTGGAGAAGTGACTTTTGCTGAAAACGGAACAGATTGGTATGCGAGTGATACTAAAAAAATTGATTATTGGATCTGTGCAGATGATACTCCTAAATATATCTTAGAAGATTATACAGAAGTAACAGGGCGTGCTCCCGAAATGCCGGATTATGGATTAGGTTTGTGGCAAAGTAAATTGAGATATCGCTCACAAGATGAGGTTTTGAAAGTAGCACATAAATACTATGATAATGGAATCCCATTGTCTGTGATTGTCGTTGATTACTTTCATTGGCCAACACAAGGGGATTTTAAATTTGATAAGCAATATTGGCCAAATCCCCAACAGATGGTAAACGAATTAGACAAAATGGGAATAAAATTAATGGTTTCAATTTGGCCTAACATTGATAAGCAGAGTGAAAACTATCAGGAAATGTTGGACAAGGGTTATCTAGTTAAATCAGATAGAGGTAATGGTTTAACAATGTTGTTCCAAGGTAATACTACTTTTTTTGATGCAACTAATCCTAAGGCAAGAGAATTTGTTTGGAGTAAGGTTAAAAAAATTATTTTGATAAGGGAGTACATATATTTTGGTTGGATGAGGCTGAGCCAGAGTACAGCCCTTATGATTATGACAACTATCGTCTTTATGATGGTAGAAATACCCAGGTGGGTAACGTTTATCCGAAAGAATACTCTAAGGGATTTTATGAAGGTATGAGAATGTCTGGTCAAAAGAAATTGTTAATTTGGTTCGTTCAGCCTGGGCGGGTAGCCAAAAATATGGAGCCTTAGTTTGGACTGGAGATATTGATTCTAGTTTTCGTTCGTTCAAATATCAGTATCAATGTGGTTTGAATATGGGAATTGCTGGAATTCCATGGTGGACAACGGATATTGGAGGATTTCATGGAGGCAATCCTGAGGATGATAAATTTAGAGAATTAATGATTCGTTGGTTTGAGTTTGAAACTTTTTGTCCTGTGTTAAGGATGCACGGCGATAGAGAACCACATACTTTGCCTTTAAGTAATCGTGGTGGTGGAAAAGTTGAGACTGGAGCTGGAAATGAAGTTTGGTCATATGGACAAAAAGCTTTTGAAATTATGAAGGAGTATATTAAAGAACGAAGTAGGATGAAACCATATATTGCTGAAATAATGAATGAAGCTCATGAAAAAGGGTATCCAGTTATGAGACCATTGTTTTTCGAATTTCCAGATGATAAGAAGTCATGGGATATTTCAAATCAACATATGTTTGGAGGCAAGTTACTTGTAGCTCCAATTTTTGATTATGGAGTTAGACAGCGAATGGTATATTTACCGAAATTAACCTCAAATAAAAAATGGATCAATATAAATAATGGTGATTCATATATTGGTGGACAAGAATATCTGGTTGAAGCTCCATTAAATGTTATACCTGTTTTTAAAAAGGTCTGAATTTGCATTATTATATAACGTATACTTAATGTATTATTTATTTAATTGAGGAAAATGTAAATTATGTATCAATTCAAACAACAATTATCAAATCCCAACACTAACTATTTCATAATAGATTCAAGCTCCAGTCCCGACCACAACGATGTTGATTTTAAATTTTACAGTTACCAAAATAAAAGTAACAAGCAACTTCACGCGGGAGATTTAATCATATATCGCCGCTCAGGTAGTGCTTCAGAATGGGGGAATGAATTCTATCTCTATGGCGCAGCCGAGTTTGGTGAGACGGTGCGGGAAGATTTAGAAACAGGTAACAGTTTAGTTACGATTCACAATCCCTATTTGTTTTCTCATCGTTTAATGAAACAAAATTTGCGCACCTTTGATTGGACATTTCGTACATTTAAGGGGAAATGGTCTAATTTTTTTAATATGAATGGCATTACTCAAATAACTAAAAAGGACTTTGAAGGATTATTACAGCGTCAAAAAAGTTTAGTGTCGGATGAACCGAATTTGTCGCCGGAAGAAGAAGCTATTGCAGTAAAATGTTATCAAGCTGAAAAAATGGAAGCTTATTTTATCAATGACAAGGCTAAAGGGACGCCCACTCGCAATGCAGTGAATAAGTTTTTTTCTGATAAAGTAAAATTTAATTATCACTATAAGTCAGCACTTGTAGCTGATAAGGATGAAATGGATTTAGAAGCCGTCCGAATCGTTCCTTGGGAAGATGATAATGAAATTCGTTTGGACCCCCGTAATGGAATTTGCTTAACCAAATTATTAGCAGAAGCCTTTACACAAGGGTACTTCACGTTGACAGACGATGGCCATGTGTTTGTTTCAACTGAGGCTTCCGTTAACCCAGAAGTCAATATAGCATTAAATAAATATCGTAATAGAAAAATACATATGAATCGCGAATATTCTCCTAATAAAAAATATTTGCAATACCATCGAGAACACATTTTCAGAAAATAATGATATTGACTAATCAACATCTCATTTGTATTATAAATACAACAACTTTTAATTAAGTCCAGTGAGGCTTAGAAAGTAATCGCTTCGGAGAAAACTCCCAGACTAAACTTTCTTTGCCAAATGGTGAAGGAAGTTTTTTATTTTCAGTTGAAAATTGTTAAAGCTATGAATTTTTAATCGGATCCAGAGAGGTCCCGAAGGTTCAGTCTGTATTTAATCGTCTAAGACAAAACTTGCGGGATGCTCACCAGCATCTCTTTTTTTATACAATTTTTAAGCAATTCGGAGGACAAAAATGAAAAGATACCTAGTTTTTGAAGATGGAACGTACTTTGAAGGCACTGCTTTTGGTAGTGATACCGAAACAATCGGTGAACTGGTTTTTACTACGGGGATGAGTGGCTATCAGGAAGCAATCACTGATCAATCGTATAACGGTCAAATTATTAACTTTTGCGCACCAATGATTGGAAACTATGGTGTTTCTAAGGAGTTCAATGAATCGCAAACGCCGACGATTAAAGGAGTTTTGGCACGGGAAATAAGTGATGTTGTCGGTAATTATCAAAGTGAGATGACAATTGATGAATTTCTAAAGCAAGAAAAAGTTCCAGGTATTCGACGAATTGATACACGAGCAATAACTTTAAAAATTAGAAAAGCGGGTTCTTTGAAAGCTGCGATTGTAGACGATTTAAATTCAGGTTTATTAGACCAACTAAGTTCTTGGCAATTAGACGATGAACAATTACAAAAGAGTATTAATCCCGTGCCTACTAGATTTCCCGGTAGCGGCAAGCACGTCGTTTTACTGGATTTTGGTTACAAGGAAAGTATCGTATCAGAGTTAACAAAACGTAGTTTACAAGTAACAGTTGTACCAGGAAATACATCTTTAGCTGAAATTGAAAACCTAAATCCAGATGGAATTATGTTGAGTAATGGCCCTGGTGATCCCACAAGACATGAAGATGTTTTGCCAACAATTGTTGAATTAGAAAAGCGTTATCCGGTCTTCGGAATTTGTATGGGACATCAACTGTTGTGCTTAGCCAATGGTGCGAAGACTTTTAAGATGAAATTTGGTCATCGCGGTTTTAACCATCCAGTCAAAGATATTGCTAGTGGTCGGATTTATTTCACTTCGCAAAATCACGGTTACGCTGTGGATGAAGCTTCAATTGCAGTAACGGATTTAAAAATTGCTCAGGTTGAATTGAATGACCAAACAGTTGAAGGAGTTGAACATACTAAATACAACGCCTTTTCTGTACAATTTCACCCCGATGCTAAACCAGGTCCACACGATGCGGACTTCTTGTTTAATAAATTTTGGGACATGATTAATAAATAGCTGGAGGAAAATTAAATTGCCAAAAAGAACAGATCTTAAAAAAATTATGATTATCGGTTCTGGCCCAATTATTATTGGTCAAGCCGCCGAATTCGATTATTCTGGGACTCAAGCATGTTTAGCATTGAAAGAAGAAGGTTACGAGACAGTTTTAATTAATTCCAATCCAGCAACTATCATGACTGATAAGCATATTGCCGATAAAGTCTACATAGAACCGATTACCTTGGAATTTGTTGAAAAAGTTTTGGTTAAAGAGCATCCTGATGCTATTATTCCCACATTAGGTGGTCAAACTGGTTTGAATATGGCAGTTCAACTGCAAGAAGCCGGCATTCTGGATCAACTTGATATTGAAATTATTGGGACTAAATTAAACACAATCAATGAAGCCGAAGATCGTGAAGAGTTTAAAGAATTAATGAATAAACTACATGAACCAGTTCCGGCCTCAATGTCAGCTCATAGTTATAAGGTGGCAAAGAAGTTTGTTGACGAGATCGGTTTCCCAGTTATTATTCGACCAGCTTTTACCATGGGTGGAACTGGCGGTGGGGTCGCTCACGATTATGTTGAATTGGAAGAATTTGTTGAACGTGGCTTGAAGGCATCCCCTTCCACTGAAGTATTGATTGAACAAAGCATTGCCGGCTTTAAGGAAATTGAATTTGAAGTTATGCGCGACAGTGCTGATAATGCACTGGCAGTTTGTCATATGGAAAATATTGATCCAGTCGGAATTCATACCGGGGATTCAATCGTTATTTCACCAATTCAAACACTGACTGATACTGAAATTCAAAAACTACGTGATGTTTCCTTGAAAATTATTAGAGCCTTAAAAATCGAAGGTGGTTGTAATGTTCAGCTAGCCATTGATACTAAGACAAGCAAGTATTTCATTATTGAAGTAAATCCGCGTGTCAGCCGTTCATCAGCATTAGCTTCAAAAGCAACTGGTTATCCAATTGCCAAGATTGCCGCAAAGATTGCAGTCGGTTTAACACTGGATGAAATTATTAATCCAATTACTGGGAAAACTTTCGCCCAGTTTGAACCAGCATTAGATTACGTTGTCTGCAAGATTCCACGTTGGCCATTTGACAAGTTTTCTAAAGCTGACCGAAAAATTGGTACGCAGATGAAGGCTACTGGTGAAGTCATGGCATTAGGCCGTAATTTAGAAGAAGCCATGCAAAAAGCAGTTCGTTCGTTGGAAATTGATCAAGAGGATTTACTGATGGATTCACTAACAGATAAATCACTGGCTGAATTACAAGAGTATGTCCAAATTCCAACAGATGACAGAATATTTTATTTAGCAGAGTTGTTGAGACGTGATGTTTCCTATGAAACTATTAATGAATTAACCGGTATTAATCCGTTCTTCCTTTCAAAAATCAAGAGTATTGTTGACTATGAAAAAGTTCTGACGAGTGGAACTTTAGACAAAGATATTATTTTAGAAGCTAAACAATTAGGCTTTTCTGATAAAACAATTGCGAGATTAAACAATTTGGATGAAGATATTATCCGCCACTTTCGTATTCAAAGTAATGTCTTACCAACATATAAAACTGTTGATACTTGTGCTGGTGAATTTGAAGCGGCCGCCCCTTATTTCTATAGTACTTATGAAACAGAAAATGAATCGCAACAAATTTCTAATAAATCGGTTCTTATTTTAGGTTCAGGTCCGATTCGCATTGGTCAAGGAATTGAATTTGATTATTCAACGGTTCATTGCGTCAGAGCGGTACAACAAATGGGTTATAAAGCAATTGTTATTAATAATAATCCGGAAACAGTTTCGACTGATTATTCAGTAGCTGATAAATTATACTTTGAACCATTAACTTTGGAAGATGTTTTGAATGTTTGTGATTTGGAAAAACCACTTGGAGCAATTGTTCAATTTGGGGGCCAAACCTCTGTTAATTTGGCGGAATCCTTACAAGCTAATGGTATTAAGATTCTTGGTACACAAGTAGAAGATATCAATCGTGCCGAAGATCGTGATCTTTTTGACCAAATTATTAAGAAATTAGACATTCCGCAGCCAGACGGCGGAACGGCAACATCCCAAGCTGGTGCTCTAAAAGTTGCCCATGAAATTGGTTATCCAGTTTTGATTCGTCCTAGTTATGTGCTCGGCGGTAGGGCAATGGAAATTGTGAGATCTGATGAAGAACTTAACAAGTACATGCATGAGGCGGTTCACGTTTCAAATGATCATCCCGTCTTGATTGATACTTATTTAACTGGACGTGAATGTGAAATTGATGCCTTAAGTGATGGAGAAAATGTCTTATTACCAGGTATTATCGAACATATTGAACGTTCAGGTGTCCATTCAGGCGATTCAATGGCAGTTTATCCACCCCAAAATATTTCTGAAGAAGTCCAAGCTCAAATTGTTAAATACGCGAAATTGTTAGCAGCAGAATTGAAATGTGTTGGTATTATGAATATTCAATTTGTTATTCATGATAATCAAGCTTACGTTATTGAAGTTAATCCACGTGCTAGTCGGACAGTGCCTTATTTAAGCAAAGTTACTAGTATCCAAATGGCAAGAATTGCTACCAAGTTGATTCTTGGTGCTGATTTTAATACCTTGGGATTAGAACCAGGTTTGGAACCAGAATCTCGTTTGATTCATGTTAAAGCACCAACATTCTCTTTCAATAAATTAAACAATGTGGATAGTGCTTTGGGACCTGAAATGAAGTCGACTGGTGAAGTTATGGGAACTGGGCTTGATTATACAGAAGCTTTGTATAAGGCTTTCGAAGCTACTAATCAACCGATCAAGGATGCAGGAAATGTTTTGATTACTGTGAATGATAATGACAAGCAAGAAGCAAGCTTATTAGCACGTCGTTTCCACAATGTTGGTTTCCAAGTATTGGCAACTAAGGGAACAGCAGCATATTTAAATCAAGAAGGTATCGAAGCAAAGGTAGTGCCAACAGTTGGCCAAGCACCAGAAGATATTATTTATTATTTGAGTCACAATAAGATTCAATTGTTGATCAATACAATGGGTGAGAGCCGAGGTAATCATTCTGATGGTTATATTATTCGTCAAAATGCCGTCTTAAATTCAGTGCCATTGTACACATCTTTAGATACAGCCAATGCTATTTTGAAAGTATTGGAAAAACGATTTATTAGTGTTAATGCTCTTTAAAGAGTGGGACAAAACGTGTTCAGCTTTCGAGTATTAAGGCAAATGACCCCAGTAATCTGATTTTGGATTGCTGGGGTCATTTGTTTTAAGTGGAAAAAACTATGTTTTGTTCCGAATTTTTTTTACTTATTAATGAGTTCAATTTTACTTTTACCATCGCCAAGTTTTTTGACAAGTAGTTGTTGGCCGATACTTTGTTTCATCGATTCGATATGACTGATAACGCCGACCATCCGGTTTTTACCAATATCCTCAAGAGCGTTCATGGCTTCATCAAGGGTTTCATCGTCAAGTGAACCGAAACCTTCGTCAACAAAGAGGGCATCTATTTGCACACCATTAGCTGATGATTGAACGACTTCGCTTAATGAGAGTGCAATTGATAAAGCGGCAATAAACGTTTCACCACCAGATAAAGTATCTGATGAGCGGATGGCGTTGGTTTCACGATCATAAACATTGATATCAAGACCGTGGTCGCGTTGCTTATCAGCCGCTTTTTCGGAAATGACAAATGAGTAACGATTATGTGATAGACGATTTAAGAAAGTGTCGTTAGCATATGACAAAATATTTTGAAGATAATTTTGAACGACGTACGTTTCGAGTTTTAACTTACTATCGTTGCCATCTTTACCATTAACAACGTTGTAAAGACTAGTAATAGCAGCTAATTCTTTAGCAAATTCACCTTGCTTCTTCATAATACTTTGGACTTTATCGAAACTCTTTTGAGTATTCGTAAAGTCAGTTTTGGCATTAGCAGAAGCTGTAATGGCAGTGTTTCGCTGTACTTGGACTTCATCTAAAGCTTTTTTTAAATCTTCAGTATTGGGTTTAGTTAAACCTTCAACAGATTTTTGTAGTTTAGTTATATTATCAGTTAAAAGTTCTTTTTCTTTATTGTAGCTAATGATTATATTTTGAAGTTCTGAAAGCCTATTTTGATCTAATTCATTGATTAATTGGTCAAGAACTTTTAAGTCATTGGTTTTAGCTGACGAATCGTTCAATGCTTGATTTAATTTGTCAGAGAGTTCCTGAATTGTCTTATTTTGTTTATTTAAACGATCCTTAATATCGTTCAAATGAATTTGAGCGTTGCTGTAGGCTTTTTCGTTTGTATTCAGACTATCTTGAGCGTTCTTTAAGTTAGTTTGGAACTTGGTATATGCTTGCTTTAATTTAGTCTGTTGTTGAATTAGTTCTTCACTCGATAAATCGGAATCGTCTAATGTTTGTAATTTAACTTTTAAATCATTTTTACGAGTTTGCTGTTGAACAGTCAAACGTTCTAGTTTCGATGTGGCTGTTGTTAGTTCGCTCTGGGCAGTTTGTTGTTGCTGTTCTAAGACAGTGATTTCATCAGTTAATTTTTGAGCTCGCTGTAATTTTTGATTGATTTCATCAATTTTTATTTGGAAGACAACTTTGATTTTTGCCAAATCGAATTCTGCCGGTAGGTCAACGGTAACTTGTGTTAGTAATTCATTGTACTTAGAGGAAAGATTGCGTAAAGCTGAAACGGATTCTTGTTGCTTTTGACTAAACTCCTTTGAAAGCTCATCTAATGTTTGATTGATTTCTTTAACGGCATTGTCAGCTGCGGCATATTGTTTCTGTGAATCATCAACTTCGTCCATAGCTTGACGTAAATTAGTTTCATCGGTTGTGATGTGTTCATCCGCGTAGGGATGATCAGTTGAACCGCAAACGGGACAAGCTTCACCAGAAGTTAGTTCTTGACGTAATTGAGCAATCATCAAAGCTTGGCGAGTCTTAATTTTTGCTTGATAATCCTTTTTGGCATCTTCTAATTTTTGAGCTTTATTTTCTGCTTCAGTCGTCAATTTTTTTAGTCGTTCTTGTAGTTTCTGATTTTCAGAGACGATTAGATTGCATTGGTTTTCTAAAGGAGTCAATGTATCAATTAAATTTTCCTTTTCGCTATTCAATTGATCTTTTTGTTTATCTAAACCCGAAAATTCTTTCAATAACTGTTGTTTGGTTGAAATATTTGTTTTGACTTCAGTCATAGTAGCATTTTGGTCAAGGACTTTTGTTTTAGCAGTGGCTAATTGTGGTTCTAATTGTTTTAATTCTTGACGAATATTTTCAATATCGCGGACTTTGGTAATTATGACGCTGAGTTTTTGTGCTTGTTCATTTTTATCATCAAATTTTTTTATTTGTTTACTAAGATGTTCATAGTCTTTTTTTGCCTGATTCCATGTATTCTCAGCAGAGGATAATTCTTCAGTAACAGTTTGTTCTTCCTTTGTGGTCTCATGTTGTTCAGTTGTGGTTCGATCGAGATCACGAACAGTTTCACGTAATGGTTGAGCCCATGATAATTCAGCCACATGTTTTTCGTCTTGAGCAATCGTTTGGGACTTATCGGTAATTTTAATTTTGAATTCTGCTTTTGATTCAGCCAATTTATCAAAATTGTTTTTGATAGTTTCAGCATCATGATATTTTTATCGGCCTTTTGCCATTCAGTTTCAATTTTTTTCTCTGCTGATTGTGTAGCGGTCCATTTTTCTTGTCTTTGATCGACATATTTCTTTAAGGTGGCCGTTAACTGATCATTAGGGATGGCTTTTAGTTCAGTTTGCTCTTCATCAGTCCAAACAGGAGATTCGGTTTGTGATTTTAATTCATTATTAAAATCAGTTGATTTGCTGTTGGCAGCGGTGTAATGTTCTTTCAATTTAGCTGTGAAATCAGTGAACAGTTGTGTGCCGAAGATTTTTTTGAGAATTTTTTCTTTATCGTTGGTATTGGATTTAAGAAATTCGGAGAAGTCATTTTGTGGTAATAAAATGATTTTTTTGAACTGATCAGCGTTAAGATTCAAAATTTCGGTAATAGCGATGCCGACATCAGCTGGTTTAGTAGCAATACTTTCGACTTCTACACCATCAACATCGTCAACTACTGACAGATTGGCGGTTGGATTTCGTGTAGTTGTACCAGTGCCACGTTCCTTAGCCAGAGTTTGCAATGGGGTGCGTTCAATTTTGTAGATTTTACCACTTTGTTCAAAGTAAAAAATTACTTTAGTAACATCTTTGGGACCAGCAAATTGACTACGCATTTCGCGGGCATCACGATCACTAGTAGTTGTGCTGAAAAGAGCGAAGGTCATGGCATCAAAAATAGTTGATTTACCAGCACCAGTGTCACCACCGATTAGGAAAATGGGTGATTCATCTAGTTTACGAAAGTCAATTATTGAATGGGCATGTGGTCCAAAGTTATCAATTTCTAAATAGATTGGTTTCATTTGTTCTCTCTTTCCACTTCGTTGAAGATGTTTTCAACAATCGTTTTTTGTTTATTAGATAAGTCTTTGCCGGTTATAGTTTGATAAAATTTGTCGACGGTTTCTTCAGGGCTAATCTCATTAATGTTGACCGCCGTGTTCTCTAACTCATTTTTATCTTGGTCAATTTGATAGTCCAATTCGACAATCGTTCCGTAACGTTTTTGTAGCTCGGCGCGAATATTAGTTTGAACGTGTTCGCTACGGTCAAAATTTTTGATAGTAATAGCAAACCAGTCTTGATTGATTGGCTGTTTTTTATAAAAATCGGCATCACAAAGCGTAGGCCAGTCTTCTTCTAAGACGACAAGGTCTGTTTTGGGAGTGATGGGCTTAAATTCATGTGTGATACCAGAATCGTCAATGTTAACAATATCAACGCCTTTGCCCTTATTCTTAAGACGCGCTTCTTTGATATTAAATTTAACTGGACTGCCGGAATAGCGGACAGTTTCACTAGGAGAAGCTAGACGGGTATGAATGTGGCCCAACATAACGTAGTCAAAATCCTTAAATTGATCAGTTGTTAAAGTCGCTAGACCGCCAACTTTGGAAGTTGTTTCACTAGTCAAGGGGATCTCTTCATCTTTATTAGGGGTAACTGCAAAGTGAGTTATTAATAGATGTTTTTTATTTTTGTCGAACAATTTTACCATGTCGCTGACAATGAGTTGCATTGCCGCTCCAATGGTTGTGATATTTTTGACATTTTCTTCTGGCATACCTTGTTTTTGATAGTAAACTCGGGCATCCAATGGATCGAAGAAGGGTAATAGAAAAATTTGAACATCGTCTGTTTCGATGGGGGTGAATGCCTCATTTATAAAAGTGTTTAAGTGAAAATTAGTATATTCCATCCATTTACGACCATAGTTCAGACGCTTGGCACTATCGTGGTTACCAGAGATAGCATAAATTGGGATTTTATTTTCCAAATTAATTTCTCGTAGCATCTTATCTAAAGCTGCAACAGCTTCAGGATTAGGGACGGCACGGTCGTAAATGTCTCCAGCAATAACGACACCGTCAACGTGTTCATCTTTAGCAATTTGTAGTATCTGATCAAAAGCATGTTTTTGTTCGTCTAAAAGTGAGTAGCCATTTAGAGTTCGTCCAATATGCCAATCAGCGGTATGTAAAAGTTTCATCAGCGAATCCTCCATTTGCATTTATTGTATCAAAGATGTCTTACTTCAAGGAAAAGTATATCATCATTTTAGAACGTATGTTCGCAAACACTGCAAAAAAAAGACGATAAAAAATTATCGTCTTGAATTGCTTTAGTCATTTAAATTGTAACGAAGTTTCATATGTTCAGAACCCATAGTTACCATGTCCCCGAGCAATTTTGTTTGTAATTCAAAAGCTGTTGTAGCTAATTTTTCATTAGCGTCTTCGAGGTATTTTTTAACTTTCTTTTGATTCTTAATATCGGCATCAGTGTCATTTTGAATTTTACGGTATGCACTCATAGCTTCTAGTTCATAGTCATTACGCATGTCAACGTAGAAGTCGTAATCAGTATCACCAAGTAGGGCAGTTGTACAACTCAACCAGTACATGTTATTAAGGTCAAATTTACCCGTAGCATTTTTATATGGAGCTGGTGTGTCTTTAACGTTGGCGTAGAAAGGAACCACAGTGTTAAAGGTATTAGCACCATAAGCTAGCCAATGGATACCGGCAATTTCAGTTGGAACGTTATTTCTAATTTGAAGAATGTGGACGTTGTGATTACGGTTGATACCGATTGGACGGAAAAGCTTCTTGTCAGCCTCGGAACCATTACCATAAACGTCATATTTAGTATTTTCAAAATGGGAACTCAAGACAAACTTAACATCTTCAATCGAAATTTTACGGTTAGCGTGGCAGATGAAAGGTAAATCTTGTTCCATTGGGTCTTCTGGTGTTTCATCAGGATTGAAGAATCTTTGGCCATACCAAGTACGTGGGTTGTTGTAAACAGTATCTTTGATAGATGAACTACCAAAAATATGTCTTAAATTGTACTTGTCGAAATCAGGATTCAAGCTATTTTGGTCAATCATGTCTTTTAAATCAGCTGAACAAAGAGTGTCATCTGAGTCAAAGTCAAAATTATCAATGTTCATACGATTAGGTGCAACCACATAAGCATCATCAGGAATACGAACGGCAGCCCAGTGGTGTCCACCAATTGTTTCTAGCCACCAAACTTCTTCGTTATCGGCAAATGAGATACCGTTTGGTTCGTAAGTACCATATTTTTCCAATAATGAACCAAGACGTTTAACACCGTCTCTTGCACTAGTTATATATGGAAGAACAACAGTAACAAGGTCTTCTTCACCAAGTCCACCTTCAACGAAAGGATCAAGTCCTAAAACACGTGAGTTAGTTGTAATTGTTTCAGTTGCGGACATAGCCACGTTTTTACTATTAATACCAGCAGCAGGCCAGATACCATTTGTCAAAATTGAGTTAGGCATTGATGTGTAGCGAAGTGGTGCGTCAGGTAAGTCAACTTTTACTTTACTGATTACTGAAGTATAAGTTTTTGGTTGGTCTTCAGGATTCACAACGACAAAGCGTTGAGGGTCAAGTGCCTCATGACCATCGTCGTTACGAGAAATAATTGTTGAACCATCGATTGAAGCCTTTTTACCGACTAAAATTGATGTACATGAACCTTTAATACGTTTTTCCATTTGATTAATTAGCTCCTTTTTCTGGTGTCATATCTAATCATTATAACTTTTCTAATTAGATTAGCCAAATTATAGATAAGAGATGCCGTACGGCCAGTGCCTATTTCTTTTCTCTGGAGACGGTATATTTGAATACACATTTTAATGTATTAGTTGATTTCTCAATAAATTTCAAAAAACTAATTGACCTAGACCACACTCTAAGTATTATTCTGTAGTCGTTGAGCAAAAAGAAAGGAATTTGATATTTATGAAACAACTGAATATAGGTAGTACAAATTGGAATGCATCAGCGGTTGCACTAGGAATTATGCGTATGGAAGCTTTATCAACTAAAGATGCTGCGAAAACACTTGAGGCTGCGGTCGACAGTGGTATTAACTTTATCGATTCAGCTGACATTTATGGCATGGGTAATTCTGAAAAAGTATTCGGTCAAGCTATGAAGGAAGCAAACATTTCTCGTGATGATGTTTATATTCAATCAAAAGGTGGTATCGTCTTTGACCCAGAGCGTAGTCATGGCAGTTTTGTTTTCGGAAAACGCTACGACTTCTCAAAGAAGCATATTGAAGATGCTGTTGATGGAATTTTGGAAAGAATGCAAATTGATTACTTGGACTCCTTCCTATTACACCGTCCTGATCCATTGATGGAACCAGCAGAAGTTGCTGAAGCTTTCGACGATTTACAAAAATCCGGTAAGGTTAGACACTTTGGTGTATCAAACTTTAATCCTGAACAATTTAAGTTGATTCAAGAATCAGTTGACCAAAGACTATTGATCAATCAATTACAATTCAGTATTGCCCACACAGGGATGATTGATTTTGGTATGCACACAAATATGACTGATGCTCGTTCAATCAATCATGATGGTGGACTATTAGAATTCTCAAGACGTATGGGTACGACGATTCAGGCTTGGTCACCATTCCAATATGGTATGTTTGAAGGAACATTTATTGGTAGTGATAAATTTCCAGAATTGAATAAGAAGTTACAAGAACTAGCTGATAAATATGGTGTAAGTAAGAATGCCATTGCAACAGCTTGGATCTTGAGACACCCAGCTGAAATTCAAGTTATTATCGGAACAATGAATCCAGATCACATTAAAGATAGTGCTGCTGGTTCAGATGTTGAGTTAACTAAACAAGAATGGTACGACGTCTACTTTGCAGCAGGAAATGATTTGCCATAAAAAGCGATGCTCTTTCACTAAAGGGTTGCAGTTAGACATGATATAATAGGTGATGTTATTTCAAAAGAAGACTTAGGAGATTTTGAAGCTAAGTCTTTTTTTGATGCTATATTAATGATAAATATGCATGATACAACTTGATTAAAACTGGAGGTCCACATGGTAGTAAGTAAATCAGAAAATAATTTGGTTGATTTAACGCAATCGGTTCATAAGCAGATGAACGAGTACAAATTTCAACAAATCAAGGCAGTCCTAGAGTTGTTGGATGAAGGTAATACGGTGCCATTTATTGCCCGTTATCGAAAAGAACGCACGGGGACTTTAGATGAAGTTGCTATTCGTGATATTGAAGATGAAGCACATCGTTTAATGAAATTAAATCAACGTCGTGATGATGTTATTAATTTGATTCAAGAACAAGGGAAACTAACACCTAAGTTAAAAAAGCAACTTGAAGAAGCTGTAGTATTACAACAAGTGGAAGATTTGTATTTGCCCTATAAACAAAAAAAGCAGACGAAAGCTAGTCTTGCTCGAGAAGCTGGATTGGAGCCTTTAGCAAATTGGTTATTAAGTTTTCCTGCAGGTAATTTAAATAACAAGGCGAATTCTTTCATCAATGAGAGTAAAAAACTACCTGATTTAGAGTCAGTTTGGGCTGGAGTTAATGAAATTTTGGCCGAAAAGTTTAGTGAAAATGCCAGCTTCCGTGAATGGATTCGAGGCTATACTTGGCAAAATGGTGAATTGACTAGCAAGGTAAAACGTGGTGCTAAGGAAAAAGATGAGGCTCAAACTTATGAGACGTATTATGATTTCCAACAATCATTGAAAAAAATCCCGCCATATCGAGTCTTAGCTATTAACCGTGGGGAACGTGAGAAAATATTAACGGTTGGTATTTCGGTTGATGCTGATAAAATTTTGAATTTTGGGAATTCTCGAACAATTGGCCGTCATCAAGGCCCAGCCGTAGAGAAAGTAAAAGCCGCCTTTGAAGATGCGTATAAACGATTTTTAGGTCCAGCTATCGCCAGAGAGATTCGTCGTAAATTATCGGATCAAGCAAATGAACACGCTATTAAAATTTTTGGAAATAACTTGTATCATCTTTTAATGATGTCACCATTGAAAGGCAAAGTTGTCATGGGCTTTGACCCCGCCTATCGAACCGGCTGTAAACTAGCAATTATCGATAAGAATGGACGATTTTTAACTAAACAAGTTATTTATCCTCACAAACCAGCTAGTAAAGAGAAACAAGAAGAAGCTAAAACTGAATTTAAAAAGTTACTAAAAGATTATCAAGTTGAAATGATTGCCATTGGGAATGGGACGGCTAGTCGAGAATCGGAAGAATTTGTCAGTGAGATTCTAAAAACATTAAAACGTCCTATTTATTATGTAATTGTTAATGAAGCAGGGGCCTCGGTTTATTCAGCCAGTGCCAATGCTCGTGCAGAATTTGGGGACCTTCATGTTGAAGAACGCTCGGCGATTAGTATTGGCCGTCGCTTACAAGATCCGTTGGCTGAATTGATCAAAGTTGATCCGAAAGCTATTGGTGTGGGTCAGTACCAACATGATGTGCCTGAAAAAGACTTAGATGAGCAATTAGATCGTGTGGTAGAAACAGCTGTAAATCAAGTAGGAGTTAATGTTAATACCGCTAGTCCAGAATTATTGACGCATATTTCTGGGTTGACCGCGACGACAGCCAAAAATATCGTGAAGTTTCGTAATGAGAAGGGTGCCTTTAATGATCGTGCATCCTTAAAACAAGTTCCCCGCTTAGGTCCTAAGGCCTATCAACAATCGGTTGGATTTCTAAGAATTATTTCTGGAGATGATCCGCTCGATAACACTGATATTCATCCGGAAAGTTATTCAGCTACACGAAAGTTGTTAAAAGATATTGGGATGTCTAGTGAATCGATTGGTACCACTGAACTTCATCAAAAATTAGTCCAGTTAGATAAAAACGAATGGGTTCAAAAATTAAATATTGGTGAGGCCACTCTGTCCGATATTATTGATGGATTAAGCAAACCAGGACGAGATCTTCGTGATAGCATGCCGGCACCATTGCTTCGCCAAGATGTCTTAACTATGGCTGACCTGAAGCCAGGGATGGAACTTCAAGGAACAGTCAGAAATGTGGTTGATTTTGGCGTATTTGTTGATATTGGAGTTAAACAAGATGGTTTAGTACACATTTCGCAGTTGGCAGATAAATATGTCAGTGATCCAAGTACAGTAGTAACAATTGGAGACATTGTGACGGTTTGGGTATTGAGTGTTGATGAAACTCGTAATCGTATCCAACTAACAATGCGTGGCAGTAAGGTTACTAATTAATTCGATAAAAGAGTTTTGCACGATTTGAAATTGAATACAAGAAAAAGACTAGATGTTTTTTCTGGATTTATTACACACCAAGAAAACATATCTAGCCTTTTTATATTCGATTACTCGTGGTGCTAGTTGATTTTTTGACCATGGATTTGAAGTCATTTTTGAAGTCAAAAGATTCAAAATGTACTCCATATCCTATCGTTCTTGTCGTTCATGTTAAAATAATACCTAAAATTATTTACTATTGATTCCAAACCAAATAATAAACTAGCCGGAAAGAGCAAGAAATTAGGTCCCCACAGCGACCTAATTTTCCTGCTCTTGGAGGTGGCATATTTAACCACCACCGCACGTATTCGATTCAATAATCAAAATTGATTTACCTAAATGAAGTTTATTTAGGCAAATCAATTTTAGCGGCTTTAATAGCTGACAAATATTTTTCTAGTAAAACGTTTCTAGCTTTAAATTGAGCGCCGGGTTTAGTGTAAGCAGTGACTTGGATGGTTAATGTACCATCGTTTTGATTGGAAAAGCCTAGGATAGTTGGACGTTTAGTTATTTGTAGTTCAGTTAAATCCAAATTCTGATTAATATCTTCAATAATCTTCGTAATTTCAGTAAATGGTGAATCGTTAAAAATTGGAATTTCCATTAACGCTTGCATATTATTACGTGATTTATTGCTGACGATGGTGATATTACGATTAGGAATATAGTTTAAAGTCCCATCGATACTTTGAATCTGGGTCGTCCGAATACCAACATAAGTTACCTGACCTTCAATCGCATTGATTTTAATCGTATCGCCCACACTAATTTGTTGTTCCAATAGAATGAAGAAACCGTTGACCATGTCGGAAACAAAACCTTGTGCACCAAGACCAATTGCCAAACTGAAGATTCCGGCCCCAGCAACTAGGGTTCCAACGGGAATACCAATTGCTGATAAAATGGCATAGATCCAAAAGAACATTAAGATATATTTGAAAACGTTGAGAACGACGGTATAAATTGTATCGAGTTTCTTAGGTGAAATAGATGCCTTAGTGCCGCGTAGTCCAGTTTTAAAAATATGACGAATAATTTTTTTGCCGATCCAATTGATTAATAGTAAGACGATGGTCAATAAGATTAATTGAAAAATAACACCGCCAATATGTGCTAAAACTGATTCCCAATCGACTTTGAGAAACATATCTTTTATTAGAGAGTTGAAACTTGCTGATAATTTCAAGATTGATAGTCCTTTCGAAAAAACTGTATGTTAAGTATAACAAAATAAAAAAGGGCTGTGACATAACTATCTTTGACTTAAACGTGCAACAAAACATAGCTTTTTCCGCTTAAAACAAACAACCCCAGCAATCCAAAATCGGATTACTGGGGCTGTTTGCCTTAATGCTCGAAAGCTGAACATGTTTTGTTTCACTATCTTTAAAATTAATTCATATAACTTCCGGGTACAAAATCTTCAACGGCGACGTAGAGTCTGTCAGATAAATCTTTATATAGTTCATGTTCACCTGATAGTAAAGTGAAGTTTAGATTGTCACAAGATTCAATCAACTTGATGGCAGCAGCGATTTTGAGATCATCATGTGAATAATCAATTTCGCTATTGCCAGTAATGGTAATGTCTAAAGTAGGTCCGTCTTGACCTAAAGTATATTCTTGGATGTGTTCTGTTATCAAATTATATCTCCCTCAAACTTCTCTGGAGGAATAAAATACAACATTTTCTATCGCATGACAATAGTTTTTGACGGATTGTAATTTTTTTAAAACCTGATATATTAATGGTAAAAATGAGGTGAAATGAATGGAAAAAACGAAGTTATCTTGGTACACAATGATTGTGACATTTTTGGCGGGTATTGGTAGTTTTGGATTAATAGCTTTGCTGGGATCGTCTATTGATAGTAATGGTATCTTGCATGAACCATTCTTTTTAAGTCCCATGGGCTATTTCTTCTTATTAATCAGTTTGATAAGTGGATTAATACATTTATATCAACGAAATCATTAAATTATTCCCTAATAGGTGTATCTTAGAAAGATAGTAAACAAAGGTTAAGAGGGATAATTGATGGCACTAATTTATATGAGAAAAGCTGAAGTTTCAGATATTGATGCGATTATGGAAATTATCAATGAAGCTAAGGCTCTTTTGAAAGCAGATGGCAGTCCTCAATGGCAAGATGGTCATCCTAATAAGGAAATGTTGTTGGCTGATATTGAACATGGCTTTGCTCGTGTTTTGATAGTTGATGGGAATGTTGCCGGCACAGCTACTTTGATGACAACGGCAGATCCTAATTATGCCAAAATCGAAGGCGCTTGGCATGATACAGTTGATACTTATGGAACAATTCATCGGATTGCTATTTCATCGCAATATCGTGGTATGAAATTGAGTAAGTTTTTCTTTTCCAATTTGATCAGTGACACATACGCTCAAGGAATTTATCATATGCGAATCGATACACATAAATTGAATCAAAGAATGCAACATTTGGTTAAAGAATTTGGCTTTGAATATACTGGTATCATCTATGTGCCAGATGCCATCGATGGTAAACGTTTGGCATATGAGTTAAATATGGTAAAGTAGTTTAACGTTAATATAGAAGGGAAACTAAAAATGACATACCCACAATTAGATTTAGAAAATGCTACAGGTAGTGTGGCAACAATCAAGACTAATCATGGAACAATTAAAATTCAATTGTTTGATGAACTAGTACCTAAGACTGTGAAAAACTTTATTGAGTTAGCTCAAAAGGGTTATTACAATGGGATTATTTTTCATCGTGTAATCCCTGACTTCATGATTCAAGGTGGCGATCCAACTGGAACTGGTATGGGTGGCGAAAGTATTTACGGTTCAAGCTTTGAAGATGAATTTACTGACCAATTGTTCAATTTAGATGGGGCACTTTCAATGGCAAATGCTGGTCCTAACACTAATGGTAGCCAATTCTTCATCGTTTCAAATCAAAATATGCCTAAGCGAATGATTAAAGAAATGGCAAATGCCGGTTATCCTCAAGAAATCGTTGCTGCTTATAAGAACGGTGGAACGCCATGGTTGGACCACAGACATACTGTTTTTGGTCAAGTAATTGATGGCATGGATGTTGTTCGTGAAATTGCTCGTGCTAAACGTGATGGCAATGATAAACCTAAAGAGGATATCGTAATGGAAAGTGTTGAAATTTCAGCTTAAACTGATTCAACGATTTCTCGATATGTTTCTTTAAAATAAGAATTCTTCAGAAAAACTAGATTGATGGGATGTTCCACGTGGAATCCCGTTAGGTCTAGTTTTTTTAATTGTTCGGATTTAAGTTCGTCTGCAACTAATGATTGATACATGAAGCTAATCCCAGAACCTTGCTTGAGCAATTCGACAATAGCGGAGGGACTAGCAATTTCAATAACGTTCTTAAAATCAGTAATTCGGTAATTTTGAGTTGCTAACCAATTTTCAAAAATATTTCGGCTGCCGGAACCCGGTTCTCTCAATAAAAGAGTCTGATTAAATAAGTCTTCAATTGAATTTCCACCGATACTGTTGTGAGTGACACAGATAAAACTTTCTTTTTGAACGAAGAACGAATCGAATTCTTCTTTATCAAAGTTTCCTTCTATTAAACCGAAATCTACTTTTCCATCACGGATATTTTGGAGAATATGTTGAGTATTGTTAATTTTCGTTGTGACGACATTAGCACGTGTAGAAAGTTGTTGAATAAATTTCGGTAGAATGGTTGAACTGAGTGAGAGTGTACAACCCATTTTTAAATGTTCGGTTCCTGTTTTAAGTGAACTGATAACCTTTTGGCTTTCCAAACTGGTTTGTTTAGCAAAATTAGCTAGCTTGAAGCCAGCAGTAGTCAAGGTGATGCGATTATGTTCATGGATAATTAGTGGAAATTTAAGTTCGCTTTCTAACGAAGCTATTTGTTGTGAAACGGCTGGTTGTGTAATAAATAGTTGTTTGGCTGTTTGAGTGAATGATTGTGTTTCCGCTAAGCTGATCAAAGTTTGATAACGTTTATCGAGCATGAAAATCCTCCTTATAAGTAATACTTATAATACAGAAATAAATACTAATTTTTACTTATGTGTCTCCTATATTATCATCTAATTCATGGAGGAGATTAGTATGTATACAAGACTTTTTGAAAAGAGTTTCTATTATGCTTTAGGGATGACCTTGTTTTGCTCAATTGTTGGTAGCTGGTTAGGGGGATTGCCATACCTAACAATTATTGGTGCTTTGGTTATTTCGTTAATATTAGGGATGATGTTTCAACTTTATCGTCCTGCAATTGTGAGTGCTGAGATGGGAATTGGATTCATATCCAACAAATTTTTACGTTTAGGAATTATCCTCTTAGGGTTCAAGCTCAATTTGATTGACCTAGCTCATGCTGGAGTTAAAACGATTTTGTTAGCAATGGTAATTGTCAGTGGAGTTATTTTCTTAACTTACAACATTGCCCGCAAGTTAGGTGTCAGCAAAAGGTTGGCTATTTTGACAGCCAGTGGCACTGGTATTTGTGGTGCGGCAGCCGTGATGGGGATTTCGCCACAAATTAAAGTTTCCAAGTCCGAAGAGACGGCTAAACATAATGATGAAGTATTAGCAGTGGCAATTGTTGCCATCTTAGGAACGGTCTTTACGTTGATAGAAATTGCAATTAAACCATTGTTACATATGTCGGCAACACAATTTGGTGTTATGGCTGGTGGTTCATTACATGAAATTGCCCATGCGATTGCAACTGGTGGCGCAGGCGGATCAATAAGCTTAAGTGCAGCTATCATCACAAAACTATCACGCGTGTTGTTGTTGGCCCCCGCAGCTTTAGTGATTGGTATCTGGTATCAACATCAAGATAAGTCTGGTGATGGGGAGAAAGGAAAACTACCTATTCCTTGGTTTATGGCAGGATTCTTATTAGCAAGTGTCATTGGGACATTTGTTCCTATGCCAAGCAATGCTTTAGCTTGGTTAGTTAAGCTAGCATATATTGTCTTGGGGATGGCAATGGCAGCTTTAGGGATGAGCGTTAATTTCAAGGTATTTTTGAGTAGTGGTAAAAGAGCAGTTATTGCGGCATTATCATCATCAGTTGTCCTATTGATCTTTACTATTATTGCCAGTAAAACATTCTTTTAAAATAAACGTCTATTACCGTAAGGGTTGATAGATGTTTTTTTAATACGTTTACAAATAGGACTTCCATTAGTTAGAAAACGTGATATAGTAGTAAGCAATAAAGTTGTATTAATAATTATGAGAGATTTGTTTTGGGCTGATTAATAGGAAGAAACTTGTTAATGATTAAATTGTGTAAAACAAATTGAAAAAAATCATAAAAAGTACTTGCATCGATACATCTTTAACGGTAATATATATCTTGTTGTTGCGACAGAGCAACGGCGTCAACGGTTTGAAGCTTTATCGCTTCTCCAAACGCCATTAATTATTTTAAAAAAGTTCTTGACTTGGTCTTGTAACTTCGATATGATAATTAAGTTGTCTGTTGAGATAACTTCTAACAAATCATCATTTCATTGATAATTTGTTAGAAAAATTATTTTAAAAAGTTCTTGACATTCATTTGTCAGCTTGATAAAATAATTAAGTCGCTGATGAGCGTAAGCGCTTAATCAGCTGGTAGACCTTTGAAAACTGAACAAAGTTTTAACACTAAATTGTGTAGGCCAACATTTATTTGTTGGATTTACAACGAAGTCAATTCGCTAGTATAATTTTTTATGAGTCACAAACTTTTAATATGAGAGTTTGATCCTGGCTCAGGACGAACGCTGGCGGCATGCCTAATACATGCAAGTCGAACGAACTCTGCTGATGATTGAAGCTTGCTTCATGAATCAGTTTTGAGTGAGTGGCGGACGGGTGAGTAACACGTGGGTAACCTGCCCAAAAGTGGGGGATAACATTTGGAAACAAGTGCTAATACCGCATAACAACTACTTTCACATGATCGTAGCTTGAAAGATGGCTCTGCTATCGCTTTTGGATGGACCCGCGGCGTATTAGCTAGTTGGTGAGGTAATAGCTCACCAAGGCAATGATACGTAGCCGACCTGAGAGGGTAATCGGCCACATTGGGACTGAGACACGGCCCAAACTCCTACGGGAGGCAGCAGTAGGGAATCTTCCACAATGGGCGAAAGCCTGATGGAGCAATGCCGCGTGAGTGAAGAAGGTTTTCGGATCGTAAAACTCTGTTGTTGAAGAAGAACATGCGTGAGAGTAACTGTTCACGTACTGACGGTATTCAACCAGAAAGCCACGGCTAACTACGTGCCAGCAGCCGCGGTAATACGTAGGTGGCAAGCGTTGTCCGGATTTATTGGGCGTAAAGAGAATGTAGGCGGTTTATTAAGTTTGAAGTGAAAGCCCTCGGCTCAACCGAGGAAGTGCTTCGAAAACTGGTAAACTTGAGTGCAGAAGAGGAAAGTGGAACTCCATGTGTAGCGGTGGAATGCGTAGATATATGGAAGAACACCAGTGGCGAAGGCGGCTTTCTGGTCTGTAACTGACGCTGAGATTCGAAAGCATGGGTAGCAAACAGGATTAGATACCCTGGTAGTCCATGCCGTAAACGATGAGTGCTAAGTGTTGGAGGGTTTCCGCCCTTCAGTGCTGCAGCTAACGCATTAAGCACTCCGCCTGGGGAGTACGACCGCAAGGTTGAAACTCAAAGGAATTGACGGGGGCCCGCACAAGCGGTGGAGCATGTGGTTTAATTCGAAGCAACGCGAAGAACCTTACCAGGTCTTGACATACCATGAAAAGCTTAGAGATAAGTCTTTCCCTTCGGGGACATGGATACAGGTGGTGCATGGTTGTCGTCAGCTCGTGTCGTGAGATGTTGGGTTAAGTCCCGCAACGAGCGCAACCCTTATTATCAGTTGCCAGCATTCAGTTGGGCACTCTGGTGAGACTGCCGGTGACAAACCGGAGGAAGGTGGGGACGACGTCAAATCATCATGCCCCTTATGACCTGGGCTACACACGTGCTACAATGGTCGGTACAACGTGTTGCGAACTCGCGAGGGCAAGCAAATCACTTAAAACCGATCTCAGTTCGGATTGTAGGCTGCAACTCGCCTACATGAAGCTGGAATCGCTAGTAATCGCGGATCAGCATGCCGCGGTGAATACGTTCCCGGGCCTTGTACACACCGCCCGTCACACCATGAGAGTTTGTAACACCCAAAGCCGGTGGGGTAACCCTTCGGGGAGCTAACCGTCTAAGGTGGGACAAATGATTAGGGTGAAGTCGTAACAAGGTAGCCGTAGGAGAACCTGCGGCTGGATCACCTCCTTTCTAAGGATATGATGCTTATGCATCAACGGAAATACACAATTGTTAAAACTTTGTTTAGTTTTGAGGGGTCTACCCTCAAAAAACTCGTACCTTGAAAACTGGATATTAAGAATTAATGAATTAAAGAAACACCGAAAACTGCGCGATAAAAATGATTAATTTCATATTTTGTCAAGATTAAGTTATAAAGGGCGCACGGTGGATGCCTAGACACTAGGAGCCGATGAAGGACGTAACTAACGACGATACGCCTCGGGGAGCTGTAAGTAAGCTTTGATCCGGGGATTTCCGAATGGGGGAACCCAAATATCGTAATGGATATTTACTTGTTTGTGAATACATAGCAATCAAGAGGTACACGCAATGAACTGAAACATCTAAGTAGTTGCAGGAAGAGAAAGAAAATTCGATTCCCTGAGTAGCGGCGAGCGAAACGGGAATAGCCCAAACTAAAGAGCTTGCTCTTTAGGGTTGTAGGACTGATGTTGTGAGAACAAAAGGTGACGATAGTTGAACAAGCTGGAAAGCTTGGCCAAAGAGAGTGAAAGCCTCGTAAACGAAATCTGACCCACTCCATTCAGTATCCTGAGTACGGCGGAACACGAGAAACTCCGTCGGAATCTGGGAGGACCATCTCCCAAGGCTAAATACTCCCTAGTGATCGATAGTGAACCAGTACCGTGAGGGAAAGGTGAAAAGTACCCCGGAAGGGGAGTGAAATAGATCCTGAAACCGTGTGCCTACAAGTAGTCAGAGCCCGTTAATGGGTGATGGCGTGCCTTTTGTAGAATGAACCGGCGAGTTACGTTAACATGCAAGGTTAAGATGAAAAGTCGGAGCCGTAGCGAAAGCAAGTCTGAATAGGGCGATCTAGTATGTTGATGTAGACCCGAAACCAAGTGACCTACCCATGACCAGGTTGAAGATGCGGTAAAACGCATTGGAGGACCGAACCCGTGTATGTTGAAAAATGCTGGGATGAGTTGTGGGTAGCGGTGAAATTCCAAACGAACTTGGAGATAGCTGGTTCTCTCCGAAATAGCTTTAGGGTTAGCCTCGGGGATTAGGATTATGGAGGTAGAGCACTGTTTGGACTAGGGGCCCGTCTTGGGTTACTGAATTCAGATAAACTCCGAATACCATCAATCTATACCCGGGAGTCAGACGATGAGTGATAAGATCCACCGTCGAAAGGGAAACAGCCCAGATCACCAGTTAAGGTCCCAAAATTCATGCTAAGTGGAAAAGGATG
Source organism: Companilactobacillus zhachilii (assembly GCF_003606365.2). Lineage (NCBI taxonomy): Bacteria > Bacillati > Bacillota > Bacilli > Lactobacillales > Lactobacillaceae > Companilactobacillus > Companilactobacillus zhachilii. Next base: position 292,022 of record NZ_CP031933.2, read on the forward strand.
TGGAAACGCATAGACAACTAGGATGTTGGCTTAGAAGCAGCCATTCATTCAAAGAGTGCGTAATAGCTCACTAGTCGAGTGATTCTGCGCCGAAAATGTACCGGGGCTAAGCATGATACCGAAACTGTGGATGTGTCGTAAGACACGTGGTAGGAGAGCGTTGTAAGAGCATTGAAGCTGTACCGTGAGGAGCAGTGGAGTTCTTAGAAGTGAGAATGCCGGTATGAGTAACGAAAGACCAGTGAGAATCTGGTCGGCCGAAAGACTAAGGTTTCCTGGGGAAGGCTCGTCCTCCCAGGGTTAGTCGGGGCCTAAGATGAGACCGAGAGGTGTAATCGATGGATAACAGGTTGATATTCCTGTACTAGTTTATTTTGTTTGAACGATGGAAGGACGCAGGAGGATGATGTGTGCGCGCTGATGGATATGCGCGTCCAAGCAGTAAGTCTTGATAAGAGTCAAATGCTTTTATCTCTAAGGACAAGCTGTGATGGGGAGTGAAATTTTAGTAGCGAAGCACAGTAACTCACACTGCCGAGAAAAGTTTCTAGTTAGAAATAAACTACCCGTACCGCAAACCGACACAGGTAGTCGAGGAGAGTATCCTAAGGTCAGCGAGTGAACTCTCGTTAAGGAACTCGGCAAAATGACCCCGTAACTTCGGGAGAAGGGGTGCTGGTGTAACAGCCAGCCGCAGTGAATAGGCCCAAACAACTGTTTATCAAAAACACAGGTCTATGCTAAATCGTAAGATGACGTATATGGGCTGACGCCTGCCCGGTGCTGGAAGGTTAAGAGGATCAGTTAGCTTTTGCGAAGCTGAGAATTGAAGCCCCAGTAAACGGCGGCCGTAACTATAACGGTCCTAAGGTAGCGAAATTCCTTGTCGGGTAAGTTCCGACCCGCACGAAAGGCGTAATGATTTGGGCACTGTCTCAACGAGAGACTCGGTGAAATTATAATACCCGTGAAGATGCGGGTTACCCGCGACAGGACGGAAAGACCCCATGGAGCTTTACTGTAGCTTGATATTGAGTTTTTGTGTGACATGTACAGGATAGGTAGGAGCCGTTGATTTCGGAACGCTAGTTTCGAAGGAGGCATTGGTGGGATACTACCCTTGTTATATGAAAACTCTAACCCACGCCGCTCAGCGCGGTGGGGGACAGTGTCTGGTGGGCAGTTTGACTGGGGCGGTCGCCTCCTAAAATGTAACGGAGGCGCTCAAAGGTTCGCTCAGAATGGTTGGAAATCATTCGCAGAGTGTAAACGTACAAGCGAGCTTGACTGCGAGACTGACAAGTCGAGCAGGGACGAAAGTCGGAGTTAGTGATCCGGTGGTACCATATGGAAGGGCCATCGCTCAACGGATAAAAGCTACCCTGGGGATAACAGGCTTATCTCCCCCAAGAGTTCACATCGACGGGGAGGTTTGGCACCTCGATGTCGGCTCATCGCATCCTGGGGCTGTAGTCGGTCCCAAGGGTTGGGCTGTTCGCCCATTAAAGCGGTACGCGAGCTGGGTTCAGAACGTCGTGAGACAGTTCGGTCCCTATCCGTCGCGGGCGTAGGAAATTTGAGAGGAGCTGTCCTTAGTACGAGAGGACCGGGATGGACATACCTCTGGTGTACCAGTTGTGCCGCCAGGCGCATCGCTGGGTAGCTACGTATGGACGGGATAAACGCTGAAAGCATCTAAGTGTGAAGCCCCCCTCGAGATGAGATTTCCCATTCCGTTAAGGAAGTAAGATCCGTTAGAGAATATGACGTAGATAGGCTGCGGGTGGAAGTGTAGCGATACATGGAGCTGAGCAGTACTAATAGATCGAGGACTTAATCGAGTAAGAGTTTACAGCAGTTTGAAGTGATTCAAGATTTAATTCATTAACTTAATATCTAGTTTTGAAGGTACGAGCGAAAATAGTGTGGTGGCGATAGTGAGAAGGATACACCTGTTCCCATGCCGAACACAGAAGTTAAGCTTCTCCGCGCCGAAAGTAGTTGGTGGGAAACTACCCGCGAGGATAGGGAGTTGCCACGCTAATGATAAGGGATTGACGGAAGTCAGTTCCTTTTTTCGTATCTAAAAGAAGTAGTCTTTGGAGATCAGGAAGGGTTCGAACCCCCTACTCTCCGTCAATCAAAGAGCCGTTTATGCCCCTACCGGGATCATAAACGGCTCTTTTTGTGCCAAAAAGACAATAAAAAGTTTATAATATTCAGTTATTAAATCCTTTTTAGGTTGGATATTAAAATGATTAAAATTAGACAAGCGACAGAGAATGATGCGTCAGAATTATTAGATATTTATGCTCCATACGTCACTGATACAACAATTACTTTTGAAGATGTTATTCCTACAATAGAAGACTTTAAGCAACGGATACGGGATATTTCTGCAAAATTTCCATACTTAGTTGCAATCGATGAGAATAATAAAATTTTAGGTTATGCTTATGCCCATTCCTATAAACTTAGGGCAGCTTATGAATGGACTGTTGAGGTTAGTATTTATATTGACCAAAATTATAAGGGACATGGCTTAGGAACTAAGTTATATCAGCATTTAGAACGAGTGTTAAAGCAACAAGGAGTCGTCAATTTGATGGCCTGTATCACCCAAGAGAATGCTGCCAGTATTAGATTTCACAAAAAGCTTGGTTATCAAGAAGCTGGAGTTTTCCACAAAGTTGGTTTTAAATTTAATCGTTGGTTGGACATAACTTGGATGGAAAAATCGTTGAATCCACATGTGGAAAAGATGCAAAAACTAATTCCATATAAATAAGACTAAAATATTTGACTTAGAGTTACCTCTAAGGTTTATGATTCTTTCATAGTGAAGGGAGCATTTTTATGACAAAATTAACTGATACATTTGATATTTATAATGGTGTAAAAATTCCTAAAGTAGCATTTGGTACTTGGCAAATTCCTGCTAATCAAGCAAGAAAAGCTGTGAATGATGCGATTGAAACTGGCTACAGACATATTGATACAGCTCTTGTTTATGGTAATGAAGTTGAAGTCGGTCAAGGTATCAAGGATTCTGGAGTTAAGCGTGAGAACTTATTTGTAACTTCTAAATTGCCTGCTGAAACTAAATCCTACAAGGGTGCACTAGCAGATTTTGAGACAACCATGAAGAACTTGGATCTCGATTATTTGGATCTTTATTTGGTTCATGCTCCATGGCCATGGGGTGAAATTGGTGCTAACTATGACAAGGAAAACCTTGAAGTATGGCGCGCTATGGAAGAAATTTATAAATCTGGTCGCGTAAAAGCTGTTGGTGTTTCAAACTTTAATGTACATGATCTTCAAAATGTTATGAAGACAGCTACTATTAAACCAATGGTTGACCAAATTCAATACTACATTGGTTTCACGGAACCTAAGATTACTGAATTTGCCAAAAAGAATGATATTTTGGTTGAGGCATATTCACCACTTGCTACTGGTGGATTGATTAATAATAAGGATGTTTTGAAGATTGCTGAGAAATACAATGTCAGCGTGCCACAACTAGCTATTCAATTTGTTATTCAAAATGGTGTCTTGCCTTTACCTAAGGCTGTTCATAAGGAACATATCGTTGCTAATACTAAGTTAGACTTTGAAATTAGTGCTGAAGATATGAAGATGTTGAATACTATGCCTGATACAGCACCATCACATTTCCACAATCCTACACAAGGATAATTTAATAAGACTTGTAATTCCGTCCTTGGAATTGCAGGTCTTTTTTGTATAAAAAATTTTATGGTTAATATTAGACAGGTTAACATATATCATGCTAATATATGGATATACTAATGATAACGATTAGATTTTAGATAAAGGAGAGAACTATGAAATTAAAAAACGATAACTTAATGAAGCTTTTAACATCCGATTTGGAACCAAAAATCAGCATTATCTTACCGATTCATCCGGAAACTCCTCAGGCAGAAACCAACTTGTTAGCCTACAAAAATCTTCTAAAAGATGTCAAAAAAGATTTAGAACTAAATTATCCACGTCGGGAATGGAATAATGCAGCTAAAAATTTAGAATCCTTAATTCTTGACCGAAATTTATGGAACAGTGCCAAAAAAGCTTTATTGATTTTTGCCAACAATGAACAGATGGAAATCTGTAAGATGGAACATACAGTTTTAGCGAAAGAACATGTTGGTAATACTTTCTTGATTCAAGATCTCTTACTCCCTGAAGAAAACATTAAGAGACCAGATTACTTGCTTAATATAAGTCGTGACCGCATCCACGTCTTTGATATTAATAGTTTGAAGGAGGTTGAATTAGAGGGACTTCACACCCGCTTTTCAGATTACTATTCTGATTTTGACGCCAACTCCAATTTGAATTCCGGTTCATATGGTGGCATGACTGCAAATTATCATGGTCACCGAACAAAGTCAGAAGAGCAGCAAAAGGATCAAAAAATTTACTATCAATATTTAGATAACGAATTAGCAAAACTTCACCGAGCACATGGTTATACATTTGTTCTAGCAGGCTTACCAGAGACATTAGATGTTTATTTAAACACCTATGAACATAGTCCTTATATCGGCGGCATTATGCGTGGGTCCGTTAGTAACTTGTCGCATGCTGAATTGTCGGAAAGAGTTAATGATTACTTTGCCTTTGAGAGAGTTGCTGAAGTTGAACAAGTTAAAAATGATGTTCAAGCAGCAGACCGGAAGAACCGTGTTATTAATGACTTGAGTATTATCGATTCTGCTTTAAACAATCGGGATGTTAAATCGTTAGTTTCGTTTAATGATGGTAGTTCATATTCAGTTGAACACAATAAATTACTGATAAAATCCTTGATCAATAAAATCAATTGTCGCGTTTTATATACACCTGGCGACAATAGTTATCCTAGTATGAACGCAATTTTGTATTAGTTTGACTAGCGATGGAGCACACCATCCTTGTGATATCACAGCTTGTGGTATTGCTAAATTCCTTGAAAATAAGGAAAAAGCAGCTTTGGAGAATGAGCTATGAAACTTGGTTTAGAGCCTAATGAAAGTGAGACGAAACATGGTCAGCTTTCGAGTATTAAGGCAAATGACTCCAGTAATCCACTTTTGGATTGCTGGGGTTATTTGTTTTGAGGTGAAAGAGCTATGGTTGATCCCAAATTTATTTTTTTGCGTTCAGTTCAGCAAGATTTTTTAGAAAGAGTTAGGATAGAAGAGGTAACAGAGAGGTAAAAAAATCGGAGGTAGAGTAAATGGCAAATGTATTGATTATTGGTGCAACGAGTTTAATGGGACAAACTGCAGCGAAATTCTTTTTGGACAAAACTGATGATAATATTACTTTGATGGCACGGTACACTGATCTTTTAACAATTGATGAAAAGCGCGAACGTGTATTTCAAGGAGACATTATTGATGAGAATATTTTGGATGATGCGATGAAGGGTATCGATGTGGTAATTGTTTCACTCGATAGTAATGAGGAACGCTTGATCCAAAAGATTATTGATGCGATGGATAAGTATGGTGTAAAACGTTTCTTATTCTTAACATCAATGGGACTTTGCAACGAAGTACCAGTAACAAATGGTGCATCAGGTAATTTAACTGATGAAAAGATATTAGCACCATATAAGCAAGTAGTTGGTGTAATTGAGGCTTCTGATTTAAATTACACAATTATACGTCCTACTTGGTTAGATGATGGTAAAGATGTTGATAACTATGAGGTTATTGCTAGCGGTAAACAGGCAGAAACCGACGAAGTTTCTCGTGGTAGTGTGGCTGACTTAATTGTTCGTTTGGCACATAATGATAAATTAGGTGCTCACGATAGTTTAGCTATTAGTCGTAAAGCTTAAATTTTTAAAAGAGTTGAAAAAACAAATAAACTCCGCAATCTCAATGGATTACGGAGTTTATTTGTTTTTTAGTTTTTAGGTTTATTTTCTCTTAAGACACGAGCAGGATTTCCGACAACAATCACATTGTCAGGGAATGAATGTGTTACAACAGATCCGGCACCAACGACGACGTTATTTCCTAAAGTAACGCCAGGAAGGATACTTGCACCGCCACCGACCCAAACATCGTTACCAATTGTAATTGGAGCAACAGTTTCGGCCTCAGTTCTACGAACCGATGGGTCTAAGGGATGTTGTGGAGTGTAGAGACCGACTTTTGGGCCGAACTTTACATCATTACCGATAGTGATTTTACCTTCGTCACAGATCATTACATCGTGGTTAGCATAGAAATGGTTACCAATAGTTATGTTGACTCCGTAACTAAAGTAAATCGTTGGTTCAACAAAGAATCTATCGCCGACTGATTTCATCAAACTTTTGATCTTGCTGTTACGTTCGTCATTGTTGGCGATTCGGTTGTATTCCATTAATTTAACCCGAACGTCATCACGTAAAGCAGCCAAGTCTTTTGACTCTAGGTATAACTCCCCATTGATCATTTGCTGGTACGATGAATCTTCTTCAATATTCATTTGTAATTAATCTCTCCTCAAAATAGACATGTATTAAGCATAGCACAATGACAAAATGCTTGCTTTAGAGGATTTAGTTCTTCTGACTAATGTATTACGAAATACGATAAAAGATAATTTAAGAGATATTTTCAGTAACAAATTGATTACTTGCTTTTAAATATTATATAAGCAAGAAACGTTTATAAAAAAATTGTCTCTTTTATGCTAATTTTTTGAATATTAATTATTTCATAATACTGTTGTTTACTTACAAAAGATTATAATATATGACCAAGCGGTATTGACCAATTAGGCGGACCACTAAGTATACTAATGATAATATATAAATCTGTGTATGAAAGTCATGTAAGCGCTTTTATTATTATAAGTGAAGTAAGGAGTGAGTCGAATGTTAGTGGATAATAACTTGTTGAACTACCATCTGGTTCAGTTTATCAAGAATCGTAAATCAGTACATTACGGTGATATTGAAAATCACTTCGATATTTCAAGGAAAACAATTTTAAAACATCTAGATGAAATTGAAATTTTAGCAAAGGAGTGTGATGTGGACCTTGTTCGGAAACCCAATGTTGGAATTTATTTTCAAGGTAATGTTGATGATTTATTGACTCAGTTAAACCAACAACAAAGGAAAGGATTGATACCTGAAAATAAGCAGGAAAGAGTTCGGTATATTACAACTAGGTTATTGATGTCGAATAATCCTTTTACCATTCAATCAATGGCTGAAGAATTGTTTGTTAGTCGAACAACGCTGGAATCTGATATTAAAAATGTTCGCAAATATCTTGAAGAACAAAATATCAAAATTTATAGCAATCAGCAAGGAATTTATCTTAAAGTAGATGAAAGTTCTAGACGGAAAAATATTTCTAAATTGCTTCAAGATTTTTGGAATCAAACGACATATGTTGAAAAACGTGGAGAAAAATTATCAAGGCATATTCAACTAAATGGAGATTTTTATCAATTATTTAATTATCAAGATATTACTCAAGTTATTAAGTGTGTTAATGAATTCGAAGATGCTAGCAAGTTAATATTAACAGACTATGAGTATGAATCATTGATCATACATTTAACGATTGCATTACAAAGAATAAGAAATAATAAGTTTTTAAATAATAATCAAGAATCAAATGCCGCATTAGAAAAAAACACAATTTTATTAATTAATAAAATTGAAAAGACCTTCCAAATAAATATACCTGTATTAGAAAAACAGTATTTAAATATTCATGTTTTAGCAATCGAAGGTAAAGAAATTGGGGAGCAAGGGTTTAATGATGATTTTGAAAACTTTTTAAAGGAGCATCTAACTAAAAGCCTTTCTTACGATAAAGAATTAATTTCTGGATTAATCTTGCATCTACGACCAGCATTAAGCAGATCCAATTATGGACTGGGTATCCGTAATCCATATACTAAACAAATTAAGAAAGTTTATCCAGAAGCTTTCGAACAGGCAATGCAATTGTGTTTAGCAATAAGGGACAAATATAGTATTGAGTTGAATGAAGATGAAACAGCATATGTAGCACTTCATATTCAATCATTTATCGAAAGAAGAAGTGCTAAGGGACAAATACAAGCGGTAATTGTTTGTAGCACAGGCCTTGGAACCTCCCGATTTTTGGAGCAGCAATTAAAAACAAAAGTTACTCATCATATCGAAGTAATTTCAGTTATGTCTGTTTCAGAATTTTTAAAATCAAATATTAACGTTGATATTATTATTAGTACGATTCCAATCAAAAATACTAGTATTCCTGTGATTTTGGTAAGTCCTTTTTTAACTAATCAAGATATTGAAACATTAGATTTGAATATTTCTGTGATTGAAAAAAAGAAAATACAAAGTCGCGATTTTTTAGATTTGATAGATACGAATTTAATAAGTTTTGTAGAAACTAAATGTACACGTAAAGGAGCCTTAAAAATAATCACAGATAGGTTGAAAGATGAAAAATATGCATCAGCAGGAGTTTTGAAATCGGCGGAAAAAAGAGAAAGTATTTCTACAACATCATTTGGAAGTATTGCAACACCTCATTGTGATCCGAGGTATGTTTTAACTCCCAATATATCGATATTAATAGCCCTAATGGAGTTGAATGGGGAAAGGAAAAAGTTAAAGTAGTTTATTTTATAGCATTAAATGAATCAGTAAAAAATAAGTTGTCTGCCATTTACGGTTATTTTAACGAGGTGGTTCATGATGAAAAGATAGTTAAGCAACTAGTAAGGGCAAAATCAGAAGTTGAAGTTAAACAAGTATTAGGTGGTGAGAGGGTTGCAAACGACTAATTTAGTTAATGAAAAAAATGTGATATTACATTTAAAAGCTAAAAATCAACGTGATGCGGTTGTCGAAATTGTAAAAATCCTAGTAAGAAATGGATATGTTAAAGATGAATCTGAATTTGTTAGAGATGTTCTGGACAGAGAAAAATTTACGACAACCGGTATTGGAAATGGAATCGCTATTCCGCATGGTAAAAGCAAAGGTGTAATTCAATCTACAGTTATTTTTGCTCGTAGTGATTATGGCATAGATTGGAATTCTTTAGATGATAAGCCAGTTTACAATATTTTTCTTATGGCAATTAATTCGAACGATGAAGCAGATGTTCATTTACATCAATTAGCAAGATTATCTGAGAAAATGATGGATGATAATTTTGTAAAGGCCTTTGAGGCAGGAAATAATGTTCCAGATTTAGTGAAGATTTTAAATGGAGAAAAAGATAAAGCGTAATTGGAGGAAAGTATTATGACTAAACAAATGATTGCGGTTACGGCATGTATTACAGGTATTGCACACACGTATATGGCAAAGGCAAATCTAGAGAAATTTGCTAAAAAAGCAGGGTATGAAATCAAAGTTGAAACTCAAGGTGCTATGGGCGTGGAAAATCGTTTAAATACAGATGAAATTAAGAATGCTGATGTTGTTGTTTTTGCAGTAGATACTACTGTTGTAGAAAGAGAACGTTTTGAAGGTAAGAAGATTTATGAGGTAGGAACGTCCGAGGTTGTTAAGGACGGTGAAAAAGTTGTTAATGAGGCTATTGCAGAAGCGGTTGTTTAATTTTCAAATATATATATTAAGGGAGTGACAGAGATGGCACAAGGTTCCGTAAAGAAGTTTGGTAAAGAGTTGAGTCAGCACTTTATGACGGGTGTTTCATATATGATTCCTATTGTTACAGCCGGTGGTCTTTTAACATCTTTTGCTGTTATTTTTGGTGGTACTGGAGTATGGAATCAAACTTCAAATATTTGGGGAAATATGAGAATGATTGGTACAACGGCATTAGGTTTGATTGTTCCAATCATCGCCGCCTATATTAGTTATTCAATTGCGGATAAACCGGGATTAGCACCAGCCTTTATTTGTGGTATGGTTGCAAATACCTTACATACTGGATTTTTAGGTGGCATGTTAGTCGGAGTTTTAACAGGGTACTTAGTACAGTGGATGAAAAAAATTCCCATATCACCAAGAATCATGGCATTAAAAACTATTATTATTATTCCTGTATTTTCTAGTTTGATTATTGGCTTTTTAATGATTTATGTTGTTGGTACTCCTATTGCTGTCATGACACAGGGCTTGACAGACTGGTTGACTGGTATGAAGGGAAGCAATGCTGCTATTTTGGGAGTCATTATTGGAGCCATGATGGCAGTAGATATGGGAGGCCCTATTAATAAGATTGCTAATACATTCGGATTAGCGTGTTTTGCCTCTGGAGTTTATGGTCCAAGTACAGCTATGTTAATGGCTATTTCTATTCCGCCATTGGGAATGTTTTTAGCAACAATTATTGGGAAAAAATACTATACAAAAGAGGAAATTGAAAACGGTCGTTCAGCTCTGATTATGGGTATTATTGGTATTACCGAAGGTACAATCCCATTTGCGGTTGCTGATCCATTAACTGTTATTCCATCGATTGTCGTTGGTTCATCAGTGACATGCGGTTTAAATGCATTCTTTGGTGTAACTCAAAAGACGGCATTATCAACGGTAATGGCTATTCCATTTACATCTAATCCATTAATTTATATTGCATGTATTCTTGTAGGTGTCGTAATAACAGCCTTTATGGTTAATTTCTTGAAATCACTAAAGGCTAAAAAGAAAGCTACAAAAGATGTAGCCGCTGCAGTGGATCAAGAAATGGTAGGAGAAGGAGTTACAGAATGACAAAAGCTTATTTAGTGAATCACACACACTGGGATCGTGAATGGTATTTTACTGATATTGATGCACAAGTTTTAGCTGATTATTTATTTACAGAGGCTTTGAATGAGTTGCAAAAGCAACCGGATTTGAATTTTACGTTAGATGGTCAGTCTTCAATTGTTGATGAATATTTAATAACTCATCCTGAAAAATTAATAGAAATAAAACAGTTAGTTAAAGAAAATAGATTGTTTGTAGGGCCTTGGTATACACAGACAGATGCAGTTAATATAGATGCTGAATCATTTTTACACAATGCTATTGTAGGTATTACAGATACAAAAAAGAAGTACGGCAACCCGATGATGATAGGATATTTACCAGATACATTTGGGTTCAATGCCAATCTTCCAGCATTGATGGAGCACATTGGGCTTAAGAACTTTATTTTTTGGCGAGGTATGAATTATGATGCCAAGGTTAAATCTCCATACTTTAAATGGGTGGCCCCAGGTGGACAAAGTATTACTGCAATAAACTTGCCACCAACAGGGTATTCAGCTGCTGTAATTACAGATCAAACAAAGGAGAATCTAAAGAAATATGTTAATGAACGATTGGATAAAACAATAGAATTTGTTCACAATATTCGAGGAGATGATATTGCTCTAATGCCTGTAGGTATGGATCAAGTTAATATTGTAAAAGATTCATCAAAAACACTTAAAGAAATAAATGATTTAAGTGAGAATGAAAATATAATTTCAGATTATCCATCATTTTGTGAATCTTTAAAAAGTGTTAAATTACCAGTATATTCAGGCGAATTACGTGATCCCGTATATGCAAGGGTTCATAAGACCATAGGTTCCGTACGGTCTGATCAAAAATTAAAGAGCGCACATTTAGAACAAGTGCTATTAAAAAGAATTGAACCACTGATGGTTATTGCAAAGAAAAATAATATATCAATTAGTACCTCTTTATTGATTCAGGCTTGGAAATTGCTATTTGAAAATCAAGCGCATGATAGTATGGGAGGTAGTGTAACTGATAATGTTGCGATAGATATTGATCATCGATATAAGCAAGCATTTGAACTTTGTGATAGCATTGAAAATCTTATAAAAAACAAATTATCCGAATCAATGTCTTTGAATGATCATGATTTACTATTAATAAATACCAGTACTTCAAAATTTAATGGATTAAAAAAATTTCAAATTGTTAGTTCAACTCCAGCAGTGAATTTTGAGGGCATTGAGAAGGCAATTTTAGTTAATAAAAAGAAATTTAAAGCTAGAAATCATATTTTGGTTCAAACAGATGAGGGGGCTAAGTTCATTACTGAACCAGCGTATTACAAACTAAATTATGATGCACTGGTTGAGTTGCCTGCGCTTGGCTATAAAGTCTTTCACTTTAAAGAATCAAATGAAAGTGATGAACTCGTGAAATCAAATATTAATAATATCTCTAATAATGATGTAGTCGTTTGTTTGGATGATGGTGATGTTGTTATAAAGACAAAATCTAATCAAAACTATCGAGTCTGTTTAGTTGATGAGGGCAATGATGGTGATACATATGATTATTCACCATTACCTGACGATAAAGAAGTAGAATTAAAATTTGATAAATGTGAATTTCAATCCAGTTCAATCCTTTCTAGAGCAATTTTTGAAGGAAAAAACGATTTGCCGGTAGATTTGATGGACAGAAAGAAGAGAAGTACAACTTTAAAAGCTGTTAATTATAAATTAATAGTTGAACTGAATCAGAGCAGTCCCTTGGTGAATGTTGATATTGAAATTGATAATAACATTAATTCGCATCGAATGAGATTAAAAATTAAACATAACCTTAATACTTCTGACACATTAGCTCAAATTCAGGGAGCATTTTGGAACAATAAAAATCATCCTATTCCATCAGATTGGAAAGATAATTATGTTGAGAAACCTGTTAATATTTTTAGTTTTAATAAGAGTGTGACTGTAAATAACGGATTATCTGCTATGAGTGTAATTACAAATGATGCTAGAGAATATGAATCAACTAATGAAGCAATTTATTTAACATTGTTTGCATCTACTGGAGAATTAGGAAAACCAAATTTAGCTTGGAGACCTGGTAGAGCGTCAGGCGATACAACTAATCAGGGACATATTATGATGAAGACACCTTTGGCACAGACAAAAGGTTTGTTGAAATTTAATATTGGCTTATTATTTTTGGAAAAATTCTCAAAAAAAGATTTAGTTAAAAATGAAAATGTATATTTGACACAGAATATTTTTTATCAAACACAACAACTCAATAGATTTATTAATAGATTAGATAATAAAATTTGGCCACAAAAACCAGATGAAATTATATCTAAAGAACAAAGTGATTTTGAATTGCCGGATGATATAAGCGTTAGTGCAATCTATCCTTCATTTACCGATGATAATAAATTTGTTGTTAGATTAGTTAACTTAGGTGAATCTGTGGTTTCAATACCTGATATCCTTAAGTCAGCTAAACAAGTAAATGCCCTTGAAAATACGATTAAAAGTAGAGATGAATTAGAGCCAGAACATCTGGCCACATTTCTGCTAGATTTGTAAAAGTAGTATTTAAAATTTAGATAAAAAATTATACAACAAAAAAGCTGAAGCAGCTTGGATTGGGAATTATCCAAGTGCTTCAGCTTTTTCTGAGGTTTTAAACTAACCAATTAGCTATTTTTTTATGTGTGTGTAATATGGGAGAACAGCTAACTAGTCTGAATAATGGAGCCCATTGACTACTTCAGTTTCGAAGAAGTCAATGTAAGGTCGCTGTAGAATTCATTATTAGCAGGACCGAAGTCGAATCCTTTCACACGGTTGTTAACTGGTTGCCAGTTGTATGAGAACTGTTCACCAACAACACCGGCTTGAGAATTCATGTAGTTTTGCCATTCTTTGAAGACCTTAGTACGTGTCTTATCGTTCCATGAAGCTGAATTGTTCATTGCAGAAATCAATTCACTATTCTTCTTGGTTACGAAATGACCATAGTTAAATGGAGCCGTATCACCGTACAATTGTGTTTCTGTAGGTTCAGATGATGTTGACCATGCACCTAACCAGATATCCATCTTGCTTTGACTTGGCTTTTGAAGGGTATCGTAGAAACTATTCATTTCCATTGGTTTACCGTTAGTGTATTTAACATTCAAACCAATCTTGTGCCATTGTTGTAGGTAATCTTGATATGTTGCTTCAGTAGTAGCACTACTTGTCATAGCACCGAAGTAGATTGTAAGTGGTTTGCCCTTAGGATCTGAACGCCACTTGCTACCGTTACGTTTCTTGTAGCCAGCTTCATCAAGTAACTTATTAGCTTTCTTGATGTTTAGGGTGTAACCTTTAGCACTCTTGTCATAGTACTTAGAGAAGATAGGAGGAAGCAAAGTATTAGCACGTTGCTTGATACCATTACCAAATTTCTTTGTAACTTGGTCAACGTTTAGAGCATACATCATAGCTTGACGTAGGTTCTTGTTAGCCATCTTCTTGTTAGGATCCATGACGTTCTTGCCAGTCTTAGTATCAAAGTGACCTAAGTTAAAGGCAAAATAACTGTATGTGAAAGCAGGTTGACCAACCATTGTATAATCTTTAATATTCTTCAAGTTCTTGTAGTCAGTACCACCAAGTGAACCAGCACCTGAAGGAACAACGGAGTCATATTTCTTTGATTGTAGAGCTTTATCAATATTGTTCATTGAAACAACGTTGATTGTGATGTGTCCAATTTGAGCTTTCTTTCCGTAGTAGTACTTGTTTGGTGACCAACTTGTTGATTCACCTTCGACAACTTTATCTAGCTTGTAAGGACCAGTAAAGATAGGATTCTTACGGATTTGTTCTGAAGAGGCAAGTTTAGCGATTGGAACATCTTTGATGTATTCATAAGGTTCAACGTAATCCCAGATGTATGAGTTTCCGGCAAATTTCATACTTGGAGCCATCTTCTTGAAGTGAAGTACGGCAACTTTACCATTTTCACCATCGGGATAAGTAATACCTGAGATAGTATCAGCTTTACCAGCGTGGTATTCAGCCATACCTTCAATATTCTCATAGTCAGATGAGTACTGTTGTGAAGTTGAGTCCTTATTACCTAGGACTTCATAAGCATATTCAATATCCTTAGCAGTAACAGGTGAGCCGTTTGACCACTTGGCATTGCTACGAAGTGTGATTGTGGCTGTCTTAGCTTTACGATCAAGTTTTTGATTAGCCATACCACCATCAACAATCTTGTAGTTCTTGTCGACATTGAACAAGTTTCCTTGACCACCAGGTGCGAAGGCTTGATTATCTGATTCGTTTGGAGCTAAGGCTGGATCAGTGATACCTTGGAATGGAGCATTGTTGACCAAGGCCAACTTCAAAGTACCATTCTTAGTTGCTGATTTATCAGTTTTATCCGGATTTTTATACGCTGTTTGCATTTTAACGGCAGCGCTTGAGGATTCACTACTGCTGTTATTTGAACATCCAGCTAGTGTGATTGCAGCAAGAAAAGTTACGGCAATTGTGGCTAGCTTAGTTTTTGTTTTAACCATATATATTTCCCCTTTGAAAAAATTTTAAAAACTATAAATTTTGCCAAATCCCCTTGTTGAAAGATGAATTGGTTGTCATGCAAAAAGAGAGCAGAGAGATGTGTTTGTAATGATGGAGGCATCACTTCTTTCAAGTGGCTAAGTATAATTTCAAAAATAATTAAGCATCAATTCCGTGGCGTTGTGAGGCATCGGCTGACCGACGAACGACTTGTCCGATATAACTAATTGAGAGACAGAGGACAATAATTAAGAGGGCGGCTGGTAACCAAGTCCACCAGTATTGGGTGATATTGTTAGGATCATTGGCATTGGCAATCAAAGTACCAAGTGATGGTGTTTGAATGGGAAGACCAAATCCCAAGTAGGAAAGTCCTGTTTCAACCCCGATGTTTTCGGCGAAAGATAAAGTTGTATCAACGATAATCAGGGATGAAATGTTAGGCATGATTTCTTTGAAAATAATCTTAAAATTGCTGGTACCGGAAGTTTTGGCAGCTGCAACATAATCTTTTTCCGATTCTGACAAAGTTCTAGAACGAATCAGACGAGAAGTTCCTTCCCAATAAAAGATTGAGAAAATCAATGTCAAAGTGACGGCGTTGTAATTTTTAATGATAGTAACTAAAACAATGATCATCATAGTCATTGGCAACATCATCATGAAGTCGTACACACGTTGCATACCCCAGTCGATATAACCGTTGAAGTAACCTGAAATAAGTCCCCAGCAAATACCAAAGGTTGAAGAAATAATCGTTAAACCAATCGCGATTCCGATTGAATTTCTAGCCCCGACGATTAGTTGTTGACCAACTGAACGTCCACCAGTATCTGCTCCAAGAATGAAACCATTGGTTCCGGGCGAGGCGTTGTAATTCATGATATTTGTTTCCATCATCTTTGGTGTGTTGATGAAAAGTGAAGCTATCATGACGAACAGAATAAATCCGACAACGATGACCAAAGCGACCATTGCTGGTTTATCGGCCTTGAACTCACTCCAGATGATCTTGGCTGAAGACGGTGTAGCTTCGTCTTGGGCTTCTTTGGAAAGTTTTTCCAGGTCGGCCGCTGAAATCTTTGAATGTCTATTTAAATTTTCTTCCATAATTGACGGCCCCCTTATTGGATTCTGATTCTAGGATCAACGATACTTAGGATGATATCTGAAAGTAGGGTACCTAGAAGGTTCAAAATTCCGTAGATTAAAACTAATGCGGTGATAACAGTGTAGTCACGATAACTAATTGAGTTAATGAAGAGTAATCCCATACCAGGGTAAGAGAAGACAGTTTCAGTAAATAGAGAACCATTCAACAAACCGGTGATGGAGTAACCTGCAAAAGCTGCAATTGGTAACAAGGAGTTTCTGAAGATATGGTGTCTATAAATATCTTTTTCAGGGACACCTTTTGAACGAGCTGTTCTAACATAATCGGAACGTTTAGCATCGATAACTTCTGAACGAAGATATTGAACGACATTGACAGTTCCAAACAATGCTCCCAAAATACCAGGCAACAAAATATGGTAGAAACGAGAGCCAATTGATGGCAACCCTGGATTGGCAGTTGAGGAAATGGACCCAGTCGTTGGGAACCAACCTAAGACGTAACCGAAAATCCAAACGCCGATAACTAAAATAACGAAGAAAGGAATACAGAAGGTTACGTAAGTGTAAACTCTGATGATTGAATCGGGTAATTTTCCTTCATGCTTAGCGGCGTACATTCCCATTGGTAAAGCTAGACAATATGTCAAAATAGTTGTAAATAATGCTAACCAGAGAGTGTTGACGGCACGGCTACCAATTAGACGGGTAACTGGTTCTTGATATTGGTAACTATTTCCTAGATTACCGTGGAACAAGTGCACGACCCAATTCCAATATTGTTGATACCAAGGATCGTACAAACCGTTGATTTCCATCAAGTGGTGCAGTTGAGCGGGATCAGCTTTGGGGTTGATGGAACCAGTGAAAGGATCACCAGGCATCGCCTTAGCTAATAGGAAAACTAAAATACTAAGAATAATAACTTCAGGAATCATAATTAAGATACGACGGAGAATTGTTTTCCACATTATGCTTGCACCTCGCCTTCATGTTTAAATTTATCAGCCAAATCTTTTGGTAAAGCCACTGAATGAGTGGGGGTGATTTGGACTAATGGATAAGCCTCGCCATTTTTGTCGTAGTATTTATCTTGTTGTTCCTGATAAACTTTTTCGACTTGCAAACGTTTAGCGCGATGTTCAGCACGATTGTTGACGTTTGTTTCAGGGATGGCAGCTAGTAGTCGTTTAGTATAGATGTGGATCGGGTGATTATAAATATCATCACGTGTTCCGATTTCAACTAGACGACCACGATTCATGATGGCGATGTTGTTACACATATGTCTGACAACACCTAAGTCGTGAGAAATGAAAAGATAAGAGATACCGAATTCACGTTGAATTTTTTTCATAAAGTTCAGCACTTGGGCTTGAACAGATAAGTCTAGGGCTGAAACAGGCTCATCAGCGATGATTAACTTTGGATTGGTAGCAACTGCTCGTGCGACCCCGATACGTTGTCTTTGACCACCAGAGAATTGGTGTGGATACTTATAAAGTGCATCAGCGTCGAGTCCAACGATATCTAGCAATTGTAAAACGCGGAGTTTTTCTTCATTCTTATCAAGATGTTCAAAATTCCGTAATGGTTCAGCGATAATATCTTCAATTCGTTTTCTCGGATTCAAACTAGAAAGTGAATCTTGGAAAATCATTTGAACGTCGTGGTTATAATCAAGGCTCTTACGGTTAGCTTTTTTCGTAATGTCTTTTCCTTGGTACATAATTGAACCGCTAGTGACTTTTTCAAGACCAACGACTGATTTACCAGTGGTTGATTTACCCGAGCCAGATTCGCCGACAAGGCCGTATGTTTCGCCGGCTTCGATGTTGAAACTAATACCGTCGACAGCTTTGACTGAATCGGTGATACGATTCCAAAATCCAGAACGGATAGGGTAGTGCACGGTTAAATCTTTAATTTCAACTAAGCTCATGCAGATGCACCCCCTTGTTCATCAGGAAACTTAAATGATTTGTAACAAGTACAACGAACTAAGTGTCCTGTTTCGACTTCATGCATAGTTGGTTCAGTTTCATGTTCGTCGTCTGACATCCAAGGAATTCTGGGTGCAAAACGGTCGCCAGTGTGAGGCATTTTTTGTAAGGAGGGAACATTTCCCCTGATGACATATAAGTCATCATTTTCTTTGTCTAGTTGAGGCATTGATCGTAATAGTGAACGAGTGTAGGGATGCTTTGGTTGATTGAAGATTTGTTCAACACTACCTTCTTCAACGATTTGGCCAGCATACATAACGGCAACTCGGTCAGCTGTTTCAGCAACAACACCTAAATCATGGGTAATTAGAATAATACCGGCATGATTTTCTTTTTGAATAGCTCGTAGGACGTCCAAAATCTGAGCTTGGATAGTTACATCCAAAGCAGTCGTTGGCTCGTCAGCGATAATTAAATCAGGTTTACAAGCAATGGCGATGGCGATGATAACACGTTGTCTCATACCACCAGATAATTCATGCGGAAATTGACGGGCTGTCCGTTGAGGATTGATAATGCCGACTTGATCAAGTAGCTCTAAAACACGTTGGTGCTTTTGTTCAGTTGAGAAGTCAGTGTGATAATCCATTACTTCACTGATTTGATCTTCAATTCTTTTTAATGGATTCAGAGCTGAAAGTGGGTCTTGGAAAATCATGCCGATCTTAGCGCCACGAAATTGGTTGTAGCCATTTTCGTCTAACTTTAAAAGGTCAGTTCCTTCAAAATCAACTTCCCCAGTGATTTTTGTTTCTGATGGATCGTGTAGTCCCATAATGGTAGTGGCTAAAGTGCTTTTCCCACAGCCAGACTCACCAACAATGGCTAAAATCTCATCATGATGGACTGACAAGTTAATATGAGAAATCGCATCATAATATTTACCATTGATCTTAAAAGCGGTACTAACGTCCTTAATATTTAAAAATTGTGATTTTGGCTCCAAGATAACTCCTCCTGTTTTTCAGATTTATCTCTGTTCTCCCTAAACCACCAAAAGTGGTCTACACACATACGATTGAATGGAGATGTAATAATTGATGTTGATTATAATTAATTAAAATCTAATTTACAACCCTAATTATTAAAAGATTATTAAAAAGATTAAGAAATGTACAATTTGTCTTATGAGAGCATATTGAAATTTATGAGTTTTGAGTTTATGTATTGTAAGCATTGTCATGACTGGCTTTAGCGGAGTACACAATTTACTGATATGATGAGTTTAAGGTAAATATATAAAATCGTAGATATAAAAAAAGAATATCAAGAATCTAAGATTCTTAATATTCTGTGAGTGTGAATTTAATTTTGGACTTTCGCCTCCAGAAGCAAGAAAATTTTGATTACTATGGAGACCGATTCGAGCCAAAGAGCGGTCTCGAATCTCGATTTTGAACCTCGCAAAAAGCGCGAGTTTCAAAACTCGTCTCGTGGTGTAGGCGCTAAAGCACCAACGCCACCTTCACAGCAATCAAAATTTTCTTGCTCCTTCCGGCTAGTTTATTCTTTATTGGTAGGTGATAATGTTATTTGGGTCAACGTGGGCTTAAAACCGTGGTAGGATATTTGTAGAAAAGGGTGATTATATGCGTCATCGTAAGAGAAGTAAGAAACCATTAATTATTACAATTGTGGCGATTTTAGTTATTTTGGTATTATGTGTTGTGTTCTTTTTCCCATTGAATAATTTTATTCGTAACGCTACGGGTAACGATACAGCAAGTGATAAAGTCGTTAAATCTGAACTAGTAAAAAAAGTTAAGTCGAGAAAAACTGGTGATCCAGCTAAGGATAAGAAAATCGATCGGGCAGCTTCTGTTTTGGGGAAGAAAAAAATGTCGCAAATTATGTCTGCTGCCGATGACCAAACTAAAGCTGCTACTTTAATTGAAAGTTCATCGTCTTTATCAAAAGAGCAATCACAGAAGGCAGCCCAAGAGATTTTCTCAAATGACAGTTATACGGCCATTCGCCAAGCAATCAGTTCTGGCAACTGGTATCAAGCGTACCAGCAATATCAAAAACTATCTGGGAACGGGCAGTTAAATCAATTGCAACAAGATATAAATCAATAAGCAATTTAGTGTTTCTTTCTTAAGTTCAGTTAGTTTTAACTAGAGACTAATATATTGGATAAATAGGTTCTGTATTATTTGAAATATAAATTAAATATTGATAAATGTTTTTATGAAACAAAAAAAGAGCACACTAAATGATGTGCTCTTTTTATATTCAAAAATTTCCTATCTTCTACTGTTGTTTTCTTTCAAGTTCTTTAAGATCAATTCTTGCAATTCATTTAAGTCAATATCGTACAAATCAGATAAGACGAATAACAATTCTCCATCGACAATCTTATTCTTATCAGTTTCAATTGCGCTCAAAACTGAAGTGGATGTTGAAAAATTATAGTTACTTTTCACGTTATCAACCACTTGTTGCAAAGTTAATTCTTTAAAGAATCTCTTAGTGCGTAAATATCTTCCAATAGTCATCATATGTCAAATACAACCTATACCTTTCATATATGATATTTTAACCTAAAATATGACTTTTTCCAAAAAACTTATTGAAAAATTAGTAAT
Organism: Companilactobacillus zhachilii; assembly: GCF_003606365.2. Classification (NCBI taxonomy): domain Bacteria; kingdom Bacillati; phylum Bacillota; class Bacilli; order Lactobacillales; family Lactobacillaceae; genus Companilactobacillus; species Companilactobacillus zhachilii. Next base: position 313,026 of record NZ_CP031933.2, read on the forward strand.
TCTAGATTAACATGAAATTGTTCCTAAATTAAGGAAAACGATTTAAATAGGGGAAATCAAATTTATTATGTACAATAATCAATATTTAAAGGCTTACTTTACACTTAAAAAAATTAAACAGAGCGATATCGCCGATTTACTCGGTAAATCCACATCGACCATTCGAAGAAAGAATGACGATCTTGGTTTCACTCAGAAGGAGATTTTACTCATTCATAATAAATATAATATTCCTATAGAAGCGTTTTTCTATGACAATACTGAAAATAAAGATAACAAAGATTTCTTATAGAAACCTTAAAATAATAAAAATAAACAAATTATTCTTGGAATAATTGCATTTATTATTATAGGCTTATCAGTGTCATATACTCCAGAATTTAACATCATAAATTCAATAAAAAATGTCGTTGACTCGAAATTATACGAGAAAACGGCATTTTTTTGTTTTTTAAAGAGTGTCGCCTTCGGGTGCGAGAAATTTTGGCTGCTGTGGGGACCGGCCGGAGCCAAGGTCTCCAACCTCGATTTTGAACTTCGAGAAGAACGCTCGAATTTCAAAAGTCGTCCCGTGGTGTAATGGCTAAAGCCATAACATCACCTGCACTGCGGCCAAAATTTCTCGCACCCGAAGGCTAGTGTATTAGTTTTAGGCAGTAATAGTCTAGATGATTTGTTGCAATGTGATTGATTCACTAAAGGAATTACTATTGTTATCAAAATAATATACTTGAAAAGTATAAGTTACCGATTAAAGCGTTTTTGCTTTTGAATTTTGACAACATAAATAATATTAATCCATATCAATAAATCAAAACACCAGCCGAAGGGGGCGCCTGATAAAATCAGCAGTGGCGGTGGAGTTAGTGCTTTAGTACTTACTCCACAGGACGTATTTTGAGATTCGCGGTCTTTGCGAAGCTCAAAATCGAGGGTCGAGACCTTGGCTCGAGCCGGTCCTCACAGCGGCTCAGCATGGTTCCACCTTCGGCGGACTCCCCAAAAAAACTAAAATTTTTCATATTTGTTATAAAATCGTTTATAATAATCGTGAGGAAGTTTAAACATGTTCGTGACATTACCAGTATTGAGGCAAAATACTTTTTGATTGGATGATGAGAAGATGAAATTTTGCGTAGATACAAATGAGAAGAACAGTTGGTATATCGGGACTAATGATTATGGTTCAAAAATGATCAATAAATTTGAAACTGTAATGTTTCAGGGCAATGGCTATATGGGGATGAGGGCTGTTGCTGAAGAGAAACAATTGCACGAACAACGTGACATGTTCATTTCGGGAACGTTTGATGCTTTCCCAAATGAAGTAACTGAATTACCTAATTTGCCGGACTTAATCAATCTGGAGATTAAAGTTGATGGTCAGCCACTTTGTTTGAAAGATGGTTATGTTGAAAACTATCATAAATCTTTGAATTTGAAAAATGGCGAGTTGACTCGAACATTTGATTGGATTATCAATAACAAGGCAGTTCATTTTAATTATCGTCGATTTATTTCGATGTATGATAAACATCTTTTCGTTTCTCAAGTGGAAGTTTCTTCGGCTCAAGATGAGCTTAATGTTCAATTAAGTTCGGGGATTGATGGGCGTCAGTCTAATGATGAATCGCAGCACTTGATGGAAGGCGATAAGCGTCTTTATGATGGGCAATATATTCAGATGCAGGCTGAAACACAACAGTCACACATTGATTTTGTCTTTAATGTACGGCATAAAATTTATGTTGATGAGGTTTTATTGAGTGATAAACCGTATATCAATATGAGTCGTCGTCAAATTTTTGGTAATTATAATGTTGATTTACAAGCGGGTCAAACGTTAACTTTTATCAAGTATGCCAATGTTTATACGAGCATTGATCAAGACGCAGATCCAAATAAATTGACTGACGATTCGGTGGCCGCTTTGAAACGTGCCAGTCTGTCGAACTATAACGAATCACTTCAAAAGTCAGATCGAGTTTGGAATCATAATATTTGGCAGAAAAATTATGTTCAAATTGATTCTGAGGATGAAAAACCACAAGTAGCAATTAATTTTGCTCGTTATCAGTTGGCGGCGAATACACCGCTTGATCCACGAATGAATATTGGTGCTAAGGGTATCACGGGTGAAGGTTATAAAGGGCATACGTTCTGGGATACAGAAATATTTATGTTGCCATATTATACTTTCACAATGCCTGATGTGGCTAAAAATTTACTAACATATCGTTATTTGGGTTTGCAAGGTGCTCATAAAAAAGCACAAGGTAATAACTATCAAGGAGCCCAGTTCCCATGGGAAGCGGCTGATCCAACTGATGGTGAAACGGCTCCACTTTGGGGTTCGGCTGATATTGTGACCGGCAAGCCGATGAAAATTTGGTCGGGATTTATTGAACAACATGTGACGAGTGATATTGTCATTGCTATTATGGATTATTTGCATGCCACGGGTGACCAAGTTTTTGCGGATGATATGGGTTATGAAATTATTTTAGACGCTGCAAAGTTTTGGAGTAGTCGTCTCGAATATAATGAAGAACAGGATGTTTATGAAATTAATGATGTAATTGGACCGGATGAGTATAAGGAGCATGCTGATAACAATGCATTCACAAATTACACTGCTCAATGGTGTATTCAAAAAGCTATCAAAGTTTACAATCTCATCAAAGAAGAAAATCCCGAATTATATCTTAAATTAAGTAATAAATTGAATTTAGAAACAACTTATGAATCCTGGATCAATCAAGTTAATCGGATTTACGTGCCTCAACCAAATATTGAAGGCGTAATTCCAGAAGATGATCAATATTTATCATTGAAAAATGTTGATGTTTCTAAATTCCAAGTTAATGATCAAATTAGTACCATTTTCAAAACATATAATTTATCGCAAATCAATCAGATGCAAATTACCAAACAAGCTGATGTTTTACTATTAATTTATTTGTTTGAAAATATGTTTGATGACAATATTAAACAAAGCAATTGGAATTACTATGAGCCAAGGACAACCCATGACTCCTCATTGTCACAATCGATTCATTCAATTTTGGCAAGTGATTTAGGGCTAAATGATGAAGCTTACAAATTTTATGAAATGTCATGCGAAACCGATTTAGGAATTCATATTGGTAAAGCTATTCGTGGATTGCATATGGCAGCTTGTGGTGGACTTTGGAACATGACTGTTGAAGGCTTTGGTGGCGTCAGGATTGATAATGGCAAGTTAAGAATTGAGCCACATTTACCAGCTAGTTGGAATAGTTTGAAATACCAGATAAACTGGCAGGGAAGCACGGTCCGTGTTGGTATTGATGGTGAAAAAATGTTTGTCCAGGTTATAGGTGATGGGATTGAGTTCGTTAGTTATGGCCGGGAGTATCAAGTTCCAGCTAATGGCAGTCTTGAAATTGAATTACCAGTTGAAGAAACTGTTACTGATTAGTTGTTTTGTCGGAAGATCAATATTAATTTATTGGTCTTTTTTTTATATGCCGCATTCGGGCGCAAAAAATTTAGGCTGCTGTGGGGACCGGCTGGAGCGCAAGGTCTCCAGCCTCGATTTTGAACTTCGCAAAGGACGCGAATTTCAAAACTCGTCCCGTGGCATAAGCACTAAAGTGCCAACGCCACCTTCACGGCAGCCTAAATTTTTTGCGCCCGAATGCTAGGTTATTGGTTTTATTTAGGATGATTGGATGGAATAAAATGGTAATCTATTTTGAAATTGATGTAAGCGCTATATGTATTAATGGTCTAAAATGTAGTACATATTAACGCGTAGTGCTAGTTGTTTTTTTGATTACGGATTTAAAATCAAAATATACTCCGTATCCTATAATTCTAGTCATCAACGACATAGTAATACTTAACATTATTACTATCGATTCAAAAACAAAGAATAAATTAGCCGGAAAGAGCAAGAATTTTGGTCGCTGTGCAAGTGGCGTTAGGGATTTATCCCTTACACCACGGGACGACTTTTGAAACTCGCGGTTTTTGCGAGGTTCAAAATCGAGATTCGAGACCGCTTTTTGGCTCGAGTCGGTCCCCATAGCGACCAAAATCTCTTGCTCTTGGAGGCGGCCACCACGCGTATAATTAAATGAACAACGATTTGGAGGAAATGTTTATGGCAAATGTAGTGATTATTACTGGTATATCTTCAGGAATGGGGCGGGCTGCTGCTTTATATTTCAAGAAACAAGGTTTTGAAGTATATGGGGGCGCTCGTCGGGTTGAACGTTTGGTTGATTTGCAGGAGCAGGGGATTCATACGCAAAAATTGGATGTGACTGATAAGTTGTCTGTCCGTGGATTGGTGGACCATGTAATCAGTGAAGAAGGCCATATTGATGTTTTGATTAATAACGCGGGTTATGGTGAATATGGTCCTTTAGAAGAAGTGCCAATTGAAAATGCTAAACGTCAGTTTGATGTGAATTTATTTGCGGTTGATCAAATAACGCAATTGGTTTTGCCATTCATGAGACATCAAGGTTCTGGTCGGATTGTTAATATTTCCTCGATAGCAGGTGATATTTATAGTCCATTAGGTGGTTGGTATCATGCTACCAAAGCTGGCTTGAATATGTGGAGTGATGTTTTAGATAGTGAGGTTCATCGCTTTGGGATTCGCTCAGTTGTGGTTCAACCAGGATTGACCAAGTCAGAGTGGAGTACGATTGCTTTGAATAACGCACGGAAAAATCTATTGGATGATTCTCCTTATAGTGATTTGGTAGATAAGTTGGAAGATATGTTTGGAAAAATTAACACTGGGGCAACTTCAGAAGAATTGGCAAAAGTTTTTTATCAAGCAGCAACCGATGTTCGTCCTAAACGGAGATATTATCATTCAATAGTTGACCATGGCATGGTAGTGATTGCACGTTCAATGCCTAATACTTATCGAGCCGTGTTAAATAGATTGATGAAATAGTTTTTACTACAGGTTTAAAAATTCTAGACATATCTTATTCCTTAGGAATCCTAATCATTATTGATACAAAAAAGTAACCAGATTTATACTCTAGTATTCCAATATGTTTTAAAGCAAAGAATAAACTAGTCGGAAGGAGCCAGAAAATTAGGTCGCTGTGAAGGTGGTGTTAGCGCTTTATCGCTTACACCACAGGACGACTTTTGAAATTCGCGTACTGTGCGAAGTTCAAAATCGAGATTGGAGACCGCTCTTTGGCTCCAATCGGTCCCCATAGCGACCTAATTTTCTGGTTCCTGGAGGCGGCCCATTTCAACTTTTATTTTTTTAAAGACAATCAAAACGTAAAGAATAAATTGCGTTTTGATTGTCTTTTTTCAATTAAGTAATTATATTATGGGTAATTATTTATATGTGTTTAAACATGTATAAAAACAAAAGAGATGGTATACATGCTATTTGGAATCTCAACTAAAAAAGATGACGACTGGTGGATTGGCGTCACAGCACTTGATACACCTCATCTGAGTAAATACGAATCATTAATGTTTCAAGGTAATGGTTATTTGGGAATTCGTGGTTCATTGGAAGAGCATTATTTGAATGAGAAGCGAGATATGTTTGTTCTGGGAACTTTTGATAAGTTTGAAAATGAAGCTACTGAATTACCTAATTTGCCTGATATTGTTAATATTGAAATTCAAGTTAATGGAAAATTGTTGAGTCTGAATCACGGCGAAACGACCGACTATCAACGTGGTTTGAATTTGCGCAATGGTGAAATTATTCGATCATTTAATTGGCAGAATGGTAAAGACAAGCTTCATTTTGAGTTTCGGCGTTTTGTCTCGATGTCCAATTGTCATTTATTTGTGTCACAAGTAAAAATTACGCCACTGTCAGAAAATGTTCGTCTTCAAATTAAATCTGGAATTGATGGTCAACAGACTAATAGCGGTACACAGCATTTTGTTGAAGCCAACAAACGACTTTTTAATGCGCGGTTCGTGCAAATGCAGACACAGACCCAAAATTCGTTGGTAAAGTTTGCTTTAACTGAATACCATCGTCTCTTTTTAAATACTTCTGAATTGATTTTGAATCCACGCTTACAGTTGGAAAGACGTCAAATTTTTGCCAATTATTCAATCGATGTCGAGAAAAACAAATGTCTGACTTTTGTTAAATACGCTGATGTTTTTGCTAGTAATGATAAAGATTTACAAGTAAATGTTTCAAAGGATTGCTTAAAACAACTGGAGCATGTGGGACGGGAAGATTATCAGAAATTGTTGGCTGATTCCACTCGAGTTTGGGAAGATAAAATTTGGCAAAATAGCTCTGTTGAGATTTCTTCACACAATAATAAACCTCAAATTGCTGTGAACTATGCTCGTTATCAATTGTTTGCGAATGTTCCACGTGATTACAGTAAAAATATTGGTGCCAAAGGGATGACTGGTGAAGGTTATAAAGGTCATGCTTTTTGGGATACAGAAATATTTATGATGCCTTTTTTCATGATGAATATTCCATCATATGCGCACAATTTATTGATTTATCGTTATTTGAATTTAATTGGTGCTCAAAAGAAAGCTCGTCAAGGTGGTTATCATGGAGCCCAATTTCCTTGGGAAGCTGCGATGCCAGAAGATGCGGAGTCGGCTCCTTTGTGGGGCAGTGCCGATATTATTACTGGAGAACCGATGAAAATTTTGTCTGGTGAAACGGAAATTCACGTAACTGGTGATGTCGCTTTTGGCGTTTATCAATACATCAAAAATACTGGTGATCAAGAATTTGCTAGGCGGATGGGTTATGAAATAATTTTACAATGTGCCAAATTCTGGGCTAGTCGTGTATCTTGGAATGTTTCGATTGATCAGTTTGAAATTATTGATGTCATTGGTCCTGATGAATATAAAGAGCATGCTTCAAACAATGCTTTTACTAATTACATGGTGCATTGGTGTATGCGTAAAGGAGCTGAAATTATCACTCAGTTGAGACGTGATGATTTGATTACTTACGACAAATTGGATAAGAAAATGGATTTGAGCAAATTATTCAAGGAATTGATTTTGAAGACGTCCAAGTTATATTTACCAGAACCCAACAATAAAGAAATTATCGCCCAAGATGACAACTATTTGTCCTATCCTAGAATTAACGTCGATAAATATCGAGCCTCAGATAATGTTTCGGAAATTTTTCGTGATTTTGACTTGAAACAATTGGATAAGTTGCAAGTAACTAAGCAAGCAGATGTGTTGCTATTACTGTTATTATTTGAAGATGATTTTTCCAAAGATATTATTAAGAAAAACTGGGATTATTATGAGCCCAAAACAATCCATGACTCGTCATTGTCATTTTCAACCCACGCAATATTGGCGAATGATATTGGATTGTACAATAAAGCATTTGAATACTTTGAAAAAAATTGTCAGATTGATTTAGGCACAAATATGAATTCTTCAGTCAAAGGGATTCACATGGCTGGCTTGGCAGGAACTTGGAAAATTGTTATTGAAGGTTTCGGAGGTATCAGAACTGGAAAAGAAGGCTTGCAAATTCAACCACATATTCCTAGCACGTGGAACTCGTTGAAGTATTCGATTGTCTGGCAAGGGAAGAGAATTAAAGTACTAGTTACGCACACCAGCTTTTCAGTTACTTCTGATGAAAAATTCGAGTTCAGTTATCACGACCATAATTATCATGTTGAACCGAAAGAAAAAGTTTTGATAGCTATTTAAAATAAAAAGATGTGGATAAATTTTTATTATCCACATCTTTTTTTGCTGTCTTTTGTAAAAGTAACCAAGTTTAAGCAAGAATCTTTTGATTATATCTACATCTTTTTTGTGATTGTCACTTTGAAGCAATTATTCACATAAAAAGAAACCTATACACTAGCCTTTGAGAGCAAGAAATTTGGGTCGCTGTGCAGGTGGCGTTAGCGCTTTAGCGCTTACACCACGGGACGAGCTTTGAAACTCGCGTACTTTGCGAGGTTCAAAGTCGAGGTCTGAGACCTTGGCTCAGACCGGTCCCCATAGCGACCAAAATTTCTTGTTCTCAGAGGCGGCATCCTCTCTAAGAGTTTCTTATTTTAACCTTATTCAATCATCAAGACCCCAGCATAGTAGGGATGCTATAACTTATATATGCTTTTGATAACCAAACAATAATCAAGCAACAGAGGTGAACTTTTGGCACAAGTTAAAAAGAAAAAATATCTTTATGAAGTGGATTTGATGCGGGTGCTTTTTATCGCCGGTGTGTTGTTGAACCATACGACAACAGCTTTTAAGAATAATGTAAGTAACGGTTCCGGAAGTGAATTATTTTTAGAAGCAACACATTTAGCACTTCATTTTACCAGAATGGGTTTTATGTTTATGACCGGGCTTGTCTTGGTATTGAATTATTACAATAAAGAGCCACACTGGTTCAACTTTTGGAAGAAACGATATATCAGCGTTGGAATTCCGTATATCGGATGGAATGCCATTTTAATGTGGTTTGCCACGATTACGGCTGGAGTTGCCTTAAATTGGCCGGATTACTTTAGAAATTTATTTGATGCAATTATCCATGGTAACAAATACTACATGTATTATATCTTGGTCACGTTTCAGTTATATCTAGTTTTTCCACTAATTGTCACCTTGTTCAAAAAGTTAAAGAACCATCATGTGGCAATCTTAGTCGGTAGTGCGTTGATTCAATTGCTATTAGTGATTGGCATTAAGTATTGGTTACCAGGTGTTGATCGTAGTGGTTGGTGGTACTTATTTAGAGCTTACGGTATGAACATTTTAGTTTATCAATTCTACTTCATTGCTGGAGCTTTTGTTGCTATTCATTACGACGAAGTTGACCGTTTTATTGAAAAAAATCATCGAGTAATCGGTTGGTCAACACTCGCTTTAGCAATGGGAACGGTAGCTTTATTTTTTGGTAATCAACAAATTTTGAAATTGAGTATGAGTGCTACTGAATCGATTCATCAGCCATACATTTTCATTTACGACACGTTCATGATTGCCTTTGTTTTTTGGATTGGACGGCAATATGCACATGCCAGAAAAACGACTTTTCCTAAGTGGCTCGATAAAATAATTAAAAATATGTCAAAAGTTTCGTTTGGGATTTATTTAACGCAAACTATTCCCATTACTTTATTGTACGGAATATTAAGTGTTATCAAATTACCTTCAATCTTGATGTTGTTCTTGCTACCTGTTGGCTATGCGTTCGTATTAAGTGGAGCGTTTTTAATCTCCTGGTTCTGCTACAAAGTACCACCATTTGGGGTATTAATTGGACGACCACAGTGGCACTTCAGTAAAACGCGTCAAGAAATCAAAGGAGTAAAAGAGAATGTCGAAAATAACAAATCAATTAAACAAACAATTAGAGAATAATATGAATCAATTAATCATTAAAGATGAAGCCAGTCAGCGCTGGTTTAACGGCTATGAAATTGCAGATGATGTTAGAGCATTAAGAGAGGAGTTTTTAGAATTACATATAGGATATGGCGATGTGGTATTAGTATGTCTACCAAATACGGCTGCTTATCCAGTGATTACACAAGCCTTGTGGGAAGTTGGAGCGGTCATGCATCCAATTGCAGCAACGACGCCGGAACTGGAATTACAACAAGAGTTGAATGAACATGACTATGTGGCCTCAATTGTTGGACAAGAATTAGTTAATGCTGTATTAGATGACCATTTGGCTATCGTAACGTCGTTACATTTACAAACATATCATTTGCTACATATCATTCGCGACCGGAACTTAATGGGTCATGATGCGAGAATTCCCGATGAGGATGATTTGGCATTGATTATGAATACTTCGGGAACAACTGGAAAACCCAAACGGGTTGGTTTAACACATCGCCTTTTGCTGAATGGCGTTGAACATGATATTGAAAGTCACCAAATGACGACATTAGATACGACGATGGTTGTTATGCCAATGTTTCATATTAATGCCCAGGCAGTTTCAATTCTTTCAACCAGATTGTCAGGTGGCAAAATCGTAATTACTGATAAATTTAGTGCTTCGAAATTTTGGAATCAAGTCCGTGATAATAATGTGACGTGGGTATCTGTTGTACCAACCATTATCAATATTTTGTTAATCAATCAACGAGCTAATGCCAGTTATCGAGATAATATTAAGTTACGTTTTGTCAGATGTTCGTCATTTGCGTTGCCGCTAGATAAATTAACCGCCTTTCAAACGAGATTTCATACACAAATTTTAGAAGGTTACGGGATGACTGAGACAGCCAGCCAATGTACCATCAATCCCTTTAACGCTCCTAAAGTTGGTTCAGCCGGTAAAGCTTATGAAACTGAAGTAGAAATTATGAATGATGGCAAACTAGAGCGCTCTGCTAATAAAATTGGTGAAATTGTCGTCCGTGGTGACCATGTTATTAGTGATTATCTGGATCCACATCCAGATTCATTTAAGAATGGTTGGTTTTTAACTGGCGATATTGGTTATCTCGACAACGATGGCTATTTGTTCGTGAAAGGTCGAAAAAAAGATATTATCAATCACGGTGGTGAAAAAGTAGCTCCAGCTCAAGTTGAAAATGTTCTTAGCCAATTGAATTTCGTCAAAGAAGTTTCAGTCATTGGAACACCTGATACGCTTTATGGTGAGGCAGTGACAGCAGTTGTTATCAGTCATGGACAACAATCAGAGACCTTGGAACGTCAAAAAATCATTGCCCATGCAAAAGCAACACTGGCTAAATATGAGCAGCCAACCCGAATTTTCTTTGTCGATGATTATCCTCGTAATGCAACTGGAAAAGTCATCCGTTTAAAATTACGTGAACAAATCATGTCAGAATTAACTAGGAGTGTCGGATGAGCAAAAAACAGAGAAAATTTAAAAAAATAATTGTCAGTCTTGTTTTAATGTTTTGGGCCATGATTGCCATTTACGGATTCAAGCAAACTGATGCTGGTGCCGCTAGTTCGGATTTACAGACTGTGACCATTGGTTATCAAAAGGGTGATCCGTTTGATATTGCTAAGCAACGTGGTGAGTTTGTTAAAAAGATGAAGGCTAAGGGTTATAAGGTAGTTTGGAAAGAATTTTCGGACGGAAGCTCTTTGATGCAAGCCTTAAAAGCCGGTAGTGTTGATTATGCTAGAACTGGTGATACTCCACCGGTTTCCGCTCTTTCAACTGGAACCAAATTGACTTATGTCGCGGCTGGCTCATCCAAAGCTAAAGGTTCAGGAATCTTAGTTAAAAAGACCGCCAATATTTCATCAATTAAAGATTTGAAGGGTAAAAAGGTTGCTTATACTAAAGGAACCAGTTCGCAATATATGCTATTAGCGGCTTTGAAAAAAGCTGGTTTGAGTGCTAGTGATATTACTTGGGTCAATATGGATCAATCAAGTGCCAGTGTGGCTTTCTCTAAAGGAAAAGTTGATGCATGGTCTACTTGGGACCCATATACTTCGCAAGCTGAAATCACCCAGAATGCTAAAGTATTAACCGATGGTGTCGGTATTACTAACAACCGTGATTATGTCTTGGCAATGGCCAGTTATGCCAAAGAAAATACCGAAGTTTCTAAGTATTTGATTAAATATTTAGAAGAGGATATGGTCTGGGCTAATAATAATCATAGTAAGTTGATTACGATGATGAGTAAGTCATTGAAAGTTTCAAAATCAGTCGTCAAGAAGATGGTCGACCGGAGGACTTACGGAATTAGTGCCATGAACAGCACCTATGCTAAAGAAGAGCAACAGATTGCTGATTTGTTCTATGAAGAAAATTTAATTGAAAATAAAGTCACGATTAGTGATTCAGGAGATTACAAGTAATTAATAAATTAAGTAATGAAAGTCGACTTAAAAAGTCGGCTTTTTTGTATTTACTAAATGTTGGAAGTTAAATATGCCGCCTCCAGGAGCAATAAAATTAGGCCGCTGTGGGGACCGATTCGAGCCAAAGCGCGGTCTCGAATCTCGACTTTGAACCTCGCAAGAACCGCGAGTTTCAAAGCTCGTCCCGTGGTGTAAGCACTAAAGTGCTAACGTCACCTTCACGGCGACCTAATTTTCTGGCTCCTTCCGGCTAGTGTATTCTTTACTAAGTCGTGAATAAATTGGAGTATTACATTGTAGAATTGACTATTTTTGTGTCAATAATGGTTAGAGTACCAAGTATATTTATAATCTTTCAACCTTTAGTAATAAAAGTTGACCATTAAATAATTTCATAGATACCTTCAAAATTAGTCTATAACGGTGGCATAATGGGTATTAACTGCTTTACATTGCAAAAGCAACCGTCAGGTTCTCGGCAAAAATCAGCGTTACGCATACAATTGGAATCAATCAAGGGGGACTCGATTATGAGAATCGGTGATCAGTTACAAAAACAACGAAAGCTACATGATATGTCACAAAATGAATTGGCAGATAAATTGAATATTTCGCGTCAGTCAATCTCAAAATGGGAGAATGGTGCGACGTTACCAAGTTTTAGTAATGTGTTAGCGATTAGTGATTTGTTTGATGTTTCCTTAGATGAATTGATTCGAGGGGATGAAGAGCTGATGAACAAATTTGAAGATGACAAAATAAGATTAAGTAAAACGGAAACAATTTTTACGGTTGGATTGTCGCTAGTTTTTGTCGGATTGATAATTATTTATAGTAGCGGGATTTCTGTAAGCAGCATCGATTATTGGTTACCGGCGGTTCAACTGGTTGGCTTTTTTGGCTTTGTTTTTAATATTAAGTGGAGTGCTTTTAATAAGAGCCTAAATAAGAAGGCTGTTTTCTTTGGGATTTTATTCTTGGTAGCATTTATGATTCCATATATTATGCATGAGGTGCCGGATATCTTAAAAGGTATGAGTGAAGGTCAGAGTTATTATGATAATTCTTATAAGTAACTTGAAAAGAGTTTGGGACAAAGCTACTGTTGCAGCATAAGTGTGGAACAAAATATAGCTTTTTTTGCTTAAAACAAAAATGGCACCAGCAATCCAAAAGTGGTTCTTTCTCAGCTTTGATTATAGAAGCGAATATAAAAAAGGCTATATATTTTTTCTTGGTATCACATCCAGAAAAATATATGGCCTTTTGATTACGTTCAATTTCAAATAATATAGCACTCATTTATCGAATCAGTTAGTTACAATGTATAAAAAAACAACAAATATATTAGTCTCTGGGTGCAAGAAATGTTGGCAGCAGTGAAAGTGGCGTTATGGCTTTAGCCATTATACCACGGGACGAGTTTTGAAATTCGCGCACTTTGCGAAGTTCAAAATCGAGGTTCGAGACCTTGGCTCGAACCGGTCCCCACAGCGCCAACATTTCTTGCGCACAGAGACGGCAACTAACCAAACTTGAGAAAGAGCCCAAAAACGGATTACTGGTGCTATTTGCCTTAATGCTCGAAAGCTGAGCATGTTTTGTCTTTACAAAATTGTAAATTCACGTCGATTTAGTTTGATTTTGTTTTCAGCCACTAACAATTTCAACTGGCGGCTAAGTGTTTCAGGAGTAATACCTAAGTACAATGCCAATTCCTTTTTCGTTACAGGTAGTTGAAAGGTGGAATTATCAAATTGAGTTTGTAATTCTAATAAATAACTATAAAGTCGTTCTTTTGAAGTCAACAAAGTATCGGTGACATCACGCTGTTCGAGAGAAGTTAAGCGTTCGCCTAAGACATCAACTAGCGATAAGGCCATTTCAGGATAAGTTTTCAAAACGTTTTTGAAGGCATTCTGCTTTAAGTAACAAATCTCAGTTGGTTCAACGGCTTGAGCAAAATTATTATGTTCGTGATTAGTGAAGAGTGCTCCTGTTAGGTCGACTTCTCGTGAACGCAACATATACAGTGTTCTTTCACGGTCATCATCAGCGTAACTAAAGACTCGCACGCGTCCTGAATCAACAATCATTAGGCGGTCATTGGGGTCACCTTGGGAGTAAAGCATTTGTCCAGTGGGGATTTTTACTTGATGTACGGAGACTTTTGCCAAGGCTTCGATGACATCTTTAGGTGCACCTTTAAATATCGAAACTTGTTCAACGCATTGAATCGGATCGTGTGCCATAAAATAAATTTTCCTTTCTTGACATATGTCAATTCTAATTCTGTGACTTCAGTATACAATTACTCTTGTAATCAAAACAGTAATAAGTGGAGGAGTTAACATGACAGAAAAATATAGTGCAAAAATTGTTTCATTAAACGAGGATAAAATTGGTACCGCCGCACATGGAACTGCCACATTCGAAATCGAAAATGATGTAATGAAGATTCATATTTCAATGAAAGATACTCCAAAGAATACCCAACATTGGGAACATTTCCACGGCTTCCCAGATGGCAAAGAAGCTCAAATAGCTACCAAAGCACAAGATGCTAATGGGGATGGATTCGTCGATTTGCCAGAGACTGAACCAGTTTCCGGAACAACAATGGTGCCATTTGATGCTGCTCCACACGATATGAATGTTCCTAACGATACATATCCTGTTTCAGATGCCAACGGAAGTTTTGAATATGAAAAAGAAGTGCCACTTGATAAATTAAAAGCTAAGTTTAAAGAAGTCTTTGGAACAGATGACTTAGAATTAGACAAACGTGTCATTTATGTTCACGGAGTTCCTGATGACTTGGATTTGCCAGATACAATTGCTGGTGCCGTTGGTCACTATGATCAACACGTAACCTTACCAATTGCCGTAGGTAAGATTGTTAAAGATTAAGAGGAAATAATATGCCATTAATGAGAATTGATATGATTAAAGGCCGCGACAAAAAGGAAATCAAGGATATCTTGGATATTTCTTATAAAGTCGCAACTGATGAATTACATTTACTACCACGTGACCGTTACCAAGTTGTGACTCAACATGAGCCAGAAGAAATGGTTTTCTGGGATGTTGGTTTGGGACTGGAACGAACAGATAAAATTTTATTGTTCAGTTTGACATCAAGTCCACGTGAACAAATTGATAAAGAACACTTTTATGCTAGTTTAGTAAAAGCTTTACATGAGGGTATTGGAATTTCACCATCTGATGTGATGATTAATATTACAAGCAATACTAAGGCTGATTGGAGCTTTGGTAATGGTGAAGCTCAATTTTTGAACGGTAAGCTGAATTAAATTATGTATCGAAAAAAGGTCAGATAGTTTGGAAATATAATCCAAAGCTATCTGGCCTTTTTGACTGCTTAAACTAAATATGGTTAATGAATACTTAATCGAATTAATAAAAAGAAACAAAGAACGTAGAGTATTGTTGCCACAACTACAGTCCCAGTTAAAGAGTTTCTATGTGATTCTGTTTCATTATCTGGTTGATTTTTGAAGGTTATGTAAGTAGAAAGGAATGCAATTGAAGAAAAAATATTACCTACAATAAGTTGGCAAACAGCTAAATCAATTAGTAAGAAACGATTTTTCTTATTATTAGGAACACCATCATTACCTTTAACCCAAAGTGCGTATCCCACTAGCAAGTTTAGTAGGACTACTATAAACATAATTGCCGTATAGGGACTAGATTTAAGTATTTGTTGGAATCCAATATTTTGGGATAGACTCACTGTGAAAATATATATTCCGTAAAGGATTGATGTTATAAATAGAACAAGGTAATTCATCATATAAATTTTTTTAGAATTTAAGAGAGCAATTTTTTTAAAATTAGTCGTCAATTTATTTAACATGAATACCCCTCCGAAAATATAATTATATTTAATTCAATTGTAACCGGTTACGAGCATAACTCAAGATGAATTGATGATATCGAAATTTGTTTCATTTTCTATTTAGGATATGTATCCATGTATGATCTAAATAGTGCATCAGCGACTAACTCTAATGATGAAAAGTAATTGTACTCTGTATCCGGAGTACTGGAGATTTCCAAATTAGTAGTACTGTAATACAGATTATAAGTAGCTCGAGAGGATAACGTGTTTTTTGATAAAGGGGTAATAGATATGTAAGGTACATTTTTTAATTTTAAACGTTTTAGACTGTCATTCAGTTGGATATTTTCTCCACTGAAAGAAATAACAAATAAAACGTCATCTTCAGATATATCGTTTAAAACCCATTGAAGTTCAGTAAATGAAGGGATTATATAAAACAAAATATTATATGCCAAAAAATCCCGAGCCATTAAATCTGCGGCTCGGCGTTCTCCCCAGCCAGTACCATATAAATAAATATGTTTAGCATCATGAATATACTTTGTTATAGGCTTCATATTGGTCTGACTTAACAATTTTATGGTATCGTTCATATCATTAATCAAAGTGTCTAAATGATTTGTTTCTAAGGGACCTGAATCATCAGCATCATTTTTAAGAAAATATTTAAATTCGGAAAATCCATTAAAATGTAATTTTTTTGCAAGTCGTGTCAATCCAGCAGGTGAAGTATAAACAATATCGCTAATTTCTTTAGAGCTAAGGCTACTCAATATTTTTTTGTTTTTTAAAATTACAGATAATAATTCATAATCGTTGTCAGATAATTGATCTGAATATTGATTAATTAATTCCTCTATTCTCATATGTCAACCTCCTAAAAAATTGTGAAACAGTTTTCAGATATACGAAAGAGTTTCATCTTCCTGAAAAGGTAAGCGCTTACTTAAAAACGACTCTTTTCGTGCTAAATCCATTATATACTGACATCGTTGAAAAAAATAATTGGTTTATAGGGGGTCACATTATGAAACAAACAGATTTACATGTAACAATTGCAGGTGGGGGAAGTACCTATACACCGGGCATTACACAAGCTGTTTTGAATAATTTAGATCGTTTTCCAATGACTAAATTAACTTTATATGATATTGATGAAGAAAGAAATGAAGACATGTATTTAATTATTCAATACATGTTGAAAACCACGGGGCATGACGATATTGAGTTAGTAGCAACCTTGGATCCGGAAGAGGCGTTTACTGGATGTGATTTTGTCTTCTCACAAATCCGTGTTGGTGGAATGGAAATGCGTGAAAAAGATGAAAAGATTCCTTTGAAATATGGACTAGTTGGACAAGAAACTTGTGGAGTCGGTGGATTTTCATACGGCTTGAGATCAATTAAGGGACTTTTGGGTGTAGTTGGTTACGTTCAAAAATATGCACCAGATGCTTGGATCCTTAATTACACAAATCCCGAAACATTAATTGCTGAATCAATCAGACGCGCTTATCCTAAAGCACATATGTTAAATGCCTGTGATATGACTATTTCTATTGAAGAAACAATGGCACGTAATTTTGGCTATAATCGTAAAAATTGGATTTGCCAATATTATGGATTAAATCATTTCGGTTGGTACACAGAGATTTATGATAAAGAATTACAAAGAGACGTAATGCCTGAATTAATTGAAAAATTACGTAATAAACCAATGAAGATTGTATCTTTTAATAAAGGTGATCAGTCATGGCAAGATGCTTGGAACAAATTATCCAAGATCTTGAATTTATTCCCTGATTATTTACCAAATAATTATCTAGAATATTATTTCTTCCCAGATATTGTGGTGGATGAAACAGACCCTAACTATACACGAGCAAATATGGTTATGGATGGTCGTCTCAAACATACTAAAGATATGGCTAATGAAATTAGAAATAATGATGATGGAAATATTTTAGACTTCGATTTTGGTGAACATGGACAATATATCGTTGATATGGCAACCTCAATTTTAAATGATAGCCATCAAAGATTTATGCTTATTTTACCTAATCATGGAGCAATTCCTAATTTGCGCGATGATGCTGCCGTAGAAGTACCTGCATATGTAGGACGTTTAGGTGCTGAACCAATTTCAATGCGTCATGATATTCCTGATTTTCATAAAGGGTTGATGGAAGCACAAAATGCTGCTGAAAAGTTACTAGTTGATGGTTATTTTGAAGGATCATATCAAAAAGTTTTACAAGCTTTCACTTTGAATCAAACAGTGCCTTCAGCAGATAAAGCAAAATTAGCACTTGATGATTTAATTATTGCAAATAAAGATTACTGGCCAGAACTACATTAAAATTTTGGAGGTATAGGAATATGATGGCTAAGTTCCAGCGCTTTGGTGGCGCTATGTTTACACCCGTTGTATTTTTTGTATTTTCTGGAATCATTGTAGGTCTAACCGCAGTTTTTACAAATCCGGCTATTGTAGGGGGACTTGCAGAACAGGGAACAGCGTGGTACTCGATTTGGAAAATAATCGATTCCGGTGGGTGGACAGTATTTAATAACATGGAAGTTTTGTTCGTTATTGGTTTGCCATTAGGGTTAGCCAATAAAGCTAAAGAACGTGCATCTCTTGAAGCTTTTGTCATTTATATGACATTTAATAATTTTGTGAATCAAATTCTTCAAATGTTTGGAAAGAATTTTGGGGTTAATATTAACTCTACGGCTGAAACAAGTGGTTTAAAGGTGATTGCAGGCGTTAAGACACTAGATACTGGTGTTATTGGTGCCATTTTAATTGCTGGAATAGTTGTTTGGTTGCACAATCGTTACTTTAGTGTTCGATTGCCAGATTGGTTAGGAGTTTTCCAAGGATCAGCTTTCGTTGCAATGATAGGATTCTTCCTAATGATTCCTATTGCAGGATTATTTGTTTGGATTTGGCCAGTATTTCAACATGGCATTCTTCAAATGCAATATTTCATGGTCAAATCGGGAGATTTTGGTGTATTTACCTACATATTCTTGGAGAAAGCTTTGCTTCCAGTAGGATTGCATCACTTTATATATGCTCCATTCCAATATGGTCCAGCTGTAATTGAGGGTGGAACAACTTTATATTGGGTAAAGCATATCAGTCAGTTTGCAGCAACAACAACGCCTTTAATTAAGTTATTCCCAGAAGGCGGATATGCAATGCAAGGAATGTCGAATATCTTCGGTATTCCGGGAATTGCTTTAGCATTTTATGCAACTGCTATTCCTAAGAACAGAAAGAAATTATTAGCTCTAATTATACCTGGAGTATTGACAGCTGCTTTAGCAGGAATCACAGAACCTTTTGATTATACATTCCTGTTCATTGCACCAGCATTATTCTTTGTACATGCCTTCTTAGCAGCATGTCTGGCAACAACGATGTATGCCTTTGGTGTAACTGGGGACATGTCAGCAGGATTAATTGATATTGCTGCTAAAAACTATATCCCTATGTGGGCTAATCATTGGCAAACATATGTTATCCAGTGGGTCATTGGCTTAATATTTATTGGAATTTACTTTGTTGTATTTAGATTTTTGATCCTTAAATTTGACTTTAAGACACCTGGTAGATCTGATGATGAAATGGTCAATATGTTTACCAAGGATGATTACAAGAAAAAACAATCTAAAGGTAAGAACGGCGGTCAGTCAGTTAGTAATCCATTCCGAACGGCAGCGGGTGCTTATATTAACTTATTAGGTGGAGCAGATAATATTGCTTCAGTTAACAATTGTTTTACGAGATTACGTTTGACGATTAATAAACCAGAATTGTTAGCTACAGACAACCAGTTCATGGCTGTTGGTGCCAAAGGAGTTGTTCGAAATAAAGATGCAGTACAAGTTATCATTGGTCCAGATGTGACTAATGTTCGTGAAGAAGTTGATGACTTAATAGAAAATGGTGGTTGGGAACAATTTGATAATCAGACTTCTGACAATACACCTGTGGCTGAGAAAGAACAGCAAACCGAGTTTTCTACAAATGAGTCTCAATTGTTTGCACCAGTCGATGGTAAATTTATCAATATTGATGAATTAAAAGATGATGTATTTTCACAAAAGATGTTGGGCGATGGTTATGCGATTGAACCAGCAAATGGAGATATTTATTCAAGCGTTGAAGGTGAAATTACATCAATATTCCCAACTAAACATGCGATAGGAATCAGAAGTCTAAGTGGAGCAGAAATACTTTTACATCTTGGGTTGGACACCGTAGAACTAGAAGGTAAACCGTTTGATATTTTGGTTAAGGAAGGTGATGCTGTTACAGAGGGTACTAAGTTAGCAACAATGAATATTGAAGAAATTGAAGATAAAGGTAAAGATCCGGTTGTTATTACTGTTATCACCAATAGTAATCAATATAATTTGGATAAATTTAGAAAAGCCAGTGGATCTACAGTTAAGCATGGTGATTCGATTGTTTTAGTTAATAGAATATAAGAAAAAAATAAAATTTCTGGTCAAAAAACCATCTATGGAAAATATCATAGGTGGTTTTTTATGTGCAATTATTATTTAAGCTGTTTTAACCTCAAGTGTCTTCTCATCCAGAATTTCACCTAAAACTCGATCAGCCACAATACCAATTTGACCGGCATTACGATTTTTAGGGCAATCTTCCTCATAAGAATTAGTTGAATCTTTCATGACAATAATTCGATCAGCCATCCGAGCAGCCTCTTCAACATCATGGGTAACGAGGATAGTTGTTAGATTTTGTTTCTGACAAATATCGAGAATCAAATCCTGCATTTTACGTCTGGTCAACGCGTCTAAGGCTCCAAGTGGTTCATCCAATAATAAAATTTGGGGATGGCTCATCAAGGCTCTTGCTAAGGCCACACGTTGTTTTTGACCACCAGATAATTGGGTTGGATATTGATTAGCATAATCTCCGAGTTCAACTAATTCGAGTAATTCCTGAGCATGCGCTTTAGTGTTTTTATCTTTTGAGCCAAAAGATAAATTGTCTAAAACGGACATCCAGGGTAGTAGGCGATCTTCTTGAAACATTACCCGCATCAATGATTTAGAATCGGCTTGGTCAATAGTTACGGAACCTGATGTGGGTTGTTCTAAGCCGGCAATCAAACGTAAGAGGGTACTTTTACCGCCACCACTCATCCCGACTAAAGCGATGAATTCGCCTTGGTTGATATCGAGACTGACGTCATGTAAGGCAGTGACATTTTTATATGTTTTATTAATATTTTTAATTGAAATCATTGTGTTCATTGAACATTGCTCCTTCCGGCTGTTTGCCATTCTAGTAATAAACTTTCAAAACTTTTGGCAATTAAATCAGAGATTTTTCCAAGGACAGCGTAGACGACGATACATAAAACGACTGTCTCCATATCCACAAAATCTTCGGCATTGTTTGCCATATAACCGATACCCGAACTGGCAGAAATAGTTTCAGCAACGATTAAGGTTGTCCACATAACGCCTAGAGCATAACGAATACCGACCAGAATTTGTGGTAAAGCGGCGGGAAAAATTATTTTGAAAAACATCTGTTTTTTAGTTAGTTCATAGGATTCTCCCATTTCGATTAAGTCGGGATCAACAGCACGGATGCCGTGAAAAGTGTTGATATAAACCGGAAACATAGTTCCGATAGCGACTAACGAAATTTTGGCTGATTCATTGATTCCCAACCAGAGAATGATTAGGGGAATAAGGGCTAAATGAGGGATGTTACGGAACATTTGAATTGAGGAATCGAATAATAAACGACTCGTGTTCGACATCCCGTTGATGAAACCGAGGATAAAGCCGATACCACCACCAATTAAGAGGCCGACAGTTGCTCGATATAAACTGATACTAAGATTTTTAGGCAACTCGCCAGATTGGGTTAATTTGACGCCATCTTGGAAAACCGCAATCGGTGATGGTAAAACAGAACTTGAGAGCCAACCAAGTGAACTGCTGACTTGCCATAGTAAAACGACAATAACGGGAATTAAGAATGGTAAAAATTTGTCGACAGGTAAGGCAATTTTTTTACGTTCCGTCGTAGAAATTGAAACTGGCTTTTGCATTGCTTAGGCCTCCTTGAGTTGTTGAGTCACTTCCTGAGCTAGAAGTGTACGTTGAATTTTTCCAGTCGCATTTTTCGGTAATTGTGTACTGAAAATATACTTACTAGGACGTTCAACCGGTAATAATTGCTCATTTGCTAATTCGTTCAACAACGCCAATTGGTGGCGATGATCATGGCTAAGTTTCTTTGGTACAACAACGGCGGTGACAGTTTCACCATAAATTAAATCAGGTGTGCCGATGACGGCGATTTCACTAATGAATTTCAAGTCGTGTAACACATCTTCGACGGCTAACGGGTTAACATTTTCGCCACCACGGATAATCATTTCTTTAATGCGACCAGCTATATGTAGGTAACCATGTTCGTCTATTGAACCAAGGTCGCCAGTCAATAACCAACCATTATGGAATGCTTCTGGTTGAGGGTCCAAGTAATGAGTGATGACATTTTCACCTTTTAAGGCAATTTCCCCGATTTCATCAGGACCAACTACTTGATGATCACCATCTAAGATACGAATTTGGATACCTTTGACAATACCAACAGAGTTTTTAACGGGATGTTCTAAAGGATTTTGCGCAATTTGACTCGCTGCCTCGGTCATTCCGTAACTTTCAATTAATGGGACAGAGAATCTTTGATTGAACTGTTGGTGAATGCTTGGGAGGAGAGGGGCTGAAGCAGTCCGGAGAAACCGAAGCTGATTTTTCTGTGGTCTCTCATCACGTTGTAACAAAATAGCTACGATTGCAGAAGTCAAGGAAACCCAAGTCACTTTCTCACTACTGACTTCTTTCCAGAAAAGGTGAGCACTGAATTTTGGCCGGAAAAGCAACTGTCCGTGTGATAGGCGTGTTGCCAAATTGGAAATAACCATCGCATTGATGTGAAACATTGGCATCAGGATAAAGGTACTGTCTTCATCGGTCAATTCTTCACTATCAATAACGTTGAAGGCTGCAGCTAATAGTTGATGATGAGTCAAGCCAACACGTTTAGGTTTACCGGTAGTACCAGAAGTATGCATGATTAAAGCAATCTGTTCATCATTGGGTACTTCTGGTAAATGAGTATTATGTTTGTCACGAAGATAAATTTGGACTTCAGGTTCGTGCAAAGTAGTTAAACGTGGTTGGTTGGTAAATAAGTCATTTAGAATTTCTAAATCGGTTAAATTTGAATCTAAAATAATTGCAGAATAATGATATTGATCTTCAAGTTCACTAATTTGGATTTCGTTAGTAGCAGGATTGATCGGTTGAACGATTGCTCCAACTTCCCAGAGACTTTGAACAGCTAAAGTGTAAGTAACCGAGTTAGTTAAGCTGATAAGGACGATATCGTTATGACCGATACCTTTGTTTTGCCAATAATTTTTCCAAACGTTTTCTTCTAAGTTAAGTTCACTACCGGTGTACCAGTGTTGATTAGCATCTTGCATCAAAGGACGAGTAGCACCAGCGATTAATTGTTGTTGTAATCTTTCAGTAAGTTCTGACATATTTTTGTACCAGAGATAAGTAAGTTCAGGGGGGAGGATTGTTGCTTATCTCGATGTCCTTTCGATTGAATAACCATAGTTTACAAGGGAAGGGGCTTTGGAACTACTTAGGTTTGATAAGGTTTATATAAGAAATTCTTAGAGAGCGGAAGACGACGGTTAGATTTCGATAGGTTTCCTAGCTTCACGAATTGCGCACCGTTTTTGTGCGTGATTTGGGAAGCGTAGAAACCTATCGAAATTTGTCGTCTGTAGCTCGTTTTAAAGCCGCTGCATATATCAATTAAGTATTTTGAAATCAAAAGAGTCACCAATCATCTAATATCTAAGACGATTGGTGACTCTTTCAACGTTAAAAATCATTTTTTATTTAAAAGTTTATTCAAAATTCTAACCTCTGTTTTTTGGTTTTCATTTTTTAACTTAAGTGTTTTAGAATCCTTTAAGCTGCAATAAATTAAACTGAAAATTATATAAGCAAAGGTAAATGTTGGCAATAATATGAAAGAAAAGAAGAATAATGTACCTGAAATCATTCGATAGACCTGTCAATGTTGTATTCAGTCATTTTTAGTTGTCGCTTTTTTCTTCTTTCCATTTCAAAATATTGTCGATGATGCCGGTTAGCCAAAGTTAGTATAAAAATTATGAATAAGTTCAAAATGGTAATAAAAAATGTGTAACTGATAAAAATATTTTTAAATTCATTCAATAGTTGTGAATTTACACTCAAAGTTAATCCCCCTGTGAACTTTTTATTTATCATATAATTTGTTGAAAATTCTTATTAATATTTTTTGATTTTCCTTAGATATTTTTCTGATTTGTGTATATTGAAAAAATAAATAAATAGATGATGTGATTACAGTAATAACGAATATGATGAAAAGAATTGAGTTAATAAAATATAACAATGAATTTTGCAATACCATCACTCCTTCTTATTCAGCTTGTATTCAATCAACTTAAGTCTTTTATTATTTTTTTTAACTTTGTTCAAGTTTTGTTTGTAAATCCAATCTAGTAGTAGGAAAGACATAATAAGGAATAAATAAATAAAATTAAAAATAATTACAGTTTTATTAGTTGTGATAACCGAAGTTCCCCAAGTTAACATTTATACTTTTCTCCTTAGTTTTTATCTATCTGATAATTTATCCAAAATTTCTAATTCTAATTTTTTGTTTTCTTTTCTCAATTTAATAATGCGCCGCCTAATAATAAACGCGTTAGTAAAGGATATGAATGCACTGATAATTGCTATGAAAAAAATAATTATAAATATAGTTATTAACAAGATTACCACCTATTTTTATTCTCAATTTTATATTTTATAAGTTTTAATCGACTGTTTTCTTTTTTTGTTTTATGCAATGATTTCTTAGATACAAAATATAGAAAAATACTGGCACAAATAAGAAATATACTTAGTATAGTATTAACGATTATTCCTTCAGTAGGCGATGCAAGCAACACTAAATTGAGCATTATAAGTCCCCCAATTAATTATAAATTTATTGATAAACCGCACTAAGTATAGCACAAGACACCTGAATCTTAATGACACCGTTTACATATATTTACCTAAATGGTATAGTTTTGATTATGTACTAGGTAAAGCTTCAAATGACGATTTATCAATGAGAGGTCTATACAACAAAATGACGAAAGAATTCAAAAATAAAAGCGAAATCAAGTCAGAAATAATCAATTTGTCAGCGATTTTAAGTTTACCAAAAGGGACAGAAGCGTTTGTCAGTGATGTTCATGGTGAATATGATGAATTCGCCCATATTATGCGCAATGGCTCTGGAAATACTAAACAGAAAATTGCTGAATTATTTACGGGACGATTAACCCCAGCCAGTCAAAAGAAATTGGCTTTTCTGATTTATTATCCATCGGAGATTTTGAAAAGAACCAAGGCCAAAATTGGCGACGATGATGAATTAAATCAATGGTATATGGATACTTTTAATAATTTAATTGAAGTTTTACGTTATACTGCCAACAAATATACTCGTTCCAAAGTCAGAAAGGCTATTTCTCCAGAGTTTGTTTATATTACCGAAGAGTTACTTTATGCCGATGTGAACGCTGAAACTAAGCAGTATTACTATCAAGATATTATGAACAGCATTGTCAGTTTGCAAGAAGCCGATGACTTTATTATTGCTACTTGTCACTCAATTCAACGTTTGGTTGTAGACCATGTCCACATAATTGGTGATATTTATGATCGTGGTCCGCATCCTGATTACATCATTGAACATTTAGCTCGTCATTGGCAAAATTTTGATTTTCAGTGGGGCAATCATGATATTTTGTGGATGGGCAGTATTGCTGGTTCTAAATTATGCATGTTAAATTTGTTAAGAATTTGCGCCCGTTACGATAATTTGGCTATTTTGCAGGATGCCTATGGGATTGATTTGAGCTCAGTTATGACGCTGGCTAAGAAATATTATCAACCGTTGCAGTCGTTTAATCCCAAGTCAGATACTGGAGAAATTATTTCAGCTGAGAAGAAAACCCAAGATAACTGTGTTCAACAAGCAGCGGCTATTATGCAATTTAAATTAGAAGGTGCAGCTATCAAACGCAACCCTGATTTTCAAATGGAAAATCGCTTGCTACTAGATAAACTGAGTCAGGACCGTAAGACCATCACTTTGAATAATCAAACTTACCCGATTCAAGATGGCTGTTTTCAATTAGTTGATTGGAAAAATCCATATGAATTAACGATTGAAGAAACCGCAGTGCTTGAAGACTTGATTCAACAGTTTATTCACTCACCCAAATTAAATAAACATATCAAATATTTGGTCGATAACGGCTCAATGTATCTCAAATATAATGACAATTTATTGTTGCATGGGTGTATTCCCGTTGATGAGAAAGGACAATTGCAGTCGCTAACGATTGCTGGAAAATCTTATGCTGGAAGGCAGTTATTTGATTACTTTGATCAGAAGATCCGAACGGCTCTAAAGAGTCCAACAACCACAGATTCATTTACAACCGATATTATTTGGTACTTGTGGACAGGTAAGATGTCGCCTTTATTTGGTAAAGATAAGATGACGACCTTTGAACGTTACTTTATTGATAACGATTCATTACATATTGAGAAATTAAATCCTTATTATTCATTACGTAAAGAGGAATGGTTTGCGGATCAATTACTAAAGGAATTTGGATTAAATGATGATGGACATATAATTAATGGTCATACACCAGTTAAGGCAGGAACATCACCAATTATGGCCAATGGCAAAATTTTTGTAATTGATGGTGGTATGTCGAAACCTTATCATAAGACCACTGGTATCGGTGGATATACATTGTTGTCAAATTCTTATGGTCTGCAATTAGTAACACACGAGCCATTCACTACCCGTGCTAAAGCTATCGAAGAGATGAAAGATGTTGTTTCAACCAAGCGCGTAATTGAACAATCAGTCAAACGTAAATTAGTCTCTGAAACAGATATTGGTCAAAAAATTAAGAAACAAATGAATGAGCTGATATTGGAGCTGGGCCGCCTCCAGAAGCGAGAAAATTAGGTCGCTATGGGACCGACTGGAGCCAAGGTCTTTGAACCTCGCAAAGTGCGCGAGTTTCAAAGCTCGTCCCGTGGTGTAAGTGCTAAAGCACTAACACCACCTGCACAGCGACCCAATTTTCTTGTTTCTTCCGGCTAGGTTATTCGTTGTTTTTTTATTAAATATTTGATGTGATAATTATTGTTTTTTTATTCTGGATTTTCAGAGCATCAGGAAGTAAAACCCATTTTAGAACTTTTAACTTTCCATTAAAAACATAAAAGAGATGTCTGTATATACCGCAAAATACGGTTTGTAGACATCTCTTTTGTATTGTTTAAATTTATTGTTAAATTATTTTATTTTAAAAAGTAATGATACATAAGATGGAGGTAGAAAAAACGGGCAGGCCAGCAGTGGCGGTGGAGTTAGCGATTTATCGCTTACTCCACAGGACGTATTTTGAAATTCGCGGGTTGTGCGAAGTTCAAAATCGAGGGTCGAGACCTTGGCTCGAGCCGGTCCTCACAGCGGCCTGCCCGTTTTTTCTACCGGAAGCGGCATATTTAATTATCACTTTGAACCTCATCAAAACTTACTGTAAAAATAGAGCCTTGTGGTTGATTGTCCAAAACTTTAATTGAAGCGTTATTGATTTTAACCAATTGAGAAACAATCGATAATCCTAGGCCACTGCCTTTAATTTCGGTCGAATGTGATGTATCCACGCGATAGAAACGTTGGAAGATCAAATCTTTTTTATCGTCAGGTATTCCCATACCAAAGTCTTGAACTGATAGCTCAATTTTTTTATTGATATCAGCAAGTTTCAAAATAATTGGGGCTTTTTCTGGTGAATACTTATTGGCATTATCTAACAATGCGACGATAATTTGTTTTAAAGTATCGGTATTTCCTAAGATATACAAATTCGGAGCAATGGATAGTTGCAACTGATGGTCTAAGGTCTTTTGATATTGCTTACCAAGTTGTTCAGCAATTTCCGATAAATTAACGTCTTCCAAAACTAAATCAGCTCGATCGGCTCGTGATAAATGAAGTAGGTTGGTAATCAAATTTTGCATCCGCAGTGATTCTTCATCAATAAAACCAAGTGATTCGGGGATGACATCTGGATGTTTATCACCATGGCGTTTAATCAGATTGATATTTCCTCTGATTGCAGCAATGGGTGTCTTTAATTCATGTGAAGCGTTGGAAACAAAATCTTTTTCTCGTTGAAGTCGTTGATTTTGTGATGCCAATAATTCATTGAAGGCATTTCCCAATTCTTGAATTTCCTGTGGACTGTCGGGTACTTCAAGTTTTGGCTGATCAGTGTCAGCATCTTTAGCTGTACTGCGAGTTTCCTTGACTAGTTCAATTGTCGGAGCACTCAATTTAGCAGCTAATTGTTGAGCCCACCAAGTCCCGAATCCCAGGGTGACGAAAACGATGATACTAATAATAATTAATAATAGTAACAAACTATTAATTAGCCGGCTCAGACTGGTCCAAAGTTGATAGGTAGTATCGGCATCTTTACGTGTGTAGAAGAGAAAAAGTCCATAGCCTTGAACGTAGACAATATGTTGTCCGGGAAGAATCATGATTTTTCGTTGGCTGATGAATTTTTTAGAAGTTGAAGTAGTCATAATTTCCTGTCCAGCTCGATTGGAAGCAGCCGTGATAGATGACTTTTTAGTTTTAACCCGAATTACGGTATTTTGTTTGGTATGACGGTTATTTTGATTACTCCACTGGATGAAGCCGGGAATATCATCAATGTTGGAACGATATAGGCTCATCATTTGTCCATTAGCTTCGTGAACCGTTTGTGAGTATTGTTGCAGTCCGACGACGACTAAAATGAGCGCGCTAATTGATAAAGTTATGATGATAACTAATTTTCTGATGGCATTATTAATTAATTCTTGATAAGTGGGTGATTTCTTCGTGACTTTCATTTTGTCACATCCTCAATCGAATAACCGACACCCCGAATGGTTTGAATCAAAGGTTTGTTATCTTTGCCATCAACTTTATTTCGTAAATAGCCGACATACACATCAACAACATTTTGTTGACCGAGAAAATCTTCACCCCAAACATTGTCTAGCAATTCATCACGTGTGAAAACTTGTCCAACATGTTGTAGGAAGAAAAGTAGTAAATCGTATTCTCGACGAGTTAATTGAACGTTTTCATCGTTTCGTGTCACTTGATGTGATTTAGTATTCAAAACTAAGTCGGCAATCTGATAAGTTTGATCGGGTTCAGTTAAGTGTTCAGCTCGCCGTTGAATAACACGTACTCGGGCCAGAAGTTCTTCAATTTCAAAAGGTTTCGTTATATAATCATCTGCACCGTTATCAAGACCAGCAACTTTGTCACCGATATAATCACGAGCAGTCATCACAATAACAGGGACTTGGTCGTGTTTACGAATCCGACGGAGTACCTCCATACCATCAAGTTTGGGAAGCATCCAATCTAATAAAATCAACAGTAATTCATTTTGATGTTTTCCATATAAATCCATTGCTTCAGCACCATCATTAGCAATAATGACATCGAAATCTTCAAACTGAAGTTCCTTACTAACGTAGCTAGACAGACTACGCTCATCTTCAACAATTAAAATAGTGTTTTTCATTTAGAAATCTCCCGAAAGTGGTTTTTAAAAGGTGGGGGCCGCCTCTGGGAGCAAGAAATTTAGGTCGCTATGGGGACCGATTCGAGCCAGAGTGCGGTCTCGAATCTCGATTTTGAGCCTTGCACAAACCGCAAGTCTCAAAAGTCGTCCCGTGGTGTAAAGGCTAAAGCCTTAACGCCACTTGCACAGCAACCAAAATTTCTTGCTCCCAGAGGCTAAGGTATTGTTAATTCTGCCACAGCCTTTAGACTTTTAATTATTATAGTAGGAAATGAACCTTAATACTAACTAAAAAAACAAACTAAAGAGTAATAATTACTAATTATGATATACTTGTTTGTATTGAAGTAGAATCGTTGGTAGATTGTAGAAGTTGAATTCTTCAATCGAATTTTCTTTATGGCAATTTGACTATTTGTTAATAACGTAGGAAGAAAAGTTATTTTATGAAAATAAACTAGTCGGAAGGAACCAGAAATTTAGGTCGCTGTGAAGGTGGCGTTAGCACTTTAGTGCTTACACCACGGGGCGAATTTTGAAACTCGCGTATTTTGCGAGGTTCAAAATCGAGACTTGAGACCGTCCTTTGGCTCAAGTCGGTCCCCATAGCGACCTAAATTTCTGGTTTCTGGAGACGGAATCGATTAATGAACACGTTAAGAGAGGGGATAAAAATGGACAAAGCAATTGAAGTATTAAAACAAAATAATTATAAAATCACGAAACAACGGACTGACTTGATTGATTTTTTACGGAAATTTACGGTCCAATATGTTTCCATTAACGATATTGCCAATTATATGCGCTCACTTTACCCGGGGATGAGTAACAATACTATTTATCGGAACTTAAAGGAGTTTGCCGATATTGGTTTGGTTGAGTATCAGGAAAAAAATAAGACTTTGGTGAAGTATCAATGTGATTTTTCACATCGTCACCATCATCACTTTGTTTGTAAAAACTGTGGCAAGGTTACGGAACTAAAGGCTTGTCCGATGGAGTTCTTTGCTGATCAATTACCTGGATATACGATTGAAGGTCATGCGATTGAGGTTTATGGACTTTGTGCTGACTGTACCAAAAAATTAAAAGCTTAAATTTGTTAAAGATTGAATTTCAAATTACTGAAATTCAGTCTTTTTTTTCTGAAAAACCGCTTGCAGAATATATCGAAACGATATACTATTTAAAACGAGAAAGATAGGTGTTAGGAATGTACGAATTATTTATTCTGGGGCAATTGATGGACCATTCGATGACTGGTTATAGTTTGCGGAAGGCTTTCATCGCTATTGCTGGTGGTGATCAGGCGATTAGTTTTGGAACGTTATATCCGCTGCTGGATAAGCTCGAGCAAGCTCAAGAGATTAGTTTGAGTTTTAAAACGGTTGATAATAAACGTCCACAAAAGTTAGCAACGATAACTGACAAGGGCAGGAATCATTTTTACGAACTAATTAATACAACGGTTGCCATTAATAAGCAAACGCAATTGACCTTTTTAATGAAAGTAAATTTCTTACACTTATTGAATCAACAGCAACAAGTTTTTGTTCTAGAAGATTTTCAAGATTTTTCAAAAGACAAACTGCAACATCTTCAGAGACGTCAGGCTGATTTAAAAAATAATAAACATATGGTGCAGGCTGATATTGATGATGTGTTGCTTGTTAAACAGTTACAAATTGCTTGGACTCAGACCCAAGTAGATTGGGTATCACAACTTTTAAAACAAAGAAGAGAGGCTTAACCTGATGGACAGTTTTGCTAAAGATCCAGAGATTCAAAAGCATCGTTGGTTGATTTTGATTGCCGTTTGTATGTTTACTTTCATGTCAACCTTGGACGGAAGTATCGTCAATATCGCTTTACCAGTGATGAGTAAGGATTTACGTATTCCGATGAGCCAAGCGGAGTGGGTCGTTTCCATTTATTTAATTGTTATTTGTGCACTATTATTATTATTCGGAAAACTCGGAGATGCCTATGGTAAGATTCGAGTTTTCAAAATTGGGACAATTTTATTCACGATTGGTTCATTGCTTTGTGGACTGAATTCGGGGTTAATGTTCTTGCTAGGTGCTCGTACATTACAAGCTGTTGGGGCTGCTATGACGATGAGTACGAATAACGGAATCATTACTGAAGTTTTCCCGTTTAATGAACGTGGTCGAGCTTTGGGAACGATTGGTTCGTTTGTGGCTTTAGGTAGTATTGCTGGACCAGGTGTCGGAGGATTGATTTTGGCCCATTTGCATTGGGGCTATATCTTTTTAATCAATGTACCAGTGGGAATCATTGCGATTTTGTTAGGTATGAAAGTTTTACCTAAAGATATTACTTTATCGAAGCAGAAAATTGATAAAACTGGTTCTTTCTTATTTGCCCTCGTGATGGTGACTTTGTTTGCAGGAGTCTTTTTAGGACAGGAGATAGGCTTCATTAAAATCGGCGTTTTGGCTTTATTTATTATTGCTTTAGTTTCATTTATTGGTTTTATCAAAGTTGAATTACACGTGGAGCGTCCAGTATTAGATTTACAGATTTTTCGAAACACTAGTTTCACCATTAGTATCTTCTGTGCCTTTTTAATTTTTGTAGCTAACTTTTTCTTTAACGTGATTTCGCCATTTTATTTGGAAAATGCCCGTGGATTAGCTGCTAATTATGCAGGTTATGTATTGATGACCTTTCCAATCGTTCAAGTAGTTGTAGCACCAATTGCCGGAGCGGTTTCAGATAAAATCGGTCCTAAGTTATTGACATTTATCGGTCTGATTCTAATTTCTATTAGTCAAATTGGTTATATGTTCATGAGTTTGGCAACACCAATGTGGATCTTCATGCTCTTCGTTGGTTTAGTCGGTTTGGGTAATGGTATTTTCCAAGCACCAAATAACACGATTGTCATGAACTCGGTTGAAGTTAAAGATTTAGGAATTGCCGGTGGAATCAACGCTCTAGCTCGTGAATTAGGAATGATTATCGGTATTTCTGTAGCAACCACGGTTTTATTTTCATCAATGAGTCACACAGCAGGGCATACTGTAACTTCATATATCCCATCTCAACCGGGATTATTTATTTCGGGAATGCACGTAGCTTTTATGGTTTCTTTGATAATTTGTTTGGTTGCGACCGTAATTACTGGTGTTCGTTTGTTAAGAAAATAGAAGTGTTCGTCGTAGTATGATTTTAAAAATTAATTCAATAAAATAACGGCTCTAGCAATCAATTGGATTACTGGAACCTTTATTTTTTTGTATAGGCAGTAGCTTCCAAACGAGCTACACAAGGGTAACTCCCTCCGCTTTTCATAACTTGATAAATCACCCGCAAAACCAGCGGGCAATTCATCAAGTTACGAAAATGCTCAGGAGCTGACCGCCCTTGTTCCGCTCTCTCTCTTTAGTAGAAAAAATTTTATAGAATTTTATTCAAAAAGAGCGATTACAAATGACGGATAAAGATGTAATAATAATCTCTACTAGGAGAAAAAGTGATGAAAAAAACTCTAATAGTTCTAGCGTTATTAGTCTTTGTTTTACCGTTATCCGCATGTGGAGTGAACTCTGGAAGTTCAAGCAATCAACATCAAGCGTCGAAAACTAAACCCAAAGTTAAGAGGGACGAAGCTTTAATAAAAAAGAATCAGGCAACGTGGGCTAAGTTGACCAAGGATGCTGAAGTTGTTAAAACTGATGCTTACAGTGGTGATAGTATTGTTCCAACTAAATTATCAGATTTGAAAAAAGCTGGTGATATCGTCAAAGGTACGGTTTATAATTTGGAACAAATGGATGCTCCAAAAAATATGGCTTTTACTAAAGCCAAAATTCGAGTTGATCAAGTTTTGAGTGGTGATAAGAGCCTAGTTGGTAAAGATTATTACGTTGTTTTACGTGGTGGTTTGACGACAACCGACTCTTATTATGCTGATATGAATCGGACAAAAGAAGTTGATCACGATATTTTGGTTGAGAATCCAGAAGCGCCATTGCCCAAAATCGGAACGCAATTCATAACAGTTCTAGATAAAAATAATTTGGATAGTGGTTCGGAGTATAGCCAAATTTTAATGAAGAGTGGCTTTACTAAGAAAAATTCACGACCAATTTTTGATGAGCAATTTAGTTTCTGGGTTAAGGATAAATCTGGAAAGTATATACTCAATAATCCCAAGGCCAGCACTGATTTAGAGGATTTAACTTGGAGCATTAATCACGAGTTTAAGTAAGGGTTCCGCCTCCAGGACCAAGAAAATTAGGCCGCTATGAGGACCGCTCGGAGCCAAGGTCTCCGAGCTCGATTTTGAACCTCGCAAAAAGCGCTAGTTTCAAAAGTCGTCCGTGGTGTAAAGGCTAAAGCCTTAACGCCACTTTCACAGCGACCTAATTTTTTTTGTTCCTTCCGGCTAGTTTGTTGTTTGTTTTGGATGAATACTAATAGTTAAAATTATGGGTCAAAATTGACCAGTACTGTACGTAAAAAAATCAGTCTTGAGAATTTCTAATTTCTCAAGACTGATTTTTTAATGTGTTAATTTCCAATTCTTATAACTTAATCCACAGAAATAGGCCAAAACTTCAAATGTTGAAATAAAGAATGTCACTGGCCAGTTAGTAATGAAGGCTAAATATAGTCCTAACCAAACGCCGATTAATGATAAGCCGACGGAAACTAAAATCATTTTTGGGACTGAATGAACCAAGTATTTAGCAGTGGCAGCTGGTAGGGTTAGTAAGACAAAGACTAGCAATGAACCAACTATTTGGGCCCCGATACTGACGCTTAGTGCTAGAGTGACTAAGAAAGTGATGGATAATAATCTTGTTTTTAGTCCCGCTGCTTGAGCACCTAAATGATCGAAGGAGTCAAAGGCGAGTGGTTTATAAAATACAAGGAATATTAAAATGACGAATAATGCTAAAATCATCAATTGTTTAACTTCGTGACCGCTGATACCAACGATACTTCCGAACAAAATATTTGTTGCATAACTGCTTGATTGAGCTGATAGTGATAAAAAGAGGATTCCTAAACCAATAAATAACGAGGAAATGGCACTAATCGAGGCTTCACGTCTGGAAGCTTCACCACTTAAACTGCCGACGGCAATCGAGCTGACAAGGGTAAAGATAATCATCCCGGCTAATGGTGAAATACCAATCAGGATTCCAAAAGAAGCTCCGGCAAAGCCAATTTCTGACAGTGTATGTGATAAAAATGACATATTACGTGAAACGACGAAAACGCCCACTAGACCTGCTGTAATAGCGATGAAGGTACTAGCAATAAAGGCTTGTTGCATAAATTCATATCCAAACATAATTAACCCTCCATCTCGAACATTTTTTCAGAAACATCGTTGATATCAATCGATTCAATCGTTTTGTTTTTGAAAAGGAGAGCTCGACTAGTATATTTCTTTGTTAATTCGTAATCATGAGTAATAAAAATTACTGTTAGGTGATATTTTTGATTTAATTCTTGAACGAGATCCATCAATTGCATTTTGACTTCAACATCTAAACTAGCAGTCGATTCGTCTAAAATTAAAACTTGGGGATTATTTAGTAAAGCTTGGGCAAGGTAGGCTTTTTGTTTTTCACCACCAGAGGCCAGACCCAGCGGACGGTCTTTGAGAGTCGTAAGATGCGTTTTTTCCATAATAGTCTGAATCAATCCGTTATCGAGCTTACGTTGTTTGGGACTAAATGTGAATTTAAGATTTAGCCGCACGAATTGCTCAATACTGAGCGGATAATCGAGGTCAATATTTCGAAATTGGGGAACATAGCCAATGGTTTGTTTGGAAATTTGCAAATCACCACTGGTCTTTGATTCTAATCCCATCAAAATTTTAACGAGGGTAGTCTTTCCTGAACCATTTGGTCCAACAAGACTGATAAATTCACCATCATTAATCGTAAAATTCAGATTTTCAAAAACTAATTGTTTACCAAATTTTTTTGTTAAATTGTTTGCTACTATCATTGTTGATTCTCACTTTGTAAAATCTTATTTAAGGCTTGGTATTGTGAAAGCATCCATTCTGTATAAGTTTTACCCTTAGGCAAAGTTTCGGTTACGTTTAGAACAGGGATGTTATTTTTCTTTGCTAAATCAACCAAATTATTGACTAGCTTACTATCAGTTTGGGTATTGAGCACCATGAAATTAATCTGTTTATTTTTTATACCTTTATGCATTTCTTGGATAACATTTGGGGTAGGATCGGTGCCGTTTTCCACAGCTTGCTCAAATTTTTGATTTGCTACCTTGAAGCCCATTGCTTGAATTGAATAATCAAAAACAGGTTCAGTCACATAAACATTTTTGTTAGACAATTTGGCAGAAGTGTTTTTCAATTGACTTAATTCTTTTTGAATCGGTTTGAGTGAAGCAATGTATTCTTGAGCATTTTGTTTAAAATAAGCCTTGTTCTTAGGATACTTTTTGGCTAATTGATCAGCCAAGTAATTAGCGTAATCAGGCATGGTATTAGGATTGTACCAAATATGAGGATTATCACCAGTCTTCTTATGCATGACATTTTCACCAATCTTGATGTAAGTGCCATTTTTGCTGAGCTTATTCATCCATTCATCATAGCCAAGACCGTTAGCAACTGAGAAATCAGCTTTACTGACCGTTTTAGCGACATCAGTTGTTGGTTCATAGTCATGCGGATCAATGGCTGGATTATTAATAATAGAAGATACAGTTCCCTTGTCACCGACAACAGCCTTTGCGACTTCGGCGTAAAAATCAGTCGTGGTTACGATTCTTATTTTTGATGAAGAATCTGAAACTTTTTTGTTAGAGCAACCTGACAAAATTAGAATAAAAGCAAGTAAGCTTAGAATGATTCCTAAAAATTTATGTTTCTCGATAGTCATTAAATCTCTCCTTAATGATAATTAATACTATTTAACTCTAAACTAACGTACTTCAAAAGTAAATGGTAAATTTTATCATTTGAGAATGCTGCTAACTGGGGTCATCTCTAGGAGTGATAATTTAAGTAACTATGAGGACTACATGGAACCTAGGTCACATGGTTCGACTTTGAGTCTTGTCTTAGACACTAAAGTTTTAGAACAGTATCTAAAGGGGAAGGCTTTCAAAATAAATGTTAATATGGTGTGCTAGCTTTTCAAAACGTAAAGATAGTAATTACCGTATATTTCAAATTTATATAAAAAACAACAAATAAACTAGCCGGAAGGAGCAAGAAAATTAGGACGCTGTGAAGGTGGCGTTAGCACTTTAGTGCTTACACCACGGGACGAACTTTGAAACTCGCGTACTTTGCGAGGTTCAAAGTCGAGGCCTGAGACCTTGGCTCAGGCCGGTCCCCACAGCGACCTAATTTTCTCGCTCCTGGAGGCGGAATCTCAAAGCATATCAAAAAAACTAGCTAATTTTTATCCTGGTAAATCCAGATAAAATAGCTAGTTTTTTTGATTTAATCGATATTCTTTTTTAATTCCAAAATGTTTTGTTTAATATCATCACGAACATCGCGGTATGCTTGGGTGATTTCGGCTTGAGATCCGGTAGCTAGGGTTGGGTCGCTAATAGGCCAATCTAGCCAACGAGTGTTTTTAGGCAGAGCACTTTTGTCACGTGCTTCACCGCTCAGTGTTACCACAAGATTTGCCTGTTTAAGAAGAAGGTCATCAATCTTTTTGGATTTTTGTTGAGAAATATCAACGTTATCTTCAGCCATAACTTTGACTGCTTGAGGATTGATATCTTCTGCCCGGACTCCGGCACTTTGAACATTCCAATCGGGTAAGAACTTTTTGGCGTATCCTTCAGCTATTTGTCCACGACAAGAATTTCCACTACATAGAAAATATAAATTATTTGTCATTTTTAATACCTAGTTTGATTTGACATTCAGGACAGAGTCCATAAACTTCCATGTGATTACCGGAAATCATGTATCCGGAGATCTCTGCTGTCTTATTCTCGAGATTCTTTTCAGTATCGCTGAAGCCAGGATACGTAACGTCTACAATCCGTCCGCAATTAGTACAAATAGCGTGATAGTGGGGTGAACCGAAGTAATCGTAGTGGGTACTGCCATCACCATTTTGTAATTCCACGACTAAATGATGGTCAACAAAAGTGTTCAGAGTATTATAAATCGTAGATGAGCCTATGTTTGGTAATTCTTTACCAAGTCCATCACGGATTGTTTCCACAGTTGGATGATTATGATGGCTGACTAAATAAGCCAGAATAATGTGCCGCTGGGGAGTAACTCGTAGCTTATGATCCTTTAGAACTTGTAGTGTTTCTTCCATTACAGCATTACTAGCCATGAGCAATCTTCCTTTCTAACTAAGAATCATTACAAGTTGATTATATTACTTAAACTTAGACAATTCCAAATAATCTAACTATTTTTCATAAAAAACGGTTAATTGTTTACTTTTAATAACTAGTGAAGTATTATGAATTCGTTAGCAAGTGAGAACCATTCCAATGTAACTTACAATTAAGGAGTGAAGCAAAATGCCTAAGGAAAAGAAGAAACAAAGTTTAGCAGAAAAAATTAATGTTATGCGTGCTAGTGTTATGGGCGCCAATGATGGAATTGTATCAGTTGCCGGAATTGTTGTTGGTGTCGCTAGTGCTCAAAGTAACAATCGAGCTATTTTCTTAGCTGGTATTGCAGGTATGTTAGCTGGAACTATCTCTATGGCAATGGGTGAATGGGTTTCTGTAAGTACTCAACGTGATACCGAAAAGCGTGCTTTGGAAAAAGAATCTACCGCGCTTGATGGTCATTATGAAGAGGAATTTAATTTCATTCGTGATAAATATCAAGCCACAGGAATTTCGAATGAATTAGCTACCCAGGCGACATCAGAAATGTTGAGTGAAGATCCAATCGACGTGGCAGTTCGTGAAAGATATGGTTTTAATCCCAAAGAAAAAACAAGCGCGATTGCGGCTGCCATGGCTTCGATGATTTCTTTTCCAACAGGATCAATTTTGCCACTTGTCTCAATTACAATGTTTCCTCAAGATATTAAAATGATAGCGACGGTGATTGCAGTTATTATTGCGTTATCAATTACTGGTTATATTGCTGCAGCTTTGGGTGGAGCTAATCGCTTGAAGGCAGTAATTAGAAATGTGGTATCAGGATTATTAACTATGTTCGTAACTTATGCGATCGGTTCGCTGTTTGCACATTAGGGAGTGAAGAGAAATGAAATCTATGACAATGTCTAAACCAAAGAAACAAAAGAAAACAATGGCAGAACGCTCCAATACTTTACGTGCTGGTGTTTTGGGATCAAATGATGGAATTTTAACAGTTGTCGGGGTACTATTCTCAGTCGCTGTTGCTACGACAAATCAATTTACGATTTTTATCGCGGGTCTTTCGGACCTCTTAGCATGTGCTTTTTCAATGGCTTCAGGGGAATATGCCTCAGTTAGCTCCCAAAAAGATACTGAACGAGCTGCAATTGAAAAAGAACGTGAGTTGATAAAAACTGATTTTCCAGCCGAACTAGCAGTTGTAGCTGACTACTATGTTGAACGTGGCGTTACACAAGAAACGGCCGATAAAATTGCTGCAGAATTGATGAAAAAAGATGCTCTAGGAACTGTTGTTAAAGTGAAATATGATTTGCAACTTGGACATTATATGAGCCCTTGGGATGCAGCTTTTTCTTCACTAGTTTCCGCAGCATCAGGTGGTATTTTTCCATTAGTTGCGATGACCTTTTTGCCAGCTTCAATTCAATGGCCTGGCACTATCTTAGCCGTGACCTTATCAGTTGCTTTGACAGGTTTCTTGAGCGCTAAGTTGGGTGATGGTTTAGTCAAAACAGCGATGATTAGAAATATTATTGTCGGTTTGATTACGATGGCAATTCACTATTCAGTTGGTTTGATGCTTTAAAGAATTAAATTATGCCGCCTCCAGGAGCAATGAAATTAGGTCGCTATGGGGACCGACGAAAGCCAAGGTCTTTCGTCTCGATTTTGAACTTCGCAAAGTACGCGAATTTCAAAAGTCGTCCCGTGGTGTAAGCACTAAAGTGCTTACACCACCTGCATAGCGACCTAATTTCATTGCTCCTTCCGGCTAGTTTATTCGTTGTGCTAGTTCAATTATTAGAGTGTCAGAATCTTCAACACTTATCTATGTAAATCAAAAAGGCCAAGCTACTCATTTTTTTGAGTAACTTGGCCTTTTCTGTTTTGAACGGTTTATTCTTAATGGATTATAGTTTTTACATAAACTTTTCTAGTGCCATACGGAACTTTTCTTCTGGTTGGTAGCCGACCATGCGTCCAACAACATTACCATCTTTCTTAATGATAAATGTTGGGATACCTTGGATACCAAAGTTATTTGGTGTGTCAGGGTTGTTGTCAACGTTCATTGATGTGAACTTAATCTTGTCGCCTAACTCGTCATTTGAAGATAACTTCTCCAAAATAGGGTTCATCATTTTACATGGAGGACACCAGTCAGCGTTAAAATCGGTGATAACTAGTCCCTTACTTGTTTCGTCATTGAATGTCTTATCTGATAATTCTGTAATATTAGCCATCATTCAAATCTCCTTCTCATTACTATGCCAATAATATACCCCCTGGGGTAAAATAAATCAACCAATTTGTTTTGCTTCTGGGGAAGGACGCATTCGGATACGATAAAATGGTCTGCTGTGGGACTGGTCTGAGTCAAAGTCTCAGTTCTCGGTTTTGAACTTCGCATAAACCACGAATTTCAAAATGCGTTCTGTGGAGTAAGAGCTAAAGCTCTAACTCCACTATCACTGCTGACCATTTTATCGTATCCGAATTAAGGTATAAGTTATACTTTAATAGGGAATATAGTTTACTCGAAAATTTACTGATGATTAAAAAAATAAAGCAATTATTTGCTACCCCGTACCCGCATGGGTATAATTATGTAAACAAATTAATTTGGGAGGTCGGAGTATGTCTCAAACACCTGAAGAGTCCGCCGCAGCTAGAAAAAAGATTACTAGTCGTTTGAAACGATCAAGAGGACAACTTGATGCTGTTTTAAGAATGATGGACGAGAATAAGCCTTGTGATGATGTTTTGATGCAGTTGTCAGCTGTTAAATCTAGTGTCGATAAGGCTATGAAATTAGTTATTGCACAAAATATTCGTCAAAATACTGATTGTAAAGATGCACAACAATTGGAAGATTTACAAAAATCATTGGATTTGATGTTAAAAACTAAATAATCACTAATACGTGCGGTGGTGGTTAAATATGCCGCCTCCAAGAACAAGAAAATTAGGTCGCTATGGGGACCGATTCGAGCCAAGGTCTCGAATCTCGACTTTGAACCTCGCAAAGTACGCGAGTTTCAAAGCTCGTCCCGTGGTGTAAGCACTAAAGTGCTAACGCCACCTTCACAGCGACCTAATTTTCTTGCCCTTTCCGGCTAGTTTATTGTTTGGTTTGGAATCAATAGTAAATAAATTTTAGGTATTATTTTGATATGAACGACTAGAACGATAGGATATGGAGTATATTCTGAATCTTTTGACTTCAAAAATGATTTCAAATCCATAGTCAAAAAATCAACTAACGCCACGAGTTCACAAATATGTTTATATTTGATAACTTCATTTATTCTGTAGGATAAACAATATATAGTGTACAAAACTCAGAATAAGATAGTAGTCGGAAGAGGCGAACAAGGTTAATTGGCTGTGAAAGTGGTGTTAGGACGACCGCTTTTTGTCGTTCTTACAGTACCGGGCGCGTTTAAGACTTGCTGAACTTGCAAGGCTTAAACCGAGCTTCGAAACCTTGGTTCGAAGCGTTCCGCATAGCCAATTAACCTTGTTCGACTCTGGAGACGGAATATATAAACCTCCAAGACTTTGAAAAAAGTTTCACTTAGTTTACCAATTGTACCCAAACTCACCGAGAAAGGTGTTATATTTGACGATAGTAAACAAGTTCAAATATATGCAAAAGGGATGATGGTGAATGTCTAGTTTACCGAGAACACTTAAATATATTAGTTGGTTTGAAGGTGAAATCATTACGATTGATTTCGGCAGATCGGTTGATTTTGATCCTAAGGCGCACGCTGAATTAGCTCAAATTGGTCGTTGGATTGCT
Organism: Companilactobacillus zhachilii; assembly: GCF_003606365.2. Lineage (NCBI taxonomy): Bacteria > Bacillati > Bacillota > Bacilli > Lactobacillales > Lactobacillaceae > Companilactobacillus > Companilactobacillus zhachilii. Next base: position 354,709 of record NZ_CP031933.2, read on the forward strand.
TCTGATGATCAAACAAAGTACTACTTAGCTTATAAGGTAGGAAAGATTTATCCGGATAAGATTATTAACCGGGTTTTGGGTGATTTGAATTTGAATGGATATGAATTGATTCACAGTGCTGCTAGTTATGCATAATGAAATTATAAAAAAGAACTAGATATTTTGTCTGGATATATCATTCAGATAAAAAATATCTAGTTCTTTTTTAACGCTATGACTAGGTTTGAGAAGGGAGCAAGTTTCAATTGCAATTTTTCATTACTGAAATGTAACGAAACGTTGATTCCAAATATTTTCAAAAAATGAAATTGTATTTTCGGCAATCATGTAATCGTTGTCGAAGGTGGTTGTCATATCATGTTCCATAAATATTTTATAGCCAAGACCGTGGGCCATCACAATGGTGGCGTTACAACAGTATTCAGTTTGAGCACCACAGAGTTCGATTGAACGGACGCTATTTTGCATTAAAACTTTATTTAAATTAGTTTGATAGAAGGCATTGGGATGGAATTTCTCCACCACGATGTCTTCTTTTTGCTTATCCAACTTACCAGATAATTGCCAGAGGTCACTGCCACGGACAACATCTTGATCATTGTGTTGTATGAAGATAATTGGTTTATTAGATTGGCGATATTGTGAGATTCGATCGTTAATATTATGAACGAGTCCATTGAAGTTATAGCTATACTGCAAGGCTTTTTGCATATCGACGATGATTAAAGCATCAGCTAATTCTGGCATAATAACACTTCCCCTAAAAGATTTTCTAGACTGAGCGTACCATGATGATTTAATTTTTGAAAGCGACATAACTAAAAAATGTCTCATATATCATTTTAATTCGCGTGGTGCTAATTATTTATATTATGGATATATGCCGTCTCCAGATTCGGACAGTGGTTACTGGCAGTGCGGAACGGCCCGAGCCACGGTCTCGGATCTCGGTTTAAGCCTTGCAAGTTCGGCAAGTCTTAAACGCGTCCGGTGCTGTAAGAACGACAAAAGCGGTCGTCCTAACAGCACTTTCACTGCCAGTAACCACTGTCCGAATCTTCCGACTAGTTCTTTATTAACCCAAGAATATCTTGATACCTCAAATACTTTTCATGGTTTTTATTACCGCTTTAATAGAATTATGGAATAACCATGCTCTTAAAATACTTATCCGTATTAGAATATATTCCATATCCCATAATTCTAGTCATAATACTTAAAATTATTTCAAATTAAAGGATGAACTAGCCGGAAAGAGCAAGGAATTTTGGTCGCTGTGCAGGTGGCGTTAGCGCTTCAGCGCTTACACCACGGGACGACTTTTGAGACTTACGATTCTCAGTAAGGCTCAAAATCGAGCTTGGAGACCTTGGCTCCGAGCGGTCCCCATAGCGACCAAAATTCCTTGCTCTTGGAGGCGGCAGAACAAGTATCAAGCGTAATTGATTATATCCCGGGTTAATGGAAAGTTAACTGATGCTAACATTTGCAGATGAATAATAGTTTGCCTTATAATTGCTGAATAAAATATAAGGAAAAAAATAATGAAAAAATTAAAAATATTTTCTGTTATTATTGGTTTGATTTTAGTGGTTGTTTTAGCTATTGGTGGTTTGTTTGTTTATCGAACTCAGCAATCATTGAATTCTTTAAATACTAATAAGAATAGTGTTTCAAAAAAGATTGATCAGAGTAAGCCTTTTTCCATTTTATTATTAGGGGCTGATACTGGGACTGATGGTCGTGTGGACCGTGGAAACTCGGATACGATGATGCTTTTGACGCTCAATCCAGCCAAGAAGAAGACGGTGGCTTATTCGATCCCACGTGATGCTTTAGCTGAAATGATTGGTGACAGTCCCAAAAATGTTCAAAAAATCAATGCAGCTTATAATATTGGCCTATCAAAGATGGCTAAAAGTACTGTTGGTAATTTGCTAGGAGTACCTGTTGATTATCATGTGGCTATTAATATGGAAGCTTTGGAGAAAACCGTTGATTTTGTTGATGGCGTGACAATAAAAAGTCCAATGAATGTTTCATTTGATGGGGTAACTATCCCTAAGGGGACCCACCATTTGAATGGTAAAGAGGCTTTGACATATGCTCGGATGCGTTATCAAGATCCTCGAGGCGATTATGGACGTCAAGTTCGTCAGCAACAAATTCTTCGAGCAGTCGTTAAAAAGCTTGAACAACCAAAATATATCGTGAAAGTGCCTGATTTAATTAAGAAATTGGGTAACGATATTAATACTGATTTAACGACCTCTGAAATTGATCAACTAATTTTGAAGTATCACAGCAGTGCTAGCAAAATGGAATTCAATCAAATCCAAGGGAAAACAGCTTGGATAAATGAGAGCTCGTATCAAATTTTGCCAACAGATACGATGCAAAATGCTTCAAATAAATTACGTGATAATCTGGGCTTAGAACAACAAACTTTAGATAATACCGAAACACGTTTGAATGCCAAAAATAAAACATTTTTTGCTAATGAAGATGATATTAATTACAATACTTTCGATTTAGATACAGTTCATTACACAGAAAATACATATTAAAATAGAAGATTAAAGGCTAGATATTTTTTTAGGATTTATGCAAAAAAATATCTAGCCTTTTTGATTATATTCAATTTCATGTGATGTTCTGGTTTATTCAAAACAACGAATAAACCAGCCGGAAAGAGACAGAAAATTAGGTTGCAGTGAAGGTGGCGTTAGAGCTTCAACGCTTACACCACGGGACGAGTTTTGAAATTTGTGTACCTTGCAAAGTTCAAAATCGAGATTGGAGACTGCTCTTTGGCTCCAATCGGTCCCCACAGCAATCTAATTTTCTGTCTCTTGGAGGCGGCCTATTATTATTTCCGCAGCATATTTATCTTTCGACTTTTGGCTAGTTGATTACAATGTAATATCAGCCGTTAAGCGACTTGTCTGGTAAGGAAAACGTGATTCAGAAATTTCAAATGGCTGACCATCATCAAGATAGCTTAATTGGTTAATAACCAGTACGGGTTCACCAATTTTTTTAGCAATGCCGGTTTCAACGTCAGTTTCGTCGGCTTTATCGGCACGAACGATTCGGTGGGTTCCTTCAATACTTAGTCCTTCTTGTTGTAGGTGACCGTAGATTGATTTTTCCAAAATTTCTTCAGTTAAGGTTGTGATTGCTGTGGGCATAATTGTATGTTCATAAGCAAATATTTTTCCATTAACGTAACGAACACGGCGGATGACGTAGACGGGCTCAGTTGGCTGAATAATTAGTTTATTAGCTTCTTCAGTAGTAGGAATGCGTGCTGATAATTCTAAAACTTTACTAGTAACTTTTTTACCTTGATTGGTCATGGTAGCCCCGAAAGGTTTGTCGATTGGTGAAACTTTTCCAAAATTATCGCTGTGTTGGTTAGGGACATAGTCTTTACGAACATAGGTGCCAGAGCCACGTTTTGAATAGACCATACCTTCAACCATCAATAATTGGAGTGCTTTGTGGACAGTAATTCGTGTTGTATTGAACTTTTTAGCAATTTGATTTTGATCGGGCATCAGTTCACCCGGTTCATATTTGCCGTTTTGAATTTGAACTCTTAAGGTGTTCGCAACTTCCTTATATTTGTATGCCATAAATATCCCCTAGACCATTTCAATACTAGTTTAGCATTAATGAGTAATAATTTCCGTCTCTTTTAAAAGTATATACTTATTATTAATGAGTCATTTACATTATATAGTTTTGTGGTATGCTGAAAGCGTATTCAAAAGAGAGGACGGATAAATCATGACGAATAAATTGCCAGAGGATTTCTTTTGGGGAAGCTCTACTTCTAGTATGCAAACTGAGGGTGCTTGGAATATAGATGGTAAAGGAAAATCTGTTTATGACATTAAAGAAGCAACCGAAAATACTTCTGATTGGCATGATGCGATTGACGAATATCACCGTTATGAAGAGGATATCAATTTGATGGCTAACCAAGGAATGAACTTTTATCGGTTCCAAATTTCTTGGAGTCGGGTTGATCCGGATGGCGATGGCAACTTTAATGAAGCGGGAATTGAGTTTTATGATAAGTTGATCAATGCATTATTGAAACGTAATATTACGCCAATGATTTGTCTGTATCATTTTGACATGCCGTTAAAATTAGCTGAAAAGTACAATGGCTTTTTGTCACGACCAGTGGTGAGTGCTTTTGTCAGATATGGTACGGAAATGGTCAAACGTTTTGGTGATCGAGTTAAATATTGGATTACCTTTAATGAACAAAATTTATATCACACGAGTGAAGTTTTCAAAATATCTGGTTATATGAAAGGTGACCAAACGATTGATGAAATGTATCAAATTAGTCACCATGTCATGTTGGCCCATGCAGGAGTTGCTAATTATATTCATCAAAAAACTGACTGTTTAATTGGTGGAATGTTGGCTTATAGCGAAGTTTATCCTGCTACACCAAATCCTAGGGATGTGTTATATGCCCGCCAAATCAATGAATTTTTAAATCGTAACTTATTAGATGCTTTCGTTTATGGTCGCTACTCACATGAAGTAATGACCTATATTAAAAATCACAAAATTGAGATGGACTACCAATTAAATGACGATGAGGCTTTGATTCAAGTTACATCAGACTTTTTAGCATTTAGTTATTATCGTAGTGAAACAATTAGTGCCGATGAAGTGCCAGATGGAACAGTCCCTAATCTATATTTGGATTATGGTGCTAAAGAAAATCCATTTTTACAAACGTCAGAGTTTGGTTGGCAAATTGATCCATTAGGTTTCCGAGATATTTTGACCAAAGTTTATAATGATTATTGTGTGCCAATGTTTCCAATCGAAAATGGTCTTGGCGTGCGTGAGAAGTATGACGGTTCGGAAATCCAAGATGATTATCGAATTAATTATATGCGCGACCACATCCAAGCAATGAAGGATGCCATTTTAGAAGATGGTGTTGAAGTATTAGGATACTTAGGTTGGGGATTGATTGACATTCCTAGTTCTAGCGGTAATATGGATAAACGCTATGGAACAGTTTATGTTGACCGAACTAATCATGATTTGAAAAAGATGGAGAGAATTCCTAAAAAGAGCTATTGGTGGTTGAAACAAGTTATTGAAAGTAATGGCGCTGATTTAGACAATTTGACTCCAGCTGCGGTTGATAGTTAAATATGCCGCCTCCAAGAGCAAGAAATTTTGGTCGCTATGGGGACCGGTTGGAGCCAAGGTCTCCAACCTCGATTTTGAACCTCGCAAGAACCGCGAGTTTCAAAAGTCGTCCCGTGGTGTAAGCGCTGAAGCGCTAACGCCACCTGCACAGCGACCAAAATTTCTTGCTCTTTCCGGCTATTTTTTTTAATCAACTAACATCACACGCTTTTTTAATACGATGTGACTGATTAAATAAGGGATGCATTATTTTAAATTGAATATAGTTAAACAGGCTAGATATTTTTCGGAACTTACTTAGGAAAAATATCTAGCCTTTTTATGGTCGATTCTATGACCTGGTAAGGGGTAGAAATTCAGGAATTGGATTGCTCCTTTTTTATTGAAAACAAACTAAATAATTTCATGAAAATTTATCATATCAGATTCTGAAGACATCTGTTCACCCTTGATAGACGGCTAAAAATAATGTGAGAATAATCACAAAAATGGTTGTTTCAGTTAAATGTAAGCGTTAACATGAAAATGCAATGAGTTTTGGAGGTGGGTAAAAATGATGTCTATTGAAGATATGAAACTGGAACAACGATTTGATAATCCGGTTACTCTGCACGATATTAAAAAAGCGGCAAAATTGATTCATCAAGTTGGGCGAGTGACGCCTTTGATTCAATCAATGTTTTTAAGTCGAGATGTAACTGGTGGTGAGGTGTATTTGAAGCTTGAGAATATGCAACTGACCGGTTCATTTAAATTTCGCGGTGCTTTTAATAAGATTAATCATTTAAGTGCGGCCGAAAAAGCTCGTGGCGTTATTACTGCTTCTGCGGGTAATCATGCTCAAGGGGTGGCTTTGACGTCTAAATTGTTAGGAATTAAAGCCATCGTTGTCATGCCAAAGGGTGCTCCTTTAGCAAAACAGCAAGCTACTTCTGGCTATGGAGCTGAAGTTATTTTACATGGTGATACCTTTGATGAGGCACATCAATTTATGGAGGAGGAAGCCACTAAGAGCGGTTATACCATTGTTGATCCATATGATGATGTTGATGTCATCGCTGGTCAGGGTTCAATAGGATTGGAAATTTTGAACCAGCTGGCAGATGTAGATACAGTGATTGTTCCCGTTGGTGGCGGTGGCTTAATCTCAGGTATTGCAACAGCCATCAAAACTGTTAACCCCGCAATTCATTTAATTGGCGTGCAATCAGAAAAGGTTCACGGAATGACAGCATCCTATCAAGCTAATGAAATTACAACCTTTGGGGCAGGAAAAACTTTGGCTGATGGGACGGCAGTAGCGACGCCTGGAAAAATCACTTTTCCCATTACGAAACACTTGGTGGACGAAATGATTTTGGTCAATGAAGATGAAATTGCCACGGCAATGAAAGATTTATTGCAGCGAGCTAAAGTCGTTGCAGAAGGTGCAGGAGCACTACCCACAGCAGCATTAGAAGCACATAAAATTGATTCTTGTTGGCTTGAAAATAAGAAAATTGTGGCGTTAGTTTCTGGCGGTAATGTTGATCTTGAACAAGTTGCAACAAATATTGATCAGTTTGTGTGAAATGTGTCGCCTCCAAGAGCAAGAAAATTTGGTCGCTATGGGGATCGCTTGGAGCCAAGGTCTCCCAGCTCGATTTTGGGCCTTACTGAGAACCGTAAGTCTCAAAAGTCGTCCCGTGGTGTAAGCGCTGAAGCGCCAACACCACCTGCACAGCGACCAAAACCTCTTGCTCTTTCCAGTTAGCTTATTTAAATCAATAGTTAACAATTTTTATTCATTAGTGGCTGAAGTAGCGGGTGAGAGAGAATTAATCATAATAAGGGTGTTTTAAAAATTTGAGAACGCGTATCATAAATGATATAAAGATTTTTTTAATTGGGGGATAAAAAATGACAGAACTCGATCGATTTGAAGCATCAGCTTGTACATCAATTATGGTAGGAAAAAAAGCTTCCATGGACGGAGCAACGTATATTTCTAGAAACGAAGACCGTATGTTGGCTATTGAACCTAAACGTGTCATCGTTCAACCAGCTGTTTCTGGACGCCATGAAACTTATGTCTCACCTTATAACAAAATGACTGCACCTTATCCAGAAAGTGGTTACCGCTATACTGCAACGCCAAGCACTAACCAAAAGACTGCTGGTCCTAATGAGGAAGATGGGTTTAATGAGAAAAACGTTGGAATGAGTGCAACTGAAAGTGTCTATGCTAATGAAAAAGTTTTAGCATTTGATCCATATGTTAAAAATGGTCTAGCTGAAGATTCTTTGGCAACCTTAGTTTTGCCATATATTGATTCAGCACGTGACGGTGTGAAGTATTTAGGTGATTTAGTTGCTAAATATGGTTCCGCTGAAGGTAATGGATTGCAATTCAACGATAAAAACGAAGTTTGGTATATGGAAGTTGTTACCGGACATCAGTGGGTTGCCGTTCGAATCCCTGATGACTGTTACGCTGTGGCTGCCAATCAAGTGGCTATTCAGGATATCGATTTTAATGACCCAGAAAATTATATGTGGGCTGATGGAATTCAAGAATTTGTTAGTGAAAATGATTTGAACCCTGATTTTGACCGTTGGGACTTTAGACACATTTTTGGAACAGATACAGAGCAAGATCACCATTACAATACGCCAAGAGTTTGGTTTGCCCAACGTTATTTGAACCCATCAATTGAACAAGACCCAGAATCACCAGAAATACCTTTTATCAGAAAAGCTGAGAAGAAGATTGCAGTAGAAGATATCCAATATATTTTGAAGTCCCACTATAATGAAACAAAATATGACCCAATGGGAAGTGGCTCCGACCATGATAAACGAACATATCGTGCCATTTCATTATCAAGAACCGCTAACTCACACATTTTACAAATGAGAGATTCAGATAAGAATGGAGCTGCTGGAGTAGAATGGACTGGATTTGGAATCCCAAGCTTCTGCCCCCACGTACCATTTTTCACCAATGCCAATGATATTGACGAATCCTACAGCTATACACCAGATAAATTAGATATGAAGAGCGCCTATTGGATGTACGAAACCTTAGCAATGGTCGTAGAATCACATTACAAAGAATTCGTAGAGCCAAACCTCGATTATCAAAAAGAGTTGTCATCATGGGCCAGAAGAAAGATTGCTGAAGTAGACAAGAAAGCAGTCACAATGAGAGGCGATGCATTGACAGATTACTTAACAGAACAAAATAAAGAAATCATCAAACATTATAACGACGCAACAAAAGCCCATATTGCAGATTTGATTACAAAAGGAACCGAATTGTCGAAGTTAACATTTAAGATGGATCCAAATCTGTAGAGAGCGCAGATGGGGCGCCCAGCTCCCGAGCATTTGCATGACTTCACGAATTATCCGCGTACTTTGCGGATGATTTGGGAAGTTAGGCAAAGCGGAAGGAGTTGCCCCATCGTAGCTCGTTTTAGAGCCGCTGCAGTCATATGGTCTAAAAAACAACTGCATATATACAAAAGTAACGACAAATACCCCACAAAAAAATACCTCCCAAACCAACAACCAAGGCAGGTGTAAAAGGTATTTGTCGTTTTTTATATAAAAGATATGAAATACCACTCGACCATAATCGAAATCAACTTTGAGAATCGAATATTAAATCTGTCATATCAAAAAAATTATCTTTACAAAAGTGGATTTTAAATTATAGAAATTAGTCGGAAGAATCGAGAAAGCTTACTGGCAGTGAAAGTGGCGTTAGAGCTTGCCACCGGGCGTGTTTGGAGACTTGCTTGCAAGGCTTCAAACCGAGGTCTGAGACCTTGGCTCAGGCCAATCCGCACAGCCAGTCAAGCTTTCTCGATTCTGGAGACAACATATATAAAATCCAATAAATAAAAATAATAATGAATTAACCCATCAATAATTGTAAAATCTAGTTATTGAATACAAAGAGGTACAAAACCATGAAGGATATACGTTTTAAGAGTGTTTTTGACATTATTGGACCAGTAATGGTTGGACCCAGTAGTTCACATACTGCTGGAGCTGCCAGAATTGGAAAGGTGGTCCATGATATCTTTGGTGAAAAGCCAGATAAAATTACGATTGATTTATATGAATCTTTTGCCAAAACTTACCGTGGCCATGGGACTGACGTTGCCATTGTCGGTGGTCTTTTAGGTATGGAGCCAGATGATGAGCATTTGGCAGATTCGCTAAAGATTGCTTATGAACAAGGTATCAAAGTGGCTTTTGTACCAAAAAGTGACAAAGTCGATCATCCAAATACAGCTAAGATAACGCTAGTTAAAGGCGACCATGAATTATCCGTGACAGGCGTTTCAATCGGTGGCGGTAATATTCAAATTTCTGAAATCAATGGATTTAAGATGTCTCTTAGCTTGGGAACACCGACCTATATTACGGTTCATCAAGATATTGCGGGAATGATTGCAAAAGTAACTGATGTTTTCTTAAACTTTAATATCAATATTGGAACAATGACGGTTACTAGAGCTTCAAAAGGTGAAAAAGCAATTATGATTATCGAAGTTGATGAACGTCGTGATCGACCAGAAATTTTGGAGAAACTCAAAGCTTTGCCTCATGTCGATAATGCAACATATTTTGAATAATAAGGGAGTTCAAGATGTTTTATACAATTAAGGAATTAGTTGAAAAAAGTGCCAATTATGATTCAGTTGCTGACTTGATGGTTCAAACTGAGATGGAAAATACTAGTCGCAGTAAAGAGTTTATTCGTTCGCAAATGGAACGTAATTTGGAAGTTATGGAAAAATCAATTAAACAAGGTATTGCTGGAGTTAAATCCGTAACCGGTTTGACTGGTGGGGATGCAAAATTGATGGATACTTATATTAAAAAAGGTGATTTTTTAAGTGGTGAACCAATTTTGGAAGCCGTTCGTAACGCTGTGGCGGTCAATGAAGTTAATGCCAAAATGGGCTTAATTTGTGCTACACCGACAGCCGGTAGTGCCGGAGTTTTGGCCGGAGTGCTAGTGGCGACAAGGGATAGGCTTCATTTAACACGTGATCAACAAGTTGATTTTCTCTTTACGGCGGGAGCATTTGGATTGGTTATTGCTAACAATTCATCAATCGCTGGAGCTGAAGGTGGTTGTCAGGCTGAAGTCGGTTCGGCTGCTGCCATGGCCTCGGCTGCTTTAGTTTGTGCTAAGGGTGGAACGGCCCAACAAGCTGCTGAAGCAATTTCCATCACACTTCAAAATATGATGGGACTTGTTTGTGATCCTGTGGCTGGTTTAGTTGAAGTACCTTGTGTTAAACGAAATGCCCTTGGTTCTTCACAAGCAATGATTTCGGCCGACATGGCTTTAGCAGGAATTAAGAGTGTTATTCCAGTTGATGAAGTTGTTGAAGCAATGCACAAAGTTGGGCAACAGATGCCTTCCATTTTTAAGGAAACCGCTGAAGGTGGTTTAGCTACAACACCAACAGCTTTGAAATTGAAAAAAGAAATTTTTGGAGATTAGAATAAATAAAAAGAGGGATTTTAATTATGAGACAACATACACATATGGCTTGTACATCAATTATGGTCGGTAAAAAAGCTGCAATGGACGGTGTGAATTACATTGCCCGTAATGAGGATAATTTTGTAGCCAACTGGCCTAAGCGTTTTATCGTGCAAGTTGCAGCAAAGAATCGCCATGAAACTTACACATCACCTTACAATAAATTGAGTGTTGAGTTACCAGAAAATGGCTATCGTTATACCGCTTCACCCGATGCCAATCAAGATGAGGGTTGGTATGAAGAAGATGGTATCAATGAAAAGAATGTTGGTATGAGTGCCACTGAGAGTGTGACAGCAAATGAAAAAGTTTTGGCATATGATCCATTGATTGAAAATGGTGTCGCCGAAGATTCGATTACCACCTTAGTTTTGCCATATATCGATTCAGCACGTGACGGCGTAAAATACTTAGGAAACTTGATTGCTAAGTATGGTTCGACTGAAAGTAACGGAGTAGAGTTTTTTGATGAAAATGAAATTTGGTATATGGAATTAGCTACGGGACATCACTGGGTGGCTATTAGAATTCCGGATGATTGTTACGTTATAGCGGCTAATCAAATTGGAATTGAAACGATTGATTTCAATGATCCTGACAATTACATGTGGTCAGATGGTATCCAAGAATTTGTTAGCGAAAACGATTTGAACCCTGATACCGATAGTTGGAATTTCCGCCATATCTTTGGAACAAGCACCAAACAAGACCGTCATTACAACACCCCACGTGTTTGGTATGGTCAAAAAGTTTTGAATCCTTCAACTGAACAAGACCCTGAATCAAATGATTTACCATTCTTGAGAAAACCAGAGAAGAAAATTTCTATAGAAGATATCCAATATATTTTGGCATCACATTATAACGAAACAAAATATGATCCAATTGGTAGCGGTAGTGAAGAAGACAAGAAACGTTATCGGGCTATTTCATTATCAAGAACAGCAAATTCCCATATTTTGCAATTACGAGATTCTAAGAAAACAGCCGCTAATGCAGTGGAATGGAAAGCATTAGGAATCCCAAGTTTCACACCATACGTACCATTCTTTACTAATGCAGATGATATTGATGAATCATACAGTTACGTGCCAGAAAAGTTGGATATGAAGAGCGCTTATTGGATGTATGAGACCTTATCAATGATTGTTGAAAGCCATTATAGCGACTTTGCGACCGATAATTTAGATTATCAAAAAGAATTAGCTTCATGGGCTAGAAGAAAATTGGCCGAAGTTGATAAAGCAACAAAAGGAATGACAGGCCAAGAATTGACAGATTACTTAACCGAGCAAAATTATCAAATAGCCAAACATTTTAACAATGCAACGAGGGACCATATTGCAGATTTAATTACCAAGGGAACTGAATTGTCGAAGTTGACATTTAAGATGGATCCAAATCTGTAGAGAGCGAAGACAGGGCGTCCAGCTCCCGAGCATTTTCGTAACTTGATGAATTGCCCGCTGTACTTTGCGGGCGATTTATCAAGTTATGAAAAGCGGAAGGAGTTGCCCTGTCGTAGCTCGTTTTAGAGCCGCTGCAGTCATATGGTCTAAAAAACAACTGAATATATAACAACAAAAAAGCCACTGAATTCTAAAAAAATTCAGTGGCTTTTTCCATACTCAGAATAAAGCAAATTAAGGACAACTTCCTAAATCCCAAACAAAAGAATATACACTTAAAAAAAATTTTTTGTCTAGATTACTACTGATTTTAAGCCTCCAGAAATTCAGTAATAACAAGTACTTGTCTATAAAACATAAATAATTACATTAGAATTTGAACCAATAACTTTGAGTTTATAAATAGATTTATGAACTTTTTTTTGATAGGATAACTTCTTGTTTTGATGCAATCTAATTCTTTGGAGGGAATTTTCGTGGAACAGGATTTACAATACACGCAATATTTAGATTCGATGCGCTCATATACTGAACGCAATCAAGCAGATAAAGCATTAATTCTAATTGGCTATGTAGAGCGAGATTTTATCCGCTTCTACCGAGCGGGACGAGTTGAAGAAGGAATTCAGTTTGCTCAAGAGAACTTAGCACGTTCCAAGTCTTTGCTGAATAAATTGAAACCCGAGGAAAAAGTGGCACAACTCCATGCTTTGGTCGATATTTTGTCATTCGAAGGTATTCAAAATCATGTCGAGATTTATGATTTTGTTCAATTACGAACAAAGTACCATGAAAAATTGGTTGGTTTACCAGTAACACAGGAAAAGTACATTCCACTTATGAGAAAAATAGCTGAGGATTTTGGAGAATTAACAAAAAAAGATGGCTTGTCGTATTCCTATCGCTTGGAATCAACGCTAGATGTTATTTATTATGTTAATTCACATTTACGACAAAAATTAACCGTTAAAGATGTTTTGTCACACGTAACTAATCGTTGCAATACAAACGTTGTCCAACAAGGATTTAACATTGAGATGTAGATGTCCATTCGTGATTATATTAACGTCAAACGAATTCAGGAAGCTCAACGAATATTATTAACGAGCAATACGTCAATTGGAGAAATTTCTCAAGAGCTAAACTTTTATGATGCGGCTGATTTTTCGCGGCGATTTAAACGTGAAATAGGGATGACACCGCTAGAATATCGCCAACAGCATAGTGAAATTGATTAAAAAATTGGCTTGTATTTTTAACGCTATATTTTATTATTTTTATACAAATCGTCGTTTTGACTTAAATTAAACCGATATACTCATGGCTAGAAAATATCCAAATGAGTTATTTAAGTTTAGTTGGGGGCAATGAACATGAAAAAAAGACGATATTATCACCGAATAGCACTTTTTATTGGTGCAGCCGTATTAGGAATAAATTTTGGGATAATGCCAATTCAAGTAGAGGCAGCTACCAAATCAAATACCATTATTGGTTTAGCAGCGGCAAAGACGGATACTTTTTCACACGTTGATGCCAATAATTTCTTGGATTATTTTAAACTCAACGGATCAGCTGAATATGATTCCAGTCAGGGCATTGTGACAATTACACCTGATAAAAATGATCAAGTGGGAAACTTTGCTTTGAAGAGCAAGATTGATATGAATACAAGTTTTGATCTCACTGGACAAGTTAATCTCGGTGATAAAACTTCTGAAAATGGTGGGGCCGATGGTATCGGTTTTGCATTTCACAACGGAAATGTTGATGACATTGGTAACGCAGGTGGAAATCTTGGCATTGGTAATTTGATTGATGCGTTGGGATTCAAATTAGATACTTGGCATAATTCATATTATCAACCACAGGCAGCTATTCCTGGTTCACAAGTTTTACCGGAAGATTCAAACGGATATGGTTGGGCAGGAGATCCTCAGAATCCTCAATTTGGGGCTTTTGTTACAACAAGCTTAAAAGAAATCAATGCTTTTGACGGTAATGACTATGACCGTTGGTGGGCTGAAACTGATACTTCTTCAGTTCAAGATTTAGATGCAACTGATTTGGACGGTCAGTTTCACGATTTCAATGTTAATTATGATGGCTCGACACGTGAGTTAACAATTAAGTACACGCAAGCAAATGGAAAAACTTTGACTTGGCAAAAAACAGTTTCGACTTCGGATGAAGCAATGGCAATGATTGTCAGTGCTTCAACTGGTGGCGCTAAAAATTTACAGCAATTTAAATTAATTAAGTTTGATTATCAACAAGCTGCTACGGTAAATGTAAGGTATCTCAGTACGACCGGTCGACAAGTTGGTCAAGCATCAGTTGAATATCCTGCAGGTGCCATTGTTGGTGGTGAGTATAAAACTGAGCAATTAGATATTCCAAATTACCATTTTGTGCGTATGGATGATGATGGAAAAGTCAGTGGAACACCCAGTTTGCCGGCGACAGGAACCTTAAATACAGCTGGTGACAATGGAACAATAGTTTATCTTTATGAGCCCGAGTATCAAATTGATCAAAAAATTGTAAATGAGACAATTCATTACGTTGATGAAGATGGAAATTCAGTGGCTGACGATTATCAAGCAAAACCAATAACCTTTATTACAGTTAAAAATCCTACAACCAGTGAGGCTAAAGAATATTTTGCGGTAGGTAAACAAGACAAACCTATGGTTACTTCAGACGGTATACCAATCAGCCAAAATGGTGTGCAGTGGTTTGAGGGTAATAAAACTAGTTTTGGAGCAGTCAATCATCCAGAGGTTGATGGATACAAAGTAATTTCTAATGATGCTCCAGATGGTGATTTGATGAAAGTCTCAGCTCAAGCGGTGCATTCAGATAGCTCTGATCTAGTTTTTACAGTCGTATACAGTAAGGATCCAGAAAAGCCAGTGGATCCAGAAAAGCCAGTGGATCCAGAAAAGCCAGTGGATCCAGAAAAGCCAGTGGATCCAGAAAAGCCAGTGGATCCAGAAAAGCCAGTGGATCCAGAAAAGCCAGTGGATCCAGAAAAGCCAGTGGATCCAGAAAAGCCAGTGGATCCAGAAAAGCCAGTGGATCCAGAAAAGCCAGTGGATCCAGAAAAGCCAGTGGATCCAGAAAAGCCAGTGGATCCAGAAAAGCCAGTGGATCCAGAAAAGCCAGTGGATCCAGAAAAGCCAGTGGATCCAGAAAAGCCAGTGGATCCAGAAAAGCCAGTGGATCCAGAAAAGCCAGTGGATCCAGAAAAGCCAGTGGATCCAGAAAAGCCAGTGGATCCAGAAAAGCCAGTGGATCCAGAAAAGCCAGTGGATCCAGAAAAGCCAGTGGATCCAGAAAAGCCAGTGGATCCAGAAAAGCCAGTGGACCCAGAAAAGCCGGTGGATCCAGAAAAGCCAGTGGACCCAGAAAAGCCGGTGGATCCAGAAAAGCCAGTGGACCCAGAGAAACCAGTGGATCCAGAGAAACCGGTGGATCCAGAAAAGCCAGTGGACCCAGAGAAGCCAGTGGACCCAGAAAAGCCGGTAGACCCAGAGAAACCGGTGGATCCAGATAATCCGGTTGTGCCGAGTCAGCCAACTAGTCCAGACAATAATATACTGATAAATTCAGGCTTACCAAGTACGATTACCTCAAAAAAGAATCCAAATAAATTTCCTCAAACAGGTGAGAAATCATCCAATTGGGAAGTGGAACTTGGTACAGTATTATTAATGGTAGCAGGACTGTTCAGTCATATAATTTGGCGTCATTCGCATTAAAATAAAATGTAAATTTTCCCTGAAATACTCTAATTCATCTTATATTTGATGAATTGGAGTATTTTTACTATTCCTGCATAAAGAAAAATCTATTGAATCCCTTTAAAATTCAATAGAATTTTTTGCATAACTTATTAATATAACATAAATAAAACGTTTTCTAACAACAAATTCGCTATATCATGAGCGTTTTTTACCCATAGTGACAATTTCCGGGCTATAATAGATATTGGGACTTTCCCAGATTGGGATTAAAATCAATGAAAGGTAGCGAAGGTATGCAGGTATATAAAAATTCACAAGAATTGATAGACCAAATTAGAGAGAGTTATCATAAGTTCATTGATGAATATGAGGGAATTAGTGATGATGTTGCTGATGAAAGAATCGATCAGGTAGATAAGACACCTCGAGAGATGCTCTCATATCAAGTTGGTTGGATTAATATGATTTTGTCATGGGAGAAGGCTGAGGCTGGTGGCGCTAATATTACCACACCTACTCCTGGATACAAATGGGATCAAATGCGTGAGTTATATCATGATTTTAATATCAAGTATGGTTCAGATGGCATTCAAAATGAAAAAGCTGAATTAGGCAGTGTAGTGGCTGAATTAATTGAGTGGATCGATAACATGTCACATGATGAATTGTTTAAACCCGGTGAACGTAAATGGGCTACCACAAAGGCTATGTGGCCAGTTGCCAAATGGATTAGAATTAATGCTGTATCTCCATTCAATAACTATAGTAGACAAGTTAGAAAATGGAAGAACTTTAATTTGCGCGATAAAAAGCCAGTTAATTCATAATATATTTGCTGATAAAAGTGTTCAGGTCGTTAATGACTTGAACGCTTTTTTGTTTTCAATTAATGTCGTTGAAAGTTTGGGAAAGATTAATTGATTGTTTAGACTGCTTTTTTAGGTAATCTGATTATTTCAATCATTATTTTGGTAAAATAAGATTGTTAATGATTGGTTTATACCAATTGTTATAAGATTAAATTTTCCAATTATTGATGTATTCAAAATTATTATTTCAAACAACGAATAGATTAGTCGAAAGGAACAAGAAATTAGGTCGCTATGGGGACCTAATTTCTTGTTCCTGGAGACGGCAAAAAAAAGACCGCTCCGCAGAGTAGTCTTAAAGTCCTAGATCAATTAAGAAGTAGCCAATGGTACCAATAATTACCAACATCGTGAAGTTAATAATTGTAAAGTACAATAAATATTTGCCAGGTTCCTTCTTGAAAAAGAATCTATATTGTTTGAAAGCCAACAAGTTAGCTAGTGAACCAACGACTGTACCAAGTCCACCAATATTCGTACCTAAGAAGATTGCATGAACATACTTAGAGAATTTGGAAACTAAGATAGTTGTCGGAACATTACTAATGAATTGACTAGTAATAATCGATGTTAAATAAGTGCTTGTTCTTGTTTGTAAAAATTGATGTAAGTTATTAACGATGGCTGGTTCACGATTAATATTACCAACGGCAATAAAGAAACACATGAAGATCAGTACGATTGAATAATCAACTGATTCAAGGATATGCGGGTTGATAAAAATTACTAACAGCAGTGCCGCAATCAACGATCCCCACATTGGAATAACAGAAAAAATTCCAAGAAAAATTATAACTGTGACGGCAACTGTTAAAGTTAAACTAGGAATATTTAATTCCACGGCTGGCAACTCAGTCAATTCGATAGGATCCTTTGGAAAGAATCGAGTAACTAAGAAGATGGCAATGAAAGTAACAATTGTTATCGGTGTCGACATGATAAAGAATTGTTTGATTCCAAGATTGAAATGCGTCAACAGGAATAAGTTGTGGGTATTACCAAACGGAGTAAAAATACTACCAAGGTTAGCGGCCATCGCAATGATGATCACTGGAAAAATTGGATTGACTTTTATATGTTTGGAAAGTTGATAAAATAAAGGAACTAAAGTTAAAATCGTAACATCATTTGTTAAGAACATTGCTCCAAAAAAAGCTAATGAAGCTAACATAAATATCATTTGTCGCGTCGTTTTCGCTTTATGCGTCATATACGCCGCGTAATATTTAAGAAAATCCAAATAATCATAGATTTGGATTATAATCATCATAGATAGAAGCGATGCGAGCGTCTTCCAATTAATATCCATCAATTGTGGTGGACTAATGAAGATAGACGTTAAAATTGCTGCGGCACCAGCAATCCACAACACCTTGTCTGAAAATACACGTTTAAATACGGCCATTTACGTTTCCCCTATAAAAAAGAAGTACCTTATATAGTATAAAGATAAAAGTACGGTTAAAAAAGATAATTATACAAAAAATACGAAATAAGTTTCCAAAACTAAATTTTTTCAAAAATTATTTATATAAAAAGCATAATGTATTGTAACCTAAGTATAATAAATATCAACATGAGGGAGGGTAATAAATGCAAATAATTTTATCAATTTTAATGTTCGTTGTAGGGATTGCCGTAATGACCGTATCTTTTAAAGCTAAGAAGGAATTGATATATTATCTGACCTTATCAATTGGCATAATCATTTTCTTTGCTGGTATTTTCGTAATTTTCCCAAAATAGTGGTCATGATTAATCGACATTGGTATAATTTTCGTAATTAAATATGGAGGGGATTGCCATGGCTTTGAAACGTACTTATATGTTGGTCCTTGTCTCAATGATCTTTAGTGTTGTTGAAATGACAGTCGACCCTGGATTCTTCGTAGGAAGAATTTCGTTGGCATTTTCAGGCTTTTTGATGGTTTTGTTGTCACTGTTATTTGTGAAAAACTTGCGACGCGCTGAATAAACAATAATTTGGTTTATTTTTTGCGGTTATTTTTAAATTTAAATTTAATCTGAGCGTTGTATCCGATTGGGAAATGACGCTTTTTTTGTGCAATAAGATGTTTTATTTGAGAAATTGACGCGTTAATATATTAGTAAATAGATAGTACTTATTGGAGGTCAATCATGATTGCTTTTAAGAGAGTATTACTCCATGTGGTCATAAAATAATAAATTTAACTACATGGAGAGTATTATGAAAAATATATATGATAATGAACAATTTTTTGAGAAATATAATCAAATGAACCGCAGTCAAAAGGGATTAGCTGGTGCTGGTGAATGGAGTACCTTGAAATCTATGTTGCCAGATTTTACCGATAAGTCAGTTTTGGATTTGGGCTGTGGTTATGGTTGGCATGATCGTTATGCGGTTGATAATGGTGCTAAATCAGTAATTGGTGTCGATATGTCCGAGAAAATGCTGGATATGGCCAAATCGAAGACCAAGACTGATAAGATAACATATTTGCATAATGATATTACCAAGCTTGATTTTGGACAAAACCAGTTTGATATTGTACTCAGTTCATTGGCACTACATTATGTGCCATCTTTTGATAAAGTAGTCCAACAAGTTAGTCATTATCTGAAACCTCAAGGAACATTCATTTTTTCCGTTGAACATCCAATTTTTACAGCGCAAGGTCGTGAAGAATGGGATTACGATAGTGATGGAAAGATTAAAGATTTTCCGGTTGATAATTACTTTTATGAAGGTAAACGAGAAACTGATTTCTTGGGAGAAACGGTTGTTAAGTATCATAAAACTTTAACGACTTATTTGAATGGATTGTTGAAGAATAATTTTCAAATTTCACAAGTCGTTGAACCAATGCCACCTAAAAGCATGGTGAATTTGCCAGGAATGAAAGATGAAATGCGTCGACCTATGATGTTGATTATTTCGGCAGTGAATGAAAAGAAATTTAAATAATAGATAGTGAAAGCAGGTATTCCAAAAGGAATGCCTGCTTTTTGAGTCGCATGCATAACAAGAATAGAAAAAGTCTGCAACAACGTAGTGGAAATAAAGTTAAATTAATTTATTCTTTTTCATATTTTGTATTGATAATAGGATGCTACTATTTGCTTAAATCAGGTAATGAAGAAATGCCTATTTTTAGTTTTGACAGCAATTCTTATCAGGTGAAACAAGCAGAACATGTTTTACCAAAGGGTCAGTGGTTACTTGGAACAACGATTGCGTACCCAAATAGTATTTCTTATATGCAAGTAGGAGGAAATGAGTGGATAGAAATGACCGAAGGATAATCTTAATTGATATCACTAATTTAAAATTACAGCAATAATTTGATTGAAATAAAATTAAAATAATTTATTCTTTTCCATATTTTGTACTGATAAGAAGGTGCTACTATTTGGTTAAATCAGATAGGGAGAGTGGAAAGAATGAAAAAGTTTGTTAGATGGGTACTTGTTTCAGCTTTGGCACTTATTTCTTTTGGAAGTTTTAGTCAAATGGTTCATGCCAGATACATTGATGGATTTCCATACGTTCGTACTTTTAAAACAACCCACTTGTATAAAGCAAAGCGGGTTTCAGGATACGATTGGGATCCTAAGTATGAATTTTCTGAAATTACTGACCGTGCACTATCAGCCAATACAAATTGGTATGCGGATCAGACGGGTGACACTGTTAATACAAAGGATGAATATGTCCGTGTCGCAACAAATGAGTGGGCTAAAACTAAAGATATTATAATTGTCAGTAAAGCATATACTTCGTTTGGATTGAAGACAAACAAAGATTATCCTATTTTTAGTTTTGATTCTAAAAATTATAAAATGACAAAAACTGATAAAAAATTAGCGCAGGGTATGTGGCTATTTGGGGATTACGTTCAAATTCCTAATGAGGATGTGTATACAAGAGTAGGTGGCAATGAGTGGGTTCAATTAAATCCATAGATATCAAAAATTAATATATTTGATTTTAAAGAGGTACTTCTTGAATTATTTCAAGAGGTACCTTTTTTTGATGAGTATTAATTGATGTGTGTAAAGACTTAGATAAAAAGTTGTGTAAAGTGTGCAAAATTGAAATAAGTCATTGATATATGAGCGTTTTTCAAACTTGGCACAGTACTTGCTTATATAAAAGTGTAAGGATAAACGGGAAGTGATGTTATGAAAATTGTATTAATCAGTCATAGCAATATGGCAGTCGGAATGAAGCAAACTTTAAATATGATTATTGGGGATGATAAGAATGTTCTTGCATTTGCGGCTTACGTAAATGGAAGTACGAAGGAAATTGATAAAGTAAAGAATTTAGTTGAAACGAGTAAAGATGAACAATTCATTATTCTGACCGATTTGCTTGGCGGTAGTGTTAATAACGAAATGATGCAATTATTGGAAAATAACACCAATGTCAAATTGGTTACGGGAATGAACTTACCATTAGCAATGCAGTTGCAACTAAAAGGTAGTACAACAGAAAAAATTTCGGATGAAGAGTTATCCACAGTTATTAGTGAAAGTAAAAAATCATTAGCAAATGTAAAAAATTTATTGATGGAAAAGGAGAAGAGTGAAAATGATCAAATTTTGTAGAATTGACCATCGTCTATTACATGGACAAGTTATTTTTTCTTGGACTAAGTCAGAGAGCATAGAGAGAATAATTGTTGTTGATGACACTGCAGCTAACGATGAATTCAAAAAAATGTCTCTAAGTTTATCAAAACCAACTGGAGTTAAATTAAATATTTTTTCAGTTGATACAGCGATTAAAAATATTTCTAAAATTAAGAAATTACCAGAGAATGTCATGTTGATTTTTGGAAACACTGATTCGACATTGGCTTTTGTTAAAGAATACCAAGATATTAAAGAAATAAATTATGGAGGTATTCCTGAAAAAGAAGGTTCTAAAAAATTTAGTAACACAATTGCTTTAACAGATAAGGATATTGAAAATTCTAAAGCTCTTAGTGAAATGGGTATAACCCTTTACATGCAACAAATCCCAACAACTAAGAGAGAATCTTTGAATGACAAATTATAAATAGGGAGTGAGATCCATGTTATATAAAGCACTGATATTAGGGATTATCGGTATTATCGTTGTTTGGGATTCGCGACTGTTTGGTCGTTTGAATGTTGAACAACCATTAATTGCAAGTACATTAGTCGGTATTGCTTTAGGTGATGTCACTAAAGGTTTAATGGTTGGTGCGACGCTTGAATTAATTTCATTAGGGCTAGTAAACGTTGGTGCAGCCGCTCCTCCAGATATGGCTATGGGTTCAATCATTGCTTCTGCATTTTCCATATTATCAGGAGCATCAGCACAAACTGCTTTAACAATTGCAATTCCAATTGCTGTTTTGGGTCAGTTATTAGCCATTGTAATCAGAATGGGGATGTCTTCGTTCAATGTTATGGCAAATCGCTACATTGAAGAAGGTAAGTTTAAATCAGCTACCAATTTACATATTATTTGGGGCCTTGGGTTATACGCCATAAGTTACTTCGTTCCCATTTTCGTTTCAATTTATTTTGGAACAGGTTTAGTAAAAAGTATTGTTGCGGTAATTCCAACTTGGTTAACAAATGGACTAACAGTTGCCAGTGCGGTCCTTCCAGCTTATGGATTTGCATTATTGCTTTCAACAATGCTTTCTAAAAAGATGGCACCATATTTCTTTATTGGTTTTCTAATTACAGCATATGCCAATACTAGTGTTACTGGAGTTGCCCTCTTCGCCATTCTTATAGCAATTATTTTGGATCAAATTATTTATAAAGATAAATCTTCTTCTAATGATGACGACTCATTAGATTCCTTATAGAAAGAAGGTACTGTCATGTCAGATGATAAAGTCATGAAAAAAGAGAATAACAAAAAATATTGGCAATTCTTCTGGCGTTCTTGGGCTATTCAAGCCTCCTGGAATTATGAACGTCAAATGAACTTAGGATTTTTGTATGGGATTGCTCCTACACTAAATAGAATCTACAAAGATCCTAAGGATATAGATAAAAAGAAGGAAGCATATAAAAGACATCTAGCTTTTTATAACTGTACCCCTCAAACATCATCATTTGTATTGGGATTATCGGCATCTATGGAAGAACAATTGGCTAAGAATCCTGATGATTTTGATCCAGAGTCAATTAGTGCCGTTAAGTCCAGTTTAATGGGTCCTTTGTCTGGTATTGGAGACTCATTCTTTCAAGGAACAGTTAAGGTGTTGGCCTTTGGCTTAGGAATTAACTTTGCCCAAAAAGGAAATATTCTTGGACCTATTCTAGCGTTATTAATTTGTTTAGTTCCTGCTTGGTTAGTTACTTGGTATGGAGCTAAATGGGGATATACTGCTGGAAATCAATTTTTAAGCAAATTGAACTCTGAAGGTGCGATGGACAGAGTTATGTTCATTGCCGGAGTAGTTGGATTGATGGTAATTGGATCGATGGTTTCAAGTATGATCCCCCTAACTACACCATTACATATGGGAACAACGTTCAAGCTTCAATCAACACTTAATACCATAATGCCTAAATTAATACCGATTAGTTTGACAATGTTTATGTATTGGTTAATTCAAAAGAAAGTTAAAACAGGATGGATTTTAGCAATTTGTATCGTAGGCGGAATTTTAGCCAGTGTCTTTGGAATTTTGAAAGCTTAAAAAGAAGGGAAAGATAGCGATGTTTGATTCTAGCTAGCGTAAAACGAAAATTTACTTATATAAATCAAACAGTAGAAAAATAGGAGGAATTTATTATGTTATCACCAAAGGAAATTGTAGCTAAGATTTTTAAGGAAGAATCAAATATTGAAAATGTGATGTTCGTTGGCTGTGGGGCTTCAATGGCAGACTTGTATCCTGCAAAATATTTTTTGGAAAAGAATGCTAAAAAACTTAGAGTTAGTCTTTCAACGGCAAATGAATTTAATTATGATACACCCGCATCATTAGGTAAAACATCTATCGTTATTGTTGCTTCACTTGGTGGAACAACTCCTGAATCAGTTGAGGCAACCAAAGTAGCAAGCAAAGCTGGAGCACATGTGATTTCAGTTACAAATTCAGAAGGATCACCACTAACAGAAAATGCTGAGTATGTCATTGTTCATGGATTCCATGAAAGTTATGCAGCAAAGACAGCTAAGATGAAGAATGTTTTGATTTTAGCTGTGGAAATTCTTCAAGCAAGTGAAAAATATGCTCACTATGATGAAATGATGGATGCTTTAAGTAAGATTGATGATTTGATTAATGAATCAGTTAAATCTGTGACACCAGCAGCTAAGACCTTTGCCGAGAAATATAAGGATGATAAACTTATTTATGTCTTATCAAGTGGTGCTACGTTTGATGTTGCATACTCAACAGCTAGTTTCCTATTTATGGAAATGCAATGGATTGCAGCTCCAACGTTGAATACCGGTGAGTATTTCCATGGCCCATTTGAAATGACAGAAACCGATGTTCCATATTTACTATTTATGAATGATGGACCTACACGTCACTTGGATGCTCGTGCTTTAACTTTCTTACAAAGATTTGATGCTAAGGTAACAACAATTGATGCTAAAGATTATGGACTAGCTTCAATTGCTTCAGACAATGTAATTGACTATTTGAATCCTATGTTGATCACAGGTGTAATGCGTGTATATGCAGAGGAGTTAGCGATTGCAAGAAAACATCCACTAACAAAACGTCGTTATATGTGGAAGTTAGAATACTAATAAATAATCAAGAGACCCCAAACGGATTGACAATTAGTCAACCCGTTTTTGTGCATATATCATTTAATTAGGAGGTAGAAAATGTCGGTAAATAAAATGGAAAAATATTTGGATAAGATTTCCCAAAGTGCCTTGGATTCACATGATTTTAAAATTTTGGAAACTTATAATATTGCTAAAAAGTTAAAATTATCTCGAAGTACAGTCAGTCGATATTTAAATGCCGGTTATGATGAAGGAATATTTTCAAAAATTCAAACTCATCCGGTTAAATACATTTCTGTAGAAATTTTAAATAAATATTTTGTTGATATTAGATTGAATTATGACAATATAGAAGAATTATTAGCCTCTAAGAGAAAAGAACAGACCATTAATACAGATATATTCAAATCTGTAATTGGATCAGAGGGAAGTCTGGTAAACCAGATTGAGGAGATAAAAACTGCAACTCTCTATCCAGGAAAAGGATTGCCCATAATGTTGATGGGCCCCAGCGGTTCCGGTAAGACCTTTTTGGCTCGAAAAATATATGAGTATTGTCTAGAAAAGAATTTAATCAGAAAATCAGCAAAATTTCAGTCCTTAAATTGTGCCCAATACTTCAATAATCCAGAGCTATTATCTAGTTTGCTATTTGGATATACAAAAGGAGCCTTTACTGGTGCTTATCAGGATACTCCAGGACTTATCGAGAATGCTGATGGCGGTATATTGTTTTTGGATGAAGTTCATAGACTTACGCAAAGTGGTCAGGAAAAGCTTTTTTCATTTATGGATACAGGTATGTATTCACCTATTGGAAACGATAGTATCAAAAGAAAAGCCTCAGTGAGACTGATTTTTGCTACAACAGAAAAATTGGACTCTACGTTTTTACCCACATTTGTGAGAAGAATTCCAGTCATTGTTAATATTCCAAGTTTTAGTTCAAGACCGCAGAATGAAAAAATACAGCTTATTGACTATTTCTTTATGGACGAAAGCAAAGTGTTGAAGAGAAAGTTATGTGTCTCTAATCAACTTATTAATGTATTAGCATCTGCCGATATGGAAGGAAATATTGGTAAGTTAAAAAATATAATTAAATATTCCAGTGGTAATGCGTATGCAAAATCGGTAAGTGATGGGAAGATTGACGTTAATCTGTCTAATATTCCGGCTAATTATTATCAAAATTTAATTAAATATGAAAAATTTGATAATGAATCAAATGATTCATCTTATTATGATTATCAAAATAAGGTGTTGCCACAACATTTAAATAAAATCATTACTATCATGAAAGATATTTATAGTGATACCGTCAGTCGAATTTGGAGTTTTTTGAATAATGAGGTAACACAGCAACAATTTATAAATCATATTAATAAAAATGTTGATTTACTATTTGATAGTATTTTATTTCATACAGAGTACAAAAGTCATAATGATTCAGAATATGAGTTTTTGGTTTATCAGATAAAATCTGTGTTCAACTTTATGGAAGAAAGTTATGGTTATCCTAAAGATGGAAATCAAATATTGGCGATTGCTACTTTATTGAGATCGAAGAATTTACAATCAGTATTAAAGACAAATGAAATATGGAATAAAAATAAGAATCAGATTGTAAATGAAATTAAAATAAAATTTAGTCAGCCTTATCAAGTAGCCTCCAGAATATTAAAGCTTCTTTCTGACAAAATGGAGAGAGATATTCTACAAGAAGATATCATGATGGTTACGTTGTATGTCGCCAAAAACGAAAAAAATATTTCAAATCGTACTTTACATGCAGTTGTGGTTGCACATGGTTATTCCACTGCCAGTAGTTTGGCCAATGTGGCTAACAGAATGTTGAAGAGTAATATTTTTCAATCGATTGATATGCCAATAAATACAACTACCAAAGATATTGAGAGCAAGTTGGTTGATTATGTTAATACTGTTAATATCGATAAAGGCTTAGTCCTGTTAATTGATATGGGGTCATTAAATCAATTAGGTGATGGATTAAATGAAAAGCTAAATGTTCCTATCTTGATGATAGATCATGTCTCAACGCCTTTAGTACTAAATGTTGGTACAATGATTCTTCAGAATAAGGGATTAAATGATATTAGAAATGATGTTGATATTAATAATGTCGTAAGCAGTAAGATATTACTACCACATAAAAAGCAAAAGAAAGCAATTATAACTTGTTGTCATTCAGGAATGGGTAGTGCTGTACAAATTCAGGAAATAATTAAAAATACCCTTAATAAATTTAATGTTGATATTGAAGTTTTGCCGTATGAATTTAATAAATTGTCTAAGAATAAACAGGGCGAGCTTCCATTTGAACTTTATGATGTAATAGCTATCGTTGGAACAGCTAATCCTAATATTAGTGGAATTCCATATTTGTCATTGGATGGCCTTTTGTCTGGAGAGCACATTGATCAATTGATTGAAATTTTGAGCAATACGAAATCAATTGATTATTCTGAACTAAAGAATGAATTACTAATAAACTTTACGATAAAACGAATGATTTCTAGCATTACAATATTGGATCCAACTAGTTTGTTAAAAATTGTAGATAATACAGTTACAAAAATGGAAAAACTACTATCAGTTCAATTTGAAACTAATAAAAGAGTATTACTGATTATTCACGAGGCTGGTATGGTCGAAAGGCTAGTGAGAAATGAAAAAGTCGATAGTCAGCCGGATCTCAATCAGTTTATTGAAGAACACAAAAAGATGTTTGAATTGGTACATCAGTCATTAACGCCAATGGAAGAACATTATGATGTGAAAGTAAGCAAAGAAGAAATAAGATTAATTATTGAAATTATTTTAGGGGACGATTAAAAACGTCTTTTTTTTAAATATTAAAATTATTGATTTTCTGAAGTTAAGGCAGATTTAAATAAAAATTTTCAATTGCATGACTTTAACTAATACATTAAGGGAAAGCGCGCATCTTATTTGAGAGCGATAATTATTATATGGTTTCATTATTAGGTAGTTTAAATGGTTAACAAAAGTTGACATCGGTAAAAAGAAAAAGGTCGAGTCCATTTAACAGGGACTCGGCCTTTTTTGATATAGTATGAAACAAAAAATGTTTCACAAGAAACATCTAATATTCACCTTCAGCAATTTTTTCTAAGGTGGTTTTTGAAGGGATGAAGAACAATGTACCACTAATCGGTGTACTGAAATCTAACAATCTATCACTCTTAGTAAACATTCCATCCAACATTCGATTGGTAATTGAGAAATCTTTTGTGTAGGCAATGAAGTAAGTTCCCGTAATATCTTTAGCTGGGTCAGAATAAGGAACATTCATGCGGACAATTTTGTGTTCAACATCATCTTTCATATCTTTAGATACGACATTATGAGCATTTGGCAATTTTTCATCATCTTCAAGTTCACGGTCAGAAAACTTATGACGACCAATGGCACGTTCCTGATCATCGGTTGATAAGTTTTTCCAAGCTTCCATATTATGAATATATTTTTGGGCAAATGCATAGGAACCATTTACAAATTCGGGGTCCTCATCTTCATCAATTAAAGTGTAATCCATCGATTCGACGCCAGCAGGATTTTCGGTACCGTCAATAAAACCAATAATTGCACGGCCTTCGAGATATCGGAAACCATGAGTTTCATCTTCGACATCAGTAATAGGACGCAATATTTCCATAAATTGATCCATTAATTCGTAACAAACGGCCATATTTTTAGCGCGCACATGTAAGAAAATATCTCCAGGTGTAGATACAGCCGTATATTTGGGACCTTTGATTTCTTGGAAAGTATTCAATTGTGCAGGTTTAGGAGCGCTAGGAAAGAGATAATCCCATGCATCAGATCCAAAACCCCAGGCAATACTAGCCTGAGCTTCAGGGTCACGAGTACGCATACTATTGATAATCGAGTTAGATAAGTCAGCAAATTCAGCAATTGCTTCTTTTTCAGCAGCTTGGTCAGTATGGTTCAATAAAAGCGTCGCAAAAATAACACTTTCACCAGCATCCTTATAAACGTCTTGAGCTTGTTTGATATCAGTCATGAAACTTGCCTCCAATGTACTTGTTTACACATACTTTATCATATGAAAGAATTTAAGTAATGATTTAAACACTGAATTGTCGCATCTAAGAGTAAAAACTTCGGTCTCTAGTTTTGATTAGGATGTTTCTTCGAATTATTTATATTATGGATATGCCGTCTCCAGATTCGGACAGTGGTCACTGGCGGTGCGGAACGGCCCGAGCCACGGTCTCGGACCTCGGTTTAAGCCTTGCAAGTTCGGCAAGTCTTAAACGCGCCCGGTGCTGTAAGAACGACAAAAGCGGTCGTCCTAACACCACTTTCACTGCCATTGACCACTGTCCGAATCTTCCGACTAGTTCTTTATTAGCTCAAGAATAGCTTTCAGACTAATTTGAAGACAGGCCATAGGTTATTTCTCGTTGATAGGTAATCATAACTTGAGTGAGACAGTATACATTTTGACAATTTTATATTAATGATGATTAGGGGGGCCTAAGGAAAAATCCTAGTTTGAAGATATTAATCTCTGAATAATTAAGATAAATTAGTCGGAAGAACTGAGAGAATAGTCACTGGCAGTGAAAGTGGCGTTAGAGCTTTAGATCTTACACCACCGGGCGTGTTTGGAGACTTGCGGGTCTTGCAAGGCTTCAAACCGAGGACTGAGACTTTGGCTCAGTCCGGTCCGCACAGCCAGTGACTATTTTCTCAGTTCTGGAGACGGCCCTGAAAGAATGTTTAAAAAATATAAATTAAAATTCTTGATTATGCTTTAATTTAGTAGAATAATTAAATTAATAATTTAATTAGGAAAAACCGCCGAAAGGAAGTACCAATAATATGTGCACAAGTCTTAGTCTAGGAGCTTTGGATGGCTCAAAATTTTTAGCCAGAACAATGGATTTTGCGTTTGAGTTGAATGGTCAACCAACATTTTTGCCTGAAAACTATGAATGGATTTCTTCATTTGATAAAAAAACTTATACAACTGATTACGCCATCATGGGAACTGGTGCTAAATACGGTAATAACTATATGGTAGCCGATGGTTTCAATGAATATGGATTATCAGCTGCAGAATTGTATTTCGTTAATGCCGCTAAATACGATGATGAACCAACAGCAGGCAAAACTAACTTAGTTTCTGAAGAATTTATTCTTTGGGCCTTGGGTAACAATAAGAATATCGAAGAACTACGTAAAAATTTGGAAAACGTTCGAATCATTGAATCAGACGCTGGTGTTATGGGTCAAAACCAACCACTTCACTTTATCTTCAGCGATGCAACTGGAGCCACTTATGTCCTTGAACCAGAAGGCGACGGCTTAATTCTTGAAGAAGATAAAGTTGGCGTTATGACTAATACACCTGACTATGACTGGCACAAGACTAACTTGGCAAACTATTTGGGCACACAAACAACTGGCTTTAAAGCTAAAAAGTTTGGCGACGAAGAAGTTATTCCTGCCGGATCAAATGGTACTTTTAGATTACCTGGTGGTTTCACAGCGGTTGATCGTTTTGTTAGAACTGCTTTCATTCGTAATGAAATTGAAGAGCCTAAGGATGCTCAACAAGCTGTTAACACAATTTTGCACATTCTGGATAGTGTAACGGTTCCTCGTGGAATTAATATGAAAGATAATGGTGAACCAAGCTATACTCAATATCAAACTGTTTTGGACTTAACAAATAAAATTATGTATTACGTCCCATATGGTAATCGAACTGTCTTTGAGCTTAAGATGACTGATGATATGATTAAAAATCAAAAAGAACCAAAGGAATTTGAAGTTGCTCTGAAGCAAGAGTTTTCAAGTTTGAATTAGAAGAACCAAGAGTGATACCTAAATTAAGGTACCACTCTTTTTTTGGTATCTAAGTAGGATATGTTATAAGATATAGTTAATAAAAAAGATAATCACCATGTCAAAAATTGGTGCGACCCAATTATGAAATGAGGAATAGATAATGGCCGATTTAGTTTATCAAAAAATTATTACATCATTAAAACAAGCAATCGATTCGGGTGAGTTTTCAGATATGCGTTTGCCTGATGAAAGATCACTTGCTGAAAGTTATAGCGTCAGCCGCAGTTCAATCAAGCGTGCATTAGGATTGATGGCTGATCAAGGAATCATTTTTAAAAAACGTGGTTCAGGAACCTTCGTTAATCCTTTGTATTTGAAACAAGGCTCATCATTCAATTACAGCGGTAAAAATCTAGGCATCACTGATAGTTTCAATGCCAACGGACAAAAACCAGGTGTCAAAGTATTGAGTTTTGAAGTGGTTCATCCAAGTAAAGATTTGCAAGATAATTTGTTCTTGAAATCGTCAGAATTCGTTTATGCCTTCAAACGTTTACGTTTACTTGATGACGTTCCTTTTATGATTGAAACAGGTTACATTCCCATCAAACTGGCACCAGAGTTGTCAGAACAAATTGCTTCCGAATCTATCTTCAATTATGTAGAATCAGAATTAGGTAAGGAAGTTAACAAAACATACTTAACAATTTCCGCCGAACCATCTGATGAAGAAGGTAAAGAACTGTTGCATTTGAAAGACAATGAACCCGTCGGGTTAATGGAAGGAATCTTTTTCTTAGACGACGGAACACCGTTCGAATTTTCAACCATGAAGTTACATTATAAGTATTTCAAGTACGATTCATTTGTTGATTTAGCAAATAAGTAAGAGCTTCCAAAGATTGGAACGCACCAATTATCCAAATGGTTGACTTTTACACTTGTTCTAGTTATGATATCCAATGTAAATAGATAACTAA
This sequence comes from Companilactobacillus zhachilii, assembly GCF_003606365.2. Classification (NCBI taxonomy): domain Bacteria; kingdom Bacillati; phylum Bacillota; class Bacilli; order Lactobacillales; family Lactobacillaceae; genus Companilactobacillus; species Companilactobacillus zhachilii. The sequence continues at coordinate 386,057 of NZ_CP031933.2, forward strand.
AGAATTAAAAAAACGAGACTTATCTATATTAATAAATTAGCTGGAGGGAGTGAGAAAATTAGGTAGCCGTGCAGGTGGTGTTAGAGCTTTAGCTCTTACACCACGGGACGAGTTTTGAAATTCGCGCACTTTGCGAAGTTCAAAATCGAGGTCTGAGACCTTGGCTCAGACCGGTCCCCACAGCAACCTAAATTTCTCACTCCCGGAGGCGGCATATTTTAAACATATTAGGAGTGTGTGCTGTAATGACAGATTACTCATCAAAAGAATACTTAAACTTAGTAGACAAATATTGGCAAGCAGCAAACTATATTTCTGTTGGTCAACTTTACTTAAAAGACAATCCTTTATTGAGACGTGAATTAAAGCCTAGTGATGTTAAGGTTCACCCAATTGGACACTGGGGAACTATTGCTGGTCAAAACTTCATTTACGCCCATTTAAACCGTGCTATCAACAAGTATGGTCTAAAAATGTTTTACATTGAAGGACCTGGTCATGGTGGGCAAGTAATGGTTTCTAACTCTTACCTTGATGGTAGTTATACGGAAATCTATCCTGAAATTACTCAAGACACTAAGGGTATGCAAAAGCTATTCAAGCAATTTTCATTCCCAGGTGGTGTTGCATCTCATGCCGCTCCTGAAACTCCAGGATCAATGCATGAAGGTGGGGAATTAGGTTATTCTCTATCTCACGGTGTTGGTGCAATTCTTGATAATCCTGATGAAATCGCTGCGGTTGTTATCGGTGATGGTGAAGCTGAAACTGGTCCATTGGCTGCTTCATGGTTCTCCAATGTCTTCATTAACCCAGTTGATGATGGTGCTGTTTTACCAATCTTAAATCTTAATGGATTCAAGATTTCTAACCCAACAATTTTGTCACGTAAGAGTGATGAAGACTTAACGAAGTACTTTGAAGGTATGGGTTGGGAACCAATGTTTGTTGAAGGCACTGATCCTGAAAAGATGCATCCAGAAATGGCCAAGACCGTTGATGCGGCAATCGAAAAGATTCAAGCTATCCAAACAGAAGCTAGAAAACACCCTGCTTCAGAAGCTAAAATGCCTAAGTGGCCGGTTATCATTTTCCGTGCCCCTAAAGGCTGGACTGGTCCTAAGACTTGGGATGGCGAACCTATCGAAGGTTCATTTAGAGCTCACCAAATTCCAATTCCTGTTGACCAAAATGACATGCAACATGCTGACAAATTGGTTGAATGGATGGAATCATACAAACCAGATGAACTATTTGATGAAAATGGTACTTTGAAGAGTGACATTGCTGCGATTGCTCCTAAGGGACAAAGCAGAATGGCTATGAACCCAATCGTTAACGGTGGGGTTGATCCAAAGCCACTTAAATTACCAGACTATAAGAACTACGCTTTGAACTTTGACAAACGTGGTACTAAAGTTGCTCAAGATATGATTGAACTAGGCAAGTATTTGGAAGCTGTTATCAAGAACAATCCGGATAACTTTAGATTATTTGGACCTGATGAAACAATGTCTAATCGTTTGTACGACATTTTTAAGACAACTAACCGTCAATGGATGGAACCTGTTCATGAACCTAATGATCAATATGAAGCTCCTGCTGGTCGTATTATTGATTCACAACTTTCAGAACACCAAGCTGAAGGATTTAATGAAGGTTATACTTTGACCGGACGTCATGGAATTTTTGCTAGTTACGAAGCATTCTTGAGAGTTGTCGATTCAATGTTGACACAACACTTCAAGTGGTTGAGAAAAGCCAATGAATTGGGTTGGAGAAAGAAGTATCCTTCACTAAATGTGATTGCTACTTCAACAGCTTTCCAACAAGATCACAATGGTTACACTCACCAAGACCCAGGTATCATTACTCATTTGGCTGAAAAGAAACCTGAATACATTCGTGAATACTTCCCAGCCGACACAAACTCATTGTTAGCTGTTATGCCTAAGATTTTGGATGACCAAGAAAAAATCAATTTGTTGGTTACTTCAAAACAACCAAGACCACAATTCTACTCAATTGAAGAAGGTCAAGAATTGGCTGAAAAAGGACTCAAGGTAATTGACTGGGCATCAAATGACAACGGAGATCCTGATATTGTGATTGCTGCTGCCGGAACCGAACCAAACCTTGAAGCTTTGGCCGCAATTAGTATTCTTAGAAAAGAAAAACCAGAACTTAAGATTAGATTCGTTAACGTTGTTGACTTATTGAAGTTGAGATCACCAAAAGTTGACCCTCGTGGCCTAACGGATGAACAATTCAATGAAATTTTCACAGTTGATAAACCAGTATTGTTCGCATTCCATGGTTTCGAAGACATCATTAAAGATATCTTCTTTGATCGTGCAAACCATAACTTATATGTTCATGGATACCGTGAAAATGGAGATATCACCACACCATTTGATATGCGTGTAGTTAATGAGATGGATAGATTCCACTTAGCAGAAGAAGCAGCCGTTGCCGTACAAGGAGACGCCGCCAGTGACTTTGCTGACGAGATGGAAGCAGAAGTTGATAAACATAACAAGTATATTCGTGAACATGGTGATGACTTGCCAGAAGTTCAAGAATGGACATGGGAATAATTTAGAGAGCGGAGACAGGGCGGTTAGCTCCCGAGCATTTTCGTAACATGATGAATTACCCGCTGCACTTTGCGGGTGATTTATCATGTTATGAAAAGCGGAACTCGTTTTAGAGCCACTGCCTACATAACCGAACTAAAATACAACTGACTAAAAAAATAATAAACGAAATAAGAGATAGCCATAAATAATATTGGCTATCTCTTTTTGATAACATAAATTCTAAAATTAGAAAAAAGATTAATAAATCATCAAAAAATCTGTTCACAATCCATAAACAACTGTCCACAATCCCCGCCATATCAGCCTTTATAGAAAAATAAGTTTAAAAATAATTCTATAAGTTTAATTCTAAGAAACCTTCATAATTAATTTGAAAAAATGTGAGAGATTTGAAAATCCCTACTGCCAGTAGAATGAAAACTTTAATTTATTCTAAGACAATAATAGGTATTATTAGAATGGAACAATTGTATTATTGAAAAGGCTATAATGCCTGGTGTGACGGGGTTGTTAAAGCCTTTTTAGCATGGTACTATCAGTTATGGAAAAAAGAGAAAAAGACACTAAGGGGTGGATGTTATGACAACAAGAAACGTAAAATTCATGAAAGTAGCACTAATGGCGGTAGTGGCCATATTATTAATGATGTTATTCGTTTTGCAAAGCCGATACACCATTCCAGCAGTTGCAATTGCCGCAATCGCATTAGCAGTCTACTCAGAAGATAAAATTGCTAAGAAGCATACATTCAAGTTCATCGACTAATTAGCCGATATAAACCAAAAAGAGCCCTTCGATATACCAATCGAAAGGTTCTTTTTTTCCAAATTTTCTACCAAATAAATGGAATTAAGGATTTAGTTTTCTTTTTGTAATCAATGAAAGCTTGTCCATAGTGGCTTTCCAAATACTTGTCAGCATTAGGAATATATGAAAAAACAAACATGCATAGGAGAAATAGTGGAATGAGTAGTGACCAAAGATTTCCGGTTACTAAAGCAAAGCCTAAGACCCAGAGAACGTCTCCAAAATAGTTGATGTGCACTGCGTATTTGAACAAACCACCGGTATATAATTTTCCTTTGTTGTTTGGATCGTCCTTAAATGGTTTCCGTAATAGTTCTGATAAGGAATTAATCGTTGAACCGGCGATGAAAAGAATCCATCCGATCACTGCCAAGTTGACTGAACCCCATTGTGCTAAGAATGGAAATAGCAGGTAATAAAGAGCAAAGGCAGTGCTGTTGCCAATTGCTTCTTTCCAGCTGATACCGCGAGGTAACCAGATAAACATCATACAGTTCAAACGAGCAAAGGTAATTAGAATGAGTAATATCATGCTTATCGTTGTCGATGGTGAAAGGTTAGGAAAAATAAAGCGAAAATCAATTAAAATATAGATTAACTGGGCAACTAAAATAAAAATTTTAGCACTGGTTGTTTTACGATGAATTCCGTACATAATAGCGACCCCTTTTGAAGTTATAACTTAATTATAGAGCAAAAAATTAAACACACAAAAAGCGTTGAATTCAATTTAGAATCCAACGCTTTTTTTAATCTGCATATGGCAAAGCATCGTTAGCAACATCTTCTTTATTCAAAAGAATAATATTTTCGCCTTTTTGCTTGCGCATTTCAATATCATGTTCTCCCCAAACACAGAGATCTTCCAAAATCTTATTCAATGAGTGTCCGTAATCAGTCAATGAATATTCAACTTTAGGTGGAATTTGATTGTAAACTTTACGAGCAACAATGCCGTCGTCTTCAAGTTCACGCAATTGTTGAGTTAACATTTTTTGAGTGATGTTAGGGATGGCACGACGTAATTCACCAGTACGCATTTTTCCGTGTTTTAAGTGGCAGAGAATAATTGGTTTCCACTTGCCACCGATAATTCTCATAGTTGCCTCAACACCAATATTGTAAATTGCCTGTTTCGTTAATCGTCATCCTCTCAATTCAGTATTTGTATCTTAACATCACAAGGTGGTCTTAGCAATTTTCCAAATCTAAATCTTTTGAATCAACGGTTGAACTTTCCATTTTCATCAAAACTAAAATCAAAACGATACTAGCAACCAACATGATAATTCCGATGAATGGTGTATTTAAGATTTGGTGGTGTGCTACGGCGATTCCGCCCATTGTTGAAGCAACAGAGATTCCGACGTTAAATGCTGAAATATTCAAAGCTGATGCCAAAGGTACTTCGTTAGGAGTATATTTTTCGGCCAGTTGAACGATGTAAAGTTGAAGTCCAGGAACGTTCATGAAAGCGAAGAGTCCCATCAATAGAACAGCTAGTAGTCCTAGGAAATGAAGGCCAATTGTTGCTCTAATAACTAGTAAAGCCACTCCCAGTCCGATAAACATCCCCATCAAAGCTTTAAGCGGCTTCTTGTTAGCCCAGCGGCCACCAAGGGTGTTTCCGATAGCAACGGCAACACCGTAGAAAATCAAAATTACAACAATAGCACTTTCAGACCAGCCCATATTTTTGTTCAAAATAGTTGTTAAATAAGTATAGACAGGGAAAGTAGCTCCATATCCTAAAGCTGTGATAACTAAAATTAATAGTAATTGTGGTTGTTTGATGATACGCCAGATACCTTTGATACTAGTTGGCTTTGGCAATGGTAATTCGTTTGGTACCAAAATGGCATTACTAATTAGTCCAACTAGACCAAGTGCGACAAGAAATGCAAATGACATTCTCCAACCAAAAGTTTGACCGATGAAAGTTCCGATGGGAACACCGGTAATTGTGGCAACAGTCAAACCAGTAAACATAACCGCAATGGCTGAAGCACGTTTGTTAGGTGCAACCACATCAGCGGCAATCAATGAAGCAATAGTCATGAAAATCCCATGTGATAAAGCAGCAATGACCCGACCTGCCAACAAAATAGCAAAAGTTGGTGCTAAAGTTGCCAAAAGATTTCCAATGATGAAACTAATCATGATACCAATCAATAATTTTTACGGTTCCAACGATTAGTCACTAAAGCTAAAACAGGAGCACCAATCATCACGCCCAATGCGTAAATTGAAACAGTTAAGCCCCCTCGGAAATAGAAATACCAAAAGTCTTTGTAAGTAATGGCATAATTCCGACACTAATAAATTCGGTAGATCCAATGGCAAAAGCACTGATAGCTAATGACAACAGAATCCAATTTGGTGATATTTTCTTGTTCATATTATTTTCGCCCCTTATGTAAAAATTGAGTATGTGTAACATTATATGGGGTTAGAACAAATAAACAATTACGTACTTTAAAGTGCAGTAGGGACTAAAAAGTACCTATAAGGATTTTTGGTAATGGGTTGGTTCACTGCCGCCTCCAGGAACAAGAAATTGGGGTCGCTATGGGGACCGGTTGGAGCCAAGGTCTCCAACCTCGATTTTGAACCTCGCAAAGTGCACGAGTTTCAAAAGTCGTCCCGTGGTGTAATGGCTAAAGCCATAACGCCACCTTCATAGCGACCCCAATTTCTTGTTCCTTCCGGCTAAAACATTTTAAATTTATATGATACTTTTTTAGATACTTTATTTTTGATATTGGATTTTTAGTTTATTAAAAAATGTTCATTATTCAATATAATCAATAAATCTAGAGTATTTAATCTCTTGAAAGTATAATTTTATATCCATAATATTTTCCAAACAAAGGACAGACTATAGTCGGAGGACGAACCGAAGAAGTCAGCAGTGGTAGTGGTGTTAGCGATTTATCGCTTACTCCACTGGACGTATTTTGAACTTCGCAAAGAACGCGAATTTCAAAATCGAGCTTGGAGACCTTGGCTCCGAGCGGTCCTCACAGCGACTTCTTCGGTTCGTCCGGAGACGGCAATAATTAAATAATTCTAATAAACTTATTGACACATTAATTTTAAAATGTTTTACTAGTCATTGTAAATTGAAAACGAGGAGCACTTTATTATGAAAACAAGTAATAATCTTAACTCACATTTAAATAATCAATTTGCCTTTAGCTTTTTCTTTAGATAGCGTTTGTATCCGGTTGTTGGATACGAACGCGTACGTGTTCGTATCTATCGATTGGCTAAAGCTTTTAAGCATGTCATTTAAAGCCAGATAGATACAGGGTTGAATCTATCTGGAGAAAATATTTGGGCCCAATTATTTAACCAGTTAGATTCGTATCCGAATCTAGCTGGTTTTTTTTATACATTTGGGAGGATGAATTTTCATGAAAAAGACATTAATTGGTTTATTAACAGTAACAATGGTAGCACTTTTATTGGTGGGCTGCTCAAATAATTCAGCAAGTTCTAGCAAGAACTTAAACGTGGGGATTTTACAAATTGTGCCACATGGTTCACTTGATGCCGCTCGTAAAGGGTTCAAAGAAGAGCTCAACAAAGAGGTTAAACAGCACGATAAATCTATCAAGGTCAATTACAATTACCAAAATGCACAAGGGGATCAATCAAATCTAAATTCAATGGCACAACAATTGACGCAAAAGAAAAATGATTTGATTTTAGGTATCGCTACACCTTCTGCACAAGCTTTAGCTAAGAAAACTAAGTCAACACCAATCGTGGTTACGGCGGTTACTAATTTGGAAAGTGCTGGTTTGATTAAAAATGACGAAAAGCCTGGTACTAATGTGACAGGGACTAAGGATCTGGGACCAGTTGATAAACAAGTTAAGTTATTAACAAGTTTGACAAAAAATAACAAGCCTATCGGAGTAATGTACAACTCATCTGAAGAAAATTCGGTTCTTCAAATTAAGATGGTCAAAAAATACGCTAAGAACCACAATTTAAAATTAAATATTGTCAGTGTTACAAGCACTAATGATGTTGCCAGTGCCTTATCCGGTATGGCTGACAAGGTTTCTGGAATTTATCTACCAACTGATAATTTGATGGCAAGTTCAATGAAGACTATCGGTAAAAAAGCTCGTGAAGCTAAATTGCCCGTCGTTACAGGTTCAATCGAAATGGCCGAAGATGGCGGTACAGCAACTTATGGTATCAATTACAAAGATCTTGGTAAACAAACAGCTAAGATGGCTTACAAGATTTTGATCGACAAAAAGAAGCCTCAAGATATGCCCGTTGAAACATCACATACATTGAGACTTTACGTTAACAAGGACAATGCCAAGGCAGTTGGTATTAATCCTGATCAAATTCAAAAGCCTTAGTTAGAAATTTTGGAGGTAATAAATATGCTTATATCTAGTCTTGGACAAGGATTACTGTGGGCGCCTTTAGCAATTGGTGTCTTTATCACATTTAGAATTTTGGATATTCCCGATTTAACAACTGAAGGTAGTTTTCCTTTTGGGGCAGCCGTCGCAGTTAGCTTAATGTTGAAAGGTCAATCAGCCATTACAGCCGCTTTAGCAGGTTTTGTGGCGGGATGTTTAGCCGGACTTATCACGGGAATTTTAGATACTAAATTACATATCCCATCACTTTTAGCCGGAATTTTAACAATGACTGGTTTGTACTCAATCAACATGCACATCATGGGTAAGTCCAATGTGCCACTTCTAAACGAAAAAGTTTTAACCGAATATTTACCAGCTAGTTGGAATTTAGACATTCAGACAATTGTCTTAGGATTACTCGTTACAAGTATCGTGGTCGCAATTCTTTATCTGATGTTCAAAACTAGGTTAGGTTTGTCATTGATGGCGACTGGTAATAATAAAGATATGTCAGCTGCTAATGGTATCAATACTGACGGCATGATTATTTTCGGCTACATGATTTCCAATGGATTCATCGCTTTGTCAGGTGCCTTGATTGCCCAAAGTAATGGTTACGCTGATATCGGCATGGGTATCGGAACCATTGTTATCGGCTTGGCGTCAGTCTTAGTTGGGGAAATTTTCCTACGTGGACACAATATTTTAACAAGATTAATTGCCATGGTCGTCGGAGCTGTCGTTTACCGTTTGCTCTTGACGGTGGCAATGGGATTAGGATTCCCACCAGATGATCTGAAGATTCTTTCAGCCGTTATTTTGGTAATCGTAATCTGTGTACCAATTATCCAAAATCGTATCAGAACGAAACGTCAATTGAAGAAATACTTAGAACAAATGGAGGACCAAGACGATGAACGTATTACAAGTGAAACACCTACAAAAGGTATTCTTTCCCGGGACTGATAATGAACGCCACGTCTTAAAAAATATCAATTTGCAAGTAGATGAGGGCGACTTTATTTCTGTTATCGGAAACAATGGTGCCGGTAAATCAACTTTGTTAAATACAATCGCTGGAACTTTGCACGCTGATGCTGGAGAAATCGACTTAGCTGCTCACAATGTTTCTAAGAAATCAGTTGCCTATCGTTCACGCTGGATGTCACGCGTGTTTCAAGATCCTAAAATGGGTACAGCCGGTGATTTGACAGTTATGCAAAATTTGGTGTTAGCCCAGAGCCATACCAATACCATCAATTTAAAATGGTATCAACGAAAAGGGGATGTCGAAGAGTATCAAGAATTGCTCAAGACCTTGAATATGGGACTAGAGAACTTCATGGATACTCAAGTAAAATATTTGTCTGGTGGTCAAAGACAAGCCTTGTCACTTTTGATGGCTACGTTGAGTAAACCAAAGTTGTTGTTGCTAGATGAACATACCGCAGCCCTTGATCCAAAAACTAGCCAAGAAGTTATGAGAATAACTAATGAAATGGTTCAAAGAGAACATTTAACAACTATGATGATTACACATAAAATGTCTGATGCGTTGAAATATGGTAATCGTTTAGTCATGGTTCAAGATGGTCAAATTAAGTTAGATGTGAAGGGTGCTGAGAAAGATAACCTTGATACAGCTCAATTGTTGGAAGCATTTGAATAAATAGTTATTGAATTGGTTTTGATGTTTATGAAGTCAATTTGATTTATATCTTTTAAATGTTTTAAATTTCAAATTTAGTATTTTTAACTAAAGGAAGAAAGTTTCGCTATTTTTTAATGAATTAGCTGGAGGACGGTAGGGATTGAATATCAGCAGTGATAGAGGCGTTAGGGATTTATCCCTTACGGCACAGGACGTATTTTGAGATTCGCGAATTGTGCGAAGCTCAAAATCGAGGCTCGAGACCTTGGCTCGAGCCGGTCCCACAGCAGATTTCAATCTCTACCGTCCTCCGGCGGCAATGTTCAAGACAAAATAAAAAAAGCCAATCACTGAAGTAGAATTCAGTAATTGGCTTTTATTTGTGTTAATCCATTTATCAGGGGGGAAGGATGGATTACGAATTAGTTATGTTTTAATGAGAATCATTATCTATATCTATTTTTAATATGAAGAGAGTTACTTTATAGGGGGGATAAGCTAAAGGATTTTCTTCTCCTTTAACTTATAAGTACATCATAACCAGTAAATGTGAAGAAATTATGATGCCAATGTTTTAAAAATACGAAGATTGTTTAAAAATATGTTTTTTTTAAATATGCCACCTCCAGAAACAAGAAAATTGAGTTCACTGTGGGGACCGGCACGAGCCAGAAAACGGTCTCGTACCTCGATTTTGAACCTCGCAAAAGCCGCGAGTTTCAAAAGTCGTCCCGTGGTGTAAGAGCTAAAGCTCCAACACCACCTTCACAGTGAACTCAATTTTCTTGTTCCTTCCGGTTAGGTTGTTTGATATTTTTGAAACACTTTTAAAATTTTCTACTGTTCTAGATAATAATGTCATAGCTAACAGACATAATAAAAAAGTGATTCTAGCAATCTAAAAATGGATTACAGGAATCACTTTTATTAATATCTATTATTAACAAATACATTAGCCGGAAGACGGTGGGAAGAAAGTCAGCCGTGACGGCAGAGTTAGAGCTTTAGCTCTTACTCTGCGGACGTATTTTGAGATTCGCGTGTTTTGCGAAGCTCAAAATCGAGCCTTGAGACCTTGGCTCAAGGCGGTCCCACAGCAGACTTTCTTCCCACCGTCTGGAGGCGGAACTTTAAAACCTATTCAAGATAAATCTTCTTCAAAGACTCAATCTCTGAAGAACTAATCTTCAATTCTTTTTTGATATAATTGTTTATATTGCCATACGTTTTGTCGATTGTTTTGAGAGCTGTGGCCAAGTAATTATAATGAACGGTCATTAAATCTCTAACAGAATTGATAACGTCGGGATCTTTGTAACCTTTGGAATCCAACAATCCTAAGAGGTCGTCGACGAACTCTTTATTAGCTACATTAGTTAACAAGTAATCGGCTTTGATTGTTTCAAATGGGACACCTAAAGCGGTTAAGAAGAAGACAGCGCCCATACCGGTTCTATCTTTACCGGCACTACAATGGAAAATCAAAACTTCGTTATCATTCTTATTTAGTAATAATTGCGTAAAGAATTTCCGATAAGCAGCTTTTGAACTATCCTTTGTGATAATATCACGGTAAACATCAATCATATGTGCATAACCGTCAGTTGGATCACCGTCAATTTCAGGGATGTAGCCGTCACTTTGGACTTCGGAGGCCTTCGTTTCATCTTCTTCAAAAACGGGTGCCCAAACGTAACGTACTCCCTCAGGACGTCTGTCTGGCTTTTTGTCAATTTCTTGTTTAGAACGGAAATCGACATCAATTTTCAAACCATAATCTTTCAACATTTGTAGATCATTGTCAGTCAAGTCAGCTAATCCGGCTGATCTTAAAACCTTATGATACTTAACTGTTCTCCCATCGGTTGTTTGATAGCCGCCAAGTTCACGGAAATTAACACCTTTTTCAAGGTTTAAAACACGTTCATTATCGTTAGCCATTCTCATTTACCTCGGTTATTTTATTCTATTTACTATTATAACAAAAAGGAAGAGTCATCCTTATTATGAAGTTCATTATTGCGCCTGGAAAATATAATAATCATGTTAGCTCGGAAAAAATTGGCCAAGCTATTTATAGTGGTATATCTCGTGCCTTACCAAATGCCGAAATTGCGACCATGCCTGTGACTGATAGTAAGTACGGCATGCCAGCATTAGTTGAGCATACGGTCGGCGGACAGTGGAATGAACTGGCTTTTTTTGATGCTTTTTGGAACAGTAAAATTGGTCGTTATTTGATTACTAATATCGATAGTCAAGATACCGCTATTATTGATTCGGAGCAAGTGGTCGGAGTAGATTTGGCAAAAAATAAATCGCGTGATCAGTTGTTCCATGCAACAAGTTATGGTATTGGAGAATTGATTGTTGACGCAGTGACAAGTGGAATCAAAAATATTGTACTTTGTTTAGGTAAGACTGCAGTAGCTGATGGCGGCTTAGGCGTCTTACAAGCACTCGGAGCTAAGATTTATGATGAGAATGGGTCGTTGATACCAGAAGGCGAGAATCCGCTTATAAGCGCTGATAGGATTGATTTAGAAGATGTAACGCAATTACTTGGCAATCGGACCCGAATAACCGTATTATTGAACTATTCAAGTGCCTATAAATTATGTGATACGGTAGAGTATTTAAACGAAGCACAAGAAAGTTTTTTGGAAGATAATTTAGTTTATATTAGCGAAAAAATGAATCAGAAGTATAATTTAGATATACACCCGATGCCACATTCGGATTCAATTAAGACGTTGGCAGGGGCGTTTGCAATGATTAATGCACGGATTTCTCGGTCGTCATTTGAGTGGGTTGCTAAAGTAACCGGAATGAATGAAACCATTCGTTCGGCGGATATTTTGATTACAGCGACAGACAAAATTTCTGGTAACTCAATGCATGATGATATTTTGTATCATTTGAGTCGAGTGGCTGGTTCGGAAAAAATTCCCACATTTGTTTTATGTAATAATTTTGTTGATAATTTTAATAATGATGAACAACTATTCACAGGCATATTTTCAACTCAAATGACCGAGTATGACGATGAAATTACTATATTTGAAAATTACGAATCAGTCGCAAATCAGTTAGCAAGGACTCTTTTGGCATTTAAGTAGTTATTTCATTGAATATTACATATGAATGCATTAATCTAAAATTAAAAGGATTTTCAATAAGCGCATTGGAGGATTGAATTATGGAACAAGATTATAAGAGAATTTTGGTTCCGGTAGATGGATCAAATGAAGCAGAAATGGCTTTTAAGAAAGCCGTAACAGTTGCCAAGATGAACGGTGGACACATCGACGTTTTGACAGTGCTAGATACCAAACAATTCATCGGTTTACATGGTGGAATGCTTAATGGGGACGTTATTTACCAACTATCCGAAGATGCTCAAAAATATCTTAATGAATTAAAAGATAGTGCGGTTAAAGACGGATTCGAGGAAGACGACATCGACATCCACGTTCGTTTTGGTGAACCAAAGACAGTTATCTCACAAGAGTTCATTGACGAATATAAGAACGATTTGATTATGATTGGATCAACCGGAATGAACGCCGTAACACGTTTGTTAGTAGGTTCAGTTTCAGAATACGTTACAAGAAATGCTAGAACTGACGTTATTATTGTTAGAACTGATGTTGATAATAAGAAATTGGTTGATAAGAAGCACAAAAAATAGAGAGCGGAGCAGGCCCGGGAATTTCCGAGCATTTGCATGACTTCACGAATTATCCGCGTACTTTGCGGATGATTTGGGAAGTTATGCAAAGCGGAAGAAATTGGCCTGTGCAGCTCGTTTCAAAATCAGAGAGCGGAGATGGGGCGTTCAGCTCCCGAGCATTTTCGTAGAACTGTGAATTGCACGCTGGGTTTGCGTGTGATTTACAGTTCTATGAAAAGCGGAAGGAGTTGCCCCATCGTAGCTCGTTTCAGAGCCACTGCCAAACCAGCCGCTCTAAAAGACAACTGACTATATATTAAACAAACAAATAAACACCAAGAAAAAAGCTGGCACTTACCTACGCCAGCTTTTTCTATTGAAAGGAATAAAATCTATGAGATGCGAATGGGCCAACAGTTCCAAAGAAATGCAAGCATACCACGATAATGAATGGGGCAAGCCCAGCCATGACGAACGTTATTTTTTTGAAATGTTAACTTTAGAAGGTGCCCAAGCAGGTTTATCATGGGCAACAATTATCAAGCGCCGTCAAACATATCGACAAGCATACGATAACTTTGAAATTGATAAAGTAGCCGCTTTTGACCAATCAAAACGTGACGATTTATTACAGGACAAAGGAATTATCCGGAATCACTTAAAGGTAGACTCATCAATAAGCAATGCCAAACTCATTCAATCAATGCATGATAATAATAAAAAATTTTCCGATTATATCTGGAAATTTGTTGATAATAAACCAATAATTAATCATTATAGTGATATGGAAGAAATGCCTGCCCAAACAGAGTTATCACAAATGATCAGTAAGGATTTAAAGAAAAAAGGGTTTCGATTTGTTGGACCAACGATAATTTATTCATTCTTACAAGCTGTCGGTGTGATCAATGATCATTTAGATAACTGTGATTTCAAGTGAAAATTAGTATAATAGTACTGGATGTAAAAAATACCCTGGGTACTTGCCCGTAAATTTGGCATATTTAAAAAGCAATAGCAATATCGGAGGAGAATTATGGATTCTGAAACTATTAGTAAATTAGCTGAAAAGCTATATGAAGATCGTAATAAAATTGAAGATAAGTCCCAAAAATTTGATGCTCAAGAAGTTTATGACATTTTAGATTCTCTTGAAGTCTTGAGAAAGCCAATCAAAACATACTTTGATATGACTGAGGATGACTACTATCAAAATGAATCAGATCATCGCTTGACTTTACAAAATCCGACTCAAAAATTAAGTGAATTACATGATCGTGTTCAAGTTAACCACGTTGATGGTTCATTGGATGCTCATGAGATCAATTTCACATATAATCACGAAGATCCCTACGCAACTGGCGATTACAAAGTTAAAACTGATTTAAGTTTAGTTAGTTTTGCTTTCACAGTAATTGGTGCAGTTTACGATAATACAATTGTCGCTGATGTTAGAAACTCCCTTTCAAAGGATGCAGTTTTATCAATTGGATTAGCAGCTCGTGCAATTGGGGATTGGCAATAATGAAATTAATATCAGTCAATGATTTATCATTGCAAGACAACGGCTACTTTGCATTCAAGCATGTAGCTTTTTCTTTATCCCAAAATGAGATTATCGGTATCAATGGCGACAATGGTAGTGGTAAGACAACACTTTTGGAAGCAATTGCTAATCATCAGACACCAGATAGTGGGGAAATTGAGTATACACCAGGCGTTCGAATTGGCTATATGCCACAAGTTAATCCACAAGTAATCGACCAGTCGGTGCTGAAATATTTAGAAAGCATTCGACGTTTGTCGAAAGATTTAGCTGTCAGACCAGAACAAATGCAAGGGATGATTACCTTTTTAGGAATGAGTCCTTATTTGGATCAACCAGTGCGGCAGTTATCAGTCGGATTACAAAGACGAGTGGACTTTTTAGCTGCGGTGGTAGGACATCCGAATGTGTTGTTATTAGATGAGCCATTTATTTTTCAAACGACTAAAACAGTAAAAAGTATGTTGAGTTTGATACAAGACTTGAAGGATAACGGTTCAGGAGTAGTGATTGCGGGGACTCATTTTGATGGGATGATTAATCATTATTTAGATAATGGTTATTTTTTGAAGGACAACCGGCTTGAAAAAATTGCTTCAACAACCAATAAAGAAGTTAAAGTTGAATTGATCTTCAGCGTGCATCCCAATTCAGTGGCGGTAACATCGGATATTGAGAGATATATCACTTCCAATCTCAATAACGTTGTTACGTTGACTTTGCCAGTGTCGTTGAAGAATGCCATGGTTGAAAAAATGACCCGACTCAATTATCAATTGGAAGGGGAAAAGCGTAGTGAAAATTAGGATTTTATTGAAAAGTTATTTACAAATGTTTTTTCAAGATTTCTTATATTTAACAATGCTGTTTGGAATGATTGTTGTTGGATTGACGGCTGAGAGTTTATTTAATATTAGTCCAGTCAAAAAATACAGTTTATTACTGATGGGAGCATTCTTTCTAGCACTATTTTCGACCATGCACTTATACTACAACGATAGCCGCCAAAATAAGTATTTAAAACAAAAGGTAGCCAGTTATTGGGCTGATACCTTGAGTCAATTTTTAGTAGCAATCATCGTCAATCTTTTTTCAGGTATATTAATCTTTATTTTTAGTTTAATTTTGAATCGTGACGTGATGCTAGATACGGTTGGGATTTTGACCTTAGTTGCTGTAGGTTTTTTAGGCAGTTCCATTGCCACACTCTTTAAAACCCAGTGGGGAAAACATTCAAGTTTGGGACAGGTCGGAATATTAATCTTCGTCTATTTAGCATTATCAGGTAGCGTAATTGGTTTGTTAGAACCAGTAGATTGGATTTTTCCACCTTTATCCAAACTGATAGTCACTTTACAAACAAGTCCAGAGATAACCGAATTATTGCCAATTGCAGGCCAAACATTCCTTTACGGACTAGTTTTATTTACCATTAGTAGCTTAATTTATAAGAAAAAGTAGCAAATACTTATTCATCCGATTAGTTTTTAGTTGCAAAGTAACAAAAATGGTGTTTTAATTATTCCTTTGTGAACGAAGCATAAAGCAACTTTAGGTGTGATTGGAGCAACAAGACTTAAAGTATAATTTTAAGATTTCAGCTTTTATGATTGTTAAACTAAGGTGTGCCGTCTTCAGATTCGGACAGTGGTTACTGGCGGTGCGGAACGGTCCGAGCCACGGTCTCGGACCTCGGTTTAAGCCTTGCAAGTTCGGCAAGTCTTAAACGCGCCCGGTGCTGTAAGAACGACAAAAGCGGTCGTCCTAACAGCACTTTCACTGCCAGTAACCACTGTCCGAATCTTCCGACTAGTTCTTTATTAGCTCAAGAATAACTTGATACTTCAAATATTTTTTACCGTCTTGATAGGATTTTGGAACAACCATACTCTTAAAATACTTATCGGTATCAGAATAAATTCTTATTAGATTAATTTGAAGAAGACCCTAGTCGGAAGAACTGAGACGATAGTTACTGGCAGTGACAGTGGCGTTAGAGCTTTAACTCTTACACCACCGGGCGTGTTTGAAGACTTGCTTGCAAGGCTTCAAACCGAGGAATGAGACCTTGGCTCATTCCGGTCCGCACAGCCAGTGACTATTGTCTCAGCTCTGGAGACGGAATATATCCATCACTCAAATAAAAATCAAAAAAGTTAATTAAAATTGTTGCTTTGTGACATACTTTTCTGTTTTAATACACGGATGATAAGGAGGCAGCTATGAGTAATATTTATTTACGTCAAGCAAATATTGACGATTTGCCAAGAATTATTGAAATTATTGATAGTGCGAAGAAAACCTTAAGGGACCGTGGCGTTGACCAATGGCAAAGCGGCTACCCGGATAATGAAATTTTGAAACAAGATATTGAAGAAGATATAAGTTATGTTTTAATACTAAATGGTGAGGTCGTTGGAGCAGCTGCATTGCAACAAGGCTATGATCAGAACTATCAAAACATGACATCAGGTACATGGGATAGTGAATCAGATGTCACTTATTCTGTGATTCATCGGATTGCGATTGAAGCTGACCATCAAGGCGAACACCTTAGTGCGGCTTTGATTCAACAATTACTTACTATGTCACATTATTTGGGCTATCAAGATGTCAGAATTGATACGCATCCTGATAACCACGTAATGCAACACATCATTTTGAGTAATGGCTTTGAAGAAAAGGGTACCATTACAATGGATGAAGATCATGGGGTCAGAAAGGCTTACCAAATTCTTTTGAAATAAGCTAAGATAGATTATTTTTCATATTTTTGATATATAATTGAACCATAATTAACCATCGTTAAGATGGTTTTTTTAATATATTTATATCCACGGTTTGGATATTAGGAGAGAACGGTAAATTGAAAATCAAAAATATTGCAAGAAGGGTGCTTTCACCTAGACCTTCAGAATTTATTTCAACTCAAACAGATAACTTTTTGAGAAGATTAAAGCCGAGACCTTTTGTTGTTGATTATATTGAAGGTGTTTATAAGAATAATGTCTTACCGCACGTCAATGATGATACAGTGACAATTTCTGTTCTAACTGATACTCACGCTAAGGCTGTTGTCAGTTCTTCCTATTATGGAATCAACGGCATGCGGCATATCATTGAGGCCAATAAAGTCAGCGATGACGTTGGGGTTGACCTGAATGTTCATTTAGGCGATCTGATGGATGGTAGTGATAAACCTGAGATTAGTCGTGGTATTTTGAGATTTGCGGTTGAGAGTTATCGCTCCAGCAAAGCTCCATTCTTCATTATTGAGGGAAATCACGATGAGAATGATAAATACGACGAACATCGCTTCTTTAAAACTGCATCATTTCATCGAGATGATTACGATTCACTAGTAACTAAATATGACTTTGAGCAACCAGAGATTCTTCGTTTGAATCCTGTTTCAAAAGTTGGTTGGTATGATAAGGGTGACGTTCGTGTTATCTTTATTGATACTAGTGATATTCCTTATATTCTTAGTAACGGTTCTAAGAAATATGACTTCAAGAAGGTTCGTGGGGTCAGAGAGCAACAACTAGAGGATTTAACTACCGTTTTAGAGCGGACTGTCGATAAGCATGTGGTTGTAATGGGCCATGCAAATATTGTTAGTCCAAGTGGACGCAGTGCGTTAAACTTTAACGGTGATCTAGTGCAACAATTGTTGGTCGCATTTAACAATAAAGCTTCAGGACAATTGAAAAATGAATTAACTGGAGATTTTGGAGTTAATATCCGCTATGATTTCTCGTCTACCGGCATTTCGAAGGTGACAACTTATCTTTGTGGACACATGCATTACGAAAAAAACTACAAAGTTTCTGAAATTAATCATATAATATTAAATTGTTCGGCCCTTATGGGGAAGAAGCACGGTTTAACGACTGATTACAATAAAAAATGGGACAGACGATATAATGAAGTTTCCGAATTAGCCGGATATTTCATTAATATCGACCCGAATAAACTACGCTTACAGATATTTGGTTACGGAGCCGCAACAAGGTATGTAAGTTTTGAAATATAAGGGAGAATTATTTTATGTGTGGAATTGTCGGATTCGTAGATAAAAATATTGCAGACAAAAAGCCTGTAATTGAAGCGATGATGGAAACAATCAAGCATCGTGGACCAAACAGTTCTGGTGAACTATTTGAAGGTGACGCTGCATTAGGTTTTCGCCGTTTGAGTATTATTGATATCAACAGTGGTATGCAACCTATTTATAATGAAGATCGCTCAAAAGCCATTATTTTCAATGGTGAAATTTACAACTATCAAGATATTAGAAAAGATTTGAAAAAAGACGGACATATTTTCACAACCGATACTGATACTGAAGTTCTTTTGCATGGTTTTGAAGAATGGGGTATCGAAGGTTTATTGAAGAAAGTTCGCGGAATGTTTGCATTCGTTATTTATGATCTTAAAACTGGTGATATGACAGGTGCGAGAGATTTCTTTGGTATCAAACCTTTATATTACTATAATCGTGAAGGTACATTTATTTTTGGTTCAGAAATCAAAGCATTTTTGAAAGAACCAAACTTCAAGATGGAACTAAATAAAGCTGCTTTGAAGCCATATTTGACTTTCCAATATTCAGCTATGAATGAAACATTTTTCAAGAATGTTTTCAAGATTCCAGAAGGCCACTACTTTACATACAAGAACGGTAAGTTAAGTATCAAGAAGTATTGGGACATGGAATTCAAAGAAAATAACTTGTCATTTGAAGAAACAGTTAAACGTATCGACAAGTCATTACGTGACTCTGTTGAAGAACATTCAATCAGTGATGTGCCAGTTGGTTCATTACTATCAAGTGGTGTTGATTCAAGTTACGTTACAGCTATTTTGAAACCACAACATACGTACTCAATCGATTTTGATACAAGTACTTATGAAGAAGGTACCGCTGCTAAGTTACTAGCTGATAAATTAGGTCTTGAAAATACCCGTGGTATCGTAACAAAAGAAGAGGCCATCAAGTCACTTCCTTTGATTCAATACTATATGGATGAACCAGATGCTAACCCTTCATCCGTTCCGTTGTATTTCTTAACAAAATTAGCTAGTCGAGACGTTACCGTTATCCTTTCAGGTGAAGGTGCCGATGAATTATTTGCCGGTTACGCTAACTATGGTTTCCATTCACATTCAAAAACAATTCGTGTAGTTGCTGAAGAATTGAAGAAACTACCTAAGGGTGTTAAATACAAGTTAGCTCATGGCTTGAAGAAGATGCCTAATTTCCCAGGAAGATTGCATTTGTACGAATCAACAGCTAAGGCTGAAGAGTTCTTTATCGGACAAGCTAAGGTCTTCACTGAAAAAGAAGCCGCTGCTTTAGTTAAGCCAGAATTTGAAAAATCACGTTCCGTTCATGACATTGTTATGAAGAGTTATAACAAGGTTCGTGACTACAAGGATGAAGTTAAGAAGATGCAATATCTTGACCTTCACCAATTCATGGCTGGCGATATCATTCTAAAGGCTGACCGTATGAGTATGGCCAACTCAATGGAATTACGTGTTCCGTTCCTAGATAAAGAAGTTGCCAAAGTCGCTGCCGGCGTACCTACAAAGTATCTTTTGAACAGTAAAGATAGTAAGTATGCTTTGCGTGTTGCTGCTGAACGTGCACTTCCTTCAGAATGGGCTAAACGTGAAAAACTAGGCTTCCCAGTGCCAATCCGTGATTGGATCAGAACTAAGGAAGTTTATGAAGATTTCCGCAAGTTGTTCAGTGCTGACTTTGCGGCTGAATTCTTTGACCAAGATGCAATTTTGAAGATGCTTGATGGATGTTATCGTGGTGAAAACGATGATCGTCGTAAAGTATGGACAATTTATTCATTCTTGATTTGGTATAAAGTATTCTTTATTGATGGTGGTAAGAAGCCAGATGTTGATCCACAAGTACTTGTACCTGGGGATGAAAAATAAAGTCTGCTTTATAGTCTGAATATAATAATTGAAAAAAATAAAAGAAGTTGTTTCTAACTTGAGATTAGTTCAAGTCTGAAACGGCTTCTTTTTTGTCGTGGTGGAAAAAATTATATCAAGATTGATTAAATAAAATAATGTTTATGAAAGCGTTTTAATAAATAGTTTATGGGGTTATTATTAAATGTATTAAAGATATTTTTGTGTTAGAAAGAAAGGTCTGAAAGGACCCTGTAGCTCTGGTATTAAACGTATTAATTTTTATTTATTGTTTGGCAAGAGAATTTATTAATTAAGTAAATTTTTCCGGGAGGCAACGAATGAGATTTAATCAATTGAAAAGAGACCCTAACACGGTTATCAGAAAAAAACTTTATAAGAAAGGTAAGAGTTGGGTAGTCGCTTCATCTTTGGCGTTTGCTAGTAGCTTGATTTTTTTAGGAGCTAGTGGGATTTCAATACAAGCAGATGTAGTTAATTCAGATGTACAAGTGCAATCTGTTGTAGATGTTGATGATGTTCAACAGAAAGAAGCTACTCCAAAAGAAGACAGTGAAACTGCGGTAATACCATCAAGTTCTTCAATAGATGAACCCCAAGATACAGATGAGCAAGTATCTGATGTAGTATCTTCAAACGATTCAGCAGATGAAGACCGACCACCAATTGAAAAGACAGATACCAATATTGAAGATTCTTCAGTTGGCAATGAAACGCAACAAACAATAATAAAAGATTATAATCCAGGTGCAAAATTTGTTGATAATACAGATGGATATTACAAGTCTGGAACAGACTATACGATTCCTGATGAGCAAATTCCTGATAGAATTCATCAAGAAGGTATTTTTCAAAGTGGAATGGATGGAACTGCACCTTACTTTATAACTAATGAAAAAAATCTTTATTTTCTTAATGGGACATTGGATGCCACTTATACTAGAAATTTGATTGGTGATTCTGATTTTATGAAAGAGCATGTTCTTAATATTGATACGTCTTTAGTAAAGCATGTATATTTTCCTAAAAATTCAGATTACATGTTTTCCCAACTTGGAAGCGAGGGCTTTTTTGGGATGGTCGCAGAATATGCTCCGAAATTGAATCTTTCTGGGGCTGATACAAGTAATGTGACTAGTATGAATAGCTTGTTTAGTGGTGCCTATCTTTCATCACTTGATTTAAGTAGTTTTGATACAAGTAATGTAACCGATATGTCTAATATGTTTGGTGGCATGACAGTACCAAAACTTGATTTCAGCTCCTTCGATACAAGTAATGTGACTGATATGTCTTACATGTTTAATGATACAGCAATTCCAGTGCTGGATTTAAGTGGCTTTAATACAATAAGCGTGAAGAATATGTCTAATATGTTCAGTAGTATTAATGACCAAAATGCGATTTCAGGATTACCGGTGACATCACTTGATTTAAGTAGCTTCAATACAAGTAATGTAACTAATATGTCTAATATGTTTAGTTCTTCAGTATTTTCAACGCTTAATTTAAAGTCTTTTGATACTAGTCAAGTGACAGATATGTCAAATATGTTTTCACAAGCAGCAATTCCAATACTAGATTTAAGTGGTTTCGATACAAGCAATGTTCAAACAATGCAGTCAATGTTTTCTGAATTGAATACAGTACAAAATGGTAGTGATGGTAAGTTTGTATATTCTCCTGCTATTTTGAATGTTTCTAATTTTAATGGTGATGGGTTAAGTGACTCCAATGCTATTAATAGTATGTTTAGTAGTGCGAGAGTCAAAGATATAAACATGCCAGATTTTAGAATCAAGTCAGAAAAAGTTACTTCAGCTAACGCAATGTTTCGAGGAATAACGGCAGACACCGTTTCTATTCCTAATTTGGAAGGTGCCAATATTGAAAATTGGTTTCAGACTTTTTTGGGTGCACGTATAAATAAACTAAATATTAGTAATTGGAATACATTAAATAATTCAAACATCAATATATTTGAAAGTGCAGTTATCAAACAAATTACATTAGGCCCAACAAATAAGTTTGCAAAGGATACGAATTTGGCCTTTAAATATGATGATGAAGGACAAGCTTATCCAGATGAAAGTGATCAATGGATCAGCATTGGTGAAAATGGAGTAATCGATAGCTCTTCAATTACCTTTTACGCTCGCCCAAGTAGTGACAATAATGGAATGGGTTTTTATTATGATGGCTCGGGCCAAACTGGAGTCAAAACTTTTGTACCAGATGTTGATATTATTGGTAAAGTTACTTTGAATGTTCCTACTACAGTTGATGGTAAAGCTGATGTAGATGTGATATATCCTGATTTATATGGGAAAGTTGGTATTCCAATCACACTCGATGTACCTGAAAAAGAAGGTTATCAAGCGGATAAGAAGACCATAACCGCAACTGTAACGGACAATGGCATCACAACTGATGATGTTATTAACTATACAAAGATTCCAACTGGAAGTAGTGGCACATCACAAAATATTTTCATTTCTGAAAGACCTCAAACCTCAAGTTTTCAAAGGATTTCCATTTATCCTGATCAAGGTAATGTAACTTTATACAAACAAGAAGGTCAGAAATTTGTACCTATCACGAATCGTGAATTGGCAGCTGGTAGTGGTTGGTATTACGATAAAGTTGCTCATGTTGGTAGTGAAAACTCTAGTATGAAGTATTATCGGGTATCAACTAATGAATGGGTCAGAGCAAACCAAGCCTATCTATACCAACCTAATAAGGTCATTATCAGAACTAAGGCTGGTGCTCCAAAACAATTAATTCATGCTGAAGGAACTTTAGTAACGAACAGAATGATTAGTTCAAATTCTGATTGGTACAGCGATTTGATTGGTAATCTTGGTGAAGGCCAATATTATCGAGTAGCTACGAATGAGTTTGTTAATAAAGCAGATGTTACAGTAATTAGAAATGCATAGATTTTAAGGAAAATATTCAACTAATAAGGTTGGGTATTTTTTTATTGTCAAAATGTATCAATCAAGAATCTCCAAAAAAGGTTCCATTTTAGTATTTAGGGCAATATTTCTAATAGTATTTTCTTATATTCAAAAAAACTAAACATATTTTAAAAATAATAAGAAAAGGATAATTTATTCGATATTAATTGAACGGTAAATTATATATGGGGTATTATTGAGTTATTAAAGGATGGGTATGTTAATTGAATACAGTATAAGGAAATAATGAATACAACTAAAAAGGGATGCATGTATTTGATTGATCGCCTTGAGGAAGGTGAGAGCAACAAACTTGTTACCAGTAAGCTTGTAAAAAGTAAAAACGTTAATTGATATTGATAAGTAGGAATCACTGAAAAATAACTTATAGGAGAGTTTATTTTTTTCAGTTATAGTATTTTTTTGAAAATTTTATTATTTGTAAGAGAGCCATGAAATTATAAGTTAGTTCTCCAGGGAGACGTCTAATGAGATTTAATCAATTAAAAAAGAATCCTAATGCAATTATTCGAAAGAAGCTTTACAAGAAAGGTAAATGTTGGGTGGTCGCTTCATTATTGGCTTTTGCTAGTGGACTGATATTCTTAGGTGCTAGTGGTTTTTCCGTACAAGCTGATGTAACTAATTCAGAAACACAATCTCAATCTGTAGCAAGTGTTAATGAAGCTCAGCAGAAGAAGGTTACTTCAACAGATGACAATCAAACGACTGGAACAAAAATGCCTATGTCATCGAATACTTCTGCGGGAGAACAACAACAGGTTACAGCGGAACAAACTTCTAATGAAGCACACTCAACAAGTTCAACAGGTTCAACAGACTCGACGGGTTCAACAGATTCCGCCGATGACGAACAACAGCCGATAGAAAATACGGATACTACTCCTGATGATTCTTCAACTGGTACTGAAACACAACAAACGGTAATAAAAGATTATAATCCTAATGCAGATTTTGTTGATAATACTAATAATTATTACATGTCTGGAACAGACTATACGATTCCAGATGCACAAGTACCCGATAAAATTAAGCAAGAAGGTATCTATCAACGAGGTATGGACGGTACGTCACCTTATTTTATAACTAATGAAAATAATTTGTATTTTTTGGATGGAACGTTAGATAACAATTACGGGTATAAAAAATTGTGGGGTGACCAGGATTTAAAGAATCATATTCTTAAATTAGATACATCATTAGCAAAAAATAAGGTATATTTACCTACGGATTCAGAATACATCTTTTCCAATTTAGGTCATACAAATAATAGGGATGATCAGATGATTGTCAGTGTTGATTTGTCGAAAGTAGACACTACACATGTGACAAGTATGGACAGTATGTTTAGATCATCGTCAATTCGAGAACTTGATTTGACAAGCTTTAATACAGCTAATGTTTTCAATATGAACTTCATGTTTGGTGGCTTAAATAATAGTTCTTGGACAGAACCAGATCAAATGATTGCAAATAATTATCCGCCCTGCAATTTAAAAGTATCTCAAAATTTTGTAGGTTCTGGGTTGACCGATGAAGGTGGAGTTTATGATATGTTTGAATCAGCTAACATTACCGGATTACGGAAATTTGACTTTAAATTAAATCCTAAGGTTACTGATATATCTAATATGTTTTTTGGAATCAATGCAAATGAAATTGTGGTCCCATCAATGGATACATCCCATGTGAAAGATTGGGATACAATGTTTAGCTATTCCTTAGTTAAATACATGGATATCAGTCAGTTGGATATGTCAGGTAATTCTGGAAATAATGCATTCTTTGATGATTCATATATCGGGAAAATCACCTTGGGACCCGGAAATAAATTTGGAAATGAAGATACTTTGCCAATCACCCTTAAAGATGGTGAGAAAGCAGCCGCACCGTATCAATGGATTAGTATTCAAAGTAACGGAGTAGTCGATAGTCCTGAAAAGGCGTTGACATTTTATGCAAAACCTCAGAATGGAGCGGATGGTCTGGCTAAATATTATGATGGTTCAGGAAAAACTGGAGTCAAAACCTTCGTACCAGATGTTGATATCACTGATAAAGTAACATTGAATGTCCCTACGACAGTTGATGGTAAAGCCGACGAAAATGTAACATATCCTGATTTATACGGAAAAGTTGGTATTCCAATTACACTTGATGTTCCCGAAAAGGAGGGCTATCAAGCAGATAAAAAGACTATAACCGCAACTGTAACGAACAATGGCATCACAACCGATGATGTTATTAACTATACAAAGATTCCAACAGGAGGAACTGGTGGGACCCAACAAAATATTTTCATCTCTGACAGACCACAATCAGCAACCACTCCTCAAAGGATTTCCATTTATCCTGACCAAGGCAGCGTAACTTTATACAAACAAGAAGGTCAAAAATTTGTACCTATCACAAACCGTGAATTAGCAGCCGGCAGTGATTGGTATTATGATAAAGTTGCTCATGTTGGTAGTGAAAATTCTGATATGAAGTATTATCGGGTATCAACTAATGAATGGGTTAGAGCAAACCAAGCCTATCTATATCAACCTAATAAGGTCATTATCAGAACTAAGGCTGGTGCTCCAAAGCAATTGATTCACGCTGAAGGAACTTTAGCAACAAGTAGAATGATCAGTCCTAATACTGATTGGTACAGCGATTTAATTGGTGACCTTGGCGAAGGCCAATATTATCGTGTAGCAACGAATGAATTTGTTAATAAAGCAGATGTTACGGTAATTAGAAATGCGTAAGTTTAAAAAAGAATCAGTAATCCAAAAACGGATTGCTGATTCTTTTTGATTACATGTTGGCAGATAAAGTTAAGAAACCGTAAAAAAACTCCCAAACCTAATGAGTGAATAAAATTATCTGATATAGTAAACTTGTTATTTTTCTAAGCTGAGAAGAATTAAGGGGTTGCAGTTTAGAATTGAATTAGGGGTGTAAAAATGGATACTAGCAATGTTACTAATATGAGCCAAATGTTCCTGAATTGTCGGTCACTAAAAAAACTAGATTTATCCAGTTTTAATACTAATAGTGTCCAAGATATGTCACAGATGTTTGGTGGATGCAGTGATTTACGCATGCTCAACATAACTAATTTTGATACGAGCAAAGTTACCAATATGAATGGGATGTTTGCAGGCTGTGAAACTTTGGAAGAACTAGATTTATCTAATTTTGACACGAAGAATGTTCAAAGTATGGATAATATGTTCCAAGCAACCGATGCTTTGAAGTCACTTAAGTTGGGTGATAAATTTGTTGTTCCTGAAAATAAGGAAAAAGATTTGAAGCTAGTCGATCGTACATGGATCGATGTCGGCACTGGAACTACCAAGAATCCCAAGCCAACCAATAAAATCGGTATTAGTTCCGATGAACTCTTGAAACACCATGATAAAGGTAACTGGGTCGTGAAACCCGAAAAGGAATATCTCGGCAACTTTAGAATTATGGTTGCTAATAATTTGCACAAGGATATTGTGGTGACTGTTCCTGATAATATCCGTCCGGAATATGTTGGCAGTGTATTTGAAGTTGATGTGCCAAAGATTACAGGTTATACCGCTGATAAAAAGACATTGACCATTACTGCAATTGATGAAGGTTTGATCAGCAATGATGAAATTACTTATACCAAAGTTGAGACTAAGCCAGCGGTGAAATCTGTTCCGACACAAACTACAGTTAAACCAAGTAATTCGTTGAGATTAGCAGAAGATATTATCAAACCAAAGAGTGTTGCTACAGCCGAGCCAAAGACTGAGTCAAAGATTGAACCAGAGACTCCAGCAAAACCAGAAGTTTCAGTGGACTCAGAACCAGATGTTCAAGCAGAACAAGGTAAAGTTTCTAAGTTTATGAACTATATCTCAGTTCATTCAGATATCAAAGAAGCCAAAACGTACAGCATGGATGGACAACTAAACGAAGGTAATACTTTAAGAAGAAGTTATAGCTGGTTTAGTGATAAAGAACTAAAATTAGGCAATCAAAAATATTATCATGTGTTGGGTGATTCATGGGTCAAAGCGGAAGATGTTTATATTTATCGTGAAGCCCAAAATCTCGTTAAAACAAGTAGTGACGTTGTTATGACTAACTTGTACAATAGTCGTGCTGAATTACTAACTAATCGGGGATTAAGTGCAGGTAGCACTTGGCAAACTTCAAAAGAGGTCATGTTAAACAACCATAAGTACTATCAAATTACTGCAAACGAGTTTGTAGATTCTGATAATGTTGAAGTTGTTAATGGTTAGTTGCACCCAGAGACTAATATATTTGTTATTTTTAATACGATACAATTAACTAATTCGATAAAAAAAGTGCTGTATTATTTGAAATTGAGCATAGTCGAAAAGGCTAGATATTTTTTCTGGATGTATACCAAGAAAAATATCTAGCTTTTTTTACATTCGATTATATAATCAAAGCTGACCATGTTTTGTCACACTCTTCTTTTTTATCAAAAAAGCAATAAATATGATAACTAGGTAGCGTTATGACGTTACTGTCTATATGTGATATATTAATAAGCACCAACATAAAATAATTATCGATTTATGTGAGAAAAATTATGAAGGATTCGCCATTTCAAGCCGTTTTCGTACGATAAATTAAGAAAACGATAAGGCTCTAAAATTAAAACCTATAACGATACTCGTTGTGATAAATTGAGTATGGTATAATTTTGTTTGAAATGTGTGAAAAATTAAAAATAGAATTAATAATATAGTAAGAGGTTGATCCCTATCGAAACTGAATCAGGAAAAAAATTCACGCCTATTTTACTAGGTAGTGATATGAATGTTTACGGAATGGCTCGTGCTTTCCATGAACTTTATGGGGGCACTGTTAAGGCCTATGCTGATATCCAATTGGCACCTACAAGATATACGAACATCTTAAACTTAACACTTCACCCAGGCTTTTCTGAAGACCCTGTTTTTATTGAAAAAATGCGTGAAATTGCGAAAGTTTACCAAAATCATGACGAACCAGTTATTTTATTGGCCTGTGGTGATGGTTATGCCGAACTTATCAGCAAACACAAAGATGAATTATCAAAGACATTTGTCTGCCCATATGTCGATTATGATCTATTAAAATCATTGAATAATAAAGAGAGCTTTTATAAGGTCGCTGACAAACATGGTTTGCCACATCCTTTGACAAAGATCATTACAAAAGATATGTACGAGGACAAGCAGGATATGGATGTGCCATTTGATTTCCCAGTGGCTCTAAAACCTGCTAATAGTGTGGAATGGTTAGATATCCATTTTGAAGGACGTAAAAAAGCCTTCACTATCCATTCTCAAGAAGAATATATGACTATCGTCGGCAAAATTTATGACAACGGCTATAAGTCTGATCTTATTTTGCAAGACTTTATCCCTGGTGATGACTCCAACATGCGTGTGTTGAATGCCTATGTTGATCAAGAACATCACGTTAAGATGATGTGTTTAGGTCACCCAATCTTGGAAGATCCAACACCACAATCAATTGGTAACTACGTGGCTATCATTCCTGAATTTAATCAGGATGTTTACGATCGTGTTCAAAAGTTCCTTGAAGATATCGAATTTACAGGTTATGCCAACTTCGATATGAAATATGATTCACGTGACAAGACATTTAAGTTCTTTGAAATCAACCTACGTCAAGGTAGAAGTAGTTTCTTTGTAACCTTAAATGGTTATAACCTATCCAAATATGTTGTTGAAGACTATGTTGAAGGCAATCTGGAGAATGAACCAACCGTTTATGCTAACAAGAATAAAGCTCAACATAAACTTTGGTTAGGAGTGCCAGTTAAAGTCTTTAAGAAATATGCTGCCAAAAACGATGCGACTGAATATGCTAACGAGTTGATCAAACAAGATCGCGTTGGTACAACCGTCTTTTATGACAAAGATAAATCATTCAGACGTTGGTTGCTGTTGACATACATGTTCCATAACTACGTCAAGAGATTTGATAAGTACTTCCAGGAAAACAAAGGACGCGATTTTAAATAATTAAGGAGGATTTATTGATGGACGAAATAAAAGGATACAAAGTTAAAAAGGTAGATTATTCTAAGATTTTGATTTGTGTCGACTCAGACGATTTTGTGTCATCGAAAAACGCTTTTAATTATGCCTGTTCACTAGCAAGACATCACGATGCTGAGTTAGGAATAGTTTCAGTATTGGAGACAGGTGATTTGAATATATTCCAATCACTAGATCCAGAAGTCTTAAAAGAACGCCGTGAAGAAATCAAAGAATTACTGGAAATGTACGGAAAGAAAGCCGAAGATTTCGGAGTTAAAAATATTCATTTGATGGTAACAGAAGGAACACCAGGAACAACAATCGTTGATAAAGTGATTCCAAGTTTTGAACCAGATTTAGTTATTGTGGGTGTTGAAGAGAAGAATAGAACACGCAATACAGTAGGTTCACAAGCAGCTAAGATTGTTAATAATTCTAGATGTTCGGTTAGTGTTATTAGATAGCAGCAGAGAGCGCAGATGGGGCGCCCAGCTCCCGAGCATTTTCGTAGCTTTGTGAATTGCACGCCGATTTTGCGGGCGATTTACAAAGCTATGAAAAGCGGAAGGAGTTGCCCCATCGTAGCTCGTTTTAGAGCCACTGCCTATCCAGCCGCACTAAAAGACAATTGCCTAAAAAGTGGTAGCTTTCTCCAAAGCCATCTACAAAAGAAAAGCGGTTTTAAAAAAATCACTAACCTTAAAAAATAAACAAAAAAATAGTGGACAATCCCAAAAAGAGGGCATGTCCACTATTTTTCGTAGGAACCAAGATTGTTTTTTGTGTTTTGTTTTTTTGATTTATGTACTAAAATGCAAAACCAAAACCTAATAACCAATTTCTAGCCAAAGAGCCGGAGGGAGGTAGAGGATAGTGTCAGCAGTGAAAATTCTGTTATGACGTTTCGTCATTACAGAATGGACGTGTTTTGAAATTCGTGTGATTTTCACGAAGTTCAAAACCGAGGTTCGAGACCTTGGCTCGAACCGGTCCCACAGCAGACACTATCCTCTACCTCCCGGAGGCGGAAAAAATCATAAAAATTCTAATAAAATCTAAAGAGTGATATAGTAGTCACTAAAAAATAACGGCGGTGGAGTATATATGTTAATGAGTAAAGTTATCGGTGGTTCAGGTGACATGGTTGATGCCAAACCAGCCGATTTTAAAGATAATTTGTATTTAGCAGTCAATGGAGCTTGGCAAGAAAATGCTAAAATTCCAGCTGATAAATCACGTACCGGTGGTTTCATGGATCTTGACGAAGGTGTCGAGAAGAAGTTGATGAAAGAATTTCATGAATATGCTGATGGTGAAAAAGAACTAGATGATAAATTGATGATGCAAGCAGTTAAGTTATACCGTTTAGCGAATAATGTTGATCATTTAAGCAAATTTCATCAACAACCAATTTTGAAAGACATGCAACGAATTAGTGATTTGAACGATTTACAAGACTTGAGTGAAAATATGGCTCAACTATCAAAAGATGGTTTCCCATTGCCAATCGATGGTGACGTTGATGCTGACATGAAAAATACCGCTAAGAATGCATTCTATATTGGCGGTGCCGGTTTAATTTTACCCGACAAGTCATATTATGCAGAAGATAATGAGTCAGGTAAGAAATTATTGGCTAAGTACGCTGAAATTGCTGGCCGTTTACTTTCAATGATCGGTTACAAGTTAGATGATGCTAAAGAAATTGTTGAAAAAGCCTTAGCATTTGATAAGTCACTAGTTCCAATCGTAAAGAGTTCTGAAGAATGGGCTGATTATACTAAAGTTTATAATCCAATGGACTTCAGTGAATTCGTCACAAAGTCAGATAAACTAGATTTGAAGAGCTTAGTCGTTGATTTAATCAATGATACACCGGACAAAGTTATCATCACAGAACCAAGATATTTGGACAACTTGAACAAATTAATCAATGACGGTACTTTCGAAAATATCAAAGCTTGGATGATGGTTAAATTCGTCACAGGTAACGCTTCAATTCTTGATGAAGAATTCCGTCAAACAATCGGCGAATATCAACTTGCTAAAAGTGGTGCTAAGGAACTTCAAAATAGAACAAAGTATGCTTATCACTTAGCTTCAGGTATTTTTAGTGAAGTTGTTGGAGCTTATTATGGTAAGAAATACTTTGGCGAAAAGGCTAAAGCAGACGTTCGTAGTATGGTTAAAAAGATGATTGCCATTTACGAACAAAGACTTTCTAACAACACTTGGTTGAGCGAAGATACTAAGAAAAAAGCTATCGTTAAACTAGATAAGATCGTAATTAAAGTAGGTTATCCTGATAAGATTCAAGATATTTACAGTAAATTTGAAATTAATGAAAATGATTCATTGTATGACAATATTTCACGTATCAAGAAAATTATCACACAAGATTCATTGGATCAATATCACAAGCCAGTTGACCGTGAAAAATGGTTGATGCCAGGACACATGGTTAACGCTTGTTATGATCCATCAAGAAATGACATCACTTTCCCAGCCGCTATTTTGCAAGCACCATTTTATAGTTTAGAGCAAACAAATAGTCAAAACTTCGGAGGAATCGGAGCCGTTATTGCCCATGAAATCTCACACGCCTTTGATAACAACGGGGCTCAATTTGATGAATACGGTAATATGAATAATTGGTGGACTAAAGAAGATTACGCTAAATTCAAAGATCTAACTAAGAAAATGATTGAAGAATTTGACGGCATTCCATATGCAGGTAGTAAAGTAAATGGTACTTTAGTTGTCAGTGAAAACGTAGCCGACGTCGGTGGACTTCGTTGTGCCTTAGAAGCAGCAAAAGAAGATGCAGATTTCGATGCCAAAGCCTTCTTTACAAACTGGGCCAAAGTATGGAGAAATAAGTCAACAAAACAATTAACAGAAATGTTCCTATCAATTGACGTTCACTCACCAGCACCATTGCGTGCTAATGTTATGGCACAAAACATGGATGAATTCTATGAAGCCTTTGACGTTAAACCAGGCGATGGTATGTGGTTGGATGAAGATAAGAGAGTTAATATCTGGTAGAAATCAGAGGGCGGAGCAGGCCCGGGAATTTCCGAGCATTTGCATGACTTCACGAATCATCCGCGTGTTTTGCGGATGATTTGGGAAGTTAGGCAAAGCGGAAGAAATTGGCCTGTGCAGCCCGTTTTAAAGCCACTGCATATATAAAAAATTACAAAAAAAGATAGCACAAAGAAAACAATCTAAAAGATGTTTCTTGAAGCTATCTTTTTAAATTCCGTATATTTTATCCAGTAATTAAAAACAACGAATAAACTAGCCGGAAGGAGCAAAAAATTTAGGTCGCTATGCAGGTGGCGTTATGGCTTCAGCCATTACACCACGGGACGACTTTTGAAATTCGCGAACTTTGCGAATTTCAAAATCGAGACTTGAGACCGCTCCTTGGCTCAAGTCGGTCCCCATAGCGACCTAAATTTCTTGCTCCTGGAGGCGGAACATTTCAACAGCTTACGATTGTTCTAATATGATTAGAAGAGTATTATAGAAACACAAAACTAGTTATGGCGGTGAATCAATTGAGAATTAATAAAATTATTGGTGGTGCAGGCGATTTAGCATTGGATACTAAACCAACCGACTACAAAGATAACCTTTATTTAGCAGTCAATGGAGCTTGGCAAGATTCTGCCAAAATTCCAGCGGATAAATCTAGTGCCGGAGCTTCAGTCGATTTGGAATTAGAGATTGAAAAGAACTTAATGCAAGAATTTCATGATTTTGCTGAAAATGATGAAAAAGTTGGTAGTTCTGAATTATTACAAGCCATCAAACTTTATCGTGTAGCGAAAAATACTGAAACATCACAAATGGTTCAAACTAATTCACTTTTAAAAGATATTGACCGTATCAAAGCATTAAAATCTTTAGCTGATTTGGATAAAAATTTAGCAACTTTGGATAAAGATAATTTTGTTTTGCCGATATCGATTTTTGTGGAAGCAGATATGAAAAATACTGCCAAACACGTTGCTTACGTTGCAGCAACGGACTTATTTTTGCCAGATAAATCTTACTATGAGTCTGACAATGAATTTGGGAAAAAACTTTTAGACAAGTATCTTGATGTTGCTACACGTTTGTTGCAGAAACTTGGATATAGTGAGCAAAATGCCCAAGCGACTGTTCAAAAGGCTGCTAATTTTGATAAAGCACTAGTCCCAATTGTAAAGAGTTCTGAAGAATGGGCCGAGTATACCAAGATTTATAATCCTTATTCTTTGGCAGATTACGCCGCCAAGTCACAGTATTTGAATTTACAAGCTTTTGTTGAAAATGAAATTGATGCTACACCAGAGAAAGTTATTGTAGTAGAACCAAGATTTATGGATCATTTGGATGAATTAATAAATGATGATAATTTTGCTGATATTCAAGCGTGGATGATTGTTAGATATGTGATGGACAACGCCGAGATGGTCAGTGAAGAATTTCGACAAATTTTTGGTGAGTTCAGATTGGCACGAAGCGGTGCTAAAGAATTGCCTAGTCGAGTCAAATTTGCTTATCATTTAGCTTCAAGAACGTTTGATGAAGTAGTTGGTGTATATTACGGTCAGAAGTATTTTGGAGAAAAAGCTAAAGCCGACGTTACCAAAATGATTGAACAGATGATTGCCATTTATAAGCAACGATTGTCTGATAACGATTGGCTAAGTGAGGCCACTAAAGAAAAAGCAATCGTCAAGTTGAATAAAATCGTACTAAAAGTCGGATATCCCGATAAAATTGAAGATATTTATCGTCAATTAACAATTGATGAATCAGCAACCTTGTACGATAACATGATTAAATTAAAGCAAATTTTGACCAAAGATAATTTAGCAGATTATAAACGTCCCGTTGATCGAACAAAATGGTTGATGCCAGGACACATGGTAAATGCCTGTTATGATTCGTCCCGCAATGATATCACCTTCCCAGCAGCCATTTTACAAGCACCGTTTTATAGTTTGAAACAAACAACCAGCGAAAATTATGGTGGAATTGGAGCTACAATCGCTCATGAAATTTCCCATGCTTTTGATAACAACGGTGCCCAATTTGATGAGTACGGCAATATGCATGATTGGTGGACTAAAGAAGATTATGCCAAATTTAAAGAATTGACCCAAAAGATGATTGATCAAT
Source organism: Companilactobacillus zhachilii (assembly GCF_003606365.2). Classification (NCBI taxonomy): domain Bacteria; kingdom Bacillati; phylum Bacillota; class Bacilli; order Lactobacillales; family Lactobacillaceae; genus Companilactobacillus; species Companilactobacillus zhachilii. The sequence goes on from NZ_CP031933.2 coordinate 420,901, forward strand.
TCCAAGGCATCGTTTATGCAGGTGGCAAAGTTAACGGAAAACTAGTTGTCAGTGAAAATATCGCAGACGTCGGCGGAATGCGCTGTGCCATTGAAGCGGCTAAGTTAGAACCAGATTATGACCCCAAGCAATTCTTCATTCAATGGGCCAAATCATGGCGCTATAAAGCTACCCAAGAATACAATCAAGACCTCTTAGCAACCGACGTCCACGCTCCACAACCAATGCGAGCAAACGTCATGTCACAAGATTTAGACGAATTTTATGAAGCCTTCGATGTGAAACCAGGCGACGGTATGTGGTTAGACCCTAAGGATAGAATTACGATTTGGTAATATTGACTTCGAGTGCAAGAAAACTCAGAGGTTAAAAAATAAATATAAACACCTATAAGACTATCGGTTTGATGGTTTTGTGCGGGTGTTTTTTTGTTCTTAGAACCATATACCTTATTAGACAAATTAAGACCATTAAACTAAATCAAACAAAATAGTCGGAGGAGGAGAGAAAATGTACCTGCTGTGAAAGTGGCGTTAGAGCTTTAGCTCTTACACCACCGGGCGTGTTTGAAGACTTGCTGAACTTGCAAGGCTTCAAACCGAGGCCTGAGACCTTGGCTCAGGCCGGTCCGCATAGCAGGTGCATTTTCTCTCCTCCGGAGACGGCCAAATATAAAATTATTGCTAACCAAAAACAAATATGATAAGATTTTTCAGCTTGTTATAAATCCATAATAAAGGGGGGATTTTTATGGAAAAAGAAACATTTGCTATCGAGAATTGGCGCCGCAATATTTACCTATTTTTAACTGGACAATTCTTATCAGGAATTACCAGTATGGTGGTTCAATACGCTATTATTTGGTATCTAACGAAACAGACCGGTTCGGCGACTGTCCTGAGTATGGCAACATTGTTAGGCATGTTGCCAATGATTTTGTTGAGCCCATTTGTAGGACCTTACGTTGATAGGACGAACAAAAAAGTGTTATTGATCGTACCGGATATTATTGCCGCATTAGTAGCGGTAGTATTAGCAACTGTAGGTTTTGTCACACACAACTTTCCAATTTGGTTAGTTTTCATTTCGTTGGTTATTCGTGCGATTGCACAAACTTTTCAAATGCCCACCATTCAATCTATTTTGCCAACTATGGTACCAAAAGATCAGTTGACGAAAATCAATGGTCAGTTAGGAATGGTGCAGTCAGCTAATTTCATCATTGCACCAGCGTTAGGAGCCTTTTTATTTGCTATCATTTCCATGCCCGTTTTAATTTTATTTGACGTTTTGGGAGCGATTGTCGGAGTAACGATTATCTTATTCGTAAAAATCCCTGAAAATGTTCAAATTGATGAGAAAGTTCATGTTTTGGCAGATGCTAAATTTGGCTTAGATCAATTGCGTGCCAAGAAAGGATTGTGGTACATCACTTTAATGGGAGCCGCCTTCACGTTAATGTTTATGCCCGCAGTCAGCATGTATCCATTAATGACCATGTCTTATTTCAAGGGTACAGTTGCCCAAGCAGGTATAATTGAAATGATTTATTCCGTTGGAGCATTAATCGGTGGAACCATTATCGGTTTTCTAGGAAACTGGTCCGATCGACTAAAACCAATTTTAATATCAATGTTTATTATGGGCATCACCATGGGAGCCAGTGGTTTCTTACCAAGAAATTACACCGGATTTTTGTGGTTCTTTGTCCTGAACGCTATCGGAGGAATCGCAGCACCATTTTTTAATACTCTATTGATGGCAATAATCCAACAAAGCTACCCACCTGAACATTTAGGTCGAGTATTAGGAATCATGAATTCACTAATGAGTTTAGCTGGACCAGTTGGACTAATTTTTGCTGGTCCTTTGGCTGATAAAATTGGTGTAAATAATTTATTTGTAATTGCAGGAGTTGGAACAATTGTTTGTGGAATTTTTGTTTTGATGAATGGGTCAACTCGTAATTATGATAAAGAATTACAAAAAGAATTGTAGGGTGTTTAAGTATACCGCCGCAAGGAGTAAGAAATTTGAGTCGCTATGGGGACCGACCTGAGCCAAGGTCTCAGGTCTCGATTTTGAGCCTTGCATAAACCGCAAGTCTCAAAACTCGTCCCGTGGTGTAAGCACTAAAGTGCTAACACCACCTTCATAGCGACTCAAATTCTTACTCCTTGTGGCTAGTGTATTTTTTTAATGTTTGGTTGATTATTGAATTTTTTAATATTAGGTCAGATTAGTCAGATTATGGTTATCTGGCTTTTTTTATTTGTAATTAGATATTAAAAGTTTAATTTAAGTTATCAGATTATTCTCGAATGAATAAGGGACCAGTCGGAAGAGTTGGACAGTGGTTACTGGCAGTGAAAGTGGTGTTAGGACGACTGGTTCTGTCGTTCTTACAGCACCGGGCGAGTTGAAGACTTGCTGGGCTTGCAAGGCTTCAACCGAGGTCCGAGACCTTGGCTCGGGCCGTTCCGCACTGCCAGTAACCACTGTCCAACTCTGGAGACGGCAAGCAGAAACTACCAAAAAAATTATTATTTTTTGTTCTGAATCCGTTTTCTTATATAATGGTAGGTAACGAAGAAAGGTGAGGGGCAATGGCATACATTGAAGTTAGAAATGAATCGAAACGTTATCACATGGGAGAAACGACGATTGTTGCTAATAATAATCTGAGTTTTGATGTGGACAAAGGTAAATTAACTGTAATCTTAGGACCAAGTGGTGCTGGTAAATCGACAGTTCTTAATATTTTAGGGGGTATGGATACACCGACTGAAGGTCAAGTAATTATCGACGGGACCGATATTGCTACTTTCTCAGAACGTGAATTGACGACTTATCGCCGGAATGATGTTGGTTTTATTTTTCAGTTTTATAACTTGATACCTAATTTAACAACCAAGGAGAATGTGGAATTAGCTTCAGCAATTGTTAAAGATGCTTTGGATGCCACTAGTACCTTGCAGGCAGTTGGGTTAGGTGATCGAATCGATAATTTTCCTTCTCAACTATCTGGTGGTGAACAACAACGTGTTGCGATTGCTAGAGCTTTAGCCAAAAATCCTAAATTATTGTTGTGTGATGAGCCGACTGGTGCGCTTGATTATGAAACTGGTAAGCAAGTTTTAGCCTTGTTACAAAATGCTAGTCGTTTAAATAATAAGACCGTGATTGTCATTACTCACAATTCAGCCTTAGCCAAGATGGCTGATCGAGTGATTCGGATTCATGATGCCAAAGTTCAGTCGATTGAAGATAACCCTTACCCTACTCCAGTCCAAGATATTGAATGGTAGGTGATGAAAATGAGTCCTCTAACGAGAAATATGTGGCGTGATATTCGTAAATCCAAAGGACGTTTTATTGCCATCATTTTAATTATTATGTTGGGTGTTTTAATTTTTGTTGGTGTAAAAGCTGCCGGTCCTAGTTTGAATGATTCACTGAATAAAACGGTAGCTGATAAAAATTTGTCAGATATCCAAGTTATTTCGACCACGGGATTTTCAGAAACGGATTTGAAACTGGCTCGAAAAGTCCCAGGGGCCCAAGTTGAAGCCACTAAAATGAAATACGTTATCGGTGGTAAAAGTAAAGTCGCGGTAGCTTTGTATGGCTATGATGACGATGCTAAGCAAAATCAATTGATTATGCGTAGTGGGCGTTTGCCCCAGAAAGCTAATGAGGTTGTTTTAGATAAGAATGCTAAATCGAAATATAGTTATAAAATAGGGCAAACTTTTAAATTTGCTAATGATTCAGGTTTGAAACAGAAAAACTATAAAATTGTCGGGTTTGCTGATTCACCACAATTTATTGATAATCAGTCACGTGGTGCAACTAATATTGCCGATGGGCAAGTACAATTATTTGCTTACATTCCTCAATCACAATTGGACATGTCGGTCGCTACAATGCTGAATTTACACTTCAACTCTTTGAAGGATAAAAATACCTTCAGTGACAGCTATAAAGATAGTGTCGATAAAAAATTATCAATTTTAAAGCGAAAGTTTAAGGACCGTGACTATCAACGGACAACTGAAGTTACAGCTGACTATTTAAAGCAATTTGATCAACAACAAGCTCAATTAGACCAATTGCGAGCAATCGATCCGCAAATGGCTAGTCAACAACAAGTTAAGTTAAATGAGGCACGTACTAAAGCCTTGAAAAAAGCTAAGACGACTTATACATGGCAAACGAGGGAAGATTTACCAGGCTTTTCAGCATATGGCGAAAGTTCAGATCGAATCGCTGCTATTGCCAATGTTTTCCCAGTCTTTTTCTTCTTAATTGCAGCGTTGATTACCTTTACGACAATAACTCGGATGGTGGAAGAAGCTAGAAGTGAGATTGGAACCTTCAAAGCCTTTGGTTATACTAAATGGGAAATTTCTAAGAATTATTATTACTACGCTATTTCTGCAGGTGTGATCGGGGCGATTTTAGGGGCAGTGATTGGTAATGAAAGTTTACCAAGAATTGTTTTGGCACTCTATAAGCAGTATATTGCGCTTGATTGGGTAGTTGGCTTGCAGTGGTGGGTGATTTTGATTGCCTTAGTCTTTTCATTGTTAGCAACACTTGGTGCCGCGGTCATCGTTATTCGTAAAGAATTAGTCGAAGGACCAGCCGCTTTGATGCGCCCTAAGTCACCGAAGTCAGCAAAGAAAATTTTGTTGGAACGGATCAAGCCACTTTGGAATCATTTGAGCTTTAATCGGAAAGTTAGTTATCGGAATTTGTTTAGATTTAAGTCACGGATGTTTATGACCATTATCGGGATTGCTGGTGGGACAGCCTTGATTTTGACAGGTTTTGGAATACAAAATTCTATTGGTGCCAGTGGTAATCGCCAGTATAGTGAGATTTTTGATTACCAAGCAGTGGTTAAACTAAATGATGATGCTAACCAAACTAAAGTAAAAAATATTTTGCAACAAGATAAGCAATATAAAAATAGTACGGCGATTAACTCTACGACGGCCAAGTTGAAGGCCAATGGTCAACAAGTTAATGACGTTAATGTTTATACGCCAAACTCGTTGCAGCAGTTTAAGAAATATGTTCATTTAAAAAATAATTTACAAAAACAAGGCGTAATTTTATCTAAGAAGACGGCTCAATTGTTAAATGTTAAAAAGGGCGATCAATTGAGAGTGACCCTGACTGGTGGTAAAAAAGTCAGTCTTAAAGTCGGATCTATAACTGATAACTTTATTGGACATTTCTTGTACTTGAGTCCGCAAGTCTACCAAAATAAATTGGGGAAGGTTGCCACCAGCAATACATTATTGTTGCATTTAAGTTCACAAACTAGCGCCCAAAGAAAACATTTAGCTAATAGGTTATTGGATTCTGGTGAAGTCATGGGAACGAGTTACACCCACGATGTTCTGGACACTGTTTCAAAAATGTCATCTTCATTGAAACCAATTATTTTGATTTTTGTCTTGCTATCAGGAACTTTATCCTTTGTTGTCTTGTACAATTTGACTAATATCAACGTTTCTGAACGAATTCGTGAACTTTCAACGATAAAAGTTTTAGGCTTTTATAATAATGAAGTGACGATGTATATTGTTCGGGAAAATATTATTTTGACAATTTTCGGTATCATTGTCGGGTACGGAGTTGGTAATTTATTGACAGCCTATATCTTGCATCAGGCCGCGACCGAACAAGTTATTTTTCCACTAACTATTAGCTGGTTTGGTTATTTAGTTGCCACTTTATTGATGATAATTTTCACAGCTATTGTTATGCTAGTTACGCACAATAAATTGAAACATATTGATATGATCGGTGCGTTAAAATCTAATGAATGATTGAAGGTAATAATATGAGTTTAGAGAATGACAAAGTTCTAGTCATCGGTGGAACATCTGGCTTTGGCAAGGAAGTTGCGATTATGGCAAAACATAAGAAAGCAGATGTCTATGCTATCGGCCGTGATCAAGAACGTGTGAATGAATTAAGATATGATGAAAATATTCAAGGTAGTTCATTAGATGCACAAGATGAAAAACAGTTAGAACACTTCTTTGAAAAATATGGTTCCTTTGATCACATTGTTTCTATGTTAGGTGGTGCCATGGGCGGAGGCTTTTTGAATAGCTCAGTCGCTGATATTCGGAAAGCGGTTGAAGATAAATTTTTTGCTAATTTACAGCTAGTTCAAGTTGCCAGCAAACACTTGCGTAATAATGGTTCAATTATTTTAACCTCAGGTTCCGGCGGCCATCCATATGATGCTTCAGGAGCAATTATTGGTAATCAGGCAATCAATACGATGGTACAAGGAGTAGCAGTTGAGTTAGCTCCCAACCATCGAATCAATGCCGTTTCACCAACATGGACACCAACAGGCTTGTGGCGCGATATGAATTCTAAACAGTTGGCAAAACAAAAGACCAATGTTGCGGAAAATGTGCCCTTGGGCCGTGTCGCAGAAATTGGTGAAGTAGCTTCAGCCTACATATACTTGATGGAAAATGACTTCATTACGGGTCAAATTTTAAAAGTAGATGGTGGCGTGGATTTGTAATAGGTGTTACACTTAAAGCCAACTTTAAGTAGAGGTGTAAATAATGCCAGTAGAAATTGAAAGAAAATATCGTATCGGTGATTTTTCTGAATTAATTGGTTTGAATAGTCCCACACTTCGTTATTATGAAAAAGAAGGCCTGATCAAACCACATCGAACAGAAAATGGTGTCCGCTATTATACTGATTTAGATGCTAAGTGGGTCCGTTTCTTGTTACATTTGAAGAGTACAGGGATGACGATTGAACAGTTGAAACGTTATGTTAAATTACGTGCAGAAGGCGATTCAACCATCAATCAACGTATTGAGTTACTCGAAGAAGTTCGTCGTAATTTTGAAGTCGAATTTCAACAAATGCAAGATAGCTGGACAATTTTAAACGATAAGCTCGATTGGTATAAAGGTAAGATGGGCGGACATATCGAAGATAGTGAACAGTTCTCTGATTACTTGCAGAGCTTGAATCATGGATATTTAGAAGAACGATAGTTATTAAGTCAAAAGGGACATCAATTCTGAAGATGAGTTGGTGTCCTTTTTTTAGTGGAGAAAAGTAGGTTTTGTTTTAAATTATTTTTTGACAATATCTTTAAATCGTTTAGTGATGATAAGAAATGTCAAATCGCGCAATCATTAAGAATGCAGTAATACTAAAAATTATCCAAACCAACGAATAAACGAGACGGAAGAAGCAAGAAAAATTAGGACGCTGTGAAGGTGGCGTTAAGGCTTTAGCCTTTACACCACGGGACGATTTTTGAAATTTGAGCGGTCTTCTCAAAGTTCAAAATCGAGCCTGGAGACCTTGGCTCCAGGCGGTCCCCACAGCGACCTAATTTTCTTGCTTCTGGAGGCGGCAAATTTATTTATAATAACCCTTGACTTAAAGTTAACTTTAAGTAGTTTAATATAAATCGGCAAGGAGGAATTGATTATGGCAAAACAAACAGCAGGACATGACCTATTAGGAGATTTTGCTCCACAATTTGCAGAATTAAATGATGATGTACTTTTCGGAGAAGTTTGGAGTAAAGAATCCGAACTCTCAGCACATGATCGTTCACTCATCACGATTGCAAGTATTATCTCAGCAGGAAACACCGAGCAACTTGATGCTCATTTAAAGATTGGTAAGAAAAACGGTATTACTAAAGAAGAAATTGTAGCAGAAATTACACATTTATCATTTTACGCAGGATGGCCTAAGGCATGGTCGGCATTTAATCGTGCAAAAGAAATTTGGAAGGATGAAAAATAATTATGGCAAAAAATGAAGAATTAAAAACAAATGGAGTTTTCCCAGTTGGGGATAAGAATGATGCATATGCACAATACTTTATCGGACAAAGTTATCTCAAAGGGTTAGTGAGTCCGGAAGATAATATTGATTTTGGTATCGGTAATGTAACTTTTGAACCAGGTTGTCGCAACGATTGGCACATTCACCATGATGGTTATCAAATTCTTTTGGTAACTGGTGGTGAAGGCTGGTATCAAGAATGGGGCAAACCCGCACAATTATTGAAACAAGGTGACGTCGTTGTTATCAAAGAAGGCGTTAAACATTGGCATGGTGCAACTAAAGACAGTTGGTTCAGTCATGTAGCTATTACTAAAGGTACGTCAGAATGGCTCGAAAAAGTTACTGACGAAGAATATAACCAATTATAAGAGGTAAAAATGACAAAAAAAGTTTTGATTTTAGGCGCGGCGAGTCAAATTAGTCATTATTTGATTCCCGATTTATTGGAGCAAACAGATGCACAATTGACCTTATTTGCTCGAAATGCTCAAAATCGTTTAAAAGAATATCAAAGTAAGACCAAAATTATTGATGGCGATTGGACCAATTCAGAAGAGTTATTAGCAGCCTTAAAGGGACAAGATATTGTCTATTTAGCGACTGTTCCTAATACTAAGACTTCAGAAGTAATCGTTAGGACAATGAAACAAGCCAATGTTAAGCGTCTGATAGTCGCTGGTGGATTAGGTATTTTCGATGAGGTCGCTGGCAAATTTGGTGAATGGAATGCTCGAATGATTGGTGACTATTCAGCGATAAAAGAGGCTTCCTTTACCTTGTGTGATAAAGATTTAGACGTAACCTTTTTGAGAATGTCTTGGCTATACGACCAAGATAATAATACGAAATATGAAATTGTTCCTGAAGGTAAACCCTACAAAGGAACACAAGTAACTAGACAAGCAGTGGCACAATTGATTACAAATATAGTCAAAAAGCCATCGCTTTATAACAACCAAAACATCGGTGTCGTTGAACCCAATACAGAATGGGACAAACCATCGTTTTACTAAGAGAGGAAACTTATGATTAAAGATAAAGTCGTAGTAATCACTGGTGCATCAAGTGGTATCGGTGAAGCAACTGCCAAAATGTTGGCTAAAAATGGAGCCAAAGTTGTGTTAGGCGCCCGCCGTGAAAATCGTTTGCAAGCAATTGTTGACGATATTAAACAAGCTGGTGGACAAGCAGTTTACAAAGCAACCGATGTCAGGGATGCTAAAGAAGTCGCCGATTTAGTGGCACTCGCTAAAACAGAATTTGGTGGATTGGATGTAATTTTTAATAATGCAGGAATTATGCCAAGTTCTCCGATCAGTGCTTTACATACAAAAGAATGGAATGACATGATCGACATTAATATAAAAGGCGTTTTGAATGGAGTAGCGGCTGTCATGCCAGACTTTGTAAAAAATAAACAAGGTCACATAATTACAACCTCATCAGTGGCTGGAATCAAGAGCTTCACCGGTGCTGGGGTATACGGAGCAACTAAATATGCTGTCCGTAATTTGATGGAAGTCATTCGCATGGAAAGTGCTCAAGAAGGAACCAATATTCGTACAACAACACTTTATCCAGCAGCAATCAATACCGAACTTTTGCATACAATTACAGATAAAGATACTAAGAAAAATATGGATGCCTTTTACCAACAAGTTGGCATTTCACCAGAAGCTATTGCTCGAGTAGTAAACTTTGCGATTGACCAACCAGAAGAAGTAAATGTTAATGAATTTACAATTTACCCAACAAAGCAAATGTAGTAATAGTTTTCCACCTCCAAGAGCAAGAAAATTTTGGTCGTTATGGGGACCGATTCGAGCCAGAAAGCGGTCTCGAATCTCGATTTTGAAACTCGCAAAAACCGCGAGTTTCAAAAGTCGTCCCGTGATGTAAGGGATAAATCCCTAACATCACCTGCACAGCGACCAAAATTTCTTGCTCTTTCCGGTTCGTTCGTTTTTTGTTTGTGATAAACAATTAGAGAATCTTGAGTATTAAAGTGTGGCTTTGAATATTTTTGTGTGATTAATGACAAGATTAAAATGGTTTTAAGTCTTTGTTAGTAGCGTAAAAGCAAATTAAGGACGAGATTACAACTAGTGCTATGTACAAAGTAAATTAATTTGTTTCAATTTTAAATAAATCTATGAAAATTAATTAATAGTTCAACTAACCGTAGGAAGAGAGAAATTTAGTCAGCAGTGCAGGTGGCGTTATGGCTTTAGCCATTACACCACGGGACGAGTTTTGAAATTCGCGTACTTTGCGAAGTTCAAAATCGAGACTTGAGACCTTGGCTCAAGTCGGTCCCCACAGCAGACTAAATTTCTCTCTTCCGGAGGTGGCATAATCAAAAATAGACCATAAAAATGGCCTATTTTTTTACACTAATTTTACATTAAATAGATTATATATATACATCGTCTCCCCATACTGTAGGTAATGACTTATTTGGAGGGAAGATAATGTCTACAGTATTAACTAATATTACGAAGAGCTACGATTCAGAAAAAGATGTGTTGACTGATGTTAACGCCGAGATTAAAACCGGGGAATTTTTTGTAATCGTTGGCCCATCAGGTTGTGGTAAAAGTACATTGTTACGAATGATTGCTGGTCTAACACCAATCAGTGAAGGTGAGATTCGTATTAACGATGAACTTGTTAACGACTTACCACCTAAGGACCGTAATTTAACAATGGTTTTCCAAAGCTATGCTTTGTTCCCATTTTTGAATGTTTGGGATAATGTTGCCTTTGGTCTTAAAGCGCGTAAGAACACTTCTCAATCTGAAATTGAAGAACGTGTAAATGATGCTTTGAAGATGGTTAATTTGGAAGATTTGAAAGACAGAAAGCCTCGTGAACTTTCTGGTGGACAAAGACAACGTGTGGCCTTAGCTCGTGCTGTAGCTAGTGATGCCAAGATTTGTTTGATGGATGAACCGCTATCTAACTTGGATGCGCAATTGCGTATTAAGATGCGTCAAGAAATCTATGCTTTACAAAGAAAATTGGGATTAACTTTAATTTACGTTACTCATGATCAAGTGGAAGCTATGACAATGGCTGACCACATCATGGTTTTACATGATTCAAAGGTTCAACAAATTGGAACTCCGGCCGAAATTTATAAGTATCCAGCTAATGAATTTGTGGCTAGTTTCTTCGGGGTTCCACCAATCAATATCTTGCCTGCAGTCAAAGTTTCTGACAGCCGTATCAATGTTAATAATGATTTTGAAGTTGATATTGATCAACAAGTTCCAAACCATGATTTAAAGGTTGGTATCAGACCAAACGAATTGACGCTTGAAAAGACAGATGAATTGCATGCCAATGCTTCTGTTAAAGCCATTGAATTTTTAGGTGATGAAAAAATCGTCTACATCAAGATGAGTAGTAATGACCTTGAAATTTCCGCTATTGTTGCTAGTGATGCTGAATTTAAGGCTTATGACACTATTAAGGTAACTGCCACTAACAACGTTATCTTATTCAATGGCGATGGGGTAAATATCACAAAAAATGCGGAGGATTTGGTCAATGCTTAAGACTTCGACAACTGATGTTGTTTCTGAGAAGAAAGCTACGACAACTAAACGCCATAGCTTCCGGCTAAATGCTAAGGATAATTATTATGCCTCAATCTTTTTAGGACCATCACTATTAGTATTAGGACTATTTGTTTTCTATCCAATGCTTAAAACGCTCTACATCAGTCTTTTCCTAACTAATACACTTGGTAAAACAACTGTCTATGTTGGGTTAAGCAATTATGCTAAATTGATTACTTCTCCTGATTTTATTTCCAGTATGGGAGTCACGCTGTTCTATGTGGCTGCCGTGACCGTATTAACCGTCGGTTTAGGATTACTATTAGCCAATTTAGCTAGTCAAAAGTTAGCTGGAATCGGTATTTTTAGAACACTTTATTCAGTAACCATGGGTGTTTCTGTGGCCGTAGCTGCTATTTTCTGGTTGTTTATTTTTAATCCATCAACAGGTTTCTTCACTTTATTGAGTAATGCACTACATTTGCCAGTTGTTAATTGGTTGACTAATCCAACTAGTGCTATGTGGGCTGTTATTATTACAACCGTTTGGATGAATCTTGGATTTACTTTCTTGATTTTGCTAGGTGCCATCCAATCGGTACCAAATACCTTGTATGAAGCTGCCGACGTTGAAGGGGCTTCACCAACATTCCAATTCTTCAATATTACTATTCCAATGATTTCCCCAACATTATTTTTCGTTTCAACAATTACGATCATTGGGGCTTTCAAGAGTTTTGGTTTGATTGATTTGATCACTAAAGGTGGTCCAACTAATGCTACAAACATGCTAGTTTACCGTATTTACAAGGATGCCTTTTACAGTGGTAACTATGCTAAATCTAGTGCAGAAGCAATTATTTTAACAATTATCATTGCCTTCTTCACATTGCTTCAATTTAAGTTCTTAGAAAAGAAGGTGAATTACTAATGGAATTAGATGAACGTGCTGTTATTAAACGTGTTCTTAATTACTTACTACTAATTGCCTTGGCAGTTGTTATCTTAGCGCCATTCTTTATCGGGATTTGGACTAGTTTCTTGCCAACAATGGATATTGCTAAAGGAAATTTTTTCAGTACTAACGTTTCACTAGATAACTATGTAGCAGCCTTTACAAAGACACCAATTTTGCGCTATCTAGCTAATACAGTAGTAATTGCTACAATCACAATGTTGGCACAATTATTGTTCTGTTCCATGAGTGCCTATGCATTCGTTTTCCTTAAGTTTAGATTTAGAAAAACTTTCTTTACTCTCTTCTTAGTAACAATGATGTTGCCTTTTGAAGCCGAAATTATTCCTAACTTTGCGACGGTTAAACAAATGGGATTGCTAGACAACTACGCTGCTTTGATTATTCCATTTCTAACATCAGCCTTTGGGACATTCATGTTGCGTCAATCATTCCTCCAAACACCAGCTGAATTGAAGGAAGCTTCAGATATTGAAGGATTGAATCATTTCCAATTTTACTGGAAAATCGTTTTGCCATATAACAAGATCAGTATGATTACTTTAGGAGCTTATAGTTTCTTGGGGGCTTGGAATCAATATTTATGGCCAATGTTGACAACTTTCAGTAACAATTCACGTGTGATTCAAAACGGATTGAAACAATTACAATCAGAAGAAACATTCAACGACTGGGGTATGATTCAAGCTAGTGCGGCAATTATCGTTATTCCAACGATTATCGTTCTTTTTGTCGGTCAACATTACTTCAAGTCAGGGATGAATGAGGGGGCTGTTAAATAATGGTGAAGTACAAGAAGTTAGCATTACCGCTGATTTTGATTTTAGGAGTTGTTTTAATTGCCGTATTTGGCAAAGCAATCTCTGCTAAGTCGGCCACAAATGACAATCGAACAGAAGTTGTTTTCTGGCATGAAATGGGTGGACCTTCTGAACAAGCTTTGGAAAAAGTGGTTGATGGATTCAACAAATCACAAAACAAATACAAGGTAGTACCTAAGTATCAAGGTACTTACGATGAAGCTATCCAAAAAATCTTACAAACACACAACACAAGTACTTCACCAGCTGTGTTCCAAGCCTTTGATATTTCAACAGCTCAAATGCTACACAGTGGTTATACAACACCGGTTCAAAATTTTATTGATGAAGATAATTATGATGTAAGTAAAATTTCATCTGTTGCTCGTGCCTTCTACGCCAACGATGGTAAGCAACAAGCTATGCCATTTAATACTTCTCAACCAGTCTTGTACTACAATGCCACCTTGTTGAAGAAGTATGGAATTACACCACCACCAGTTTCACCTTCATATAGTGACATCACTCGTGTTGCCAAAGAATTGTACGAGAAGTCAGGTCACAAGACTAAAGGTATGACTGTGCAAGTTTATGGTTGGTTCATGGAACAAGCCTTGGCCAATGCTAATCGCCAATTAGCTAATAATAATGACGGTCATACAGGTAATCCAACTAAAGTAAATATCGACAATCCTGATACGGTAGAATTTTTGAAGTGGATCAAGGAAAATATTAAAGCTGATGATTTCATCGATTATGGTTCTGGTGCCAGTGCTGGTGCTAACCAAACGGCTGGTTTCTTGTCAGATAAAGTCGGAATCTTTATTCAATCTTCAGCAAGTATCGGTCAATTAAGCAAAAATAACAAAAATGAATTAGGTATTACATATTTCCCACATCCAGATGGTAAAAAAGCTAATGGTGTTGCCATTGGTGGAGCGGCCCTTTGGATCTCAAATGATAAACCAAAGAACGTTCAACGTGGTGCCTTTGAATTTATTAAGTATACTTTGAAACCAGAAGTACAAGCCCAATGGCAAAAATCAACTGGTTACTTAGCCTTGAATAAAGACTCACAAAAGACAAGTATTTTGAAAGATTTATATGCCAAGAATCCCGCAGCCAAAGTTCCAGGTGAACAATTAGCTAATGCCAAAGCTAATTTCTCAAACTCTGGTATTTTGATGGAAGGGATGCAATTAGCTCGTCAATTAGAAGAAGTTGCCATGGAAACTGTTTATAACGGTGGCGACATTAATTCTGCTTTGAAGACAGCTGATAGAAGCATTAACGAGAACTTAGCTCAATTGAATAAAGCTAACGGGTTTAAGTAAAATAAAAAATCATTCCTCCTAATCGGAAGAATGATTTTTTTGATACCTTCGTAGATTAAATAAATTAGGTGGTAAAGCTTGTAGGAAGGTAATACCAAGAATCAAGAGAGCACCCGCAATTTCCGCAGCACTGACATGGGTTTTCAAGACAGTTACTGCCAAAACTGTAGCGGTTAGTGGTTCGAATGCACTCAACATTCCAGTTGTTGCTGGTGTTAAATAGTTCAGACTTTGGAGATAGAACAAGTAAGAAAACATCGTCCCACCAGTGACGATAAAGATGATGCAAAGTATAGCAGTCCCAGTTAGTGCAGGTACGTGTGATAAATCAGCAAATGGTGCAAAGACAATACCACCAAGTAGCATGGACCAGCCAGTAACAATCCGAGCATCAAATCGCTTTAATAATTCTCGAGGAAGTAAAGTATATGATGCCTGACTAATACCAGCGCCGACACCCCATAAAACAGCAGCAGGAGACAACATCAATTGATTAATGTGTCCGTGAGTAACTAGTAAGAACGTTCCCAGAATCGCTAAGAAAATAGAGATAATATCGATTCGGCGCGGCAGTTGCAATTTGCGTAATGAAATATAAAGAATAATGAATAATGGCCCTAAAAATTGTAAAATCGTTGCCGTCGGTGCATTACCGTATTTGATAGCCATAAAGTAAGTATATTGAGCCGGTAACATTCCCAGCAAACCGAATGCAAATAGCTGAAAAACATAGCGCGGCTTTTTCAAAATGGCAAAGAGTTCTTTAGAATCAATAAAGTAGCACCAAATGACAAGCATTAAACCAGCAAAAAGCAACCGAATCCCGACAATCCACTGTGTAGGGATACTTTCTTGAGTAAATAAATATTGTGCAATACTACCAGAAAAGCCCCAAAGAACCGGTCCAGCAATAGCATAGAAAAATCCTTTTTGTTTATCAGTCATGAGAATCCCCCCTTATGACGTGTGATTATAGATGTGTTGTTTTAAACAGTAATTATAAATATTTAAAAATCGAAGATAAACTAGCCGGAAGGAGTAAGAGGATTAGGTCGCTGTGAAAGTGGCGTTAGTGCTTTAGCACTTACACCATGGGACGAGTTTTGAAACTCGCGGGTTTTGCGAGGTTCAAAATCGAGATTGGAGACCTTGGCTCCAATCGGTCCCCATAGCGACCTAATTCTCTTACTCCTGGAGGCGGCCTCGTAACACATTAAGTATCATGCTAACACTGTTAATATCCCGCAAGCAAAAAAATATCTTATACTGTATAATTCGACTTATATAGGAGGATAAGCTCATGCTCAAAATCCAGAATGTTAGTAAAGATTTCGGATCATTGAAAGCGTTGAATAATGTTTCATTTGATGTTGCTGATGGTCAAATTCTTGGTTTAATTGGTCAAAACGGTGCCGGAAAGTCGACGACATTTCACAGTATTTTGAACTTTTTAAACTATCAAGGTACGATTACTTGGAACAATCAGCCAATCACTGAAGCGGTTTTTAATGAAATAGGCTATTTGCCAGAAGAACGTAGTTTGATGCCTAAATTGACGATTGAACAACAAATTGTTTATTTGGCTCGTTTGAAAAATAAGTCTGCCAAAGAAATTCGTCCACAAATTGACGAGTGGTTAGAACGTTTTGCCGTGAAGGGAAATAAAAAAGATAAAATCAAAGATTTATCAAAAGGTAATCAACAAAAGGTTCAATTGATTTGTACGCTGATTCACCACCCTAAATTGATTATTCTAGATGAGCCTTTCAGTGGACTTGATCCTGTTAATGCTGATTTGTTGAAGCAAGCTATCATTACCGCAAAAGAGCAGGGAGCGGCCATCATTTTCTCCAGTCATGATATGGAAAATGTTGAGGAAATCTGTGATGGATTAGTGATGTTGCGTAATGGTCAAGTTGTCCTAGAAGGGACCGTCAGAGATGTGCGACAATCGTTTGGTAAAACGAGAATTTTGGTTACTACCGATTGGACTAAGGAGCAGTTACTTGCTTTGCCACATGTGCTTCAAGTTCAACGTCATGAAGAAAAGCGTTATGTGCTTGATTTAGATGACGAAACGGCTGGTCCAGACATCTTTGAGGCTTTAACACAAGGTAAATATATTGAAGAATTTAGCCAACAGCCACCAACACTGGATGAGATTTTCCGTTTGAAAGCAGGTGAACGCGATGAATAAATTATGGATCGTTACAATGGAAACTTTCTTACGGCAAGTAAAATCCTGGAGTTTCGTCATGCTGATTTTGGGACCATTTTTGATGTTCGGCATTACGATAGGAGCTGGCTATATCGGTGCTAGTAGTGGTGCTGGAGCCGATAAAATTGCGATAATCAGTGAACAATCAACGTTAAGAAAAAATTTCATTAAAAGTGATAAAGATGATGTCGACCGGTCAATTACCGATAAACAGACGGCTACTAAGAAAATGAATAAGAATAAATTAGCCGGTTATTTGGAATTGAAGTTGACCAATGGCAAAGTCAGCGGACATTATTATGGAACCAGTTCATTAGGCAGTGGAACTAAATCAAGAATCAACAGCTACTTAATGCAAACGCAGCAACAAATGAATTTGGCCAATGCCCAACTGACGCCTAGCCAAATTCAAGCATTACAGCAACAACCAACCTTGAAGGAGTCAATCAAGAAGAAGACGGGGACAGCTAATCTAGCAAAGACGATTTCATTTTGGATCACAGTAATTATGGTCTATATGATTCTGAACACGTATACGTCAATCACCGCTCAAGAAATTGCCTCCGAAAAGGGTACTAAAATTATGGAAATTATTTTCTCTAGTACAACTGCAATCAAGTATTTCCTTGGAAAAATCTTGGGTGTGTTGCTAGTGATTTTGGCACAAGTTTTGGTTTATCTTTTAGGTGGTTGGGGAGCATATATTTTTGCTCAAAATTCTACTTTAACTAAAGGCTTTATCAATCAATATCATGCTTTGATTGGTTCAGTTATGAAAAACCTCTTGAGTATTAATTTAGTCTATTTGTTACTGGGAGTGATTATATATACCATTCTGGCAGCTTTCTCCGGAGCCTTAGTAGCGAAAGCAGAAGATGCCGCTAAAGCTGCACAACCAGTTATTATGTTAAATTTAGCCGCATTTTTCGTGACCTTCCCATTCCAAAATAATCTTGATTCAATCTTGGTGAAAATTTTGTCGTATGTACCATTTTTCTCGTCGTATTTCATGCCATTACGTATCATCAACAACGATGCGTCAGGGTTAGAAATCAGTTTATCATTGATAATCTTGTTGGTAAGTATTGTGGGACTAGCCGCATACATTGGTAAAATTTATCAAGGCTTGATGTTACAAACGGACGATTCTAGTTTTTGGAAGAGATTTAAACGTGGCTTGTCATATAATAAAT
This sequence comes from Companilactobacillus zhachilii, assembly GCF_003606365.2. Taxonomy (NCBI): domain Bacteria; kingdom Bacillati; phylum Bacillota; class Bacilli; order Lactobacillales; family Lactobacillaceae; genus Companilactobacillus; species Companilactobacillus zhachilii. The sequence goes on from NZ_CP031933.2 coordinate 438,851, forward strand.
AACTAATAATGATAGTTGACTTTTTGACTACAGATTGAAAATTACTTTTAAAATCAAAATATGCGCCGCATCCTATAATTTTAGTCATCAGCGACGTAATAATACTTAGAATTATTCACTCTTGATTCGAAAGTAAAAAATGAACTAGCCGGAAAGACCACAATTTCTTGCTCCTGGAGGCGGAACAGCATATTTTGAACAAAACAAAAAGACGGACTACTTTTAATTAAGTAATCCGTCTTTATTTATTTTATCTAAAAGAAAAGTCCATAAAGTTTAACAGCAGCGATAGCACCAAGGATTGGAGCTAGAACTGGAACCCAACTATATTTCCATTGGGATGAACCTTTAGGATTTAAAGGCAATAATGCATGCAAGATACGAGGACCAAGGTCACGAGCAGGGTTCAAAGCTGGACCAGTAGGACCACCAAATGAAACAACCAGACACATAACTAAGAATCCAAGACCGATAAAGTCGGCACGTGGGTCGATATGGTCAGAAGTTAAAGCTACAGCACCGAATACTAAGATGAAGGTACCGATAAATTCGTTGATAAAACCATTCAAACGACTATTTTCAGCATCGATAGTTGAGAAGGTCCCAAGAATACTTTCCACATTTTCAGTTTGATTGTAGTAAGGCTTGTAAGCTGCGACAATCATTAATTGACCAAAAATGGCACCTAAGAATTGAGCAATGATATATGGACCAACTTCAGCCCAAGGAAATTCGCCATTGAAAGCTAAGGCTAAAGTCATGGCTGGATTAATTTGGCCACCTGAGATAGGACCAAACATCATGGCAGGAATCATAACACCGATACCATAACCGAATCCAATCAAGATCCACCCACCGTGGAAACCTTTTGTACCTTTTAATTCAACGTTGGCAACTGAACCATTACCGAGGGCAACCATGATAGCTGTTCCGATAAATTCAGCGACACAACGTACTAATAACGTATAATGCATAATTAATACTACCCCTAAATTTAATTGATTTGTTTCATCGATGATTCCTACTATTATCAGTAAAACACGAATATTAGAATTCACTCAGAAATGGGTAAAATTGTATAAATTCGTAATAATTTGTCTTTAAGGAGTGAATGTTCCCTAAAATTCCCATAAAAAAATTGCTCCACCAATAAGGGGCAATCTTCTCTAACATAAATAGTAAAATAAATCAAATGATGAGCAACGTGTAATATTGTATCATACATTCCGAATATTTTTGCCATTTTCAGAAAAATTGGCAAGAATTTGCTATATAGTAATAATAGACGGTTTGGTGGGGCCGCCAGAGGACGTGAGTGATGAAGTCTGCTGTGGGACCGGTTGGAGCCAAGGTCTCCAACCTCGATTTTGAACTTCGAGAAAAGCACTCGAATTTCAAAATACGTACAGTGATGTAAGGCCGAGAAAATCACTCGACCTAACATCACTGTCACTGCTGACTTCATCACTCACACCCTCTGGCTAGGTTATTTATATTTGCTGAGTGGTTAGTTATTTTAGGTGTATTTATTAGAAAAGCTATCGGCAATTGAATTTCTCAATAAAAACAATCTAATTGGATTGACTTTTTGACTAAAAGCGCTAATTTAGTAATCAATTAGGTTGTTTAACGTCCTTTCAATCTGACAATTAATCCTAAAAACGAGGTAGAGATATGAAGGTTCTTAGTTTAGTTAATTTAACAAAGAAACAAACAGAGAAGATTCAATCAATTTCTGGTGTTGACTTGAGGGTGGTTTCGCCAAAGAAGGTTACACCTGAGGATCTTGATGGGGTCGAGGTTTTGTATGACTGGTCTAATACTTTAAAAGATGCTGTTTTAAAGAGTGATACTTTGAATTGGATTCAAGTGGTTCGTGCGGGTGTTGATGCTTTGCCACTGCCTGAATTGAAGGAAAAGGGTGTTATTTTAACTAACGGTTCTGGTGCTAATTCAATCAATATTGCTGAACAAACTTTGGCTTATATGTTGATGTTTGAACGTCGAATCAATTTGACGGCTGAACATCAAAATGCTCATGAATGGAAACAAATTGATAATTATGACGAAGTTTACAATAAGACTATTATGATTGTCGGTGTAGGGCATATTGGAACATTGATTGCTAAATATGCCAAAGCTTTAGGAATGAAGACAATCGGTGTCCGCAGAACAGATCAACCAACAGAATACATTGATGAAATGATTCCAATGTCAGAAATGAAAGCAAGAATTAATGAAGTTCACTTTGTTGTCAATGCATTGCCTGATACTGAAGAAACTGTTGGGATGTTTAATAAGGAAATTTTCCAACTCATGTCGAAGAAAGCTTATTACATCAATATCGGCCGTGGCAAAACGACTAATATGGATGATTTAGTGTCCGCCTTACAAGATGGAGAGATTGCTGGCGCTGGATTGGATGTCACAACACCAGAGCCACTACCAAGTGACAGTCCACTTTGGGATATGAAAAATGTTATCATTACGCCACATGATGCTGGAAACAGTGTTCATTATGAAGAAAGAGCCTTCGATATTTTCAAACGAAACTTGAAGTCATATGTTGAAAATGGTGAAGTTGTTGTTAATGAAGTAAATTATTCAACCGGTTATTGAGGTTCCGCCTCCAGGAACAAGAAATTTAGGTCGCTATGGGGACCGGTTGGAGCCAAGGTCTCCAACCTCGATTTTGAGCCTTGCATAAACCGTGCAAGTCTCAAAAGTCGTCCCGTGGTGTAGGCGCTAAAGCGCCAACGCCACTTTCACAGCGACCTAAATTTCTTGTTCCCTCCGGCTAGTGTATTCTTTGTTTTGGAAGAATTTTTGAAATGTAAGTTTTACTTTGACGATAATGACATAGTAAAAACTTGAATTGTACTTTGAAGATTTTAACTATATATAGTAATTTTGTAAGTTCTAGGTAGATATTACCTGGGACTTTTTTTAAATCGAAGAATATATTAGTCGGAGGGAGTGAGTGTTGCAGTCCAGCCGTGAAGGTGGAGTTAGAGCTTTAGCTCTTACTCCACGGACTTATTTTGAAATTCGAGTGCTTTTCTCGAAGTTCAAAATCGAGGGTCGAGACCGTTCTTTGGCTCGAGCCGGTCCCACAGCAGGACTGCAACACTCACTCCCGGAGACGGCAAATCAATAAATAATCACTGGTGACGCTTTCAAAGAGAATATAAGTTGAGAATTTACCCAGATGTATTAAAATTAAGACAGATACAAGAAAGGAAAAATAATGTCATCTGGTGATTGTTTTATAGGATTCATGCTTGTTTTCTTATTTTGGTTATTATTATTAATTATGGAAATCATTTTAAACATGAGAAACACGATTATAGAATTATCTTTCTTTTCTGATGAAAAACTAAATACTTTGGATAATGATTTAAATAAAAGATTTGGTGTTCGTTTTCAAGCTCCGTTTGAATTATTGGAGTTTTTGTTAGTTGGATATATTGTTTACGCACTATTAACGGATTTGCGGTTCCAAGGAATCCAATTGGATCCAAGTTCGTTGAATCAGATCATGTTCCTGTTTGTCATTGTTATTGCAGTGATGGTTGGGGATCTGCTTTTGATAGCTAAAGACTTACATATTTATAAGTTCATCAAGAATTATGTTGCGATAAGTAGAAAGAATTAGAATAGTGTCAAAAAGGCGTCAGCAATCCATTTGATTGCTGACGCCTTTTTCATATTAGTTCAATTTTTTCTCTAAACGAATCATATCTTTTAACAAGAGCTTGTTTTCTATAATTGGTTCATCATAATTATCCACAAAGAAATCACGGTCAATGTTGACAACTCGAAAGCCACATTTCTGATAAAGATAGAGTTGTGCAAAGCTTGTACTGCCGGTTCCAATTTCAACTGTTCGATAGTGGTGTTTTTTTGACCAATCAAGGGCGAATAAAATTAGTTTTTCACCTAAACCTTGATTACGAGCCATTTCATCCACTGCAATATTCACAATCTCCACTGTTTCAGGTCGAGTATCTAACAATAGAAGCACACTTAAAAGTTCGTTATCATCGACTAATTCAAATTGATAAGCACGATTCACATAATTATCCACAATTTTTCGAGAAGGGTCCGCTTCCAAAAATAGTTGATAATGTTTTTCAGTGATTTTTTTATTGGACGGATCAACAGCTTATTCTCTGATTTGGCCATCGCCTTGGACCAAGTACTTCGTTGTAGTTAATTCATTAGCACCCATTGGACCCCTAGCGTGTAACTTTTGGGTACTGATACCGATTTCGGCACCAAAACCAAATTGTTGTCCGTCGGTAAAACGAGTTGAAGCATTTGTATAAACTACGGCAGCGTCGATTTGTTTCATAAATTGACGACTGGCTGAGTAATTTTCAGTAATGATGGATTCACTGTGTTTTGTATTGTATGTGTTGATATGCTTTATGGCATCGTCAATTCCGTCAACGATTTTAATAGCAATAATGTAGTCGTCGTATTCAGTGCCCCAGTCTTCGTCAGTAGCTGGAATAATATCGGGTACAATGGCTTTTGCTAAAGTATCACCACGGACTTCAACATTGTTAGCACGTAAGGCACTGTAAAGTTTTGGTAAAAATTGGTTGGCAATATCTTTATGTAAAATAACTTTCTCAGCAGCGTTGCAGACAGAAGGGCGTTGAACTTTGGCATTGATAATAATCTTGAGCGCTTTTTGTAAATCGGCATCTTTATCAACGTAAATATGACAGTTACCAGCACCAGTTTCGATAATAGGAACTTTTGCCTTGTTGACGACCATTTTGATAAATTTACCACTACCGCGAGGAATCAAAACGTCAATATAACCAGTTAATTCCATCATCTTTTGCGCCGTTTCATGGCTGACATCGTCGATTAATTGAACGGCATCAGGATTGATATCAGAGTCCTTTAAAGCCGTCCGTAGAGTTTCTGACAAAATAATATTAGAATTGATAGCTTCTTTACCGCCACGCAAAATCACAGCATTGCCAGCTTTGAAACAAAGTCCAGCAGCATCAACTGTTACGTTGGGACGAGCTTCGTAAATCATGCCAATAACACCTAGGGGAACGCGTTCTTGGGTAATATCTAAACCGGTGACAGTTTCCCAGCCACGGTCAATTTTGCCAATGGGGTCAGGTAAATCCATTACTTGACGCAGACCATCGGACATATCGTTGATTCGATCTGGAGTTAATAAAAGCCGGTCGATCATCGCTTCTTTGATACCATTTTTCTTTGCATTGGCGATATCTTCCTTGTTAGCTTCGATAATTTTACTAGTATTAAGCACCAAAGCATTGGCCATATTTAAAAGGGCATTATTTTTTTTCTTGGTACCAAGTTGTCCTAATTCAAACGCCGCACTTTGAGCATTTTGACCCATTTTTTCGAGATCTATCATAGTTATTCACTCCTAAAACGCTTTCTGTATGGTTCTAGTATACACAAAAAAGGGAATAAGATTTAGTTAATTGCTAAATGTGCCGCCTCCAGGACCCAGAAAATCAGGTCGCTATGGGGACCGGTTGGAGCCAAGGTCTCCAACCTCGATTTTGAACTTCGCAAAGAACGCGAATTTCAAAACTCGTCCCGTGGTGTAGGTGCTAAAGCACCAACGCCACCTTCATAGCGACCTGATTTTCTGGATCCTTCCGGCTCGTTTATTCGTTGTTTTTTATACCAGATGATATTGAATTCTGAATATACAGTATCTTTATATTCTGAAAAACTAGAGCGCCATAATTTATTTAAAATCTCTTTTTAAATTTTCAACCTTTAATTAAAAAAAGAGATAGTGAACGGCTGTATTCACTATCTCTTTTAACGTCTAAGTAATTTTGCTTTTTATTTTTATCGTTGATTAATATGTTGCCGTCAACGTAATGCTAATCTACCATTATTTTATGTTGCCGTCAACATATATTGCTAGTTATTCAAATTTTTTGTAATTTTTTCAATCATTTCGATAAATAGTCTTTGTTCTTCAGTGCTTAAGCCTGTGGTGGCGGTTTGTTCGGAAGTGACACAGATCTTTTCAACTTGAGTTGCTAGCTCACGGCCATGTTCAGTTAGACTGACTAGGGTAACGCGTTTATCTTCGGTCGATTTTTCGGTTTTGACCAGGTCAGCGCTGACCATACGACGAACTGATTTAGCGATGGTTGAGTGATCGACGCATAATTCAACCACAAGCTTATTTTGGGAAGCTTGACCATGTTTTAACAGTGCTAATAAAATTAAATCTTGTCCAGGGTAGAGTCCTAGTGGACGCATTTTTTTAGTAACTTGGTTTTTGTAGCTGGTAATAAGGTTAATAATGGCTTTTTCAATTGGAAACTGTGAATTCATTATCGACCTCCTAATTATTATTTAATCGCGAGCTTTAGCAAAAAGAGTACCTACGGGGTCGCCTGATAAAATGTTGAAAATGATGTCAGGGTTCTTACCATTCGTTAGTACCATTTGCTGGTTATGTTTTAAGATTCGTTCGGCAGCCTTGAGTTTGGTTGTCATACCACCGGTACCATATTTAGTTCCATGACCACCAGCCGCTGCAATAATCGTTGGTCCAATTGTATCAATTTGTGATACCAAATGGGCATCTGGAACCTTGAGCGGGTTAGCTGAGTAAAAGCCATCGATATCAGATAACATAATCAACAGATCGGCATCGACTAAATTAGTCACAATAGCAGAAAGCTGATCGTTATCACCAAATTTTGTATGGTGATCCAACTCTGAGACGGTCACGGTATCGTTTTCGTTAACGATGGGAATGGCATTGTCCATTGAAAGCAACTCTTGGAAACTGTTCATCACATTAGTATGACTTTCCGGATAGTCGATTATATCACGAGTAATCAACATTTGGGCGACTGACATACCGTATTCATGGAAAGCTTCATTATAAATTTGCATTAATTCAGCTTGACCGACGGCTGCCACGGCTTGTTGTTTTGAAATTTTAATAGGACGTTTATCGATCCCAAGTACACCCATACCGACACCAATGGCACCAGATGAAACTAAAACGACATCTTTACCATCTTTTTTTAGAGTACTCAAAACTTTTGCAAGTTCCTTGATAACATTTAAATTAATTTTGCTATTTTGACGAATCAGCGTGCTAGTACCAATTTTAACAACGATTCGATCAGCATAGATCTGACGCTTATTTTGCATTTTTAATCCTCATAGATAGTTTTAAACTAGTAATTAATTTCCATAACTATTACGATAGAACAATAGGTAGAATAAGAAAAGGGTGTATTTCATGTATAAAATATTAATTATGCTTCATGACGGTGACGACTATATCCGAATGAATAAAGTTTACATCGAAAGTATGCCAGTCGCTGGACAATATATTATCCACTCAGACGGCTTGCCATACTATGTTGAGGAAGTAACAACCTTTGTTGGATATGTAAGCAGCAAAGGCGCTATTGCAATTGTAGTCGTACATCCTGCACCAAAAGACGCGGCTGTAAATGACCTTTATGGTGTCGATATTGTTCAAGATCTCGATGATCCGGAATATAACAAAAAAGATAAATAGATGTTTAAACATATGTTTAAACATATGCTATTTAGCAATTCATATCAGGTAAATAAACTTTAAAATATATGATAGTTATAACCTACCTCATGGATATATCATGTTAATGGATGGGTAGGATAGCTATTCTGGACAAAACAAATCAACTCCCTTTGATTTATGTTTTGTCCTTTTTTTTCTAAAGTTCATAATATTGTATTGGCCGTCTCCAGGAGCAAGAAATTTGGGTCGCTATGGGGACCGATGAAAGCCAAGGTCTTTCGTCTCGATTTTGAACTTCGAGAAAATCACTCGAATTTCAAAAGTCGTCCCGTGGTGTAAGTGCTAAAGCACTAACACCACCTGCACAGCGACCCAAATTTCTTGTTCCTTCCGACTAGGTTATCTGTAAATTTTGAAAAGTATACAAAGATGATATTTTCCTACTCACCATCATTAGTGGTTTGGATTTTGACTATTCTTATTTTTATAAATAATTATCGAAAGCCTAATTCTCATTATTCTCATTTAGTTGATAATAACAAAATAATTTCGGATAGATTTAGTCTTAGTGGAGATACTAGTCGGAGGTAGCGAGAACAATTTTGCCAGCAGTGAAAATTCTGTTAGGACTTTAGTCCTTACAGAATGGACGAGTTTTGAGATTCGCGTTCTTTGCGAAGCTCAAAATCGAGGTTCGAGACCTTGGCTCGAACCGGTCCCACAGCAGGCAGAAATTGTTCTCGCTACCGGAGGCGGCATTATAAAAAAAGGTCAAAAAAATAAAGGCCTACCACAAGCCTTTATTTTTGCGAGAAATTAAAATCAGAGCCTACCACTAACTCCGATTCCTAAGCAGTTGAGAAGGAGTACTACTTTTTAAAAAGGATAACAATGAAAATATTGTTAGGTATATACATCTCGCTTATATAACCAATTTAATTATAAGTCCTATATAAAAACATTTCTACAACTAAGGAAATATATTTTGATTAAAATAGCAATATATTAAAAACATTTGTGTAATGTGATATATTATCTTGCTGAGTTTGTGAAATAAAATGACATGGCCAAGTTATCATGTCATAATTTAAGTAATGAGGATTTGTTGATTTTATATGAAATATTCAAATTAGTATAAGTATTTTATATAAAGTTGGAAGCACATGCCATAAATTATGAGGCATAATAGTGACAATAAATGAGAAGAATTGCATATGGGTTTCTAAGGTTTTCAGATAGAAGGGTGGTAACATTTTGAAACAAGTTAAGGTTTCCAATGTTGAGCGAGATAATTTTATTCGTTCCATTGAAGAGTCCGTGGGAGCCTTCAATTTAGGTTCAGAAGGTTCGTTGATTGACTTGGTGTTTAAACAACTCAAGCAATTGGAATATAACGATAATTTAGAAGGTGAATTGATTAACTTCCGACGTGAACTAATCAAATATGATATGGATACAGGACATCGCCACAGCCGTGATGTTGAAGAATTATTGTTTAAAATTAAAAATCGAAATTTACCATATATTTAATATAATGTAGGAATATTTAAGTATTCCTGCATTTTTTTATTTTTAAGGTGATATTATAATTTCGAGGTGATCAGATGACAAAAATTTATCAACAAATGATACAAGATGTACCTATTTTAGAAGTAAGTCCTGAAGAGTCATTTCACAAACAGTTGCCGCTGGTTATTTTTTATCATGGTTGGCGTTCGAGTAAAGAACTAGTTTTAACGCAAGCACGTAAATTAGTGCAAAAAAATATCCGGGTCGTTTTACCTGATGCAATGAATCATGGGCAAAGAGTTGCGGATATTTCGTCAATTCCATCGTTTACATTTTGGAATAGTATTCAAGGTAATTTAGCTGAATTTTCTTTGATTAGAGATTATTACAAGGATAAGGATTTAATCAAAGATGGAAAAGTTGGTGTAGGCGGTTATTCAATGGGGGGATGACGACTGGAGCTTTATTGACAGCTCATCCAGAAATTACCGCTGCTACGATTATTATGGGCACGCCAGACTTAGCTTTGTATGCCAAGTTAGTTCGTCAAGATGCTAAACGACGTGGAATTTATGTTCCAGAAGATTTGGAAAGATTGACTAGTTGGATCAATGATTACGATCTGAGCCAACATCCAGAAAAAATTAACCATCGACCATTATTATTTTGGCATGGAACGAATGACTATCGAATTCCTTATCGTCAATCTAAAGATTTCTTTGACCGTGTTCATGGTGAAAGTTATGCTGACCAAGTGGCCTTTATTACTGGCTATAAGGCGGGGCATCTGGTTGAAACACGCTTGATGGATAAGATTGCTAATTTCTTCCAGTATTACCTAGAGTAGGTGGTGTGCCGCAGGCAGGAGCCAGAAATTTAGGTCGCTATGGGGACCGGTTGGAGCCAAGGTCTCCAACCTCGATTTTGAACTTCGAGAAAACCGCTCGAATTTCAAAAGTCGTCCCGTGGTGTAAAGGCTAAAGCCTTAACGCCACCTGCACAGCGACCTGAATTTCTGGCTCCTGCCTGCTAAGTTTTTTGGGGATTGATGGTTACTCGCTCTGGCCCTTTTATTAAAAAATCTAGTTGTTTATAAAATAAAAAATGGACCAAATATTTTCTCAATTATATTAGAAAATATTTGGTCCATTTTATTTAGTTACTTTGGACATAATTATTAAATTGTGCTGAAAGACACAAGGCTGTCGGCAATCTCTACAACGACCTATTTTTTCTGGCTCCTGGAGGCGGCACATTTAAATAATCTGATACTTCAAATTCAACAGCCTATTTCGTAAAATTTTTCCATTAGTTGATCTAGGAAATTCATTAATTAAGCGAAACTCGGTTGGCACTTGGTAATCAATCAAATTGTGTTCACCGAATTCCTTTAAGCTGGCACTGGTCAAGAAAGCATTATCTTGGGTCGTTAAATATGCAACCGGAACTTTCTTACCTTTACTGTCAGCGATACCAACAATACAAATATCAATAATACCGTTGACACTGTGGTAGATATTTTCCACTTCTTCAGGATAAATGATCTCGTCGCCCGATTGAATCAAGTCGGCTTGTCTTCCTTTGAGATAAAGAAAGTTATCTTCATCCAAATAACCGACATCACCAGTTTTGAAAAAGCCATCATCAGTAAATCTTTGACGGTATAATTTATCATTGTTCAAGTAACCAACAGCAACTGTTGGAGACTTAACTTCGATGTTACCGATATTATCTTGATTAATATTGGTGATTCGTATTTGGGTCGTGAAAAATGGTTGGCCACAGGAACCGGCTTTGATCTCGGCGTCATTAAAGTTCAATGCTGAAATATTTGAAGTGGTCTCCGTCATGCCATAAGACTGCAAAACGGGAATATCAAGCATATTGCAGCGTAACAAAGTCCAGTTATCGATTTGACCGGTGCCTAAGAAAATGCATCTGAATTTATCGTTATAACGCTGTCCTTTTGGTAGTGCATTCAATAATTCTCGCAGTCTTGTGGGAGTTAATGAAATAATCGTGGCATGTTCATTGATTAAAACTTTGTTGATATGCTCAATATCGAAACCGTCGATTAAATAGACGCTAATGCCGTAAATTAGTGAGCGCATAATGATAATAAAACCGGGAACATTGAAAAGTGGCAGTGATAAAACCCAAGAATCTTGCTTGTTGATACCTAGATTGAGCGCGGTTCCGATTGCTGAATAGAAGTAATTTCCATAGGTTAATATAACGCCAGTATCATGCTTAGCAACGTCGGGTGTGTAAAAGATGGCCGCCACTTGTTGTTCATCAAATTCGTCTATCGGTCGATAATTATGGTCTCTCTTAAGACTCAAAACATCAGACATCATGATTTTTGACCAAGTTAATTTATCAAGTTCATCCGTATTAGCGGAGTCACTAATTAAGACTGTTTTAGGTTGGGAATCCTTTAATTGGTAGCGCAAAGTTTCCTCGGGAAGTTCGGTATCAAGGAAGATAGTTCGTGCTCCCAACTGTTGAAGTGCTAAAATGGCAACGTAGCCATTAAAACAATTATCAGAAAACAAAGCGATGAGGTCATTTTGGCGAATACCGCTGGCAAATAACTTACTAGCAAATAGTTGAACGGTTGAATTGAGTTCACTAAAGGTGAAATCCGCGTGTTCAAGAATTAAAGCGATTTTATCGGGATCGAGTTTTGCACGTTTGACTAACCAGTTTTCCAAAATATGACCTCTTTTCATTTAGAAATTTGATACGATTGAAATACTAATATTAATTGTAAAACAATGTGTGGCAAAATTTTTACTAATTATTGAAAAAAATTGAGGTATGAAATGAGTTTATTAAGCAATTTAGGTATCGAAGTAGTTGAACAGGGCAGACACAAGGTTGTTTTGCAGATGGAATTAACCCCAGAACATTTGGAAATGGAGAAAAAGAAAGCCGGCAGTATCAATGCTTTGCTTTCGGAAACCGCCGCTAGTCTTGGAGCCAATATGAATGTTGACCAAGACGATTCGGCTGCTATTACGGGTGTTAATGTTCATAATTTGAATGCATTTAAGCTGGGGACGTTAGTAGTAGAAGCAATTTCTGTTCGAAACGGTGAAAATATTCAAACTTGGCAGGCGACGACTCATTTTGAAAAGAGTGCGATTCCTAATGGGCTAAGTACCGTAATGCTAAAAAAATCCAGATCTAATTGCGATAGATTCTGGAGTTGATAATTTCGAAGAAAGCTAAGATTATCAAGCTCAATCCGAATAATTGATAAATAAAAATAATTGTTTTGGAAGGGTTCAGGATAAACACAATACCTGCCAGCATCAACAGTGCTGAATAGAAATAATCCAGGTATGGTGTTATCGGAACCCTTTTTGTCATCTCATGAGAATCACGATATTGGTTGATACCGTTGACTAATAGGATGATTCCTAAGACTGGTGGCACGAGTGGGACTAACAAACGGGCAAATAATAGTACGGCTAAGGCTAAAAATAGTGCACCAATACCCAGACCAACGGCAATGTTGTTTTCGCCAGTCGTTCGCCGAATATTCAGTCCGTCAAAAATTGATAAAATTCCATAAATAGCAATGTAACTAGAAACAATGTAAATTACGATATCAAAGCTTTTAATCGGTTCAATGACAATTAAAATACCTGCAACAAGCAGAAAGATAAAACGTAACCAACGGTAAAGTTGGAACTGTCTGACCATTTTTTAAATCCCCCCAATGTGACTGTTATATAGTATGTGCCACCGCCTCCAAGAGCAAGAAATTTTGGTCGCTATGGGGACCGCTTGGAGCCAAGGTCTCCAAGCTCGATTTTGAGCCTTGCATAAGTCGCAAGTCTCAAAACTCGTCCCGTGGTGTAGGCGCTAAAGCGCCAACGCCACCTTCACAGCGACCAAAATTTCTTGCTCTTTCCGGCTAGTTTATTTTTGGCTTCTGAATCAATAGTAAATAATTTTGAATATTATTACATCATTGATAACTGGAAGACGTAATAAATATAATTTAAATCTATAATAAAAAAATCGACTAGCACCACGAGCATAGTACTGTCTCTAAGTATAGAGAAAATGACATTAATTACTAAATTCAGGATGAAAATCCTGATATATATATATAAGTTCTGATGATTTAGCAAACCATCAAACATTTGAATTAAATGTAACTAATAAATTTTCCATGACCATTAACACTCTCACAGTATTTTTATTAGCACAACACTTCACAGATACATAATACCAGAAATGTCTCAAAATAAAATCATTGTTAAGAAAATATTTCACAATCTTTGTTATGAAATTAATTATAGGACGTCATAACAACACTAGAGCAAATTTCTTTCATTGTGAAAATAATGTGGTACGTTATATGTGATTGTTAAAAGATATCGCTTTTTTTAGTGATAAATCAAAATAATGATGTGTTAGGAGACGACTATTATGGCTGTTCGGGCATCTGATGAAATGGTTGATGTTTTAGCAAAGTGGGGCGTAGATAATATTTACGGTTTACCGGGGGATTCGGTCGACACGACGATTGATGCTTTGTATCGTGCGCAAGATAAAATTACTTTTACACATGTTTTGCATGAAGAGGTTGCAGCTTTGGCCGCTTCCGCACATGCTAAATTGACGGGAAAATTGGGTGTTTGTCTGTCGATTGGTGGTCCAGGAGCAATCCATTTGTTGAATGGACTTTACGATGCCAAAATGGATCACGTACCTGTTTTAGCGATTCTTGGTCAAGTGCAGTCGAAATTGCTCAATACTGACTTTTTCCAAGAAGTTGATACGCATGTTTTGTTTGATGATGTGGCGGTTTATAACAAAATCATCATGGACCCACAATCACTACCACGGATTATGGATGAAGCCATCAGAACCGCAATTTCCAAAAAAGGTGTTGCTGTATTGACGATTCCTGATGATATTCCTGACCATATGATTAAGGATAATTTCACACCAAATGTCGACAATTTCCAAATGGAAAATTATAAAGTTGATGATAACCAAATTAAGCAAGCTTTGGAAATGATTAAGATTCATTCAAATCCAATTGTGCTGGCTGGTGTGGGTATCAAACATGCTAAAAAAGAAATGAAGGCGTTCATCGAGAAGTATAAAATTCCTATCATTTTAACAATGCCTGCCAAAGGTTTGGTCGACGATGATCACCCTTATAATTTAGGACAGCTAGGAAAACTCGGAACGAAGCCAGCGTTTGAAATGATGCAAAAAGCTGACCTAGTCATTATGATTGGGACTGATTATCCTTATGCACCTTATTTAAATAAAAAAGTTGATGCTATTCAGATTGATACGAATGCGGACCGGCTAGGCAAACGTCGCCATGTTAATATTGCCATTCAAGCTGATGCCAAAGAAGCTCTCACTCGACTTAATGAATTAGGCGAAACAGTTTCAAATAGACCTTATTTGGATGAAGCAATCAGTAAAATTGGTCAATGGCGTAGTTGGATGCAAGATGTCTATTCCAAGAAACATCAAGGTGTCTTGCCATCTTTAATGTTCCATAATCTTAGCCAGAGTGCACCAAGCGATACGATTTGGTCAATTGATGTCGGAACTTCAACTGCTTTTGGAGCAAGATTTTTAACAGCTAAAGCTAGTCAAGACTACACAATTTCAGCATGGCTAGGAACCATGGGTTGTGCATTACCGGGAGCTATTGCGGCCAAAAAAGCTTTCCCAGATCGGCCAGTTTATGCAGTCGCCGGAGATGGGGCCACCGCCATGGTCATGCAAGATTTCGCCACCGCCGTTAAATATGATTTGCCAATGTTGTATATCGTTTTGAATAATAAATTGTTGGCTTTCATTGAATACGAACAACAATCAGCCGGCCAACAAAATTACGGCATCAGTTTGCCAGAAATCGATTTTGCCAAAGTAGCTGAAGCTTGCGGTGGGATTGGCGAAAGAATTACCACTGATGAGGAATTTTCAGCAGCAATCAAAAAGTATCGCCGCCCAGAGAAGCCAGTATTATTAGATGTGGCAGTGACCGATGAGGCACCATTGCCAGGTAAAATCATGATGGATGAAGCTAAAGGATATGCCAAGTTTGGCTTTGATCACTTAGTTGATAAGAAGAGCTTGCCAGAATTACCACCAATGAAGGAAATTCTGCGTTCATTCTTATAGAATATTTATTATGATAATAATAGGAAAATAGTAAGAAGTATGATATAAATAATACTTAACGAAAAAGAACACTCCTGAAATGAAGTGTTCTTTTTTAATGGAATTGATTGTATTGAAATATGCCGCCTACAGGAACAAGAAATTTAGGTCGCTATGGGGACCGGCTGGAGCCAAGGTCTCCAACCTCGATTTTGAGCCTTGCATAAACCGTGCAAGTCTCAAAAGTCGTCCCGTGGTGTAATGGCTAAAGCCATAACGCCACTGTCACAGCGACCTAAATTTCTTGTTCCTTCCGGCTAGTTTATTCTTTATTTTTTGATAATTTATCGGATGATTTGAGCATTTAATTGTGATTTTTACTTGTTTTATATCAATGGTAGTTTGAATATTATTTAAGTTTGTAATTTTAGATTAATTAAATACGATAAAGATACTAAAACATGAGATTAACCCTTTAATAAGGGAGTTAACCTAGCTGGAGGATGAGCAGACGGGTTAGCAGTGCAGGTGGTGTTAGCACTTTAGTGCTTACACCACGGGACGAGTTTTGAGATTCGCGTATTGTGCGAAGCTCAAAATCGAGCTCGGAGACCTTGACTCCGGGCGGTTCCCACAGCGACTCCGTCTGCTCACCCTTCAGCGGCACATTACAAAGGACTGAATTCTTTCATAACATATTCGTTAGGAAGTGTTTCATCTTTGTCTAAATGCTTTTCATAGCGAGTTTTGTAGTGAATTTCATTATAAGCATCTTCGAGCTGAGTCATCGTATATTTTTGAGTTAACTTAGCTGTAGGTATTTTGTAAAATTTTGACATGTAATTTAATAACTTTTTTTCATCATTAATCATGATAAAAGCCTCCGCCATCATAATAATTCCAGAGTTAATTATTAGCAACTGCTATAAAATTAAAACATCTTTAATTTTTCTATAACTCAAAGATACCGTCATGACGCATTACTAACACCTTTATCCCTAATTTCATAGGATTTAAAATTAATAAAATTCTTGCAACTAAATTAAAAAACCATTAAAATGGCACTATTTCAATAATAAAAATTAGGGGGTGTTATTATGACAACGCAAAAATTAGCTCATGATCACGAGGTGGATCACCGCTTGATTAAGAACGAAAATAAGTATTATGCGCAAGCATCGCGAATCAATTATTACGATTTGGTCATAGAATCAGCACATGATGCAACTTTAGTTGATGCTGATGGAAATGAGTATATCGACTTGTTGGCAAGTGCTTCAGCAATTAACGTTGGTCATACGAATGAAAAGGTTGTTAAAGCTATTCAAGAGCAGGCCGAAAAACTGATTCATTACACACCTGCCTATTTTCATCATCGACCAGCTCAAAAATTAGCTGAACGTTTGGCTAAACTAGTGCCTGGTAGTCCCAAGAAGGTTGTCTTTTCTAATTCTGGCTCAGAAGCTAATGATGCCGTTATTAAATTCTCACGAGCTTACACGGGACGTCAGTATATTGTTTCCTATATGGATGCCTATCATGGGTCGACGTACGGTTCGATGGCTTTATCTGGTGTCAGTTTGAATATGACTCGCAAGATGGGGCCACTCATGCCTGGAGTTGTGCATGTGCCTTATCCAGACTTGTATCGCCGTTATCCTAACGAAACGGAACATGATGTAGCGTTACGTTATTTTGAAAGTTTCAAGGAACCATTTGAAAGCTATTTGCCAGCTGATGAAGTTGCCTGTGTCTTGATTGAACCAATCCAAGGAGATGGGGGTATTCGTAAAGCTCCCGAAGAATACATGCAGCTCGTTTATGAGTTTTGTCATAAGCATGGAATTCTTTTTGCCGTTGATGAAGTCAATCAAGGAATGGGACGCGCTGGCAAAATGTGGAGTTATCAACAATTTTCAGACATTGAACCCGACTTGATGTCCGTTGGTAAGTCACTTGCTTCAGGGATGCCTTTGTCAGCAACGATTGGTAAAAAAGAAATTATGGAAAGCCTCGATTCACCAGCCCATGTTTTTACAACTGCCGGCAATCCAGTCT
This sequence comes from Companilactobacillus zhachilii, assembly GCF_003606365.2. Lineage (NCBI taxonomy): Bacteria > Bacillati > Bacillota > Bacilli > Lactobacillales > Lactobacillaceae > Companilactobacillus > Companilactobacillus zhachilii. Next base: position 456,120 of record NZ_CP031933.2, read on the forward strand.
GTTGTGCCGCTGCTTTAGCAACGTTAGATGTCTTGGAAGAGGAAAATCTTTTCGAAAGATCAGTTACAGAAGGCATTTACGCTGAACAAAGATTTCAAGAGATGAAAAAACATTACCCAGAAATTGGTGATGTAAGAATGTATGGCCTTGACGGTGGAATTGAATTAGTCAAAGACCGTGAATCAAAAGAACCAAATCCCGACTTTGCTACAAAAGTAATTTACTATGCATTTTTGCACGGGGTGGTTATGATTACACTAAAGGGCAATATTCTCAGATTTCAGCCACCACTAGTCATCAGCCATGAAGAATTGGACCAAGCACTCGATGTTTTGGACGATGCTTTTGCCGCTGTCGAAAATAATCAGGTAATTATTCCAAGTAACGAAAAAATTGGTTGGTAAGTAAAAAGGGAGAGATTTTTTTATGAGTGATTTTTTTAAACGTTTGACTTTAAAAGAAGATCCGAGTATATACGAGGATAAAGATTCACATTTAGTTCGAGTTTTAACAGTTAAGGATTTCTTGGCATTGGGAGTAGGGACAATCGTTTCCACATCAATCTTTACTTTGCCCGGAGTCGTTGCTGCACAACACACTGGTCCATCGGTTGTATTCTCATTTATCGGAGCTGCAATTGTAGCTGGCTTAGTTGCCTTTGCCTATGCGGAGATGGCTGCCGCAATGCCATTTGCTGGTTCAGCGTATTCGTGGATCAACGTAATGTTTGGTGAGTTTTTCGGCTGGGTCGCAGGTTGGGCCTTGTTGGCAGAGTATTTCATTGCCTTAGCCTTCGTTGGTTCGGGGTTGTCCGCTAACTTCCGGGGGCTATTGGAACCAATTGGTATTCACTTCCCGAATGCGATTGCCAATACTTTTGGTAATAATGGTGGAATCGTTGATTTAGTGGCCGTCGTAGTAATCGGAGGAGTAGCGTGGCTGATTTCTCATGGTGCCGGTGGTGCCGCTAAAGTTGAAAATGTTTTAGTTGTTTTAAAAGTTTTGGCTATCTTGACCTTTATCGTGGTTGGCTTGACTGCCATTCACGTTGAAAATTATTTTCCATTTATTCCTAAGTATCGAGTTAATCCTGATGGTAGTGCCTTTGGTGGTTGGCAAGGAATTTATGCCGGTGTTTCAATGATTTTCCTATCATATATTGGTTTTGATTCAATTGCTGCCAATTCAGCTGAAGCTAAAGATCCTGGCAAGACCATGCCCCGTGGAATTTTGGGTTCATTGTTGATTGCCGTTGCTTTATTCGTTGCTGTTGCCCTTGTTTTAGTCGGAATGTTCAAATATTCATCATATGCTAACAATGCTGAACCCGTTGGCTGGGCCTTGAGACATGCTGGGCATCCAATTATCGCCAGTGTAATTCAAGCGATTGCCGTTATCGGGATGTTCACAGCCTTGATTGGTATGATGTTGGCTGGTTCACGATTAGTTTATTCATTCGGACGTGACGGAATGTTGCCAGGCTGGCTAGGAAAGTTGAATCACAAAAATCTTCCTAATCATGCCTTACTAGTTATTTCTGTGGTTGCCATTGTGATTGGAGCCTTTTGTCCATTCGCATTCTTAGCACAATTGATTTCAGCGGGTACCTTGATTGCATTCATGTTTGTTTCCTTAGGAATTTATCCATTGAGACGCCGTGAAGGTAAAGATATCGCAATGCCAGATTTCAAAGTTCCTTTGTATCCAGTATTGCCAGCACTTGGCTTTATCGGTTCATTAGTAATTTTCTGGGGACTTGATATTGAAGCTAAGATGTACGCTGGAATTTGGTTCGCGATTGGCTTAGTCGTTTACTTTGGTTATGGGATGCATCATTCGACTTTAGGTAAAAAAGCTGATGCAGAGAAGAAAAATAAGCAATAATTTCAAGCAAAGCAGGCTGGTATGAGCCTGCTTTTTTGGTACACTTATTTCAAAATAAATAAAGCAGGGAATCAATTATGGCTAATACACGAATTTTTCAAATGACGTTTAGTAGTATCTATCCGATGTATGTGCAAAAAGTGGAACGTAAAGGGCAATCTAAGGAAAATGTGGATAAGGTAATATGCTGGCTAACCGGTTATGATGAAGCTGGTTTGGAGGAACAAATTAGTTCTGAAACAACTTTGACAGAATTTTTTGATCAGGCATCACAAATGAATCCTAATGTTTCTCTAATTACGGGCGTGATTTGTGGCGTTAGAGTTGAGAATATTGAAGATCCATTGATGCAGAAGATTCGTTATATGGACAAATTGGTTGATGAAGTAGCAAAGGGTAAGGCTATGGAGAAAATTTTGCGTCATTAAAAATTATGATAAATATATATTTAAATGGTCAATTTTAAATAAAAAATGAATATTTTCTCAGCAAGTAGTAATTTTTTTGCGATAGATTTTAAAATTTAGTGAAAGCGAATACTTAATATCTAAAAATTGATTTTTGGCAACAAAAAAAGCTCCCATATGTGGACGGATATGGAAGCTTTTTTGTTTTCTTCTATGTTTGTCAGCTGACTTGTAAGGAGAAAACTAACCGAAGAAATCCGATAATATTGAAGGAAAACAAGTATTATCTACTTGCACTCGCATCCGGACAAATGCGAGTCCTAAGTATATCATGACTATGCCAAGAAATAAACTCAAAAATCAATCAAATTTGTTTTACAATTTGTATAAAAAGTATTATTTATTTCTAAAAGCCAATGATATCAGCTCTTATCGGTGAAAAGATAATGCCAATTAAGAAAATAGTAAAAAATTATGGGCATTTAGTGTGTCACTTTTTCAGATTAGAACTATAATGGGTCTTGTAACTAAGGAGGTTGTTGAATTATGGCAGAAGTAGATCCATCAAAGATGGCTGATGCAGCCATTGCGAAAGAACCAGAAGTATTAAACCTAAAGATGAGTGAGGCATTCGACTGGAGCGATGATAAGACAGTTGTTCGTGACGCAATCTGGGATTATTTCATGGAGAACAACAATCACGATACAGTTAAGACAGAAGAAGCTGAAAAACCATTCCTTAATATGAAGGATGAAGATGTTCGCGACTTTGTCGAAAAAAACCTTAAAAAATAAATCTTTAATTTTCCTTTAGACTTCGAGATGCGATGTCTAAAGGATTTTTTTATGCACTTTTTTTAAATAATTTGATATAACATGAGGTTGGTTTTGGGTGCCGCCGGAAAGGCCAAGAAATTTAGGTCGCTATGGGGACCGACTGGAGCCAAGGTCTCCAGTCTCGATTTTGAACCTCGCAAAAACCGCGAGTTTCAAAAGTCGTCCCGTGGTGTAAGCACTAAAGTGCTAACGCCACCTGCACAGCGACCTAAATTTCTTGGTCTTTCCGGCTAGTTTTTTTGTTGTAAATGATGTATTGAATATGGGCAGTAATCTGGTTTTAGGATTCCTTCTCAACTTTGGTTATAGAATCGAATATAAAAGGGCTAGATATTTTTTCTTGGTATACATACAGAAAAAATATCTAACCCTTGATTATGTTAAATCTCAAATCATATAGTATTTTTTTATTGGATTAGTTAGGTTACATCATATAAAAAATAACAAACATTTCTTGCACCCAGAGACAGATTAATTCTTATTAGAATTTTTGTAGACCATTGTAACCACTTCATCAACGACATTAAACAAAAAATCCATCACTCTTTTTTGAAATTCTTTACTAGTAATGAAGTTAGTGGATTGATGAACGATAAAGTTAGTAATGATTTTTGGCGCATGTAATATTCGCTTTTTCTCCATTATTTCATCCTCCGACGCATCTTTTTAAACATTTTTTTGAGGAAATGGTTAGATGTTTCTCTTGCCAAATGGTCGTAGGCTAGGTAGTGCAATTGTCGTTTAGAAAGCGATGGATTTTCAGCTAATTGCAATTCTAAATAAACATAGAGTTCTTTGGGCTTGAGATCAGTATTCTTAGTGAATTTATCCATACGTTGATCTACTTCGCGTTCAATTGCTTCGTGGAGACTGCCGTATGACAAACCGTGTGGCAAAATTTTTTTGTGCTCGTGCAATTCATGTTCAACGTGTAATTTCAAATTTAATTTAGTTTCGTCATTGAAATCGTCAATTTTTCTTGTGACATCTGATAATTTTTTATCCGTAGCCAAAATGCACTCACCCCTTGTAGTTGCTACTTATGATTATAGTCATATTGCTGGGGGATGTTAAAATTTCCAACTAAAAAAGCCTCCTTAACAATGTAAGGAGACTTTCTTTCATATTAGGGAGGAAGGTTATATTAGTTTGTTTATATATATTTCTCATATAATAGTAAATTATCATTCTTGTTTACCAATTACTATATTAGATGATAAATGTGAAGAAAATGTGAAATACGGAAATATAATTTTCGAATCCCTAATTATTGTGTAACTGATGTGGCAAATTCTGGTTCGCTTGTAACATTATTTTGTGCATCAGCTTGATTTAATTGCATGTTTGAACTTTGTGTCCATTCATTAGTCGAAACTTGATAGAAAGTATGACCATATTTATTTTGAACCATTTGGCCAACTTTCCACTGTGAACCTTCTTGTAGTTGACGACCGGAAAATGAATCCATTGATGTATCGTAGACATCAGCTGGTCCGTTGACGACTGTACCGACGACTTGTTGTTGTGGTTGAGTAGTTTGCGTTTGCGTAGTTTGAGGGCTAGCAATATTTAAATTACTTGCAGCAACGTATTCGTCAGTTGCGATTTGGATGTAACTAGCGCCATTGATCGTAACCGTTGGACCGACATTCCAAGTAGAACCTGCTGGCAACATCACACCACTGACAGCTTGACCTTGGCTATTAACGACTGCCGTAGTCCACTTAGTTGTTCCAGTTTGACCAGAGTTAGCAACTTGAGTGTTATAAGTATTTTGTGTCTGTGCTTGTGTTTGTGCTGCTTGATTTTGACTACTGATATTCAAATTATTGGCAGCAATCCATTCGTTTGTAGCAACTTGATAATAAGTTACACCGTTGAATTGTTTAGTGCTGCCGAGCTTCCAAGAACTATTGTTTGGAAGAAAAGTACTTGTGATAGCTTGACCTTGATCATCAACCAAGACACCGCTACCGGTCACAGTACCGACTAAACCGATTTCTGTTGAATCTGCCGCACTTACGGTTTGAGGTGACAAATTAGACAGGACGGTTGGAGCAATTAACAAAGCTAATGCTGAGCCGATTAAAACTTTATTCTTTTTCATCGAAACCCTCCTCGTTATATTTTGCGGTTCAGTATAAAGCTATAATGCAATGGTGAAATTCGCAATAGGTTTAAGGAACAGTTAAGAGAATTGTTATCAATTCTTTAAAAATACATTTTACTTTTTTTAGTATGCCGCCGGAGGGGCGTGTCTGTGGATGTAAGATGATTGTTTTTGTTTATATGACTAAGGGATTAAAGATTCAAAACATACTTTAATCCTTTGTGTTCCAATCATTTTTAACTATTCAAAACAACGAATAAACTAGCCGGAAGGAGACAGCAACCTGATTTTCTGCCTCCTGGAGGCGGCACAAAAAAAGACCCTTCTAATTTAATCCATAAAATTAGAAAAGTCTGATGAATATCCTTTAATAGAGAATTTATGATATGTTTTCAAATTACGATCTGCCAGTTTGACGATAATTGAATTGGTAATTGTATGTTGTCCAGAACGGATAGTTGGTTTGACTTTATAAATCAAGCCATATTCTGAAGGTTTCTTCATTTTATAGACATTAATTGAAACACTTTGATAGTTATTCCAGTCGAAGGGACCATCTTCTTTATCGATTGCCAAGCGAGCCATTTTGACGAATTGTTTTTTCTGATATTTGTTTAATTTATGAGTATCTTTGTTTTCTAAAGTTATCTGACTGCCAGATGAGTTGCAGTAGGGTGCAGAATGATAATTGCGATACATTTGAGGAATGGCAAAGATTCCCAACAAAATTAAAATGCAGGCGATCCAGATAGCCCGGGTCGCGTGCTTTTTTACTTTTTCCTCAGACATAATTTTCCCCCAACGTGTTAATGTACATTTAAATATTATACTAAGTTTTGACTGACAATTAAAATTTAGTTGAAAAATTATTTAACAAAATTATCAGGCTTGTTCCAATGGTTTGACATATAATACATGACATTATGTATAGAAAAAATTGGCAAGTCCTATTATATGAAAGAAAATAGGTAGCATATCTCCTTTTTTGGCATGATAATAAATAATTCAACTATTCATATCCTTAAATCTGGATGCTATACTTAATCAGTTATTAAATTTTATATGAGGCTTAAACGGGGATGAAAAATAAAATAGATAAACTGTCAATTAGGGGATGGGTGATGCCTGTCTTATTTTTATTAATTGTGTGTTCTTTTGCAATCGGATCTTCACCGATATATCGAACTAATCCATGGGTGGATAGTAATGCTATGTTAACTATGGGAAAAGCTATGTTAAATGGAAATATTCCGTTTAAAGATATAATTGATCAACGGGGACCTGTTCTGTATGCGATATTTGCACTCGGAGCTTTAATAAGGAAGAATAGTTTTTCAGGCGTATTTTTAATGCAAGTAGTCAATGTTCTGGCTATTTATGTTCTAACCTGGAAAATGGCTAATAATTTTAAATTTAAATTGATTGATTCAAAATGGATTGCTTTAATGGGTCCAATGGTTTTATTTTCCACCAATGCGTTTAGTTTTAGTGGATCGCCAGAAGAATTTGCGTTTACATCAATTTTATATTTATTGTTAGTCATTAACCGTGTCAAGCAAAATGTAGAGAATATTACATTAAAGGAATTTTTTTTACTAGGGATTAATTTAAGCTTAGTTTTTTGGAATAAATTTTCAATGGTGGGAGCCTTTGTAGGCTTTTTTATCTGGGTAGCGGGCCTATTAATTTATAAAAAGCAGTTTATGAAATTGGCAAAAGTAGTTTTGATATCTCTTCTAGGTTTCATGACCGTTACCATTTTGGTATTTATTTACTTTGCTATTAATAATGCTTGGGGTGATTTGATACAAATATATTTTGTTCAAAACCTCACATCGTATGGTAAATCAAACCAAACATTGTTAATGAAGTTATGGAGTTTGCTTTTCTTATTAGGACAAGAAATCAGTGAGCATGTCGTTGTAGCAGGTTTAATTGTCGCAGGATGGATCAAAGCATTTTACAATAAAAAATCAGTAATACTTGAAATTGTCTTATTTTTAAGTACGATACTTTTTGTGGCATTACAGCATTGGATCAATGAATACTATAATTTGGTATGGATCTCTTTTTTGATAGTTTCTTTACTAAGGCTGACAAATATAAAATTGTCAAATTCAGAGGATATTAAAAAAATAAAACTTCCTATCCAAATATTGGTTGTGATGTCGTTAATATTATTACCATTTGTTAATAATAAGGACCTTAGCAAATTGATTATTAGAGGAGAAGATTCATCCATTATGCACTATCAATATAATGCTCAACCTCAATTTGCCCAAATAATGCGATCTAAAGAGAAGCATCCTAAATTACTAATGATTAATGACTTAGATGAAGGCTTTTATTTATCCGCGGATACTTTACCAACAACTAAGTACTGGCAAAAACTAAATATGACGTATGAACAATTGCCAAGAATGTATAACTCATTTAATCAGGACTTAAAGAATAAGAAAGTTGATTTCGTTATTGTTCGAATCAATGATCAGATTGCTACCGATATGGAGGGCATACATAATCAAATCCCAGCATTTGTAGATGGTCATTTAATATATCAATTGTTCAAGAATTACCGGATTGAAGCGGTTTCCCGGAATAATTGGAATGATAATTACGTTTTGATGTATAAAAAATAAAATTAATTTTTACTATGACAATTCAAAAATTGTAGCAATATAAACAAAAAAAGGCTTCTAATAACTGTTCTCAGTTACTAGAGGCCCTTTTGTCATATACTAATTATTTCCTCTAATTTGTGCATCAGAAGGTTTGATTGTATCACGGCCATCAGCACGAGCATTCTTGATAGCGCGGATAATATCATTGTCACTCCAAGCACCAACTGTTTTAACACCTTGGTCAGTCAATTGTTGTCTAGCCTTAGCAATATCGTCGTCAGTGATTTCCTTACCTTGACCTTTACGTGATTCGATATCGAAGTCACCCTTGGCAGCCGGATTGTTGCTTTGGTCATCGGAACTATTGTTGGAATTACTATCAGAATTTGTATCAGTACTATTATCATCAGTCTTAGTTTCGTCAGTTGCGTTAACAGCTGTGGCTGGTAATGAATCTAATAAAGTTCTAGCTTGAGCATAAATGTCTGAGTAATACTTGCCCTTGATACCTTTAAATTTCGTAACTTGTTCTAACAATGAACGAGCTTGGTCGTCTGAACCAGACTTGATCATTGCCTTAGCGTTCTTAATATCGAGTTTAAAGTTACTACGGTTACGTTGAATCTTAGTAACTTGAGAAAGCATTGACTTAGCTTTAGAAATCATCTTCTTATTACCATTGTCCTGATCTTTGGCAATAGTCAAAGCGTCCTTAGCATCAGAAAAGTGACGTTTATTCATCAATTTCTTAGCTTTTACCAAATTAGTAGCTTGTTTCTTTGAAGCAGTAGCTTTGTCAGTCTTCTTAGCTTTAACTGCTGATTCAAAATAATCAGCCGCCTTAGAATAGTTTTCGTCGTTAACGGCGTCATTTCCCTTAGTCATTTCAGTCTTGTAAGCAGAACTGTTGTCACTAGACTTGCTTGATGATGCAGAATTGCTGCAGCCGGCTAGGATAAGAGCCAAACCCGTTGTTGCGAGTAATAATGCTTTTTTCATTTTTAAATTCCTCCATTGAATACTGCAAAGATTATAACATGTTAGAGAAATTGTGGAAAATATGCCGCCAGAGAGTGCCAGCAACTAAGCCAGCTGTGGGACCGACCTGAGCCAAGGTCTCAGGTCTCGGTTTTGAGCCTTGCAAAAACCGCAAGTCTCAAAACACGTCCGTTATGTAATGGCTAAAGCTATTACATAACTTTTACGGCTGGCTTAGTTGCTGGCACTCTCCGGCTAGGTTATCTGTTGGTTTATTGGATATCTTAGAATGTAATGTGTCGAATTTCTTTGTTTATGTATGATTTTTGAGTGAAAATAATCCAATTTCTTCTATATAAGTAATTATTGTCCTTAGCCCTTGAACTCATTTGAATTTAAAAATGCAGTAGCAGATATTAATACCAATCATCTTCTATCCACAAATGAGAAACAGAAAACCCTAATCCTTAAAGACCCTAGCCAGTGGTTGTGTGAGATGAAGTCAGCAGTGACAGTGGAGTTAGAGCTTCAGCTCTTACTCCACGGACGACTTTTGAGATTCGCGGTTTATGCGAAGCTCAAAATCGAGGCGCGAGACCTTGGCTCGCACCGGTCCCACAGCAGACTTCATCTCACACAACCACAAGCGGCATACATAATATAACAAAAAAATAAAAAAGTTTTTCCGTTTTGAAGACCCCCAAACGTTACTATCTATGTAAGTTACTTAACGGCCGAAAGTTCTTACAAAAAAATAACAAGAAAACGAGGATCAGAAAAATGAGCTGGAAGAAAACTGCTGTTAACATCACTATGGGAAATGAAAAGTATCCAAAAGGTATCAAAGTTATTCGATTTAACAACATCGTGGAAGATCCAACTAAGGAACAAATTCAAATGTTCGCTGAAGGACTAGTCTTATTGTCAGATGGAGATTCATATCTAGGTTCAGAAATCGTTAAATACACACAACAAAGTGCAAAGTAGAGGAGAATAACTGATGAAAAAATTACAATTGCGTTTTAAGACTGCTGAGGGTCACAAGAAAAACTTGGTTCTAAACTATGTCAAAGCTGATTTAACTCCCGAAGAAGTAAAGGCCGGGATGTCCAAAATCAGTACCAGTAACCTTTTTGAACAAAATACTGTTCAACTTTACAAAGAAATACTTGGTGCCAGCTATATTGAACGCATTGAAACCAAAGCTTTATAAAATTGTTCAGTATTTAGATAAAATTATTAAAATATTTAAGGGATAAACCTTGAGCCTACGTCTTATTTCGACTAGAATAAGAGTAGGCTCTTTTGGGTGAACTAGAAGTTGTAAACAACACGTTGGAATAACGGCTGTAATAAATTTGTAATTTTAAGGTTGACATTGGTCAAAAAAGAGCAATTTACGTACAGTTATTTGGATAAATATTACAGAATTGTGATATTTAATACAAAAATGTTACAAAAACGTAGAGTTTATAATTTAGAGTTGATTCATAAGCCAGAGTTTCATATAATGGTTGTCAGTGGGATAGCCCCACGACAATTAAAATAATAAATTCTTGTAGTCCAGGGGAGGATTAACATTGAAAAAATCTATTAAATATGCAGGAATCGCTGCTGCAACACTTCTAACTGTTGCACCTATCGCTGCTCCTGTTGTTTCACAAGCTGCAGGAACACCAGCTGCTGATACTACAGTAAATAAAAATGCTGACCAAAGTGATGTTGATAAGGCCGTTACAGACTTTACAAATCAATTCGGTGACAGAGATTCAGATGACGTTACACTAACTGATAACACTGCTTTAGGTGAAGCTAATGCAACAGATATCACAACTTTCCAAGGTATTACAAATGGTATCATTAAAACAGCTACTACTGCTGATAAATTAACACTTCTTAATGACGCTAACCAAGATGCACAAGTATATTACACAATTACTGATGCAAAGGGTAACCTTTACGACGGTGGTGTAAATGGTGGAACTTTCGACCAATACAATACTGCTGCTAGTGATGACAACTATTTGCCAGCAACTGTTAACGTTTATATGAAGTATAAGAACCTTTCAGATGGTAAGTTTGGTTCATTTAGCAAAGTTGCAACATTTAAGATTAATGCAACTAATGATAACGAATTGAAGACAGTTAATGCTAAGTTCACAACACCTATGAATGTTGCTAAGAACTCAAAAACAGCTGCTACTAGATTAGTTAATGCTGCTAATGTTTCACTTCTTGACCAAGATGGTAACTCATTAGCTACTAAATCAGTTTCAATTCCTGATGGCTATTACTACACTTACAGTGCAGCAATGGACGCAGCCAAAACTCAACCAGTAACTGGTCTTGGTAATGTAACTACATCAGATATTAGCCAAAACGATGCTAAAACAGCTACTGATGAATTCAAGACAGCTGGTACTTATTACCAAACTGTTACATATGAAGCAAAGGCTAACTCAGCATTACAAACAATGCTACAAAAGTTCACTACTGACCCAACAGGTTACACTGTACTTGTAAATGGTAAAAAAGCAGCATCAGGTTATGACTTTGTAACTTCTGGTGACACAATTACATTTGTACGTGCTATCAATGTTTCTGATAATGAAGCACAATGGACAACTACTGATACTACTGGTGTTGTTACAACTAAGAGTGATTCAGCATACTACACATTGAAGAATGACGAAGGCAATACTATTACAAACCGTGCTCTTGCAAAGAACTCAGCTTGGAAGACAAATGCCGTACGTACAGACCAAAATGGTAACAAACAATACCGTGTTGGTGCTAGCGAATGGATCGACGCTAACGATGTAACATTCTCAGACAAGGCTACTGATGGTAATACTGAAGGTGCTTACACTGACGTTACTGATGTTACAAACATGAAAGTTAACTTAGCTGCTCCATCATCATTCATCTACATGCTTTACAATGATGAAGGCAAACAAGTTACTTCACGTGCTTTGAGTGGTGACTCAAACTGGGCAGTTGACAAGAAGGCTGTAAATGCTGACGGTGTTACTGTTTACCGTGTTGCTACAAACGAATGGGTACAAGCTGGTACAGGTGTTAGCTTTATTGCTAGATAATTAATCTGTGTTAATTGTACTAATTAAAAGGAATTCACTTAGGTGAATTCCTTTTTTTTGCTTAATTTTGTTTTAAAAACTGGTAGTAATATGGCGTTAACGTTTGTTGTGTTTTAAACTTGAAGTAGGTCAAATTAAAAGGGAGTTTTTGTATGACACATAAGTTGAGAAAACTTTGCTTATTATTTCTAAGCTTAGTTTTGGTTCTGGGAACAGTTTTATCTTTGAATATCAGCAATGTTAAAGCTGCTGATCAAAGTAATAATGGGAATGCCAAGTTAGTAATTGGTACTTTGAAGAACACTTCTGCAATGCCTCTGATTATGGCAGACAGTAGTGGTGCATTTTCAAAGAATAATATTACAGCAGAGGTTAAAGTTTATAATTCCAATAAGGAATTGAACCAAGCTGTTAAGGATGGATCAATAAACTTTGCAACAACTGACTTAGTTAATTATGCGGCTGTTTCAAAGTCTAATAAAGATTGGAAGGTAATGGGAACACTACCTGGATATCACGGCTTAGTTGCTAACAAGAAGTATAGTAAAGTTAAGAATCTTAAGGGTAAGACAATTGCCATTGATAAGAAGGATTCATCTAAGCAATATTTAAAGGCGGTTCTTAAAAAGAATAAGCTTAAGTATTCAAGTATCAAGGTTAAGCAAATTGATGCTGCCAGTGAACGTGTATCAGCTTTAAACGATAAGAAAATTGCTGCAGCTGTGGTAGAAGATCCTTATATTAGCCAAGCTAAAGGAACTGGTAACAAGATTCTTAATTGTCAAAAGATGAATGCCGATAACGGTAATGTTATGATTACTAATAAGAAATTTGCAAACTCTAATACATCATCAACTAATATCCTAGTCGATGTGGTAAACGATGAGATCTCAAAGATTAATAAAATGGGATATGCCGCCGCTACTCCAGCATTACAAAAGTTTGAAATTACTGATGAGAAGAGTGCTAAGTATATAACCGATTTGGATGTTTCTTTTAAGAAGATGCATCGTGTTAAGAAGTCTGATTTTAACAAGGCATTTAAGTATGCTAAGGCACAAAAGCTTTACAAAGGTAAAATTAGTTACAAGAAGAGTTTTTTGAAAGTTAAAGAAATTACTAACAAAAAGTAAATATTGTTTTTCATAATGAGAATCGAGATAAGTAAGGTATCAGATAACTTGATTCCAATAAAAAAATGGCCCTCTTTAGTCGACTTGAGTGAATCAAGAAATTAAAGAGGGCTTTTTTATTTTGAGAGTTACAGTGTGATTTCTGTTGTTTATAAATTGAATCTAATAGTGATTATGCAACATAGTAACACTAATGTATATTTTCTTATGTAAGCCATTAATGTGTAGAAAAATTGCAAGAATAGTAAAGTGCTGTACTAAAAATATAAATATGTAGGACTACATGATGAACATAATAAAAGAGATAAAAGAAATAATAGGTTTAATCACTTCAGAGGAAGCGTCGTATATTTTATTTTCTATTGCCCTTGTTAAAAGTGTGTTTTATAAAAAACTTGATTCAGTTACCGTTTATTATTTTTTTTCTAATCGGGATAGAAAGGCCTTTTTTCAAATTTTAGACTTTATATATACACCGGATATTTTTTGGAAGGTGGTTATAACTCTATTAGTTATTTGTATAATAATGTACTTGCTTATCCATACTAAAGTATATGATTTATTACCTAATCCAATTGAATTGACCAGTGGTAAAACAAAGTCTTGGAATTACATTAGTGCGATTAGAAGATTATCTAGGATACTTTTGGATTATCTCACTATTTGGTGGAGATGGTATTTTGTATTAAATGTTATGTTTAATCGAAGAATCTCCATCCAAAAATGGATTGTTCATGTTAATAAGATTACTAGTTTTGAAACTGGATTTAAAGGTACGATGACTTTATTAATTATTTTAAATATTTGTTTGCTTGTTTGTTTTACTATATCTAAATTATTTTCTAATACTACTGAAACAATTAGAGTCGGGATAGATGAGGATGAATTAAGCATGTTTGTTTGCTTAGATTCTTTTGAACTTGATGATAAAGCTATTTTTATTTTTAAAAGTAGGTATTTAGTAAACTGTAAATATTATTTAGCTATCAAACAAATAGATATTGTTGAAAGTATTCATTCTGCTAATTATTCCCCAGACACTAGAATATCGAAGAGTTATTCGGTTGAAAATGAATCCTTAAATTTAGATGACATTAAGTTACAGTTTGAAAGTATTAAAAATAGGAGAATTCCAATTCCACGAGATTATGATTGATAAAAGACATATTTGTATGAATTTTGGAATGATTATTATCTTTCAGAAGAATTAGTGCTGAATTCATATAGTATATAAGTTCCTCATAACTCGGCATTTACAAAAATATAGTTTTATTTATTAAATTTGAATAGTATAGTCTCCACTTATGCTTTTGTTATTTGTCATTTAACATTAATTGTAATTTATGTTAAATGGAATTTTGAGGAAACACAAGCAGTTTAAATATATAATAATATACAGTAGGTTCCCATTAGGATATGTTTTTATAGAAAGGAGAATTAGTGCTCCATAAATGAGAGAAAGAAAAATTGTTTTAATATTCTATAGGGATAAGAACCACATTAAATTATCACAGTCTCCCTTATGAAACAAAACTATCTTTGAAGGAAATATATATGGAAAATGATATAGAAATTAGAAATAAATTGGATATTTCAAAGCCCCCTTTTTATGAGTATTTGCTAGAGTATATTGATGTTATAGCTCAAGTTTTACTTTGGACAATGGTATATAGTTTTAAAATTAATCGAACTTTTTACATAGTTTCAACCATTTTTTTGCTGATTATATTTGTTTTGTCTTCATTATCGTGTTATAAACGTTATTTGTTCTTTAAAAAAGCAAGATACCTTTTTGATATGACTAAGACAATTGGTTTAGGAATTACTAATGGCCTGATGGCAGTGATAATATTCTTATTTACTATATTCTTTCTTTTTAAGTGTCCTTTAATATCAATGGAAATATTAGCAATATTATTTTTGGTGTCATCTACACTTAATTTTTTGTTCTCTGTAATGGTTGAAAAAGTTAATAATAAAATGCCGTTATCCGTAAAAAAAGGAATTAAAAAGAATATTCTTTTAAACATGATAGACAATGGGGATCTTGATATAAGACAAAAGATATTTACAAAAGTATTGAATAGCGAAATCACAGCTAATAAATATTCTTCATATATTTTTGTAACACATGAAAGAAGAAGATGCTGGATTAATTTCTTGAAAACTTTGGATTCATCTACTCTTTTTCAAATGGAGTATGTAATTAAGCAGAAATTAAAGTATAGTCCCCAATGGGATAAAATAATTTCAACTTTCTTAAAATTAACAGGATTCGGGTATCTTTTTGGTTTATTGGTTCAATTTGTATCTAAACTTATTCAAGTTGGCGGTATTAATATGATTTTTTTAATTGCAATAATGGTGATGATTATATTAATAATGATTATTATTGAAATAGTTCTTTATTTGAAAGCACATTCGGATGACAAAACTAATGAATTTATTTTGTCAATGTTAGCTGAAATTAAAAGTATGAAAATTAAGTGATATTCATTTATTTCTCAAGTTGTCAAATAAAGTGCAATATAAAACTGATTGTTTTATCTACGTGACAAGTATACGAATAATAACGGATATAGAACAAAGATGATATATATTAACGATGACCGCCGATCCAATTGTCTTCATTTTTTAGTATTGAAATAGATGAAGCAAAAGGTTGATATATTGCACTCTTTTAACTAAAGTTCAAGGAAATATTCTAGTTATGGTCAAAAGTAATGTTGGTAAAGATGAAAATGATTTATACGTTGATAAGCAGGTCTTATCTAATACCCAGTAAACAGTATTAAATGATAAATAGGTTTTTTTGCAGTGTTTTATTTTAGTTGGCGGATGTAATAACCTATGTTTTATAGATTATTGTTTGTAATTGGCAAAAGGGTCATCCACTTATTGGATGACCTTTTTTAAGCAACTATTGTCCTTAGATTTAAAAAAAAGTCCTTTATTGTAAAATAAAAAAGGTTTCTTAAAAAAGAAAACCTTTTCGTTTTTGATTATTTATTTGACTTATTTTCAGAATCGACACTAGAATCAGAAGTTGATTCAGTTGATTCAGTTGATTCAGTTGATTCAGTTGATTCAGTTGATTCAGTTGATTCAGTTGATTCAGTTGATTCAGTTGATTCAGTTGATTCAGTTGATTCAGTTGATTCAGTTGATTCAGTTGATTCAGTTGATTCAGTTGATTCAGTTGATTCAGTTGATTCAGTTGATTCAGTTGATTCAGTTGATTCAGTTGATTCATCTTTTCTGGGCTTAATTTTGATATATAATCTCTTGAAATCATCTAATTTCACATTAAATATGCTGAGAATTGTTCCGATAATAATTGCTATGAATGACCAGAACGAGAAGTGACGAGCGGCTTTTTGAATATGAGTTTCGTAATAGTCGATGACGACTTGTCCTTTGCCACTGACCGTTACTTCACCCAGACCGTTATTCTTCATATCCATCTTTAGCTTTGAGACATCACCAGTGGATTCTTTAGCCTGGAAGCCGTAATAAGCGATAACTGGAACGGAGATAACGGTCTTTTTAGCATTGGTAAAGTTAAAGGTCATTCGTGTGTCAGAACGTTTAAAATTGGTGATTTTAGCTTTTTTACCAGACTTAATTGTCGGTGTTTTTGGTTCAGCTTCTAGTGGTACGATGTCTGCACCTTTTGGCAGATATTCTTGACCACCACCGATACTGAAGGGGGAGGCCTTGTCATATTCAGAGTATGGAACGAGTGCAGTTGACATCTCGTGAACCATACGATAACTAGCAGAAATTGCTAGTAAAGTGACGAACATGACTAAAGCTGCTTTGACAAAGTTACCTTTTAGTAAATGCAATGGATCTGAGGCAATGAAGATTGCTAGTAGGATAGTAGCTATCATATCAAAACGCCATGGATATTGGATCATTTTGAAGGGTGTTTTACTTAGGAGAACCCATGGGAAAATTTTACTCCCACAGACAAACATTACTGCACCGATAACAGCAAAATGTTTTACGGCTTTATTCTCAACTCGACCAATACCAATAATGGCGGCGATAGCCGTAATTAACAGTACGAAACCGATATTAGGTTTGTTAATAACATTGTTGATACTCCAATTAAAGTAGTCCAGCAAGTTGTCAGCGCCGGTTGTTAAGATACTTTTCGTTTCTGTCAGACGGAAGGTTGTGTGCTTTAATTGTTCTAGCATTGGTAAAAAGTAACCGATACTCATCAATCCTGAGCAAAGTGCTGCCCATGTTAATGACAGAAGTCGTTTGGGGTGAATTTTTAGTTCAGGTAATTGACATAACAAAACGGTCACAATCATAATCGCTACAAGAATAGGTGAGATAGCGTGAGAATAAATGATTCCGGTCATACCAAAGGCTAGGAATAACCAATTACGCTTTCTTTCCCCATAAAAGATTTCATAAATTCCTAAAACGGCAATTGGTAGGAATAAGAAGGCACCGACTTCGCCCAAATCGTGACGGAATAACATATCATGCAACCGATAATTGGCTAGCGTATAAACAAAACTGAAGACGAGGGCATTCCAATACTTTCTTTGAACTTTATAGAAGCAAAGGAATGACACACTGAAAGTCAAGAAGTTCATCATTAAATAAAATCTAACAATAGTTTGTGCAGGTGTGAATCCCATCAGACGCATAATGGCAGCCGGATAAATTAGAAAATCTGAATAGAAGATATTTGAGATGTAACCTAAACCTTCCATGAAAGACATATTGACGAGTGGAAAATAATTGTGATGCAAAATTGATTGATACAATCCTTCGATTCGCATCATGTGGAATCGATTGTCACTAGGACCTAAGAACGTCCAAATTGAATGACGATAAAACTCTGTTTGGTAAAGTGCAATATAGCTGACTGCGGCAAAGAGAGCGATAGTTATGAGGGTAACGATCGGAATCCGCAGGTACTTATTTTTCCAAGAAATATATTTCATGTAGTTGATACCTTTCCCTTAAATATATATAACATTGTTATTATACTAGTTGTTTAATTAGGAAGTATAGATTTGTTTAAATATGTTTTGGAAATGCCGCCTCCAGGGACAAGAAATTTAGGTCGCTATGGGGACCGACTTGAGCCGAGGTCTCAAGTCTCGATTTTGAACCTCGCAAAATACGCGAGTTTCAAAACTCGTCCCGTGGTGTAAGAGCTAAAGCTCCAACGCCACCTACACAGCGACCTAAATTTCTTGTCCCTTCCGGCTAGTTTATTCGTTGGTTTTAATGAGAGGTAATTTCAAATTATGTTGATGATGATTGAAGTATTGTTTGCAAAAATTGAATAAAATACTTTAATTTAATTAAAGTGAAGTGAATAATCTGAATTGGTAGTAATTTGCTTCAAATGGATTTAATGTGTTAAATAAAGTTATTAAGTGTTAATCAAAATATATTGGTTATAGGGTTGGACTTTAATTAGTTCAATCTTTTTTTGCATAAAAAAACCAGGCAACTTTAACAGATTGTCTGGTTGGAAAATATCTTAATGATTGATTGTATAATTATTATTGTTATTAGAAGAAAAACGACTGTCGGGTGTAATGTAGTTTTTCATTACTAGTGTGTTGTAAGATCCTTCATCGGCTGGTTCGAAACCGGCATTGATAAGGTCAGTTGTGTATAGTTTGTTATAGAAAAAAGCAAAAACCATATTGAACAAAATTGTACCGAAACCCATATTCCAAGCACCTAAGGTTAAGTTGGCTATCAAAATAATTATTAACCATTTCCAATCACCCCTAAAAAGTGCGGGCCAGAAGCCCCAGAAGAATTCGGTCCATGAAAAGCCAACTTTGACATCTTTTCGTTCATTGGTGCGGCGATTAATTAAAATTGCGTGCATAATTTCCTCCCTATCACTATTTTTCCTTAGTATAACAAGGGCATGGGGATTTAGATGTAGGTGGCGGCAGCTATTTCATGGATTTATTAAATATCAAGTTGTGTGGCTCATGATGGCAGTAGTAGCGCGGTTTCGCTGGAACTTAGCGGGTGGGTGAAGAAGTGTTTTCAAAAAATAATAAATATCGGTTAATAAAAAAGGCAGCTACTTTCAAAGTAACTGCCTTTTAATTTATAAACCTAAAATTTGTCTCTTTTTGATATCATATTCCTCTTGGGTGATGGCACCTTGATCGAGTAAGTCTTTCAATTTATCAAGTTGGTCCAATTGGGGATCACTTGTGTAATTAGTAGTAGTAAATTTACGACCGGGAGCAATGTATCCTTTGGCAAGTAAGGCATTGTAGGATGCATCGTCAGCTGGTTCAAAACCACTATTTAGCAAGTCGTTAGTATAAAATTTATTGTAGAAGAATGCAAAAATCAAATTGAAAAATAGTGATCCGCCACCCCATGAGAAGACGCCCAGTCCGACATCAACTAGTAGGATAATAATAAGCCATTTCCAGTCAGCTCGAAAAAGTGCGGGCCAAAAGCCCCAGAAGAATTCAGTCCATGAGAAACCGACTTTGACGTCTTTACGTTCGTTGGTATTGCGATTAATTAAAGTTGCGTGCATAATATGTCCTTCCTGAAAATCGTATGGTAATAATCATTCCTAAGTATAGCAAAAATAATTGGTATAGGAGTTGATTAAAGATTTTTTTTACAAATTATATGGCAGATGAATTATAATCTTGTTATGTGTGTCGTCCGTGGATGATTTTAGTAAAATGTAATTGAGTATTTTTTGTGAAAGGGTGTTGAGTCATCGAAGATTTATTTTTAAAAATCAAGAAATATCGCTGGTCCATCGCTATTTTGACGATAGTCTTCTTTATTATGTTGTTGCTCAACTGGAAGACCTTGTATGTAGCGGATGATTACGTATATCGGTTTGTGTATCAATCGCCATCGCCAACGGCATTTCCACATCAGCAGCGAATCAGTACATGGCTGATTCCGTATTCGATGTTTAATCATTATCAATTGTGGAATGGTCGGTTTGTGGCACATTCGATTGTGCAATATTTTATGCAATTTAATTCCAAAGTGCCGTTTGATATTTGTAGTAGTTTAATTTACATTTTGTTGCTGTTATTGATGAATAAATTATCGGTAAAATTGTCCGGAAAAAAGCATAATCCCTTTATCTTGCCACTTATTTTTGGTTTTACTTGGTTTTATATTCCTTATTTTGGCCAATCAGTTTTGTGGTTATCAGGTTCAGGCAATTACTTGTGGATGAGTGTAATTTATTTAGGATTCATTCTGTATAATTTGAAAGTTAGAACTGTCAACTTCAGTAATATTTTAGGGGCAATTGTTTTAGGATTTTTGGCAGGAGCCTCTAATGAAAATTCGGGACCAGCGGCAGTATTAATTATCTTGCTATTTATGGTTAAACGTTTGATTCAAGAACATAAAATTAGTTTAGTTTCCACTATCAGTGTCATTTTCAGTGGTATCGGGTTTATTACTATGATGCTGTCTCCGGGATCACAAAGCCGTGGCAATATTCATCGAACATGGACTTTGATTCAAAAAAACTTTGCCGGTATTTATAAATTAACCTTTGATAAGTGGGTTTGGATCTACTTGTTAATGGCAGTTTTATTGATTGTTGGAGTAGTGCTAAAGAAAATTAACATTGATACAATCTGGGCAGTGCTATTTTTCCTAATTGGACATCTAGCAGCAGTTTACGCTATGGCCTTTTCACCAGAATATCCCGAACGGACTTTCTTTGGCGGAGTGATTTTCTTAGGCATTGCTTTGTTTATCTTAGTTTATGCTGTATTTAGTGAATTAACTTGGACTACAGTAGCTTTGTCGGCCGTCATAACGGTTATGTTTGGCATTAGTTTTGGACCAGCATATAAAGATATTAACTTGAGTTATCATCAGATGCGGACACAGTATCAAATCATTTACCAGGCTGAAAAAACAAAGGATAAATCGGCACGAATACCATTAATGACGATGCAAAAGAGCAAGTACAACGCCAATTACGGAGTGATTGCTTTAGATACACCACCGACTGCTTTGATGAACCAGTGGGAAGCTAAGTTCTTTGGACTTAACCAAATCAGCGGTTATCGTGTAAAGTAGAAAATACATTATGAGATTAGTGTCTCCTACAAAAGTAAGAAATTAGGTTGTTGTGGGAACTGATTTGAGCGCAAGGTCTCCAGACTCTGTTTTGAGACTTTCAATCCTTAGTTTTTAATTAAAATAATTATATATTAGTTGGAGGGAGCAAGGGATATTTAATCAGCAGTGAAGGTGGAGTTAGGACGTTTCGTCCTTACTCCACGGACGTATTTTGAGATTCGCGTACTTTGCGAAGCTCAAAATCGAGGTTCGAGACCTTGGCTCGAGCCGGTCCCACAGCTGACTAAATATCCCTTGCTCCCGGAGACGGCATATTTGGGGGCTATTTTGAAAAGAAAAAGAATAATATATATCGATGTAATCCGAGTGGTTGCAATGATGTTGGTTGTTTTGGCACACTCTTTAGCAGCCAGACTAGCAACACGAGATAACTCACTAAATTGGGACATTTCCAATATGCTGGTTGTTATTACAGAAATTGCAGTGCCACTATTCTTTATGATCAGTGGGGCAACGATTTTAAACAGTCGAAAGACGAAAAATGTTGGTTATTTATTCAGCCATCGTTTACCAAGAGTATTAGTACCA
The DNA here is from genome assembly GCF_003606365.2 of Companilactobacillus zhachilii. Taxonomy (NCBI): domain Bacteria; kingdom Bacillati; phylum Bacillota; class Bacilli; order Lactobacillales; family Lactobacillaceae; genus Companilactobacillus; species Companilactobacillus zhachilii. The sequence goes on from NZ_CP031933.2 coordinate 477,867, forward strand.
TTTCTTATTTGGTCGGTTATTAGCGCATTCGTTTCAAGAAAAATCGATGGTGTCTTCACATATCAAGACTTTTTCCACAGCGTATTGTTAATGTATCACCAACCAGTTCTGATTGCTTATTGGTTTATTTATCCCTTGGTATCACTATATTTGTTATCGCCACTGTTGAAAGCAATGGTTGAAGGGATGGATGAAAAACTACTCAATTACTTATTAATTTTGTGGTTGATCATCAGCATGTTTTTACCGGCTTTGGTAGGAGTATTACCAAAAAATATTAGTATGTATTTTGACGGTTATACAGTTGGAAAAGTTGTCTTCTCAAGTAGTTTAGGTTATTTCATTCTCGGCTATAAGTTGACTCAAAGTCAGCATGAGAAGACGAATTCTTTACAATTGTTAGTGATGGCAGTTGTGTTGATGGCAATTAATGTCATCATTGCTTTTGTCAGTTTGAAACCAAATTTCCAATTTCTAAGTGTTATTTCAGTGGTCAATATTCCATTTATTGCAGCTTTGATTTTTAAAGTTTTGAAATCATATGAAGGCCGTTATCATAAATGGTTTATCCGCTTGACTGAAATTCTGGCGCCATTAACCTATGGAGTTTACTTAGTTCACGGCTTGAGTATTGGAGTGGTTCAAAAAATGGCCGGAGTAAATCATTATTTAATAACATTTTTCTTTGCGACAATCCTGTCATTGGTTATTATTTTTGTGATTAGTAAGATTCCAGTTTTGAAAAAATGGATGATGTAAATGTTCCGCCTCCAAGAGTAAGAAATTTGGGTCGCTATGGGGACCGGTTGGAGCCAAGGTCTCCAACCTCGATTTTGAGCCTTGCAAAAATCGCAAGTCTCAAAAGTCGTCCCGTGGTGTAGGCGCTAAAGCGCCAACGCCACCTTCACAGCGACCCAAATTTCTTACTCTTTCCGGCTAGTTTATTTCTTGTTCTTTAATTTATAGTAAATAATTTTGAATATTGTTACGTCGTTGATAACTGGATTATCGGAATAAGTGTAAAAATAATTCAAATCTATGATAAAAACATCAACTAGCACCACACGTATATTCTGTTTTTGAGTATTAAAAATGCGAGTAGTAATCCGATTCATTTAGGATTGCTACTCGTATTTTTATTTCAAATATGCCGTTTTCAGATTTAATAACAGAATACGATTTGTCCATCTTACTTGACTGTGATAACGAGCAGTATATGGCTCCGTTTATAATCTTTGGAATTATAATTACAGCAATAAGAAAGCGGGTGGCGTTATGAAAAAGAAGAGTCTGGTTTTCCTCATATTATTGCTTTTGATTTGGTTGCCAACAGGAATCGACTTGTTGCTTTGGAATAAGTTGCCTGCAGAATTGCCCATGCATTTTAATAGTCAAATGATTGCTGATAGTTGGGGTCCTAAGGCAATGGCTGTCTTTATTTTGCCAACGATTCTTACCGTGGCGCAAAGCGTTATATTTCTTCTGATTAAGCATGATGCAAGGAAAAATGCTGTGAAAGATTGGATTGTTTATCTTGTCTTAGCTATCATGCCGATTATTTCATTTTTTCTAAATTTTGTTATTTTATCAACTGCTTTAGGTGACAACACTTATTTTCAACAACAAGCCACAGTTAACTTATTGAGTGGAATTATTCTGATAATTTTGGGTGTGCCGATGAATTCTCTTAAACCAAATAAAGTTATTGGGATTCGGTTACCCTGGACAATGGAGAGTAATGAAAATTGGCGTTTAACACATCGCTTAGGATCGAAAACATTTATTTGCGGAGGTATTTTTGAATTAGTTGCCGCTATTTTTACGTATACACTATTATTTATTCCGATATTGGTAATTGTTACTTTGATACCAATAATTTACTCATACGTTTTATATCAAAAAGGTATTTGAGAAATGTTCTTGCGGTCTAAAGGAAATTAGCGCAAAATTACTTTATTATGGAAAAATCAATTACGAATAAACGCAAATTTTTAATGCCGATGATGTTCGTGGTTTCATTCATATATTTTGGGGTATTTAGATATTTCGTGATTCCATCGGGGGATGATTACTTTTGGTGGGGACCGCAGGGAAAATATTTACTTCATCATATGTTTTATGGACCACAAGCAATCTATGGTGGCAGTAGCAATGGCCGGTATTTAGGAAATACTTTAGAAATTTTCACGATGCATTCACTGCCATTAGCAATATTAACTTATGCAGTATTTTGGACGTTGCTATTATGGGGACTTTGGCGATTGTCGGGGAAAACTTTGCTATCGTTAACCTTGTCATTTCTCTTCGTCTTTACTTTACAAGATAGCTTTTTGAACAATATCTTGGTTTGGAACGCTGGCTTCGTCAATTATGTTCCACCAATTGCGTTGGCATTAGTATATATCTGGTTGGTTGATAAAGGACGAACCAAAGAATTCAATCAATTTCTAGCTTTGGGAACGCTGGTGCTTTCTTATGTTGGTGGAATGTTTACGGAAACGATGACTGTGGCGCAGATTGCTTTAGGAATTCTTGTTGTCTTGTTTTTCAATAAAAAAGTTAAACTGTATCACATTACTTATTTATTGGGAGCGATTGTAGCGGCAGTGACGATGTTCACTCATCGAGGCTATCGGGGTAAAAGCACCTATCGTAATACGACGTTTGATCCGATAAAAATTTGGAACAATTATGCCAAAATAACACATTTCTGGCTGATAACATTTAATATCGCTATGCTGGTGGCACTGTTGGTAGCAATTGCGATTTTAGTTATAAGGTCTGATTTTTCAGCTCTGAAGAAAACAATTTTAACCGTTATAGCGGTGACATTTTTGATCTATTATGTAGCAATTAATTTTTATCTTCAAAAGCATATGCAACTAAATGATATGTATGGTTACAATGTGATTGACGATAATTTGTCTAACCTTGAGGGAATAATCAGTTTGTTGCTGGTCGTATTTATCGGTTACTGTATTTTTATGTTTTTCCGAGTAGACGCTAAAATGTGGCTGTATTTCTTAATGACCGGCGTAATCATGGGACAATTGTTGTTTGTGTCGGCACCGATTAATTGTCGAGGCAACTTCCTAACCTATGTCTTTACATATTTAATAACAATGAGATTTGTTTTAGCCGCAATGGATAATTTTAGATGGAAAAATTGGTTGACAGGCTTGCTGTTGATAACCTTGGTAGTTGTTGGCGCAAGATATTTAAATATTATGAGTGTCAATCAACAAGCAAATTTGGCTCGAGTTAATAATCCAGATTATTACAATGGCAAAGTTGAATTGACCAAACACGTACCATATCGAAAATTCGTCTGGTTCAACGATTTGATGAATCAACAAGTTCCGGCTTACTGGAAACAGTATTTTAACAAATAATAATTGAGGTGCTTGCCATGCAGGTACCTTTTTTTTGACTATTTAAGGTATAATGAAACCAGTATTAACTTAAAAGGTGGTATTACAATGCTTGAAAATGTACATGGTCTTGTTAAGGTCAACCAAGACAGCCGTTATGTCGTCTTTTTGTTTGACTCTTATGAAGTGAACCGTAAAATGTTGCAAGATAAATATGTCAAAGGTGAATCAGCTTGGTATACAGATGCCAAAGGCACAGGCGATGATGGTAAAACATTCTATCGTATTGCCCAAGATGGCGAATGGATCGAAGCTGAATATGTTACATATATTGAAACTACTGATTAATGCTTAGTCATTAATCTTTTTTTGTATTTTTTTGAGGTGCCGCATTCGGTTGCGAGCAATGGAGGTCTGCTGTGGGACCGACTCGAGCCAAGGTCTCGAGTCTCGGTTTTGAACTTCGAGAAGTGCACTCGAATTTCAAAACACGTCCTGTGGAGTAAGTGCTAAAGCACTAACTCCACTGTCACTGCTGACCTCCATTGCTCGCAACCGAATGCTAGGTTATTTGGATTGGGCAGTGGAGTTAGGATTTGCTTTGGGATTTAAGGATTTATTTTTTAAGGTTCTTTTATTCTTGGGTAGTTATTATTTAAGCTGAAGTGATTAAGTAGTTTTTGAACTTGCACTTGAATGTTTGTTTAAATCAACTAATGCATTAACTATTACAGATACAAAGAGAAAGAGCCGGAGGGTGATAGGTGGTGAGGAGTGTGACCAGCAGTGAAAATTCTGTTAGGACTTTAGTCCTTACAGAATGGACGACTTTTGAGATTCGCGTACTTTGCGAAGCTCAAAATCGAGTCTTGAGACCTTGGCTCAAGACGGTCCCACAGCAGGACACACTCCTCACCACCTATCACCCGGAGGCGGAAACCATAAAAATTGTTTAAAATTCATTAGTTTTCTTAAGGTTTTATTGAAGGTAATCCACATCTATATTAGTCTACAGATAGTTATCTTTTTATAGTTGGAGGGAGACTACTATGAATAAAAAATGGGTTGCCTCTACTGCTCTAGCAAGTTTTCTAGCAGCAGTTGGTGTATCTTCAAATGCTTCTCCAGTAAAAGCCGCAGTTTCAACTGATGATGGAAATCAGGATGATGATCAAGATCAAAAAACTGCTTCTACTAAGGATCCAAATGTTGCCAGTGTAATGGATCAACAGGGTGCTCCAATTAGTGAGAGTGCTGCTGATGCCATCGAGGCTAATGAAAATAATCATGAGGCCAATAGTGTATTGCCTGCTAATGCTGTGAAGTCAATCACGCAGGCATCTGCCACTAGTGGTGTAACTAAAGCGCAACAAGATGCTTTTCTTAAAAATATTGGACCTATTGCTCAACAAGCTGCTTCAAAATACAATGTTTATGCTTCAGTCATGATGGCACAAGCGATTGTTGAAAGTGGCTGGGGAACATCTACTTTGTCCTCGCAATCCAATAATTATTTTGGCGTTAAGGGTGATTACAATGGCTCATATGTCAGTATGCCAACTTATGAATGGAGTGCTGATAAGGGTTATTACACTATTTATGCCAACTTTAGAAAGTATCCTAGTCCTTATGAATCTTTTGCAGATAATGGATCGTTATTAAGAAATGGTATTTCTGGTGCGCCTAAGTTTTATAGTGGTACTTGGAAAGAAAATGCTTCTTCATACAAAGATGCAACAGCTTGGCTACAAGGCAGATATGCCACCAGCCCAATTTATGCATCAACTTTAAATAGAATAATCGAGACGTATAATTTGACACAATATGATAGTGAAGCTAGTACTGGAGGTACTAGTGATAATTCAGTCAGTGGTACACAAACAGCAATGGATGATACCGCTACTGTAACAAATAAAAATTTAGCCAAGATTTACATCAATGCTAATCCAAATCAAATCGCTGCTAACCGTGCTTTGTCGTACAATACTGACTGGCATGTTTCTTCAAAAGTCGTTGCTGCTGATGGGACAGTTTACTATCAAGTAGCTTCCAATGAATATGTGAGAGCAAGCGATGTTCAATTAGCATCCGAAAAATCGAATCCACAAGTTAAGATTGCTGATACGGCAATTATTGTTAATAGTAATGGTTCGACTGTTTATAGTGCTGCCAATAAAAAGGCCGCTACAAGTCGAGTTTTACCATATCAGTCAGCTTGGATCACAACCGCATATGTTGTTGACGATGACGGTAATACTTTCTATTTTGTTGGGAATAACGCCTATGTTTTAGCAACCGATGTTAGCTTGAAGTCACAGTTAGCTAATGACGAATATAAAGACGATCAAATCGTTTCCTATCCAGATATCGTCCATGTGACAGCCACACCAAGTGCCAGAGCTTACGATGATAAACATAATGTTTTAGCCGTTAGTTTGGCAAATGGGACTGATTGGAAGATTGATAAAAAATCAACTCATTCAGATGGCTCAGTTTGGTATCGTGTCGCAACTAATCAGTGGGTCAATTCTAATGACGTGCAAGTTAAAGGTTCAAACTATGTAACTTCCGTTTCAGGAATGGTTAAAATCAACTATATTCCGGGATATGGAGTTAATGTTTATAACAGTCCCGCAGCTAATAATAAATTTACCGGTACTCGTTTAGCTGATGGAACAACTTGGCGAGTAACTTCAAAGCAAATCGTTGACGGTCAAACTTGGTATAAAGTAAATGCCGGTTGGGTCAACGGAACTTATTGTATTTATAGTGCAGACTAGAAAGAACAAGTTCAACTTTTGAATATTAAAACAATAACCTCAACAACTTAAATCAGGTTGCTGAGGTTATTTATTTATGCAAGATAGACTTAATAGTGGTCTAAATTTCAATTTTGTTCTTAATATATAATCGACACTAAAAAATTACGAAAAAATTCTGTTATGCGGTATCTAGGATTTTTAAAACATGTTATATTTTGAGCATACTCTTAAGGGTAAATAATGATCACGAGAGGTACAATAATTGAAATTTTTTCAATATGACAATTTGGAAGTTTCAAAAGAATATTTGTTAACAACTGGATATTATTTACTGTGGCGAAATGAAGATTTTGAAATGGATAATCAGGTAATTGCACTGTTTGATGTATCTATGTTTGATTTGCCCGATATTAAGACATTAGTATTACATTTGGAGTATGGAGTAATTATTGAATCACGTACAACGAAACAATTAATCAATGAATTGCATAAATCTAATGGGTTCGGCTGCATCTTTTCGAAGGTGTTGGCCGGACTTTTTAGTATCAAACGTTATGTTCCATTTGTTCATGCTTATCAAACTTATATGCCAATTAATGGTGGGACGCGACAAAATACTGACTGGATTTCACCAAATTTGATAGCTTGTGTTTGGACATCGGCAGGAATGTTACATATTTTAGATATCAATGGCAATATGGCTAGTTTGAAATCTGTAAGGGGGAATCTTGAACAACGCCTGCATGATGTAGCATTATTGAGTCGAGCTAATTTTATGTTTTTAGAATGTATTGTAAATTGGGGACATTGTCAGTTGCAACCTCCGTCTGAATTAGGATTGTTAAAATCGTTTGAGAATTGTAATTGTGAAGAACATCTGGAGATAGAATCAGTTGTTAAAGATTTGGATAAAATGGTTTTTATTTTGAAAAAGGCGATTTTGTCTAATTTAGGAATTGATAAAATACAACGAATTGAGTTATTTAAATTTTATGGTCAAAATTTGAGCCGATTTAAAAAATATTACTGAAATGGTTCTAAAAGCGTCTAAGGACGCTTTTTTTGTTGCAATATTTTTTCTAGGTGTCACTAGTACCAGCATTTCTAAAAAAATTTGGCAACTAATATTACAGAGTTGAATCCGTTATATTTATTCCACACAAGCGCTTGTGAGTAAATTAGGAGAACTCACAATTATGACTGATCTGGAATTAGGTTTTCAACATGCGTTACAAAATCAAAAATTAATTCATGGTGTTTTAAAACGAGTCCATATATTTGTCACTCGTGTTGACTATGAAGATTACTTTCAAGAAGCGATGATTCTTTATGCGCAAACCTATGTTAAATATCGTCAAAATGAAGACGATTTGTCCAAATTTAACCGTTACGTTTTCCAAAAGTTGACGTGGCGTTTGACCGATATGTTACGTCAAGAAAAACGATATCATGACATACACAGCTTGGAGGAATTTGATTTCCAGCGTGTTCCTGAAACGTTGATAATAGCTGATTTAAGCTTTGTTAATATTGACGAACTGTCAAAAATTGAAAAAGTTATATTGCAAGAGCATTTCATTGAAGGACAATCTCTGGTAATATTGTCGGAGCGTTATAACCATACATCTAGAGGGTTGAGATACTGCCGGAATAGGCTTTTACAAAAATTGCGACATATGAGCGTTCGTTGAATTTTACTATTTGGTTACAGGCTCGTTACTTTCGTCAAATTTGTGAAAAAACTTGTTATAATTTATAACGTTAAGGAAATTAACGGTGGGAAGGAAATATTTATTATGGTATCTAAGAAAATTATTACTACTATGGCAACTTCAGTTGCTTTAGCAAGTATCGGATTTACAACAATTGGACAAGTGGCTCCTCAATTTGGTGCCCACGTTCAAACAGCGCAAGCTGCAACTTCAGCGATCAACGATTACATTAATAATAACAACATTCAACCAGTTTCAATTACAAACCAAGAAGGTACATTTAGTGTCTGGCAAGGTTACGAAAATGGTGTCGGTAAGCCAGAAGGTGTTGTTATTCACGAAACAGCTACACCGGGTGCTTCTGCTCAAAATGAAGCAGATTATTTTAATCGCGATTGGAAGAGAATTTATACTTATGTTCATGCATTCGTTGACAACAACCAAATCTTGAATATTAAGAATACTGATTATCTTACATGGGGGGCTGGTCCTACAGCTAATGCCAAATTCATCAATGTTGAATTGTGTCAAGTTACATCAACAGATGCCTTTGCTCGTTCAGTTGCTAACCAAGCATATTACACAGCTTCAAAATTAGTTCAATATAACTTGCCATTTACACCAGGCGTTACAGTTATGTCACATAACGATGTAAGCAACAAATGGCATGAAACAAACCATACTGATCCAGTTGGCTATTTCGCCAAATGGGGTTACAGCATGAACCAATTCTATGATCTAGTTGGTAAGTATTACAACCAATTGAAGGGTAATACTAATTCAGGTAGTGACAATGCTAATGCAGGCGATTCTAGTGTTGGTAACAAGAGTGTTATTCGTGTTAATAACACAAATGGAAGTTATGTACCACTTGTTGCTTTCCAAAATGATGGTAGTGTAAAGAACATTACTAACCGTGCTTTGGCAAATAATACTCCATGGCAAACTGACCAAGTTAAGGAATATAACGGCGTACAATATCGTCGTGTTGCTACAAACGAATGGGTTGATAATAGCTTCGTTACAGGTAACAAATAAAGAACCTTAATTGAATGATGATTTATTCGAAAAGATACGCTGAAAAGCGTGTCTTTTTTTGATATCATTGTTCAATAATAAGAGGGTTTGCCGTCTCCGGAGCTTATAAATATTCAATGGCTGTGCGGACCGGTCTGAGCCAAGGTCTCAGACCTCGATTTGAAGCCTTGCAAGTTCGACAAGTCTCCAAACTCGCCCGGTGGTGTAACGGCTGAAGCCGTAACGCCACTTTCACAGCCGTTGATTCTTTATAAGCTCCTCCGACTAATTGATTTGTAGATTGTTTTGTATACCTTCATTATGTATAGGATTTAGAATATAAAGAGAGTTTATTTTTATAGGTAATATTGCAGCCATTAATATAGCCGGAGGTCGTGAGTGACACAGCCAGCAGTGACAGTGTTGTTAGGGCTTTAGCCCTTACAACACGGACGTATTTTGAAATTCGCGAGTTTTGCGAAGTTCAAAATCGAGACCTGAGACCTTGGCTCAGGTCGGTCCCACAGCAGGCTGTGTCACTCACGACCGGAGGCCCCACAAGTTGTATAATTGTTACAAGAGAAAGGCTTAAAAAGATGGGAAAAAAATTCTATGTTGTTTTAAGTATGCTTTGCCTTTTTGCCGTACTTTTAGTAGGTTGTAAGCCGAAAGAAACGGAAAACATCGTTACCTCAAGTAAGACTTGGTTTTTGTACCAGGATCAAGGGGAGAACGACACTGTTTCAATTAAATTCTTAAAAAATCAAAAAGCAGAAATTAAAGATATTACGACAATTGATGGCAAGGTTGGAATCAATCGTTTCAATAGTCAGTTTAATAATCCTAAATATATTTTGGAACGTGATGGTAAGACGATTACTTTCAAAACGGCCAAGCAAAATTTAGTTTTGAAAATTATCAAGCCTTACCATGAGAATGTTTATGGTAAACATATGAAGGGTTACTATGTCGAATCTGGCAATCAGACGTACAAGTTTGCCTACATTACTAAGCGTGATAAGGCTTCTAATATTAGCAAGTCTAACAAAACTAAATCTCAAGCGATCGACTATGAGCAGCTGCCAGACCATATTATTAATGTTAATGCGAATACGAAACCTCTGACGGCCAATAATGCCTTGATTGGTAACTATGATTTCTCAACAATTATTGATTATCGTCGGACCGATGGGAATTTAACTATCAATCAAAATGGGACTTATCAGATGACTTTGACAGAACACTCTGCCCAAAAATTGTCGGATAAAACTGATAGTAAAGTCGTTATGTTGACAGAAGTTGAAACCGGAAACGTTCAAAGTTTGTACGGCAAAATTTATTTAACACCGAAGAATCTTTTGACAATCAACTACTATTATCATGGTCAAAATCCGGATCGATTATTGCCTAAGAGTGTTAACTTGAAAGTTAATTCTAAAGTGACTGGTAATCAAATCGAACGAGCTAAGGTTCGAGTGGAGTCGGACAGTGGTCAATTGTATCTTTACTCGAGCGACTACACTGTTCGGGTCAAAGATGGTCAAAAGAATAATAAAGCTAATTTGTTAACGAAATCTAATAATGAACAAACGAGCTTAAGAGATGCTATTACGCAGACGAAAGATTATTATGATAAATATGTAGCTGCACCATTATCCTCAAATGCAGATTTAATGCAGCTCGTCGGAGCTATTTCCGATAATCATAGTAAAAGAGTTGGTAATATTGGTGTCAATTTTGGTGATTTGTATGGCACTAATATTCAACCAAGCGACTATCAAGGTGTCAGTGTTGATGGTAGTAAACAACCATTAATGCAGTATGTTTTCTTAGTCTCACCATCAGCTTATTCTGAAAATGGGCCAGCCGTAGCGACAACTAAGGGAAAGTTGTTGATTTATGGTTCATTAGATAATAAGTTGTTCTTGTTGCGGCAACCGGATAAAGATTCGACCACGGTAACTTGGACAATGGTTAAAGATTTTCCATTAACTGTTCCTAAATTAAAGTTCAGTTTGAATTAAATCGGAGGGGAATATGAATTTTTTATTGATGGTCATCGTTACGATCATTGAAGCACTTGTGTTTTATCGCATCAGATTTGTTTATAGTCGGCAACCGATGGGGGCAATTGCACTGTCAGGCACGATTGTTTTGACGTTTTATCTGCTGGCTAAGTTTTCCATCAATAAGTATGTTCGTGCGTTTACATTTAGTTTGGCAACGATTGATATGATTCTTTTGGTCATAATGTTGTTTTATATGTGGCAAATGGATCGTAATTTAAAACAAAGGCAGACGATTCAATCAACTGATTTTTTGTTAGTTTTGGGGAATAAATGTACTAGTTCACGAGTGCCACCGATATTAATGTCTCGCTTGGATAAGGCTTTAGAATTGTATAAAGGTTTTGTTGTTAAACCCAAGATTATCGTTAGTGGCGGCAGAAGTACATCAAATATTTCGTCAGAAGCCGAAATGATGCGGCATTATTTATTAGATGCTGGAGTTTCCGATTCGATGATAATTACTGAGACCCAATCAAGAAATACGATTCAAAATTTAAGTTTCTCAGCTATAAAAATTCACGATATTTGGCATAAAAATAATCGCCCACGCGTTATCATAGTTACAAGCGATTATCATTTGCCAAGAACAAAGTATTATGCAAAAAGATTGGGATTGAAAGTCAACTTTGCGGCAGCTCGAACGGTCAAGATGTTAATGTGGCCTGAAATGTTCCGCGAGTTTACTGCCATTCTTTGGTACAACCGATATTCACTTTGCACAATTTTGGGAATGGATATCTTATTTTCGTTAAGTATGTGTCTATGAGGAGTTTTATATGAGTTTTTACGATAAGTTTGTCGAAAATAAACGTTTACGCAGATTCTTCTTGCTACTGATCGTGATTGCGTTATTTTATTTATTTCGCGGGATGATGAGTCTTTTCTTGTTGACGTTTACATTTACCTTTTTGTCAGTTCAGCTAGTTCGAGCTGTTCAAAAACATTTTCCAAAAGTACGTCCAGTTTGGGTGATTGTGCCAGTTTATTTAGTCATTGTCGCCTTGCTGATTTTCGTTATTGCAAATTATGTACCACAGTTGATCAGTCAAACGGTCAAGATGTTTAATTCGTTACAGAAGTTCTATGAGAGTAAAGAAGTCCGTTCCAATCCTTATTTGAACGTGATGTATAACTATTTGCAACAGATCAATTTGGATAATCAAATCAAGGTTGCGATTACGCAAGTAGTTAATTACATCAGTAGTGTCGGTGCAGTTGGCTTTAACATTGTTATCTCATTTCTGTTGAGTTTCTTCTATACTAGTCAAGTTGAACAAATGAATGCCTTCGGACGTCAGTTCTTGGATAGTAAATATAGTTGGTTATTTTCTGATTTGTTCTATTATGGTAAGAAATTTGTTAATACCTTCGGAGTTGTTTTGGAAGCACAATTGATGATTGCGGTCGTTAATACAGCTTTAACAACGATTACCTTACTATTTATGAAGATGCCCGGAATTATCGCCTTATCAGCCATGGTCTTCATCTTGTCCTTGATACCAGTGGCCGGAGTGATTATTTCCTTGATACCACTAAGTTTTGTGGCATATTCAGTCGGCGGGATTCGTTATGTGATTTATATCATCATCATGATTGTGGTTATTCATATGATTGAAACATATTTCTTGAATCCACAATTCATGTCCAGCATGACCCATTTACCGATTTTCTTCACCTTCGTTGTCTTGATTGTATCAGAAGAATTATTAGGAACATGGGGCTTGATCATCGGTATTCCAATCTTTGTCTTCTTCCTAGATATCTTGGGAGTGCATTCGATTGGTGGCAATAATAAAAAACGCCGAATAAAATTAAAGAAATCGTTATAATTGTAGTTAAAATTTACTTGTCATATATAATGGAGTTAAATGTTGAAAGTTAAGTGGACGAGTGCCGCTTGCGGTCACGAGAAGATTAAGACTGCTGTGGGACCGGTTCGAGCCAAGGTCTCGAACCTCGCTTTTGAACTTCGCACAAATCGCGAATTTCAAAAGACGTCCGTGGAGTAAGAACGACCTTGTCGTCCTAACTCCACTATCACGGCAGTCTTAATCTTCTCGTAACCTCCAGCTAGTGTATTTATGGCTAGATGATTGGTTGACCTGTCAGTGGTTATCATCGTATTAACTTTTAATAATTATTTTTTAATTATAAAAGGGTATGTGTCGGTTCCTTCCAGTGTATTTAATATCATTTTTAAAATTTTTGATATAAAAATAAATTAGTTAGATTAGATACACTAGCCGTAGGGTGAGAGGTGAACACGACCAGCAGTGAAAATTCTGTTAGGACTTTAGTCCTTACAGAATGGACGTGTTTTGAAATTTGAGTGATTTTCTCAAAGTTCAAAACCGAGCAGCGAGACCTTGGCTCGATGCGGTCCCACAGCAGGTCGTGTTCACATCTCACCCGGAGGCGGCACTATCAGATGTAGTCAACTGACGTAGATGGGAGATTAAAGTATGTCATTCTTCGATAGAAAAAAGAAAGAAAATGATGATAATTATTCTGATCTAAACAATTCTTCATATCAAAATCCGCAACCGGATCAAAATAATTTTGATCAAGCGCAAAATCAATATAATGATGCCCAAGCGGGGATGGGAACGCAGTTTACACCAAATGACCAGAATTTTAATAATGTAAATAATAACGGTAATGGAAATGATTACTTCTTTGGTCAAAACCAACCACAGTATTCGCAACCCGATCAGGGTCAATCCTTCAATCAACAACAACCACAGGCTGCTCCAATGGATAATGGAACAGAGCAATGGCAATATACTGAGCAAGACTTGCAAAATACTTTGGATCAAAGTGCTGATTTGAAGTCACAACTTCGCAGTCAATTATTGGCTGATAGAAGTTATTGCAACCACGTTTTGCGCAATACTAACAGTGATCAAGTTGATGACCGTCAGCAAGCTACCGACCGTATCAATGAAATTAATAAGTCATTGAAAGAATGGTTTGGAACTGATGAGATGGCTAATGAAATCTATATGGACGAAAACCGTGATTATTACATTTTCACCGATGATTTGGCCGCTAATCCAGATGAAGAAACAAGTAAAATGTGGCAACAATTGACCATGACTTTGGCCGCTAAGGGATTGCTAGCTAATGCCATTTCAGTAACATACAATGACCAAATTGATCAAACTTGGATGAATTATCAAAATGCCGGTTTTGTTGATGGTAATGCGTTCTTATTGAACATGTACAATGAATTGCAAGGTCGTAATTTCAATACACCAGTTACGCCAGCTGAAATTCCATTTGATGCTGATTATCGAGTACAACATGTCAGCGATAAAGTGGACAAAATTTTGGATGCAAACGATAAACTTGTGATGGAAGTATCTAGAAGTGCTAATCATCAATTACAAATTATTCGTCACTACAAAGACAATGGTTTGTTGAGCCGTGATATTTTTGACGTCAACGGAGTAATTTCAGCAACTCAATTTTATGACCACAGAAACGCTAATAAAGTCGTCCGTGAGAACTTTTATCGCCAAGATGGAACATTGGTCTTGATTAAGAGTTACACATCTAACGAGCCTTATATTCAACTATTCAGTGAAGGTAATGTGTTGATTAGTACCTTCGATAGTGATGAAGAATTAATTGTTTGGTGGTTGAAGAATCAAGCTTTGAAACAAACCGAAGCAACTATCTTTGTTTCAGTTAATTCAGAATATTATAAGAAGTTGTTAGCATTGAGGGACAACGGCTTTGAAGTCATTCCAATTGTGATGAAGCAGAGTGAAAATGCCGATATTATTTCAGATTTGATTGACGGAACAGATAAAGTTAGTGCAGTCTTGGCAGGTTCGGATCAAGTTAATACTTATTTGAATAAGAATGCTAAGAATAAGATGGATATTACAACTTTGAAAGAGATGGATACGCCGGTTTATAAGCAATAGAGAGTGGAGACAGGGCGGTTAGCTCCCGAGCATTTTCGTAGCTTAGTGAATTGCACGCTGGTTTTGCGTGTGATTCGCTAAGCTATGAAAAGCGGAAGGAGTTGCCCTGTCGGAGCTCGTTTTAGAGCCACTGCATGCCCAGCTAAAAGAATTTTAAATATTAATAAAAGTAAGAGCCATAATAATTCATTACAACTGAATTGTTATGGCCCTTTTAATGTCTACACATAGAATTCTCATGTAAAAAAAGCACATTAAAAATTAACCCTCATCAATTTTCATCATTAAATTGTAAATTGAGCGGACGTCTCTTTTTTTTATTGTTGAAATCGTGTAAAATACATATTGTTAAAGAAATGAAAAGAGGATCATATAAATGGCAAAATTAGTTTTCATTCGTCACGGACAAAGTGAATGGAATTTATCAAATCAATTCACTGGTTGGGTTGATGTTGACCTTAGTGAAGAAGGTGTAAAGCAAGCTCAAAACGCTGGTAAACTTCTTAAAGAAGCTGGCATCCAATTTGACCAAGCTTACACATCAGTATTGACACGTGCTATCAAGACATTGCACTATGCTCTTGAAGGCTGTGACCAACTATGGATTCCTGAAACAAAGACATGGAGACTTAACGAACGTCACTATGGCGCACTTCAAGGTCTAAACAAAGCTGAAACAGCTGAAAAATATGGTGACGAACAAGTTCACATCTGGAGACGTTCATACGATACATTGCCTCCACTATTGAAAGCTACTGACGAAGGTTCGGCAGCTAACGATCGTCGTTACGCAAACTTGGACCCAAGAATTATTCCTGGTGGCGAAAACCTTAAAGTTACTTTGGAACGTGTAATTCCATTCTGGGAAGATGAAATCGCTCCTAAGCTATTAGATGGCAAGAACGTAATCATCGCTGCCCATGGTAACTCACTACGTGCTTTGACTAAGTATATTGAAAACATCTCTGATGCTGACATCATGGACGTTGAAATGGCTACTGGTGAACCAGTTGTTTATGACTTGGATGACAAGCTACAAGTTGTAAGTAAGAAGAAGCTTAACTAATTTTAGAAATACTTAGTGACTTGTCACTTAGAATTTCTTATATTGGTTTAATAAAAAATACGACCGCACAGTGTGTGTTGATCGTATTTTTTTTATTATTTAATTTAGTAAAGCTGATATAATAGTCCTGTTAAAGATATTTACGGAGCTAAAGATAATTTTGAAGAGCTGAAGAATGTTTTACAGAGCTAAAGATAGTTTTGAAGAGCTGAAGAATGTTTTACAGAGCTAAAGATAGTTTTGAAGAGCTGAAGAAGGTTTTACGGAGCTAAAGATAGTTTTGAAGAGCTGAAGAAGGTTTTACGGAGCTAAAGATAGTTTTGAAGAGCTGAAGAAGGTTTTACGGAGCTAAAGGTAGTTTTGTAGAGCTGAAAATAGTAAGGAACATAAACTTAGGTAAGAAATATATGTTATGAATCCTATAGACTGAAAATTTGGGGAATAAAATTGTTTTTTATCCCTGTTTTTTTTACTAAGGTTAGTGTAATCTTCGCAACGAGATAAGTAATGGCTAACCAAATTCTTAGTAAATAAACCTATGGAATTATTTGGAATAGAGTAGAATTAAAAAAAACTAGATATTTTTTCTGGATTTATACCCAGCTAAAAATATCTAGTTTTTATTTGATTTTTAACCAAGTTTGAGAAAGAATCCTAAATCGGATTACGGCTCCAGTTTGCCTTAATTCTCGAAAGCTGGCCGTGTTTTATCACACTATTTTTGTTGCTTAAAATCGACGTTTGTGGCGAAAAATTTTACTGTGTGGTCCAACATCTAACATGGTGATGGTTTCTCCGATAATCCGATAGTATACAGTGACTAAATCATCGGCAATATGAACATCTCTAATACCTTTTGCTTGATGCCTTAATTGATGATCATTGTATTGTTCTTTTGGAATGTCATATTCTTCAGATTCAAGTAGTTTGGTAATGACTGCGAAGGTTTTACGCGCCGAAGTTGTTGTTGTGTATTTTTTTCAAATTGATGGGTTCATTCAATTTTCAGGTTACTCAACGGTAATGCCTAAATCTTTCAAAAAGTCATCCGCACTTTGTGGCTTAGTTGTTTTGAGGTTTCCAGTAATGGCTTGATCAATTACAGATTGCGTTTCTGGTGAAACATAGTCTTCACTTAAGTATTGACTGGCTAATTTCTTAGTCTCCATTACCATATATTGGTTGAGGCTAATCCCATATTCCGCGCGTACTAGTTTTTCAGCATTCTCTTTGTCGTAAGGGTTTAGCGTGATTTGCATTCTTTTTTTATCCATGTCAGTCACCGCATTTTCGTAACATTATTTATTCGCATTGTACGATTAAGGTACTTAGAAATCAATGCATTTGTATGATGGATTTGTGTCTTGTTATGGCTAATTAATTTTAACGGGAACTTTCTTTCTTAGTTAAAGTATGACTGACAATGAACCAACTTAGAAGGAAAATAAGGTGTAAAAAACATAAGGCTTTTTCTGATTAGAAAAAAATTGACTTAAAGTCGACTTTAAGTTATACACTGGTCGTAACTTAAATTAAGGAGACTTATTCTATGAAACGACCAAATATTTTTTGTCATATGACGATGTCCTTAAATGGAAAAATCGTTGGTAACTATCATCAAGCTAAAAACGCTGGCGATGCGGGTAAATTATTTTATCACGCTGCGTTTGAACCAGGTGGAGCCTTTGACCCAAATGAAGGCTGGCTATCCGGGCGAAAGACGACAGATGACAACTTCACCTTTTATCGTCATCCTGATTTAGATTTATCAGCAGCACGTGTTCCGGATGGTGATTTCATTGTTCCCAATACTCATCCAAAATATTATTTTTCCATTGATCCTCATGGGCGTTTGGGTTGGCAAAGTAATCAGCTTCAATATAATGACACTACTGCCACGGTTGTGGAAGTTTTAACTAATCAAGCTAGTAATGCCTACAAGGCGTTTTTACGTCAAAAACAAATTTCCTATGTGATTGCAGGTGATACGACTCTTGATGCACCTTTAGCAATTTCAAAATTAACGACTGCCTTTCACTTGCACCGTATTATGCTGGGAGGCGGAGGGGTACTTAACTGGTCATTTATCAAGCAAGGCTTGTGTGACGAGGTTAGTATTGTTCTGATTCCTGGCGTCGATGGAGATAGCCAGAGTCCAGCGATATTTCAACCATTAACGAGTGATGATCCAGAAAGGCTGGTAAACTTTACTTTGAAATCTGCCACTCCAGTTGGAAATACCTTATGGTTGCGTTATTTAGTGGATCATGATTGAATGTGAAAAAGATTACTGAGTATTCGCATAAAGAACCAGTATATATAAATACTGATTTCAAGGAAGTTATCTCATATAAGCATGCGTTTAGTTTGAATGAAAAATGATCTGAGATTATTTCGCGTGTTTTTAATTTTGAAGTTAACTTTTACGTAGTTTAAATAAATAAGGCAAGTAATTACTTGTAATTACTTGCCTTACTTCGTATACTACAAGTGAAAGGCTGTTGAATAATATGAAAGAAGTACTCGGGACATTTAAAACTAGGAAGAATGGTAATAGTATTAGCATCACAGTGCCAAAGTCTGCAGGTATATCAGAAAATGAGTTGTTTAGCCTTCAAAAGGAAAATGGTAATTTAGTTTATAAGCCAGTAAAAGAAAAAAGTAATCCATGGAAAAATGGAAAATTTAAGAATCATGATTTTAGACAAGATATGAAAGAATTAGAACTTGATGTTGGAAATGAAAAGTCTGTTGGAAATGAAAAGTCTGTTGGAAATGAAAAGTCTGTTGGAAAGGAAAAATTATTCTAATGGATTATCCAATTCAAGGAGATATTATTTTTATTGACGCCGAACCACATGCTGGACATAAATTAGGTGGACATTCTGTAGAATTAGCTAATATAAGGCGTCCAATGGTAGTATTATCTGATTCTGATTACAATAATTACACTGGATTAGTATCAGGGATGCCGATTACTTCGCATAAGTTTATGGAAAACTTCGACGATAATTCGTATGTTCCAATTATAGACATAGATAGTGGAGTACGTGGAAATGTAGTGACTTATTATTTACCCAGCTATGACTTTTCTGCTAGACATGGAGAAGTTGTTGGTCATGTTTCTGATAAAATTTTAACTGAACTTCTAAACGATGTAAAAAATCTGTTTAATCTTTAGGATTATTTGTTGTCTTAAAAGTTGTAAGTAACTTGAACCAATCAAATAATTTATTAAGACAAATTCATCCATAAATCCAATTTTGTTAAAAAATGAACAATTTAAACAAAAGCAAACAACAAAATAAGACATCTTGTTCAAACCGTATTTTTTGGGTAAAAAAAGTAGTCCAAAATTGAATGAAACAACTTATTGGCTAGACACGCATATTATGAAATATCTATCCAAATAAATCGGCGACTATCGCTGCTATGACAGCGCTAACGACAAAATAGTGACTAAAGAATTCTCTACAAAAGAGAAACTTTAGCCACTATTTTTTTACCTAAATATTTTCATTTTATTGATTAAAAATATCATAAATAAAAATCAAAACTTCATTGCACTTTAAACAGGTCAGGCTTACAATAAAGTTGTATTTCGATAAAGTTTTCACAATCGGTTTTTGTTTCCACAAGAGGAGGTAATTTCATGATTAATCGCGATGCAGCAAACGTTTTATGGTTTAATGAATTACATCGTGAAGATGTTAACTTAGTTGGAGGTAAATCTTCATCATTAGGCGAAATGACTTCGTCGATGGATTTGCCAGTACCTTATGGATTCGCCACGACTGCCAAAGCATATCGCTACTTTATGGATGAGACTGGCTTGAATGACAAGGTAACAGAATTGCTAAATAGCATTAAGGACTATGAAGATTCCGATGAGCTTGGCGCAACTTGCCAACAAATTCGTGATCTGATTGTTGGTGCTAAGTTCCCTGACGACTTGGCAGCAGATATTAGAAAAGCCTATGCTGATTTAGCTGATAAAATGGGTCAAAAAGATCCTTTCGTTGCTATTCGTTCATCGGCAACGGCTGAAGATCTCCCAGATGCTTCATTTGCCGGTCAACAAGAATCATATCTAAATGTTAAAGGCGGGGATGACGTAGTTTTAAGTGTTAAGAAATGCTATGCTTCATTATTCACTGCTCGGGCAACTTATTATCGTAACAAGCAACATTTCCCATATGACAAAGTTGCTTTGTCAGCAGCTGTACAAATGATGGTCTTCTCAAAAGCATCAGGAATCATGTTCTCTGTTGATGTTTCTAACGGTGACGATTCAAAGATTGTTATTGATGCTATCCGTGGTTTGGGTGAATATATTGTTTTAGGTAAAGTAACACCAAATCACTTTGTAATTGATAAAAAGACGCAAAAGATTATTGATAAGACTGTTGTTAAACAAACGGTTCAACTTTCAAGAATTGCTGGTGGTGGTACCAAGGAAGAGCCAGTTCCTGCAGAATTACAAGATCAACAAGTCATAACAGATGATCAAGTTATCGAATTAGCTGGTTATGCTAAGAAGATTGAAGAGCATTATGGCTGTTATATGGACATGGAATATGCTTTGGATGTAAATACAAATCGTTTATGGATTGTTCAAGCTCGTCCAGAGACATTCTGGTCACAAAAGAATAAGAATAAAGATACTGATAGTGGAGATGATAACGTGGTTGAGGAATCAGATGCTAAAGTTGTTGTTCGTGGATTACCTGCAAGTCCCGGCTTGGCTAGTGGTGTTGTTCATGTTATTGATGATCCTAAAGATATCGATCAATTCAAGCAAGGTGAAATTCTTGTTACTTTGATGACATCTCCAGACTGGGTCCCAGCTATGAAGAAAGCTGCAGCTATCATCACTAACAATGGTGGTATGACGTGCCACGCTGCTATCGTATCTCGTGAAATGCAAATCCCATGTATCGTCGGAACAAAGAGTCAATCAATTGCCGCAACGGAAGCTTTACACGATGGCGATGTTGTAACTGTTGATGCTAAAAATGGTGTTGTTTATTCAGGTAAAGTAGCCAGTCTTCTCAAGAAACCAGCCGTAAGTAATCAAGGAGCTGGTCAAGTAGTTGCTGCCGAAACATTTGCCCCAACCGCAACTGGTGTCATGATGAACTTAGGTGATCCAGAATTAGCTGATAAATATTCATCACTTCCAGCTGACGGAATTGGTTTGATGCGTGAAGAGTTTATTTGGACATCATATATTCATGAACACCCACTATATTTGATTGAGCAAGGCCATCCAGAAAAAGTTGTCGATATGCTTTCTGACGGAATTTCCAAAGTCGCTCGTGCAATGGCTCCAAGACCAGTGGTACTTCGTCTATCCGATTTCAAGTCAAGTGAGTATCGTAACCTCAAAGGTGGAGACAAATTTGAACCACATGAGCCATCTGATTTGCTCGGTTGGCGTGGTGCTTCACGTTACTATGATCCTAAATATATTGAAGCCTTTAAGCTTGAGTTAGCAGCTGTTAAGAAAGTACGGAATGAATATGGATTGAAGAATTTGAATATCATGATTCCATTTATTCGTACGCTTGATGAAGCACAAAAGGTTACCGATATTATCAAAGGTCAAGGATTAATCAGAGGCGCTGACTTTAAGATTTACATGATGGCTGAAATTCCTTCAAATATTATTTTGGCAGATAAATTCAACCAATATGTCGATGGATATTCCATTGGATCTAATGACTTGTCAATGTTGATTCTCGGTTGTGATCGTAACAATGATACCGTTGCTCCATTGTTCGATGAGCGTAACCTTGCCGTTAAACGTGCTATCCGTCATTTGATCAAGGCTGCACATAAAGATGGAAGAACAGTTTCAATCTGTGGACAAGCACCTTCAGAGTATCCAGAATTTACTAACTTCTTGATTCAAAGTGGTATTGACTATGTATCTGTTAACCCAGATATGGTCAAGGAAACAAAGCGTAATGTGGCTCACTTTGAACAGAGAATTATGCTGGATAAAGCTACTGGACGTGGTTTGCAAGATCCTACAGATTATGAATGGTAATTGTTAATTTTGAGAGACTGCACATTGAAGTGCGGTCTTTTTTTTGGTTTAAATACGCCGCCTCCAAGAGCAAAGAAATTAGGTCACTATGGGGACCGGTCAAAGCCTTGTGTCTCAGACCTCGATTTTGAACTTCGCAAGGTACGCGAGTTTCAAAGCTCGTCCCGTGGTGTAAGTGCTAAAGCACTAACGCCACCTTCACAGCGACCTAATTTTCTTGCTCTTTCTGACTAGTTTCTTTGAATAAGTTATCTGTTTAAAGGTTTGAGATAGATAACTTCATAAAACCGGGAGATAACCGGCAGATGACCGGAAGATAACCGGGAGATGGCCGGAAGATAACCGGGAGATGGCCGGCAGATAACTGGTAGATAGATTGGTGATAATTAGGAGATATTTTATTAAGAATAATTAGGAGATATTTTATTAAGAATAATTAGGCGATTAAATTGAATAAAGCAAGTACCCAAAGAACTCTTTTGGTATTTATAAATACAGCAAAATATTGTAACAAATCGCCCCAATTCAACATGTACAAGTAGTCTATATAGGTATATATTATTAATTGCTAATGAATTAGTATACAGCATACTAACTTAAAACAACGGCCATACGAGGAGATTGTAATATATGGAAGTCCCTAAAACTATTAAGTCGATGCTATCAACTGAAGATACTCAATCGTTGATTTTTTCATTCGTATACTTACGATTGAATTCGAAAATTGACCGTAATTGGATTCTTAAGGGTAAAAGTTTGAAGTCTGAACTGGAGACAGTTGATGTTCCGGAATATCGTGAGGAATTTCAGGCTTTATTTGAGAGTGCTATTGCTGCTGATGAGAAATTGACTACTGCTGAACGTAATGAGCTCTTTAGTGAAATGATCAATATTCCAATTTTGCATTTGATGGGGATTGGAAGTCGGGTTCACAATCAGTTTCGCAATAATTTGATGGATTCAAAATTTAGTTTCGAGAAACTTTTGATTTCCTTGGCTGATATTAAGGATTGTGACAGAGTTCTGGATCCGACGTTTGGTTTCAGTGAATTGATTTTTAAATTGATAATGAGAAATCGTGAACAAGATATCACGGCCGAATTTATTGACGAACGTTTTGTAGCAATGGGATACATCGCTGCACTCGGTTTGGGCGCAACCCATACGAAGCTTTATACGGGTGAAGTTTTGGATGAACCTCGATACGTTAAGGATGGCAAATTAGAGCAATTCGACAAGGTGGTTTCAGTGCCACCAATTGGCCAAAAGATGGAATATACTGAGAGTTTGGTTGATGATAAATATAATCGTTTCCCATTTGGCGTACCGTCTCGTCGTTCAGGTGACTGGGCTTTTGTCAGCAATGCACTCAGCTCATTGAATGAAAAACCTGGCAGTAAAGCCGTTATTATTGTTCAAGATGGGGCCTTATTCCGCGGTGGCGTTGATAGTATTATTCGCCAAAAAATGATTGATTATGATGTGATTGAGACGGTTATCTCATTGCCAGTGGGAGCAATTGGAACTACTTCTGCACCAGTCTCCGCATTAGTTTTGACGCTGAATAAACCTGAAAAAATGCACGGGAAAATTCAGTTTATTAATGTCGAAAAAGATCAATTAAAGGCTCAGAATGCACGTTCAATTGAGTTTACTAATGAGGAAATAAATCGAATCACGAAATGGTACCACGATAAAAAAGATATCGAAGGTATTTCGAAAATTGTTTCCAATGACCATATAAAGAATGCAAAATTGCTTGTCGGAAGATATGTCCATTCAACCTTGTATAAAGTGGATGGCAATGACGTACAATTCCACAGTGACAACTTGAAAAAGATGAAGCAAGTGCCATTGAAAGATGTGGTCGAAATTACCCGTGGTTTCAATTTGACTGGGCGAGAAGAGTCTACTGATGGGATGTACCAGATTGTCAAAATTTCTGATATTAAACCTAAGATTGATTACAATTCACTGACATATTTTAATTTGAGCGGCAAAGTTGATATTAATCGCTATTTAATAAGAAGAAACGATATCATTATGGCGATTCGTGGCAATATAAATAAACTTAAGCTGATTGATGAGGCAGTTTATAATGTGGCGATAAATTCTAATTTGGTTCGGCTCAGATTAAAGAGTAACAAGTACGATCCGATGTGGTTGCGATTATACTTGGGCAGTCCATTAGTTCAAATTTTGTTGGGGAACTCGTCAGTTGGTAGTACCATTACTCAGATTCCCATTCATGATTTGGAACAGTTGCCAGTACCCGTACTCAGCTTGGCGGAACAAAGAAAAATGGCAACTGACTTTATTGAGAAAAATCAAAAAGTCGAAGCTGCCATGCAAGAATTGGAAATGAAACAACATGCTATTAAGAAGAAGCTTTATGATGAGATGAATATTACCGGGGCTGTGGAATTGTTGTAATTATATTTTTAGACTGGAAAGCGGTTTTTTAATTACATTTTAATAAAGTGCCATATAGTGACAGTATAATGTGATAAGATTTAATTAATGTTCATTAGTTTTAAATTATATTAGTTTAGTTATATCGGAGGATTTCATTGGGGTCAGAACAAACGATAAGTATGATGCAGATACTTGCCATACTTCGTAAACATATAAAAATGATTTTGGGGACTACATTTGTCGTTACCTTAGCCGTCGGTTTCGTGACTTTTTTTGTCATGGCGCCTAAATATGAGTCAACGACACAATTGCTAGTTAATAGGAAACTTTCGGCTGACATGCAGGCTGCACAGTTGCAACAAACACAAGCAGACGTGCAGATGATTAACACTTATAAAGATATTATTACTAGTCCAACCGTTTTGAAGACAGTTAATCGTCAAGTTAGTAATTATCCGGGATATCCGGGTTCAATGAATGCTTTGAAAGATGATATTAAGATTAGCAGTCAACAAAATTCACAGGTATTTTCTGTCACAGTTAAGACAACAGATCCATACACATCGGCGTCGGTTGCTAATTTAACGGCCAAGGTTTTTAAGAAAAAAGTTGGGAAGATAATGAGTGTTAATAATGTTTCGATTGTCTCTCCCGCTTCAATCGAAAAGAATCCAGTTAGTCCTAGAAAGACTTTAAACTTGTTAGCAGGATTAGTGGTTGGACTATTATTGGGAATTGGATTTGCTTTTATTCGTGAAATTACAGATACAACTGTAACGTCAGAAGACTACTTGACTGATACATTAGGGTTAACAGCCTTAGGTATTGTTAATGAAATTGATCAAGATGACGTCAAAAAACGCATCTATAATAAGCAAAAACTTTATGGCACTAGTCCAAGGAGGGTGTAACTGATGGCTTTTAATTTGTTTGGCCAGAGAAAACGTAAGATGGATAATACCAGTTTGAAGTATGGAATTGGACTTGTTACTTACACTGATCCTAAAGGGATGATTTCTGAGCAGTTCAAAACAATACGGACGAATATTCAATTTTCATCAATTGATAAGAAGTTTAAGTCTTTGTTGTTCACATCGTCTGACCCGTCAGAAGGGAAGTCGACTGTCAGCAATAATGTTGCTGTGACTTGGGCTGATCAAGGTTCAAAAGTTATTTTGATTGATGCTGATTTACGTCGTCCAACAGTTCACAAAACTTTTGGTGTCAGCAATCGTCGTGGACTATCTAACTATTTATTGGGCAATGCTACTTTGGAAGAAATCGTTCAACCAACTGTTGTTAATGGTTTGTACGTGATTACTAGTGGACCGGTACCACCTAATCCGGCTGAATTGTTAGGAAGTTTGCGCACAAAAGATTTATTAGTTCGTTTGACTGATAAGTTTGATTTGGTTGTACTAGATGCTCCACCTGTTAATACCGTAACTGATGCTCAAGTTTTAGCAGCCCGTGTTGATGGAACAATTTTAGTTGTCCCACAAGGTATTGCTGATAAAGCTGGGGTTATGCATGCTAAAGAAGCATTGGAAACAGTTAATGCTAATATTTTAGGAGCAATTATGAATCGTGTAACTGAACAAAAGTCTGGCGGCTATTACGGCGGCAGTTATTATGGCGGTTACTACGGTGGATATTATGGAGTAGAAGAAAAGAAAAAATGAAATTGATTGACCTACATTGCCACATATTGCCGGGAGTTGATGATGGTGCTAAGGATCAAACGATGGCATTAAAATTGGCACAGGCAGCGGTAGAACAAGGTATTAGTCACATTTTATTAACACCGCACCATATGGATAGTCATTACTTGAATCATAAGAAGGATGTTATTGAGAAAACTGCTCTTTTTCAAAGAGCATTGGTATCAGAAGGTATACCTTTGAAGGTTTTTCCAGGACAAGAAGTCCATTTAACCGGAAATTTATTAGATGCAGTTTTGACGAATGATATTTTATTTATGGATGCAGGAAATCGTTATTTGTTGCTGGAGTTTCCACATAATGAGGTTCCAGAATATGCTGAGGATATGGTGTTTGAACTGACATCACGAGGTATAACACCGGTGATAGCGCATCCTGAACGTAATTTGGGCTTTCAAAAAAAGCCAGATAAATTGTATGACTTCGTTAAAATGGGGTGTTTAACTCAATTGACAAGTAGCAGTTACATGGGTGTATTCGGTGATAAGGTTCAAGAATTGACGGAAAAAATTATTAAAGCAAATTTAGGATTCGCCTTTGCATCCGATGCACATAATTTTGAAGGACGTCGATTCATGATGAAAGAAGCATTTGAGAAGCTTGTAGAGCGTGAAGGTTCTGCAGTTGCGGAACAATTTAATTTGAATGCTAAGAACATCTTGAATGGGGAAGACGTTGATACTAGTGATGTTAAACGTGTTTCTAATGTTAAGAGAAAACGATTCTTCGGATTGTTTTAGTTATCGTTTGAAAGCGGAGTCACTTATTTGGTGATTTTGATAATGTTGGATATTAATAGCAAATATATAAATGTCTAATTTTTCTAGGGGGAAGTTAACAATGGAAATGGAAGGTAAAGATTCTCATATAGTGGCGGATGAATCTAATTCTAGCCATTACATATATAAGATGAGTAAAAGAAGTGCAGATATAATAATTTCTTTGTGTGCGCTCATTTTATTTAGTCCAATTTTTTTGTTGATTTGGATAATGGATACTTTTAGTAAATCCAATCGTGGACCGGTTTTATATAAGCAGATTCGTATTGGATATCATGGTAAGAGATTTGGAATGTACAAATTTCGATCCATGATTGTCGGGGCTGAACGAAAATTATATTCGAATAAAGAATTATATGATAAATACGTTGAAAATAACTATAAATTAGAACCTGACAATGATCCTAGAATAACGAAATTAGGCCAATTTTTAAGAAAATCCTCAATTGATGAAATTCCTCAATTTATCAATATATTATTGGGAGATATGAGTATAGTTGGTCCTAGACCGGTGATTGAGCCTGAATTAAATGAATATTCTGATGTACATAAATTATTATCTATTAGACCTGGAGCTATGGGATTATGGCAAGCTGCTGGACGTAGTAAGATTGGTTATCCCAAACGGGCAAGTATAGAGATGAAATATATAGATAATGCAGGCTTTTGGCTAGATATAAAAATAATCTTTAAAAATTTATTAAATATTTTTACTGGCACAGGAGCCTATTAAGTAAATAAGATGTATTAAATTGGTGAAGGATGTCTAATGAATATAAAAATAATGGTTGCGGCGCATAAAAAATTTCCAATGCCAGAAGATTCTGATTTGTATATGCCTGTATTAGTCGGGGCTTCTAGAAATTATATACATGGTATTGATTATCAGCGTGATGATGATGGAGAAAATATATCTGAAAAAAATCCTAATTATAATGAGCTTACGGCAGTGTATTGGGCTTGGAAAAATTTGAAAGGTGTTGACGCAGTCGGATTAGTTCATTATAGAAGATATTTTTTTCATCCTTTAAAAAAGGGCATTTTGAATAATGTAATGAGTGAGAGTAATGCTGAAAATTTATTAAAAGATTATGATGTTATTTTGCCTCGCAAAAGAAACTACGTAATTGAAACAAATTATTCACATTATATACATGCTCACAATAAAGAGCCACTGGATAAATTAAGAACTGTGGTTAAAAAATTATATCCTGAGTATCTTCAATCATTTGATTTGGTCATGGCCAGAAGAAAAGCTCATATGTTTAATATGTTTGTCATGAAACAGTCGTTTTTTGAAGATTATGCGGAATGGTTAATGAAAATTTTGATCACTCTTGAATCTGAAATAGATATATCCGATTATTCAGTACAGGAGTCACGAGTATTTGGGTATATTGGTGAACTTCTTATGGATGTGTGGATAAATTTTAATGATATTAATTATGTAGAAGTACCATGGAAACAGATTGGGAAAACGCATAATTTGGCAAAAATGGTTAACTTTTTAAAGAGAAAATTTTTGCCTAAATTGAAATCAAAAACTCATTTCTGATTTTTGAGGAATATCTATCTAATTGTAAGTGAGGAATATTGGTGAAAAAGCAAATTATAATTCTTGTACCATACATGACTGGGTTCGGAGGAACCGAAACTGTAATTACAAACTTATTTACGGAATATAATAAATCTAAACACAACAGTTATGATTTAAAGTTGATTTCTATTGGTGGATTTGACAATGGTGCGTGGCAGGATAATATTACTGATAAAAAAATTATTTCTTTGAACTCTATTCGATTCATTAGAAATATTCAATACATTTTGTTTCTTCCTATTCTTATATTCCTGGAACTCAATAAGAGTAAAAATATCAAAGCAGTGGTATCAACTAATCCGATTATATGGGCCATTGCTTTTTGGATAAAGAATATATTTGGTATGAAATATGACGTTGTATCTTGGTATCATTATTCGCCTAAGAGAAAACCGATTAAAAGGCTTCTTTTAAAAAGTGCAGATAAATATATGGCCATTAGTTCGGGTGTGGCTGGGCAATTTAGAGATCTTGGCATTATTAAAGAAAAGATAAAACTGATTTATAATCCTGTCATTGAAAATGAAAGAGTGGTTATGCGTACAAATCACATAGCTCCGTGTAAGTTTATCTATGTTGGAAGAATAATGTTAGATGGTCAAAAAAATATTAGGACTTTGTTTAATTGCTTGTCTAAAGTTTCTGGAAATTGGAATCTTGATATGTTTGGAGCAGGAGATATTTCTGAAGTGATGGACTTTGCTAAAGAAAAAAGTATTTCAAAAAAGATTAATATAAAAGGATTTAAAAAAAATATATGGGATGAAATTACTTCAGCTGATTGTTTAGTTTTAACTTCAAAATATGAAGGATTTGGTATGGTATTGGCTGAGGCGATTTCAGTTGGGATACCTGTTTTGTCAGTTGACTGTGATTCTGGACCATCGGATATCATTACTAATGACAATGGAATTTTGGTAGAACAAGATGATATAAAGGGCTTAATAAGCAGTTTGCAAAAATTTGTTAACAGAGATTATGATTTTTCTGATTATGGGAAGATAAAATCGTCCATTAGCCAATTTTATGGAAATCATTATTTGAAAGCATTTATAAATGCTTTATAAAATAATATTTTGTTGACATTAACGTTAATAGATGAAAAACAAGAAGGATATATTTGCGATATGGTAATTGGTGATAAAATACAGAGCATTTTGAATTATATTTATGTTTTTTTATTTGTTACATATACTTTTTTTAGTATTTTAATAATGTTTAGTGCTTTTAATATTCAGTCACCTGAAATGGTTGTTTTATATAAATTCGTAAAGATTATTATTATTTGTTCTCTAGTTTTAATTGTTTTGTTTAGGCCATATAAAATACAAACTATGTTTCTAATGATGGTCGTATTGAGTATTGCGTTGTATGGTTATTACATAAATAGTCAAGAGCGAATGCTAATTTTTTTATTGTTCGCTTTTGCTTCAAAGAATATAAATCCTAGAAAGGTTTTGAGACTTGATTTTTTTGTTAGGGTTTTATCATTTGTAATGGTTATTTTTCTATATGCATTAGGTGTTTTACAAAAGGTATATTTCTTTAGACCTACGGGGGAATGGCGTGATTCATTGGGATTTGCCCATCCTAACTATGGCGGGATTGTTTTACTAACAATTGTTATAGAGTGGGTTTTATTAAGAAATAAAAAAATTAACTTGTTTGAATCGCTTTCAATTTTAGGAATAAGTTATGTTTTTTATAAATTTTTTTTGGATAGAACTGATTGGATTTTGACAATTTTATTAGTGTTGTTAGTTATCGTTTCAAATTCTAATTTGATTTATAAATCTATGAATCACCTAATTAGTACAATACTTCCGCTTGTAGGATGGGCACTATCTATTCTGAGTCTTATAGTACTCTTTTTTGTAACGCCGGGATCAAGGCTATATCTAGAACTAAATGCAGTATTATCAAGCAGATTAGATATTTTTCAGTTTTACTATAAGTTGTCGGGGTTGAAAATTTTACCTCAAAATATAACGACGTATTTTAAGGATTCAACTTTTGCTGGTATGGATAATTCAGCAATTTATATTGCTTTGTTTGACGGAATGATACTTCTATTTGTATTTTGTATTGTTGAACAATTCATTGGGAAAAATCTGAAAAATTATGCCATCAATGTTAAATTGGCCTTTTTGATTTTAATGTTAACGGGATTAACAGAGGCACTTATGATTTACCCGTTCATAAATATGTTTGTTGTTTATTATGGTCAATATGAATCTAAAGTAATGACAAATAATTTATTACCAACAGGAGATAGAAAAATATGAAAAAAAGGGTTTCAAAATTTATTCCATTTTGGGTTAAATTATTGATTTCTTCTTGTCTTTATATGATTTTTAGAATGCGTATAAAATTAAAGAGAAATGTTCCTAGTGTAAGAAAATTTGAAAATACCGTCGATTATATTATTGATAATGAGGTTTCCGTTAGTAGATTTGGTGATGGGGAGTTTAAGTGGATCTTTCAAAATAGAGAAAATGGTAATTTTGAAATAAATTCTCCAGAGTTAGCAAGGGCTCTGGAACGAACACTCCAAACAAAAAAAGAGAAGTTATTGATTTGTATTCCAGATGTTTTTTCAGGATTAACTAAATATAATTCTAAGGCAAAAGAATTCTGGGGATTATGTTTAGGTAGGTATGGTATGTCATGGGTAGATAAAATAGCTATGGATTATGAATATGGTGATACCCAGTTTACAAGGCCATATATGGATTACCAGGATAAAACTGGAATAAAAGTTAAATTTGATTTACTAAAAAGAATATGGGAGAACCGAGATGTTTTAATAGTCGAGGGGACTAAAAGTCGATTTGGTATTGGAAATAATCTGTTGAGTAATACTAAGTCTACGAAAAGAATATTGGCTCCAGAAGTAAATGCCTTTGAAAAATACGATGATATAAAAAATGAAATATTAAAAAATATTGATGGTACTAGTAATACACTTGTTCTTTTGTCACTGGGTCCAACAGCCACTGTACTAGCGTCGGAATTGACAGATTATAATATACAAGCTATAGATATAGGCCATCTAGATATTGAATATAGTTGGTTTTTAATGGGGGCAATGGATAAGGTTCCAGTTGAAGGTAAGTATGTTAATGAAGTACCTATTGGTGGACACAAGATTGGAAAAATATCTGATTCGAAATTAAATAAAGAATATCATTCAGAAGTTATATCCATAGTTGGAGATTAAAAATTATGTTTAGATCAAAAATAAAGGATTACTTGAGGTTTTTAAAATGGCGTATACCTTATAAAAGAAGTATTAAAAAATTTCCAATTAAAACATTGAATTTTGATGATACGGTGGATTTGATTATAAGAAATAAACTTTCAGTTTCAAGGTTTGGAGACGGTGAGTTCAGGTTTTTATTGTCTAAAGATACAGGTGGGACATTTGAAATAAATTCAAGAAGACTTTCGACGGAATTGAAAAATATTTTGATAGAAAGAAATGATAAAGTTTTAATTTGTTTACCTAGTGTTTACAAGAGTATAAATAATCTCAAATTTGAGGATAAAGTTTTTTGGCAACGTGAGGTGAGTATTTATTTAAAGCAATATTATAAATATTTGCCTAAGAAAGTATATGGTGATGCCTTTTTTACACGACCTTATCAAGAGTATTCAATTAATGATTCCTTGACTGAATATAAATTTAAAAAAATAAAAAGAATATGGGATGAAAGAAATATTCTTTTAGTGGAGGGGCGACTGACCAGATTTGGTGTTGGAAATGATTTGTTAAAAAATGCTCATTCTGTTAAAAGAATATTAGCTCCTGAAGTTAATGCCTTTGAAAAGATTGATTGTATTTATGATGCAGTTGAGAATGGATTGAAAGGGAAGCATGATGATACATTAGTTCTTTTATCTTTAGGACCAACGGCAACAGTTTTGTCTGCAAAGCTAAGTAATAACCTTAATGTACAGGCAATAGATATTGGTCATTTAGACATTGAATACGAATGGTTTATTAGAAGGGCAACAAAGAAGATTCCGATAAAAGGAAAGTATGTTAATGAATCAATAAATAGTAAATTTATTGAAAGTAAAGTCAATAAAAAATATTTATCGGAAATTGTGGATGAAATTGAGTAAATTAATTCACTAGGAGGGAACATTTGTGAATAAGTATGTAACTAAATTCTTTTATGGTGGTGTTAATGAGAGGAATGCCGGACCTAAGGCCAAAGACGATGTGAACTTCTTTTTGAATGAACTTGGTTTTAAAAATGTAGATATTCATTTAGAAAATAGTAAATTAACAAAACTTTTCAAAACAGATAATATTTTAAAAAAACAAATTGATTTAAATGATAATGGAATTTTTGTATTACAGTATCCTCTAAATAGTCATTTAATATCAAATAGGATTTTGAAACTAATTGTTGAAAATAAGAAATTTATATCTATTGCGTTGATTCATGATTTGAATAGCCTGAGAAATATGGAGGTTGATGAGAATCTAATTTCAAAAGAAATAAATTATCTTAATCATTTTGATTACTTAATAGTACATAATATAGCAATGAAAAATTGGTTAATTAAAATGGGCTTTACTTCTGAAATGATTATTCTTAACTTATTTGATTATCGTAGTTCAGAGCTGAATCTTAATAATAAATATGATTGTGATATTGTTTATGCTGGAAATTTAATCAAAGCAGAATTTTTGAAGAATATAGAATTGACAAATAATAAATTGAATATTTATGGCTCAAATGAATTAAAAACATATCCTAGAAATGTTTTTTATAAAGGATCATTAAATCCAGATGAGTTACCACAACATTTAAATTCTAGATTTGGATTAGTTTGGGACGGAGATTCAGTATATGAATGTAGTGGGGTTTACGGACATTATTTGGAATACAATACGCCGCATAAAATATCATTATATCTTAGTGCAGGTATTCCAGTAATAGTTTGGAAAAAGTCTGCGATGGCAGAGTATATTGTTAATAATAAACTTGGAATAAGCGTGGATAGTTTGGACAATATTGAAAATATTCTAAATTCTATTTCTGATGAAGAGTATTCTAGCCTAAAAAGAAATGCACTTAGTATTTCGGAAAAACTGAGATCAGGATATTTTATACATCAGGCGATTAGTAAAATATTAAGTGGAAATGAGGATTTTAATTGAGATACTTAGTAGTAGGTTCAGGCCTTTTTGGTTCGACTTTTGCATATGAGGCGGCTAAACGAGGAAATAAAGTTCAGGTTATTGAAAAGCGTAACCATATCGGTGGAAATATCTATACAAAAGAAGTAGAAGGTATTCAAGTACATGAGTACGGAGCTCACATTTTTCATACGAGTATGAAAGATATATGGGATTATGTTAATCAATTTGCCGATTTCAATAATTATATTAATAGTCCAATAGCAAATTATAATGGTGAGATTTATAATTTGCCGTTTAATATGAACACCTTTAATAAATTATGGGGTGTAATAACTCCCGAACAAGCAAGAGAAAAAATTGAAGAACAAAAAAATAGTCTCAATTTGAATGGTATTCCCCGCAATTTAGAAGAACAAGCATTGTCCTTAGTGGGCCCAGATGTTTATGAAAAGTTAGTTAAAGGATATACAGAAAAACAATGGGGCAAAAAAGCAACGGAGCTACCATCCTTCATTATTAGACGACTACCTGTTAGATTTACATACAATAATAATTACTTTAATGATATTTACCAGGGAATACCAATCGGTGGATATACCCAAATAATTGAACAGATGCTTGATAGTGAGCTGATAAATGTCGAAACCAATGTTGACTTTTTTGATCATAAAGATGAATATCTTAATTCTGACTATAAAATAGTTTATACAGGTATGATTGATCGATTTTTCGATTATAAATTAGGTGAATTAGAATATCGGAGTTTGCGATTTGATACTGAGATTAAAGATGTGGATAACTATCAAGGAAATGCAGTTGTAAACTATACAGATTCTCAAACACCTTATACTAGAATAATTGAACATAAACATTTTGAATTTGGAAAGGGAAATAAGAATAAGACAGTTATTACGCGAGAATATCCTCAAGCATGGCATCGTAGTGATGAACCTTATTATCCAGTGAATGATAAAAAAAATAAGGAACTTTACAAGCAGTATTTATCACTATCTAGAAGTGATTTTCCTAATGTGTTGTTTGGCGGAAGATTAGGACAATATCGTTACTACAATATGGATCAGACTATCATGTCAGCGTTACAAGCAGTTCATAGAGAATTCGGAGAATAACTTCAATGAAGGTTGTAAAGAATTATCTTTATAATGCATTTTATCAAGTATTTATCTTATTAGTTCCACTGATTACTACTCCTTATCTCTCACGTGTACTTGGACCAACAGGAGTGGGTATAAATTCGTATACAAATTCAATAATTCAGTATTTCATTTTATTCGGAAGTATTGGAATTAATTTATATGGAAATAGGCAGATTGCATTCGTCAGGGATAATAGAGAGAAACTTACTCAAACATTCTATGAAATATTTATTCTACGTATAATAACAATATTACTTGCATATTTTGCTTTTGAAATATTTGTAATGAGCGTTGATAAATATCAAATATATTATTTAGCACAATCGGTATCTATTATAGCTGCAGCATTTGATATTTCCTGGTTCTTTATGGGAGTTGAGAATTTTGCGGTAACTGTATTCAGAAATTTGATTATAAAAATAATTACACTAGTTAGTATATTTACCCTAGTTAAGTCTACCGATGATTTGGTTATTTATATTTTAATTTTGTCATTATCATTGTTATTGGGAAATATGACGCTATTTCCAAGCTTGCATAAATATATAGGTCGATTTAGTTTAAGAAAGATTAATGTACGTCAACATATACTGCCGTCATTAATTTTATTTATTCCTCAAATTGCGACACAAGTCTACTTGGTATTGAATAAGACAATGCTAGGCTCAATGGTGTCGGTTCAATCGGCAGGATTTTTTGACCAGTCGGATAAAATGATTAAGATGGTTCTAGCTGTTGTTACAGCAACTGGGACAGTAATGTTGCCCCACGTCGCCAACGCATATGCTAATGGAGAACATGAAAGAACAAGACATTACTTATACAAGAGTTTTAATTTTGTTACATCATTGTCTGTGCCTATGATGTTTGGCTTGATAGCTGTTACACCTAAATTTGTACCATTATTTTTTTCAAACGAATTTATTCAAGTTATTCCTATTATGATGATTGAGTCTGTTGTTATTGTATTGATTGCTTGGAGTAATGTCATTGGGACACAGTTCCTTTTACCAACTAAGAGAACTAACCAATTCACAATTTCGGTTGTTTTAGGGGCTATCGTTAATTTGGTTGTTAACATACCGTTGATTTTTATGTATGGTGCAATCGGTGCATCAATTGCAACAGTTATTTCTGAATTGACCGTTACGTTGTATCAATTGTTTGTTATTAGAAAAATAGTAAATTATCGAAGTTTGTTTATTGATGTAAATAAGTATTTGTTTGCCGGAACAATAATGTTCCTTACTGTTTTTATCCTTGATGGATATCTACCTAGTAATTGGTTAATGATTTTAATTGAAATAATGTTGGGCATAATAGTGTATGTTTTAATGCTTATCGTTTTTAAAGTTAAGATAGTTGATGATTTAAAAAAAATAATCAAGTGAGTTTCTAAATGTTTAGGGGGGATTAATATTGCATCGTAATAACAAGAAAAAGAAGAGTCACACATTAAGAAACACGTTCCTAGCGTTTATTTTATTAATAGTATTAGGAGGAGCTGCATACGGAATGACGCGTTACCGTGGGGTAAAGAATGCAGTTAACAGTTCTTTTAAACCATCTGGTGTAGCAAAGCAACGTGATGTTAATAGCGAATTGAAGTCAAAAAAGCCAATCTCAATTCTTCTAATGGGAACTGATACTGGTGCTTTAGGTCGTGACTATAAGGGAAGAACCGATAGTATGATGGTGGTCACGTTGAATCCTAAGAGTCAGAAGACTAGTATCACAAGTATTCCACGTGACACAGCTATCAATATTCCGGGATACAAAGATGAATCACCTGCAAAGATTAATTCCGCATATTCATATGGTCAAACTAAGACCGCTATCACTGCGGTTCAGAAATTATTAAATATTCCAATTGATTTTTATGCACTTATTAATATGGGTGGTATGGAAAAAGTTATTGATCAAGCCGGTGGGATTGATGTAACACCAACACTAACTTTTACGTACGAAGGTATTACTTTTACCAAGGGTGAAAAGACGCATATGAATGGCAAGAAAGCTTTAGCCTATTCAAGAATGCGTTATGATGATCCTCAAGGTGATTATGGGAGACAGACGCGTCAACGAGCTGTTTTGACTGCTTTGTTGCATAAGAGTAGTTCAGTTTCTACCCTCCTAAACCAGAGTTTTATTAACTCTCTTTCTGATCAAACTCAAACAGATTTAACATTCGACGATTTGACTACAATCGCTAAAGACTATAATTCAGTTAGAAAGCATACTTCAGAAACACATCTTCAAGGAACTAGTGCCCAAGTTGCTGATCAAAGTATGGAAGTAATGAAAAAGTCAGAATTACAACGAGTTACCGATTATATTCGTTCCAATTTGGGATTGGCTCATGCCAAAACGGGAACAATTGCCTATAAACCAACAGCCAACAGTGCAACTACTACTAAGACTGAGCAAGATATTAATAATATCGGTATGCAACGTTCTACGACTTCAACTGGGACAATTACCAGTTCGTCAGGTTATGGCAGTGGTTATTAATTACCAAAGAATTGTAAGATAAAATTATGGCACAAAAATACCTCATCAAACATTTTGATGAGGTATTTTTGTGTCCAATCTAATATTGAATCGGCAACGACAAATTGTAAAATTGATAATTTCCATTATATTTTCAGGTTAATTATCTCCAAAAGCCTCGAAACATCAACATAATGACAAAGTGTACGCCAATAACCTCAACAGACGCTCAAAG
The DNA here is from genome assembly GCF_003606365.2 of Companilactobacillus zhachilii. Taxonomy (NCBI): domain Bacteria; kingdom Bacillati; phylum Bacillota; class Bacilli; order Lactobacillales; family Lactobacillaceae; genus Companilactobacillus; species Companilactobacillus zhachilii. The sequence continues at coordinate 515,400 of NZ_CP031933.2, forward strand.
CATTATGTTACTAAGTTGCAGAAACAGGGCGATAGAATTACTGGGGATATATTATAGAGCTTAATTTAATGGTGGCAAGATTTGTAAAAAATTGTCATCTAATAAAGTTATCTGCGTCATTAACAGTAGTTACTAAAATGATGATTTAATTGGGAATCATAGCATTGATGATAAGGAGCTATTCAAATTGAACAATCAAAACGGGATTAGATTTTAAAGAATAGGCCACTTGAATTTGCGTTGTATCAATCGTTTTGGATGATTGATTTATTTTTATATTTCTGGCTTGGCCTGTTAAAAAGGAATATAAAATGAAGAAGAAAATTGTACACATTGTTGAGTCATTTGGTAGTGGGGTGCTGTCCTATCTTTCTGATTTAGTGTCAGGTTTATCAGATGATTATGACCTAACAATTTTATATGGTGAAAGACAACAGACGCCTAAGAATCTCAATGACTATTTTCCATCAAATGTAAAACTGATAAAAATTGCTAATTTTACGAGAAATATCAATCCGATTAAGGATATTAAAGCTACGTTAGAGATTCGCGATTTACTAAGACAAATTGATCCGGATATCATTCACTTGCACTCGTCTAAGGCTGGTGTTTTGGGAAGAATGATTCGCTATAAGAAGGGTCAAAAAGTTTTTTACACACCGCACGGCTATGCATTTTTGAATGAGACTGATGGCAAATTCAAACATTTGATTTATTACGATGCCGAAAAAATTTTAGGCTTTAGAAATGTGGAAACTATCGCTTGTAGTAAGAGTGAATATTTATCTAGTTTGAAAGTGACTAAACATTCGAAGTATATAAATAATTCGATTGATACTAATAAATTGGATACGTTTTTTTCCAATGAAAGCAATACACAAGATGTGATATTTACTGTCGGTAGAATCGATGAACAAAAGAATCCGCGGCTCTTTAATAAAATTGCTGAATCGATGCCAGATATGAAATTTATTTGGTTTGGTGATGGAAATCAGCGTTCGTTATTGACGGCTAATAATATTGAAGTTACTGGATGGTTGTCGCGAGAAACGTTACTTCAAAAAACTCAAGCGTATAAATATTTTATTTTAACTTCTAGGTGGGAGGGGCTACCTATTTCCTTACTAGAGGCAATGTATTTTAAAAAGATTTGTTTTGTGACGAATGTTGCTGGAAATAAAGACACGATTGTTGATAAAGTAGATGGCTATTGTTTTAATACTGCGGAACAATTTCTAGATGATTTTGGATCAAGAGATGCCAGTTTAGGATTGGCTGCTCATGAGAAGATTCAAAAGGAATTCTCTAGGGAAAGGATGCTAGGTGAATACATTGAAACTTACGAAAGATATAACCATGACTAAAAAAGATTTGTTAGATGTTGCCTTTGTCGTTCTTTTTCTGGGGCTTTCACTAATATATTTCATGTTTAGTAGGGATATATTTCCTAGCTATTTTTTTAATGACAACACAACCATAAGAAATTATATGAATAATATTAGTATCAATAGCGATAAAAATTATGTTAGTACAGCTAAGTTCTTTTTGATGTTCAGATTCAATGCGAATACCTCGTTTGGAACGGAAGCTTTTTTTGCTTGGACAATTTTTGCCATATTGATGTTAGTGTTGATATTAAAATTCAAAATTGATTTCTTAAAGATCAGAAATTTGTCGCTCTTACTTTTGTTTACACTTTTCTATGGTGCTTATTCAGCACAGTTTTCCAAGGAATTAGTTATTTTTATTATGCTGGATGTTGTTTTGTTGATGTCACCACTGAAATTTTTGAACAAAACATTTGCGGCTTTCGTGATTTTGTACGGAGTTTACTTTAGAACCTACTGGTTGTTGATATATCTTTGCTCACTGATATTTTTCTATATTTTCAATTCGTCAAAGTTAAACAAATTATTCAAGTTGCTGTTATATTTCGTCACGGTTGTGGGAATGGAAGTAGGCTATAACCTTGTGACTGGGGGTTTTCTTTCGGATGCCAGATATACGGTTAACAGTTTTAGACTTGAAGATTTATATACCAATACAATTATTAATAATCCCTTGATAAATCATTCTATTATTACGGATTTTTTGAATTTCTTATATGGCTTGATAAATGTTTTCATACCAATTGATGGGATTCATTCCGCAAATGAAATCGTTTATTACATTTGGATCTGGATAATTGTGATTCTTTGTTGGAAATACCTTAAAAATAATCGCGAGAACAAGGATTATAAATTATATTTCGTTTTAGCCATGATAACAATACAAGCATTTTTTGAACCTGATGTCGGATCGATGTTGCGACACCAAATCATTTTGATTCCAATTCTTTTGCTTATGTTAAATGAAAATAACTTGAGTCCAGAAGAAAAAAAGGACGGGATTATTTATGAATAAGAATATTTTCTTCGTTGCCAGCAATCCCTTTAATCCGGATCCTCGAGCTGAGAAACAAATGCTGACGTTACTAAAAGGAAACTACAATGTTTTTGGAATTGGCTGGGACAGAGATAGAAATGATAATTATACTTATAATTTGTTGGACAAAGTAGAGATCCATGAAATAGGGATAAAAAGTTCTTTTGGAAGTGGGTTAAAAAATTTATTTCCAATAATGAAATTTAATATAAAATTGTTTTCTCAATTAGTTAAAGATAATAAAAAAATTGATGTTGTTCATTCAGTGAATTTTGATACCGGATTAACGTCGTTGATTTATACCAAAATTTTCCGTAAGAAGTTAGTTTATGATATTTACGATTATTATGTCGACTCGTTTCCGGTGCCGAATAGTTTAAAAGGGATTGTAAAAAAGTTAGAGAATCTGGTTATTAATAACAGCGATTTCACCATTATTCCGATTGATTATAGAAAACAGCAAATTAAGGACGCTCATCCCAAGAAGCTAGAAATCGTTTATAATACGCCAAGTTATGTACCCAATAGAGACTTGAAGAAATATTCATCAGAATACGTATCAGGAAAATTGAATATTTCCTTTGTCGGTGCAATCGTTCCCGATAGATTCATTGATGAGTTGATATTGATTGCTCAAAAAAGAGACGATGTTTTCTTTCATATTGCCGGTTATGGTTCAGAAGAATTAGTTAACAAAATCAAAGCCAACTCTAAAAATATGAAATTTTATGGAAAAGTAGCATATGACGATGGCTTAGCAATTTCCAATATCGGTGATCTCATGGTGGCAATGTATGATCCAAAAGTGGAAAACCATAAGTATTCAGCACCAAATAAGTTTTATGAAGCCTTGTTTTTGGGTAAGCCTATTATTGTAGCTAATAAAACAGGCGTGGATGATTTGGTGAGAAAGTATCATGTGGGGTACACAGTCGATTATTCTATAAAAGCATTTGAGGAATTGTTAGATACAATTGATAAAGCGAGTCTTAGTGAATTTAAAGATAATAATCAAAAGATTTATGAGACTAAGTTTAGTTGGGAAAAAATCGAAAAAGAAATCCTTGAGTCTTATAACCATCTGTTTGATTGATGTATTTGTTATTGCCACTTCTACCGACTAATTTCTTGTTAATTTTGAAATAGCTAGATAATTCAAACGTTTTTATGATGTCTTGATAGAATTATAAAGTAGTGATGCTCCTGAAATATTAAAAGACCAGCTGGAAGGAGAAAGAAATTTAGGTCGCTGTGCAGGTGGCGTTAGAGCTTTAGCTCTTACACCACGGGACGAGTTTTGAAATTCGCGTACTTTGCGAAGTTCAAAATCGAGATTGGAGACCGCACTTTGGCTCCAATCGTTCCCCATAGCGACCTAAATTTCTTTCTCCTGGAGGCGGCAACCTAAAAGTAACCCATCTCTGGAGGTAGAAAGGAAAGTATGAAAGTAATTAAAAACTATTTATATAATGCCACTTATCAAATATTTATTTTGTTAGTTCCTTTTGTAACAATTCCCTATCTCTCAAGAGTTCTGGGACCAACTGGAGTCGGGATAAATTCGTATACTAATTCAATTATTCAATTGTTTATTTTGCTAGGTGGACTGGGTACAAATTTATATGGTAGTAGGCAAGTTGCTTTTGTTAGAGACAAAAGGGCTGAGTTAACACGAGTATTTTATGAAGTAACCATTTTTAGATTGATTAGTTTTTTGATGATATTTCTCCTTTTTGGCGTTTTTTTACTGTTTTCAGGAGAGTACAAATTATTTTACTTGGCTCAATCTATTTCGATATTAGCAGCGTTACTTGATGTAGCTTGGTTCTTTATGGGACTGGAAAACTTTGCGGTCACGGTCGTCAGAAACATCGTTGTCAAAGTGACTACGTTAATATTTATTTTTGTATTTGTTAAAAAACCATCTGATTTGATGATTTATATTTTGATTGTTTCCTTTTCGCTTGTTTTCGGTAATTTGACCTTATTACCAAGTTTAAAGAGATATATCGGTCGTCCAGATTGGCAAAATTTGCACATAAAAAAGTATCTTTGGCCCGCAATCTTATTGTTTATTCCCCAAGTTTCGACGCAGGTTTATGTGTTAATAAACAAGACATTGTTGGGCTCGATGATTGATGTACAAGTGTCAGGTTATTTTGATCAGTCAGATAAAATAATTAAGATGATTTTAGCCATTGTTACAGCGACAGGGACAGTAATGATGCCGCATGTAGCTAATGCTTTTGCCAATGGAAAGCATGATGAGACCAAAAGGTACTTATATGAAAGTTTCTCATTTGTATCGGCGTTGTCAGTGCCAATGATGTTGGGCCTTATTGCAGTAGCCGATAAATTTGTCCCATTATTTTTCACTGATAAGTTTATCGATGTAGTGCCAATAATGATGCTTGAAGCGGTCGTCATCTTAATGATTGCTTGGAATAACGTTTTAGGGACGCAATACTTGTTGCCGACTGATCAGACAAAATATTTCATACAATCAGTTATTTTAGGTACGGTGTTTAATTGTTTGATTGATATACCCTTTATAATTTTGTGGAAAGCTGAGGGAGCTGCTGTTGCAACGGTTCTTTCGGAGTTGTTGGTCTTTGGTTATCAATTATGGACTGTGAGAGCGCAAATAAAGTTTAAATTCTTGTTTGAAGATAGTTATAAATATTTTTTGGCGGGATCGATTATGTTTGGAGTAGTTTTTGTGTTGGATAGGAAATTGAGTGCTTCTTGGTTAAGTATCGTTTTGGAAATAGTTTTGGGAATCTTGGTTTATTTAGTTTTACTTATCTTGTTTAAAGCGAAGATTGTTGAACGTGCTAAGAAGGTTTTAAAATTGTGAACAAAGGATTTGATTCTGCTACAGTGAATTTTATATTAATGGTGATTAGAGTACCAAAATATAAAAACTTAGTTTGAAGATTTCAAAAGTTAAATAATTTCAAAAAAAATAAATGTTATCCGCTCGATATACTGGATAACATTTATTTTTTTGATTTATTCATTTTTTTTGTGGTTAGAATTTAGCATTTGATGTTATATTTTCCACGTACAGTTTGAAATTATTATATTCGATTCAACGATTCTTTACATAAGAGGAAGAAAACTGACTTGAAGAAAATTATAATTATCGTACTCATAAATATATTAGCCCTTTTAGTAGGTTTGTTTGTCGTGAACAAGAAATTTTGGCAAGATGAAGTACAGACAACGGTTGTTGCAGGAATTATCCCAGGTATTTCTTTTCCCGATATTTCAAATCCATTGCCTTCCATACCGTTACCATCACTGCCAACTAATCCTGAAGACCTTATGAATATAGCATTAGATAACATTATTGATAAAAAACATAAACCAACGTCTGATCCTTTTATTTTTTTGATTTTTTGGTTAACGCTTGGTTATAATTTGCAACCTAGTGATAAATATACAGTAGTTAATTCATCAAAAACTCTTTATACGAGTTCAGGGAATTCTATTTGGGAAAGTCTTTTGAATCCTTTAGCCACACCGCATTATTTGTGGTATCAGTCTACAGATAAAGAAAATTGGAAAAGGATGTATTCTGAGACAGATAAATATTTGACGGTTACTCCTAATAAGGTTGGAACAGTGTATTATAAGCAGGCAACAATTTGGTATTGGCAAGTACCTGCCAATTTTACAGATATTGTCTATTCTAAAGTAGCATCTGTTACAACCCTTCCTAAATACCGTGATGCTGATAAGTTAACTGTAACAGCAGATGGCGATTATTTATATAATAACCAAGAGAACGATTCTACAATCTTTGTAAAAGGATTGCCAAGTCCAAGTGATGCTACTGGGAATATTACTTGGTCAGTTGATGATAGTAGTTTGGCAACTGTAGATAAAAAAACAGGACAAGTGATTGCCAATAAAAATGGTAAATCTGGAATTGTCCGAATTACAGGCGAATTGAGTAATACAGCGAAATCTTCTGTAAAGGGGAGTATTGATATTAAGGTAGGTGGAGGATTAGATGATATGACAGTTCATGAGGGAGATACTGCAAAGTTTGATATTCGTGGTCATTTTGACCAAAAGCCAACTTCAGTAGTTTGGCATAAAATTCTCCCGAATGGACAAGATAAGGTCGTGAGTGATGATGATACTATGTCATACACTACTCCTAAAACTTCTTACAATGATAATTTGGATAAGTATTTTGCTGTTATGACAATTACTAATGGTACAAAAAATAAACAAATTAAAACAAATTTGGCCAATTTAAGTGTATTAAAAAATGATAGGCCTGATGTTTCTATTAAAGGGACGATTTTTAATGATAAAGGAAGTCACAATGATACAGGTGAAATACTTTGGAATGTTTCATCGGGAGATATTCTAACCTTTAAATTAAATATGAGCTATTCTAATCCAAATGGTGCTCTTACTAATGGACTCATAGGCTTAAGGGTTCCTAAAACAATGCAACCTGAAGCTATTACTTTGGATAATAAGAATATATCTGGTTTAGACTTTAGCCAGGTTCCAAATCCAGATAATAGTGAAGAAAAAATATTTGTTATTAATAATATCGATCTTGCCAATTCTGCGGGGGAACATTCGTTGGAGATTAAGGGAAGAGTTGGTGAGATGGGAAAAATTTTGTCTTATAAGTCGATGTTTATGTTTCAGTGTAATAATGCATATACAGGTAGTCCATTTGAAGTTGATAGTAATCCGCTAGTTTGGTATTTAGGTCATGATATGATAACTTTGAAGGCTTATGAGTGGAAGTATCAAAATATTGATGAGACAACAAAGGGGAAGTTAGTTAAAAGGCAAAAGAATGATAGCGAAGTGTTGCATGTGGACGACAATAGAATTAATAAAGCCAGCACCACACTATCTTTATATCAATATAACCCCTTTAATTTAAATAATGATATTACTTTGTCTGCTGAAACAAGGTATTATAAAAAAGATGGTTCATTTGTTCCAATAGGTGGGAAAAATGGAGTAGTTGTTGAAGAGACAACTGAAGGTGTGCCATTGAAGTCAATCTTTTGGAGTTTAGATGAGGGACCATTATTGTATGTTTTGCCTAGAGAATTGACCTTAGGAAGTTATACTACCTTATTTACATGGCAATTATCACAATCTATTCCGAATACAAATTTATCAGTTACAAAAAATAGTTAAAAGTCTAGAACGTAAAATTCACCTTTCACAAAATAACATGTACAATGGAAGTTATGAGAGGGGGATGATACAAATGGCAATGAAACCACAAAAGATTGTTAAAATCTTGCGCCAAAATGGTTTTGTCAAAAAGTCACAAAATGGATCACATTTAAAAATGTATAATCCAGAAACAAACGTGACGCTTCCAGTCCCCATTCATCATGATAAAGAGCTTGAACATGGGATTGAAAGTAAGATATTGAAGCAAGCTGGTATAAAAATAAACTAGATTATTTTTTCTGATGAAGACTACAAATGATGTGGTCTTATTTTTTTGCTTATGGATATTAATATGTATAATGATAGACAAATAAGAAAATAGGTGAGGATTTTTGAAAAATAATGTTTTAATCTATCCAGTTATTCTACATGCTGAAGATAAAGGTTATAGTGTGGAAATCCCAGATATTGATAATGGTACGTGGACACAGGGAGAAAGCCTCGGGGATGCTCTTTTTAAGGCTCAAGATGTTGTTGGAATGATGTTAGGGGATAAGAAAGATTATCCTAAGCCAACAAAATTAGAGGATATTGAAGTACACAATTATGATGTTAAAACTCTTATCTATATAGATATGAAAGAATATCGTCGAAATAACCCTAAGACAGTGCGCAAGAATGTTACTGTTCCAGAGTATCTGGTAACTTTGGGAAAACAACAAAATATTAATTTCTCGGCTGTTTTAACTGAAGCCTTGAAAAATAAACTAGATATATAACAATTTGGAACAAAGCGTCAAAAGGGGCTGTGACATAACCATTTTTTCCTTAAACATGCCGCATAAACGTGCAACAAAACATAGCTTTAACAAACAAGGCCCGTAATCCAAAATCGGATTACGGGCCTTGTTTGCCTTAATGCTCGAAAGCTGACCATGTTTTGTCACGCTCTCTATTTATTTTTAATCATTTATTCATCACACAGCGAACGTTCAATCAAGTCATGGTCGATATGCGTGTCACCCCAAGTACAGATGGCGTCCAATATCGGAATCAGTGATTTACCGTTGTCTGTTAGCTGATATTCCACATGTGGTTCAGCAGTTTGAAAGTCATGACGGGTAATCAAACCATCATCTTCTAATTCGCGCAATTGATTTGTTAAAGTTTTGTGTGAAACATCTTTGATATGCCGTTGCAATTCTCCAAAACGACGTTCTCCATTTTCAGCTAATTCATACATGATCATAATTTTCCATTTACCTTGGATCATGTGCATAGTTGCGTCAAATTCATTTAAATATTTTGCCAAAATTGTTGCTCCTTAGTTTTCCACAGGCAGTAGTAACCTGAAGGTGCGTACTTGTAGCCGATAATATATGCCATTATACTGTAAAACGTTGAAAAAATCTTTATAAGTACGAGGAATATATAATATGAAAAAATTAGTTGTAATTACAGGTGCAAGTTCAGGTTTCGGTGCCGAAATTGCTAAAATCTTTAACGCCGATGGTTTTCCACTGTTGCTATTGGGACGTCGGACTGAAAAATTAGCCGAAGTTGCTAAGGGAATGGACAATGTCATGATTGATTCTGTCGATGTAACTAACTATGATCAATTTGAAAAAGCCGTTCGCAAAGCTGAAGATAAGTTTGGCAAAACCGATTTATTAGTTAACAATGCTGGGGTGATGTTACTTGGCAATGTTCAAAACCAAAATCCACAAGAGTGGCAAACAATGCTTGATACAAACGTTATGGGTGTTTTGAATGGTACGCAAATTGTTCTAAACGATATGCGTGAACGTGAACATGGAACTATTTTGAATATGTCATCGATTGCTGGCCGTAAGACTTTCGTTAACCATGCCGCTTATGTAGCTTCAAAATTTGGTGTCCACGGTTTGTCAGAAACAATTCGTGAAGAAAACTCATCGAAGAATGTTCGTATCATGATGGTTGCGCCCGGTGCTGCTGAAACAGAACTTTTAACGCATGTTACTAGTAAGTCAGCTTTGAAAGACTATGCAGCATGGGAAGAAAGTATGGGTGGCGTTGTGCTTGATCCAAAACATGTTGCTGAAACAGTTAAGTTCATGTATGACATGCCACAAGCAGTAAATATCCGTGAAGTTGATATTGCAGCTACACGTCAAGATTCTTAAAATTTCGCTGTTATTTTGTTGCTAGAAAATATGATTTCATAGTAAAATGCCCTTGCATTGATGAGGGTGCTGTAAAATCTTGAGTGAGGGGCCATTTGGGGTTTGATGCGCGACTAACTTATCCGTGCGATATTGAATCATCTTTAATCCGTTACCAATATAGAGTTTTTGTATTTGTTATTAAAATACGAAAGCTCTTTTTTGGTGCCATTATTTATGTTGAAAGGTTAAACAATTTAGGCTATATATTTGTTCTAAAGTGCATTCAAATATTAATAATTGAAATTTAATTAATGTAATGTTGATTTATTAGCTTTTTTAGCAATAGTGATTAATTAAGAATTAAATACTGGTTCGTTTTTATATTCGAATTGAATCTAATATGTAACTATTTTATATAACGTGTCAGAACTTGCAAAATAGATTTACAACATATGAAGTATAAATAATCCCTAAAATACTATAATTTTCCTATAACAAATAAGTTATTATGAGAGGGAGATAATTTATGAGATTTCAACAATTGAAACGAGACCCCAATTCTGTTGTCAAAAAAAGATTAGTTAAATCGAAAAAGAGTTGGGTTGTTGTAACTGGACTTTCTTTTGCTGGAGGATTGTTAATGTTAGCAACTCCTAGCTATATTGCAAAGGCCGAAGTTACTGCTACTACCACTGCATCAACAATTGCTACCACAAATAAGTCTAATAATACTGTTGCTTCATTGGAAAAACCTACATCAACCTTGAGTGTAACTAAGTTTGAAACAGGTAAAAAGGCTGATTTAACAGTTAAGACAGGCGAAAGTAAAAATCAAGTATTAGATCGGAAACCAGTTGTTCCTAAGTCTGTGGAAAAAGAACCGATCGAAACTAGTGCTCCTGTGGAAACTAGTGATAAACCAAATGATTCAAGTATACAGAGCAAATCGCTGAAACAAACGATAAATCCTAAAGATATTTCCAAACCTATTGCTAAACCTACCGAAAATAATGTTATTTCTGAATCCAAAATTAAGGAAGACAAGGATGTCAGTCATTCAGAACATGAAAGTACTGATTCCGTTATTATTGATGCTGCAACTGGAAAAGAGAAGGTTGTTAAGAAAGCTGATTCAGGTAATGGTTGGGTAGTTGTTGATAGTGGTAAGACATTGAATATTGTTGGAAAACTTGATGAGGGTAACGGGCATGATCATGAGCGCTGGGGTGGTCACACGCAAGAAATCACGACTATTAATATTAATAATGCATTGACTGCGCCTAAGGACTCATCATACTTGTTTGCCAATATGACTAATTTAACTAAAGTTAATAATTTAAAAAATTTGAACACTGAAGAAGTTGAAAATGCTGAAGGAATGTTTAAGAATGATTCTAAATTAGAACATTTGGATTTATCAGTACATAGTTTTCGTCCCGCAAAAAATATAAGTCATATGTTTGAAAACGATAGTAAACTTAAAACCATTACGTTTGGTAGTAGTGCATTTAAAAACATCGTCGATGGAAGTTATGCCTTTGCAAATGATATTTCGTTAACTGATTTTACTGTAGTTGATAAGTTGCATGATACTAGTAATTTGTCAGCAACTAACTCTTGGACAGCTACATATGCGACTGATTTGAGATCAATGTTTAAAAATGATTCTAGTTTAAAGACATTGAATCTTTATACTTGGAATTTTAGAGATGCCGATACAGGGAGTAGCTTTGAAGGTACTGGGATGTTCGATGGGACTGACTTATCAGAAATTGTCTTAAACAAACGATTAAAATTCAGTGAAAGTACGGCATTAACTTCTAGCCATGGATATGAGTGGACAGGAGTCAGTGGAGTAGGTGAAAATTCCAACTTTTATGGAGTGCCTACTTTTGATAAGAATGGAAGGTTGACTGAAGGTATTGCAAAAATATTTAATGGTAAGTCAAAGAGCTATAAAGCTGATGTAAATTATGTGAAATACGTTGCAAAAGAGAACACTGTTGCAAGTGGCAATACGGTTATACCTAATTTGGTTAAGGTAGAAACAAATGTTGGTGATATATCTATACCCGTAAATGGAACTGTGGGGTCTAAGGTGGAGCTTCCAAATCGTGTACAAATTGGTAATCAAACTTATCAAAGAGTGGATCAAAATGCCCCTGCCAAAGTTATTGTTAATCAATCGGTTGGTGAGATAGAATCGAATGAAAATGTTAACTATATTTTAGAAAAAACTAATGGTGAAGAACCAGGCAGTGTAGAAGAACCAGAAAATCCAACAGACACACCAGCACCAACTGAACCAGAAAATCCAACAGACACACCAGCACCAACTGAACCAGAAAATCCAACAGACACACCAGCACCAACTGAACCAGAAAATCCAACAGACACACCAGCAAAATCCAACAGACACACCAGCACAACTGAACCAGAAAATCCAACAGACACACCAGCACCAACTGAACCAGAAAATCCAACAGACACACCAGCACCAACTGAACCAGAAAATCCAACAGACACACCAGCACCAACTGAACCAGAAAATCCAACAGACACACCAGCACCAACTGAACCAGAAAATCCAACAGACACACCAGCACCAACTGAACCAGAAAATCCAACAGACACACCAGCACCAACTGAACCAGAAAATCCAACAGACACACCAGCACCAACTGAACCAGAAAATCCAACAGACACACCAGCACCAACTGAACCAGAAAATCCAACAGACACACCAGCACCAACTGAACCAGAAAATCCAACAGACACACCAGCACCAACTGAACCAGAAAATCCAACAGACACACCAGCACCAACTGAACCAACGAATCCGATGGAAAAACCGCAAGCGGGTCATACGGCCGAACCGGCAGAGCCGGAGACGCCAGTCACGCCGGCTTTACCAGATCAAAATGTACATAATACAAAACCACAATCTCCAAATACTAATGCATCTAATAATCATTCTGTGAAGAATCACCATAGCAACTTTCAAAGTAACCAGTACATAGCCGCATATAAAAAGAAATCTGGTGTTGAAATTTACACATTAAATCAAATGAATAACTTAGAAAAAGTACCTAATACCGAATTGGATCCAGTAATAAATGAAAAAGGAGTATCGATCATTGATATCCAAGGTACAAAATATTATCGTCTTTCAAACAATCGCTTGATTCGGATTGCCGATGCTTATATTTACACACCAGTTAATTTGAGTGCAAAAGCTCATCCCGATAAATACATCAACATTTTCACGGCCGAGGGTTATCTAATTAGAAGTGAAAAATTAGCAAACATCATTTTAAATATCGATGCTTTCACTTATATTAATGGCGAAAAATACTATCGTATATCTAACAACGAATTTGTTAGAGCAATTGACGTAACTTTATATTGAAAAATATTGAAGTATAAAAAATACAGCAAGTCGTTTTTAATTAAGGCTCGCTGTATTTTTTTTATGCTCAATTAATGGGAATAAATTTCTTTCGATAGGCGCTTTTGACAAAAGAGTTCTATCATATAGGTATAACTTTACACGAGAGGATTGGCGTATTTTGAGGAAGAATCATATGTGGCTGACATTATTTGCCACTAGTTTCATGTCTTTTATGCAATTATTGGATGCAAGTATTGTCAATGTGGCAATTCCTAGTCTAACGAAGGATCTGCATGTTCCAATGAACCGAGCGGAGTGGATTGTCTCAGTTTATTTTATTTTGATTTGTATGTTGCTGCTCTTTTGGGGACGAATGGCTGATCAGATTGGCTATATTAAAATTTTTCAAATGGGGACTATCTTTTTTACCATTGGGTCGCTAGTTTGTGCATTAAGTCCAACTTTACCTATTTTGTTAATAGGCCGAATTGTTCAAGGATTTGGTGCCAGTATGAGTATGGCAACTAATATTGGAATCGTCGCGATGATTTTTCCAATGAACTTGCGTGGTAGAGCTTATGGTATTAATAGTATTATTGCTCAACTTGGGAATATCTCTGGACCTGGCTTGGGTGGATTGATTTTGGGCTTTCTATCTTGGCATTGGATTTTTATTATTAATATTCCCATCGGAATTATTGTCTATATTTATGGTCGCTTTATGTTTCCCAAAGAAGAGCGAGAAGTGTCGATTATTAAGTATGACTGGACTGGCTTAACGGCGTATGCTTTAGCAATTGGGACCTTCTTTGTTGGTATCTTCATGGGACAAGATATTGGGTTTGGAAATATTGCTGTTCTAGGTACTTTCGGCGTTAGTTTAATAATGTGGATTGTATTTATTTATGTGGAAAAACATGTTGCTAGTCCGTTGATTGATTTGAAGATTTTTCGTAATCCGCGTTTAACTTTGAGTTTGATCAGTGCTTTATTAGTCTTCTCAGTAGGCTACTATGCCAATGTTATTATGCCGTTTTATTTAACCGATTTTAGGTCTTTAAGTACGACAATGACTGGTTTGATTATGATGGCCATTCCATTCGCTAACGTAATTGCAGCACCGATTGCTGGTATTTTTACAGATGAATTCAATGCTACGAATGTCTCATTATGTAATTTGTTTGTTTATGCGATTCCCTTACTATTTTTGACACAAATTTCAAATGATAGTAATTTGATTTTCTTCACAGTAATGCTGACACTGCTAGGTATTGGTAATGGTGGTTTCCAAAACAATCCGATGATCATGGGCTATGCGCCTAAAGAATATCAGGGGGTTGCCGGTAGTTTAGCGGCTTTATTCAGAAATATCGGTATGGGAATTGGCGTCAGTTTGGCGACGACAAGTTTGTATTATGGTATGAGTTTGAAAGCCAATAGAACGGTTACCGACTATCCTAAAAATAATCCTGGTTGGTTTTTAAACGGATTACATTTCGCCTATCTCACAGCATTTATCATATTAGTTATAGCAATTATTTTAGTATTTATAATTAGACGAATCGACAAGTCAGCAAAGGTTGAATAATTAACGTATAATTAAAGTAATTAAGATTTAGGAGTACCGTATGTGGAAAGCTTTCAAGAAATCTCTGATGTATTTTTGGTATGAGATTATAGTTTTAGGCGTTATTTATGAAGCTTTGATCGTCTTTAAAATGATGACCAAAAATATTAATGGGACGTGGGTATTAATACTATTGTTGATGATTTTTCTTGTCCAATGGTGGTATTTTTACCGAAAAAGTTCGTCGAGAGGATGAAGATTATGACAAATATTTACGATTTCTCAGAAACAGAAATGAACGGATTTACAATTGACTTTAATGATTATCAAGGGAAAGTCTTGTTAATTGTTAACACGGCTAGTAAGTGTGGGTTTGCACCGCAATTGACTGGTTTAGAAGAGCTTTATAAAAAATATCATGACCAAGGTTTTGAAGTTTTGGGATTGCCATCGAATCAATTTCATCAAGAGTTAGATTCTGATAAAGATACCAGTGATTATTGCCAGATGCATTATGGCGTGACTTTTCCAATGACTAAGCGTGTAGCGGTTAATGGTGATGAAGAAGATCCGTTGTTTACTTATTTGAAGTCAGCTGTCGGTCATGGGCGTATTAAATGGAATTTCACAAAGTTCTTGATTGGCCGTGATGGACAAGTAATTGAGCGTTTTGCACCCGTTACAAAGCCGGAAAAGATTGAACCAGAAATTGTGAAGGCATTAGAAAAATAATCATAGTTTTATAAAATGTTAAATTGTTGGAACGGTTGTTTTAGGCTTTATAAGCATGCCATACTGATGGTGCAAAAAATGACAAAGCATTTTCAACACCAAAACCCGAAACGAGTGGGGCTCGTTTCGGGTTTTATAATGGGCTAATTTTGCCTGCTTATCATCAACTTGGATTTTTAAGATATGAAATACTACAAAAAGAAAAGGGCTGTGACATAACTATTTTTGTCTTAAACATGCAGCATAAACGTGCAACAAAACATAGCTTTTTCCGCTTAAACCAAACAAGACCCGCAATCCAAAATCGGATTGCGGGTCTTGTTTGCCTTAATGCTCGAAAGCTGACCATGTTTTGTCACACTCTCTTTCTTTTTGTGTGATGTAACAGTCTATTCAAGACCAAATAACGATGCCGTATTACTGAAAATATGTTTGGCAGTATCGGATTTATTCATTGTGTAAAGATGAACGCCTTCAACGTTGTTGGTTACGAGATCAACGATTTGGTCAACGGCATAGGCGATACCGGCTTCCTTAAGTGAAACGGGATTGTCTTTATATTTATCCAAGATACTTATGAATTTTTTAGGCAGACGGGCTGAACAATTCTCAATTACATGTAATGCTTGTTTTCGATTAACTATTGGCATGATACCGGCTAAAATTGGTACATTGATATTGGCAATTGCGCATTCTTCTTGGAAACGATAGAAAGCTTCATTGTCGTAGAAAAGTTGAGTAATTAGTTGGTCGCAGCCAGAGTCAACTTTATCTTTTAAATGACGAATATCGTCAATTCGATTTTTAGAATCAGGGTGAACTTCGGGATAACAGGCGCCTGATACTTCAAAATACGGCTTTTGCTGTTTGATATAAGTAATCAAATCACTGGCATATTTGAAATCAGTTTCGGGTGTGTAACCTTCCACAATATCTCCACGTAATGCTAAAACTTGGTTGATATGCATGTCTTCTAGTTTATTCAAGACATCATCAACTTCCTTTTTTGTTACGTAGGCAGCTGGCATGTGAACCATTGTGGGGCAATGGAGTTTATCGTGAACATATTTTGCCAAGTCAATCGTTGTTTTTTCGTAATCTAGTTTGTGATTACTAGCTGTAACACTGATAAAGCTAGGATTTAGTCCTTCCAATTGGTCCAAAGTAGCAGTTAAATTGGCGGTTCCGACTTGCGAGTTAGGTGGGAAAACTTCAAATGATAAAGTTGGTAATTTATTAGTTTCTGTCATGGACGAGTAATTCCTTTCTGACCTCCTGAGCAGCTCGCGTTAAATTGGCCACACTTGCTTTAGCCTCTTTAATTCCGCGTGTTTTTAGACCGCAATCGGGATTGATCCAAACTTTTTCTTCGGGAACTTTGGAGAGAATTTTATGAATAGTTGTTTTAATTTCTTCAACAGATGGAATACGAGGCGAATGAATGTCATAAACACCAGGACCGACTTGTAATTTAAAATGTTCTTTTTGAAGAGCATCCAAGATTTCTAAGTTCGAACGTGAAGCCTCAAAGGAAATTACGTCCGCATCTAGATTTTGGATAGCAGGTATAATATCGGTAAATTCAGAATAGCACATGTGCGTGTGGATTTGAGTCGTTGGTTTAACTTTACTGTGAACTAAACGAAAAGCGGGAACGGCCCAGTCTAAATATTCGGAGTACCAGTCAGTTTTACGTAAAGGAAGTTTTTCACGTAACGCCGCTTCATCAATTTGAATAATTTTAATACCATTCTTTTCAAGGTCTAAAACTTCATCTTGAATGGCTAGAGCAATTTGGATTGTAGAATCCTTAATGGAAATATCCTCACGAGGGAAGGACCAATTCAAAATGGTTACAGGTCCAGTCAACATACCTTTGACGATTTTGTCAGTTTGACTTTGGGCGTACTTAGACCATTTGACCGTTATGGGATGGTTACGTGCAACGTCGCCCCAAATGATTGGAGGCTTAACACCGCGAGTACCATATGATTGAACCCAACCGTTTTTACTGAATAGGTAGCCGTCCAAATTTTGACCAAAGTATTCCACCATATCGTTACGTTCAAATTCACCGTGAACTAGGACGTCAAGACCAATATCTTCTTGCCATTTGAGCCATTCGTTAATATGACCAGCAATGAATTTATCGTATTCTTCTTGAGAGATTTCATTGTGTCTGAATTGAGCCCGAGTTTTTTTGACTTCTTTGGTTTGTGGAAAGGATCCAATGGTGGTAGTTGGTAATAGTGGAAGCTTGAATTCTTGTTTTTGAATCTTAGCGCGCTCAGCTAGTGCCGGATGTCTGACAAATGAATCTTTAGTTAATTTAGCAACGCGTTCATGGACAGCTTGATTAGGTTGAACTCGTGGTTGTTCAAATAATTGTTTATTTTTCAATGCTTCAGCTTGACCATTACCTGACAAAATTGTTTGAATATCAACTAATTCAGTTAATTTTTCTTTGGCAAAAGCAAAGTGTTGTTTAATTTCAGATGAAAAACTTTCGTTTTCGATTGTGAAAGGTACGTGGAGTAATGAGCATGAAGTTGAAATGACAATTTGTTTGGCGGGTAGGCTCTTGATTAGTTCAGTCGTTTCTTCATAATGATTACGCCAAATATTCTTGCCATTAACAACACCAGCAAAGAGAATTTTATCATCAGGAAAGCCGGATTTAACTAAATCAGCCGTTTTACGTCCTTCATGAAAATCCAGTCCGATTCCTTCAACATCCAAGTTGATTAGGTCGTTATAAACATCCCGCACATCACCAAAGTATGTTTGGATTAAAACTTTCAAGCCGGCTTTATTTTGAAGCAGCTTAGCATAAATTTTTTCAAATAATGCTTTGTCATTTCCAGTAACATCTTTAACTAATTCCGGTTCATCAAGTTGAATCCAGTCTGCACCTTGAGCAGCTAATTTAGTGAAGATTTCTTGGTAAGCTTTAACAAGGCTATCTACAAAATCGGCAGCTTTAACATCGTGAAATTCACTGATTGAAAGCAAGGTGAATGGCCCGACAATAACTGGTCTGGTTTGAATATTAATGTCTTTGGCTTCTTGATATTCATCGAAAATCTTAGTATTTGTTAGTTTGATTTTAGTATTTTTAGTGAATTGTGGAACTAGGTAGTGGTAGTTAGTGTTGAACCATTTCTTCATTGGCAGAGCTTTAATATCTCCTTCTGGTCCTTGATAACCACGGGCCAAAGCAAAGTAACGGTCAAGTTGTGATAAGTTTAATTTTTGAGCGGCCTCGGGAATGATATTAAATAGGTAAGCCGTATCAAGGGTGGTATCAAAGAATGAAAAATCGTTACTAGGAATTCCGTCGATACCGGCATTTTTAATCAATTGCCAGTGTTTTAAACGTAAGTCTTTAGCAAAGTTTTGCAATTGATCAGCAGTAATTTCTTTACGCCAATATTTTTCAGTATTAAATTTTAATTCACGGTTTTCGCCGATTCTTGGAAAGCCAATAATGGATGTTGTCATATAAAAGTCCCCTTTGTGTGGTAGTAATAATTTCGTTGTTTATAAATTAACATTGTATGTTGATATTGAATAACTGATAAAAGTAATGATTGGTTATAGTTTTAAACTATAGCAAGGGTATACTGATAGTAATTTAAAGGTGCCGTCTCCAGAGTCGATAAATAGTTACTGGCTGTGCGGACCGACCTGAGCCAAGGTCTCAGGTCTCGGTTTGAAACCTTGCAAGTTCGGCAAGTTTCCAAACACGCCCGGTGGTGTAAGTCCGAGAAAAGCATTCGAACTAACGCCACTTTCACGGCCAGTAACTATTTATCGACTCTTCCGACTAGGTTATTTACTTACTACGGGTAGCATCTTTATTAAACACCAAAGAAATCAAGCGAGGTAGACAATGCGAATTCAACAACTGAAATATTTAGAGACGATTGTTAAGACGGGTTCTATTAATGAAGCTGCTAAGGAATTGTATTTGACGCAGCCGAGTTTATCGAATGCCATCAAAGATTTGGAAAATGAAATGGGAATTCAAATTTTGTTGCGGAGTAAGTTGGGTGTCACGTTGACTGATGATGGACGTGAATTTATGGCTTATGCACGACAGGTTCTTGATCAGGTGCAATTGCTTCAAGGTCGTTATGAGAAAGATACTATTCAAAAGCAGGCCTTTTCGGTTTCGGCTCAACATTATGCCTTCGTTGTGCATGCGTTTGTGGAATTGATTAAAACGGTTAAAGCTGATGAATACAAATTTACTTTGCGTGAAACTGAGACGGAAAACATTTTGAAAGATTTATCGAGTTTTAAAAGTGAGATTGGAATTTTGTATCTGAATAATTTTAATCGCCAAGTTATGCAACGCTTGTTTAAGGAATATGACTTAGAGTTCACGCCTTTATTTAAGGCTTTACCGCACGTATTTGTTGGTCGTCAAAATCCACTAACTAAGAAAAAACGTGTAACGTTAGCTGATTTGACCGACTATCCGTATTTATCGTATGAGCAAGGGGATAATAATTCGTTTTATTTCTCTGAGGAAATTTTGAGTACTTTGGACCGAAAGAAGAATATCAAAGTCAGTGATCGAGCTACGATTTTTAACTTAATGGTGGGCTTGAATGGTTACACAATTAGTTCAGGGATTATTAGTAATAAACTTAACGATGATAAAATTGTCGCTATTCCTTTGGACGTGGACGATTCGATGACTTTAGGTTGGTTGAAACATCGCCAGTTGGAGTTGAGTCCGATTGCCAAGAAGTATTTAAAAATGTTGAAAGAACATATTCGTGGTTATGGTTTTGAAATTATAGAAAAATAAGCTTGGTTGATGGTTCCATTTCGTAATTTAGGATTGAACAATTGAATACGAAATGTGGATGGAAAGTAAAAAAGAAGATTATTATGAATTTCAACAATTCTATAATTTTAGATGCCACTAATAAATGAACAATCTCACAGATAGTTTCGCAAAGTTGTATGATAATAAGGAAAGATAATTTAAGGAGGAATCATGATGGCATTTACGAAGATAGATTTAGATAATTGGAATCGCAAAGAGGTTTTTGAACACTTCATTGAGCAAAAAACGACTTATAGTGCAACACATGAGATCAACATTGAAACGGCGTTACATTTCGTGAAGGAAAATAACTACAAGTTCTATCCATTATTTATCTATGCAGTTTTGCGTGTTATTAACTCCAATTATTTATATCGAATGGATTTTAATGACCAAGGTGAATTAGGGTTCTACGATAGTAGCAGAGCCTTTTACTCAATATTTGATAATAAGACTGAATTATTCTCTAATATCGATACGGAAGACACTTATACGTTTGCTGAATTTCATCGTGACTATTTAGATGATGTAGCTAAATATCGTGATACGGGAAAACTATTTCCTAAGCAACCAATTCCTAAAAATGTCGTCAATATTTCGATGATTCCTTGGGCTAGTTTCACTGGCTTCAATTTAAATATTGGTAACAACGATAATTATTTGTTGCCAATTGTCACAGCAAGTAAGTTCCAAAAGCGTTCAGATGGAATCAAATTGCCAGTCTCATTTCAAGTTCATCATGCTGTCTGTGATGGTTATCAAACTGCTCAATTTTTCAATAAATTACAAGAAATTTTGAATGAACCAGAAGAATTGTAAAAAAATTTGGGGGTGTGGCATAGTTTTTTCCGCTTAAAACAAATAACTCCAAAATTGAACATGTTTTGTTACACTCTCTTATAGTTGATTGTATGATTTATTAAAGAAGCCTATAATTGAAAACAAGTTATATCTTTTCAGCAAATATCATAATTTAGTTTCATCAAGAAGATAAGACGATGCACGTTGTGTGAGTCTTATTTTTTGTTGGTAAATATAGAGGGAAGAAGTAGAGGTATGAGTAGAAATCGTAAAATTTTGGTTACCTTTGCGCTAGTGTTATCGAACATGATGGCAGGACTGGATGCAACGATAATCAATACGGCATTACCAGCTATTATTAGTGATTTACATGGGATTCAGTACATGGGCTGGATCGTAGCTATTTTCTTATTGGGGATGGCCGTTTCGACACCGTTATGGAGTAAATTTGGTGAAAAAAAGGGTAATAAAGTAGCCTATATAACGGCAACCGTTGTTTTCATGCTAGGAGCTTTATTCCAAGGGCTTGCTCCTAATATTATTTGGTTTATTACAGCTAGAAGTATTATGGGAATCGGCGCTGGTGGAATGAATACGATTCCGTTCATCATTTACTCGCAAATTTTCAAAAATATTAAACGTCGGTCACAGGTTATTGGGATTGCGTCTGCTGGATTCAGTGGAACCTCGATTGTGGGGCCTTTAATTGGTGGCTGGATCGTGGATACATTCAGTTGGCATTGGGTATTTTATATCAATTTACCGTTGGCTTTACTGTCGATTACTATCGTAGCTATCTTCTTTAACTTGAAGGAGAACTTGAATCAAGAAAAGGTTGATTATTACGGAGCTATCTTGATGGTGCTGGGCTTAACGTCATTCTTGATTGGAATTCAAGAATTAGGTGTTTCATCAATCTATGTAACACTAGGCTTTATTATTTTAGGAGCGGTATTAATTTTTTGGATGTCTAGAGTTGAGAATAGAGTGGATGATCCGATTGTCCCTAATCGCTTGTTTAAAAATGAAAAATTAGTGATTGATTTGATTTTGTTTGCCTTATTGTGGGGATCATTCGTGGCCTTCAATATTTACATTCCAATGTGGGCTCAAGGAATTATGGGATTGAGTGCTTTGATTGGGGGAATGACACAGATTCCTGGAGCCATTGCCAACTTCATTGGTTCAGAGCTGGAGCCATTTATGCAACGAAAAATGAGTCGTTACATGATTATCGCTATTGGGACCGCATCGTTTCTTATTTCCTTTGCGGGATTGTATTGGGCTAATCAGAATGCCAGTTATACGTTCTTATTGGTAATGGGTGTATTTGAAGGATTTGGTATTGGTGTTTGTTTCAATGCCTTGTTGATTGCAGTTCAGTTTGATGTGGAACCGCGTGATGTGCCGATTTCAACCTCATTTGCCTATTTAGTTAGAATTTTGAGTCAAACATTTATGTCCTCGATTTATGGTGTTATTTTAAATTTGGCGTTGATTAAAGGTGTCAGAGAAAGCCATGGTCATATCACGATGGGGATGATGAATAAATTGAGTAATGCGGCAGTTGCCAAAAAATTACCGCAAGCTTATGTTCCCGAAATGAAGCGAGTCTTCTTCTCGGGTATTCACAATATTATGTTAACGGCGTTGATTTTGATTATTTTAGTAATTATTATTTTAGCTTACTTATTTAGAAGAGAAGCGGTTAAAAAGAGTGTCATGCAAACTGAATAGTTAATACGTAATAAAACAGACGGCTTCAGCAATCGATTTTGGATTGCTGGGGCCGTTTGTTTGAGTTATAGACAGTTAGTCGTTTTAATTTTCAACTAAAGCCCCAAAGACTGTGCCGGCAACGATTAATGCAATTATTGGTTGATAATATTCTGCTGTTTCTTTCTTGTGGAATAATAACAATTTGGCTAAAATTAAAATCAATTGTAATAGTCAAATTGGAGGTATTATTTTTGACTTCAAGAACGTTATCAAAAGAAAAAATCGTGGCAACAGCAACTAGTTTGATCAATAACCAAGAATCCCTGAGTTTTACTAAACTAGGTAAAGAGTTGGGGACAAGGTCACAAGCTATTTATAATTATTTTCCAGATGTGATGGCGATTAAGGTTGAGGTAGCGGCTAGTTTTTATGACCAATTGGCGATTAGGCTGCAGGCAGATTTATTGGGACTCTCAGGCAAACAAGCAATAAAAACTTTTGCTAATACGTCAGTTCATTATTCATTATGTAAGTTTCATGTTACTCAGGAAATTTTGAGTATTCCCGCGGGCAGGTTGCATGATTCAGACTTGGATAAAAGTTTCGAAACGTTACATACAATTTTAGGACGTTTGTTAAATCCATTTATTGAGGATGACAAGCAGCGATTGATTGTCTCGCGAATGATACGAAGTTTAATTATTGGCGAAATAATTCATGTCGGTAATGGGTGCTTTGATGATGAATTGATCAGTTCGCATGACAGTTTTGATAAAATGCTCGATATTACGTTAGCTGATTTGTAAAAAAGAACCCAAAGTATGTTTATAAAATAAATGAGACTAGTAATCCAAGTTTGGATTGCTAGTCTCATTTATTTTGCGTGGAAAAAACTATGCTTTGAGTTATTTATAAATATTTCTTAAACCATTAAGGTCAGCTTCGGATAGCTTGGAAACACCTTGATCCACAGGATACATGACCGAATTGGTAAATGAGCTGTGTCCTAGACCTAAAGCGTGCCCTAATTCATGCATAGCAACAGAGTCTTTAATTGCAAGACTAGGGTAGGTTAAATTCAAACTAGCTCGACCACTGTTGATGGCATAATGGTCTAACTGCAAAGCTGATGGACCACCGTTTCCCAGTTCAACTGTGTTTGAAGCAAAGTTTTCGATTTTTTTATGGTAAATCGAAAAGGTGATGTTGTTTTGATTTGGTTGTGCTGTTCCGGGGATGAGTTTAACAATTCCCGTGTTATTGTAAGTCGTTATAGCGTTTAAAAAGACCTCACGAACATTGCCGGGAACATTATTTTTGAAGTGATAATAGTATGTGCTAGAAGTATTCATCCCCTTGAGTGGTGATTCGATTGGAGTTGCGACTTCACCAACTTGTTTGTCAGAAGTCGTTTCAGTTTGACCACTCAATTTTTTTTCAATGTTAGCTTTAGCTAGATATAAATATGGTTGTAAACGAGTATTAGTTTCATTAATTTCATTTTTAACTTGGGGGACAATTTCAGGATTAGTTTCCACCACGACAAATCCAATTGCGAGGATAATCAACCAAGTAATCCATGAATTTTTTCTCATAGAAACTCCTTAAAAATTCATTTTAATAGTTGTGGTGCAGTAATAGATAACAACATGCCCACTTAGTCTATGCAATCATAGTTTTTCAGACCAAAATTGTCCACTCTAATATCCTTAAAACTATTATTTTTTGTAGATATGTTTGGAGCAGACCCAAGTACCGTAGCCAAACTTTAAAATCAATTTCATAACGGGAATATTTTTTATTAATTGTTGGGTAGCCTTAACTCAATATAATTTTTGATGTTCGAATAATCATATTTTGCAAAAATAAATAAAATAATTTAAATTACACAAAGAGCGGTTACTAAAGAGTAAATACGTTATCCAATCGTTATTTTTGGCGTTAGTACGTTTGTGAAGATAGTAGTGTCTTTAAAAATGTGTTCGAACAAATATTGACATATAACTTGTTTAAACATATACTGTAAGCGCAATCAAATAATCTATCTATTTTAGCAAAAGGGGAATGAACGTTATGAAAAATCAAATGTTGATTTCGTTAGTTTCACCCGCTAATGGTAAATTTCTAACGCTAAATAAAGTTAAAGATCCTGTTTTCTCGCAAGGACTAATGGGACAAGGTTTTGCTATTGAACCAGACTCAGGCACCATCGTAGCTCCAGTTGATGGAACAATAACTTTAGTTTCTGAGACCAAACATGCTTTTGGTATTAAGACTAAAGAAGGAGCTGAAGTATTAGTTCATTTAGGAATTGATACGGTTGAATTGGCTGGTAAACCTTTTTCCGTAAGTATCAAACAAGGTGATCAAGTTAAGGCCGGCGGTACAGTTGTCAAAATGGATTTGGCAGCAATCAAAAATGCCGGTAAACAAACTACGGTAATCTTAGCGATTACTAATAGTAATGATATTTTAGATGAGTTGCTGACAACTAATATAGAACAGACAGTTACAGCTGGAGCAACAGTAGCCGTAGCACAAATTAAAGTAGCTCCAGCAACTGTTACACCAGTTAAACATAATGGTGGTAAGTATGGCCAATTAGCTGCTGCAATTGTGGATAATGTTGGTGGGACTGATAATATCAACAGTTTAATTCACTGCATTACTAGATTACGTTTTTATTTGAAGGATGAATCTAAAGCTGATACCTCGGCAATTGAAAATCTGGATGGCGTTATTTCTGTTGCCAAAGCAGGTGGTCAATACCAAGTTGTTATTGGTCAGGCTGTGGTTGATGTTTATGATGCCGTGATTGATCAAATTGGCTCTGAATTTGCTAATGATGCGGCAACAGCAGAGGCTGTAGATGAAACAACACATGCGATAACTAAAGGTTTTTGGCCAAAAGTTAAACGAGGAGCTAGCAACTTTATCGGTGTCTTAACGGCCTCCATGATTCCTATTATTGGTATTTTAGCTGGTTCCGGTATTTTGAAAGGTATTTTAGCGGCTTTAACTGGCTTTAAAGTTTTATCAACAACTAGTGGTACTTATGTATTATTGAATGCCATTGGTGATGCAACCTTTTACTTCTTGCCAATTGTCTTAGGATTTACCGCAGCCAAGAAATTAGGCTCAGATCCAATTGCCTTAGCCATTGTCGGTGGTATTTTAATTTATCCACAGATTATTACATTGGCTAGCAAGGCAAGCACTGCCAGCACTAGTTTTCTAGGTATTCCAACAACTTTGATTTCATATACTTCATCAGTTTTCCCAATTATTGTTGCTGCTTGGTTAGGAAAATATGTCGAAAAGTTTTTGAAAAAAATTATTCCTATGTATGTTAGAAGTGTCTTTGTACCAATCTTAGAAGCTTTGATTTTGAGTTTAATCGTTATTATTGGCGTTGGTCCTGTCATTACTATGATTAGTAAGGGCTTATCAAACGGTCTAGTAGCAATTTATAATTTCAGTCCCACATTATCAGGTTTAATTCTTGGTGGTGTCTATCAAACGATGGTTATCTTCGGATTACATTGGGGACTTATTCCAATTGTTATCAATGACATTGCCACAAATGGTCACAGTTATATTAATTCGATTCTTTCTATTACAATGGTTGCCCAAGGTGGAGCCGTACTTGCAGTTTTCTTAAAAACTAAAGATAAACATCTTAAAGAAATGTCTCTAGCAGCGGCTATTTCAGCTTTCTGTGGGGTTACCGAACCAGCTCTTTATGGTGTAAACTTGAAATACAAACGAGTCTTCGTTGTGGCAAGTATTGCTAGTGCTTTAGGTGGTGCTTTGACAGGCTTCTTAAGAGTTGATAACTATGCATTGTCAGGTGCGTTGATTGGTTTCCCAGCATTTATCACACCAGGAGTCGGTATTGGAAGTAATTTCTATGGCTACTTAATTTCACACTATGCAACATTGTTGATAGCGGTGGTGTTAGTTTACTTCTTCGGTTATACAGACAAAATGCTAGCTAAAAAAGCTAATCCTATGAATTTAAATAATCTTGAGGTGGCTTAAAGACAAGAGGGGTATCGTAAATATGAAAACTGAGGAATACAATTTAAATATCTCTGATCATCAGTTTAAAGTGAAAGGCTATTGGTTAGATCAAATTGATGATTTTGGTCGGGCAGTTGATTATCCAGTCGTTGTAATTTGTCCAGGTGGCGGATTTACTTTCCATTCAGAACGTGAAGAAGAACCATTAGCATTACGCTTTAGTTCTTTTGCAATGCACGTTGTTGTTTTGGAATATAAATTGATTGGAAAAACACCAGTATATCCGACTGCTTTACAAGAAATGGCTAAAACTATTGATTGGTTAGTTAATTTGCCCGAGTCAATGCATATAGATAAGAGCAAGATAATTCTAGCTGGATTTTCAGCAGGGGGCCATATAGTAGCAGCCTATAACGGCGTTGCGACCGACCCTAAACTGCGAGAAAAATATCAAATCAACCGTTATAACGGTCAACATGCAGCCACTATTTTAGGCTATCCAGTGACTGATATGACTGTTAAGGGAAGCTTCCCAGAAGATGAGAAGACCCTTCGTCAAATCAGTCCGGATAAAGCATTGTGGAAAACCCAAGATCTGTTGAATAAGAATTCTAAACCAACTTTTATTTGGCTAACGAGAACTGATGAATTAGTTAATGTTTCAAATTCATTGTTATATGCAAATAAACTGGCCCAGTTGAATATTCCAACTGAATTACATATGTATGAATCAGGCATTCATGGCTTGGCTTTAGCGACATATGTTACGAAAAAACCTGGTAAGAATAAGTATTTGAATCGTAGAGCTGCTGGCTGGATTGATTTAGTTATGAGTTGGCTTGAGATGATGGATTTGGTTTTGTAGGTCATCTTATGAAACATAAAAAGTTGAGAGTGGGACAAAACATGTTCAGCTTTCGAGCATTAAGGCAAATGTCCCCAGTAATCCGATTTTGGATTGCTGGGGACATTTGTTTTAAGCGGAAAAAGCTATGTTTTGTTCCACGTTTATGCTGCATGTTTAAAGACAACAATAGTTTTGTCCCAAACTCAACTTTTTTTTATTTTTATAAAAAATATTTGACTTTTTAAAAGAAAGGGCTTACATTGATAACTGTTAAGAAAATAATTAGACATGTAACTGGTAAAGCAGGCAGGATCTAAGAAAAATCAGAAAAATTTCTGAATTTTTTTAGATGCTGTCTTTTTTTGTCTAAATTGAGGAGTGAAAGATAATGGACAAGCAAGATAGTGCAAAGTTAATTGTGCAATATGTTGGTGGAAAAGATAATGTTAATACTCTGATACACTGTTCGACACGGTTGCGTTTTACTTTAAATGATTTTGATAAGGCTGATTTGGATAAATTGAAGTCTGTCGATGGTGTATTGGGAGCAGTAATTGCAGGCGGTCAATGCCAAGTCATTATAGGAAACGACGTTGTTGAGATGTTTGATGCTGTTGAAAATCTTTTAGGTAAAGATTTTGGCAAAGGAACGTCTAATTCAAAAAGTAAACAGTCTATTGGACACATTGTTTTAGATTTTATTATTGGAGTTTTTCAACCTTTAGTTCCGGCAATCGCTGGAGGTGGAATTTTAAAATCAATTTTAATGTTAGCTGCAGCATTTGGATGGATGAGTGATAAGAGCCAAACATATCAGATTTTAAATTTAATTGGTGGAGCACCTTTGTATCTTTTGCCATTATTAGTTGCTGTCACAGCCGCACAGAAGTTGAAAGTTAATCCTTTGGTTGCATTATCAGTTGTTGGGGTTTTAATCTTGCCAGATATAACAACTATGTTGGCCAAGGGAACTGAATTATTTGGCATGAATGTTTTAAATGTGACTTATAGTTCTCAAGTTTTTCCAGCCATTTTAAGTGTTTTACTGTATGCCGTAATGGAGAAATTCTTTACTAAATATTCACCAAAACCTATTAGAATCTTCTTTGTTCCAATGATGTCTATGTTAGTAACAGCACCATTAACATTACTATTCTTGGGACCTTTGGGTTATGTCGTAGGACAGTACTTTGTAAATATTATTTTGTTTATAAATACACATCTTGGATGGGTAGCCACAGCATTGTTAGCAGCGGTTCTTCCATTTATGGTAGCTACAGGAATGCACAAACCAATGATTCCATATGTTGTTGCAACATTCAGTTCTATCGGAAAGGAAACTTTGTACCTACCAGCATCTCTAGCTCACAATATTTCTGAAAGTGGAACATGTTTTGCAATTGCCATCAGAACTAAGGATTCTAAAATTAGATCGACAGCTATTTCAGCAGGTATTTCTGCATTATTTGGAATTACCGAACCTGCTCTGTACGGAATTACTTTACAACATAAGAAAGCTTTGACGAGTGTAATTATCGGAAGTCTTGTCGGTGGTACGTATGTAGGTATCGTTGGGCTTGCTGGATTTACTATTGTTGGACCAGGATTAGCTAGTTTACCAATGTTTGTTGATAAAGCTAATCCTATGAATCTTATAAATGCTATTATCGGATTTGTGATTTCTTTTGTAATTTCCTTCATAGCCAGTTTATTCCTTTGGAAAGATGAGAAAACAACATCTAAAGATGATAAAGATGTATCAGAGAATAAAGTTTCAGAAAAATTAGATTCTCCAGTTTCTGGTCAAGTAGTAGCCTTGTCAGAAGTTCCAGATGATGTATTTTCACAAGGATTATTAGGTAAAGGAATTGCGGTTATTCCAAGTGAAGGTAAACTTTATGCACCAGCAGATGGAACAGTCGAAATGGTTTTTGATACAAAACATGCTTTAGGAATTAAAACAGATTCTGGTGCTGAGGTACTTTTCCATATCGGATTAGACACTGTACAATTAAATGGTAAATATTTTGATGTAAAAGTAGATAAAGGACAACGGGTGAAAAAAGGAGATTTGCTTGAAACTTTTGATTTGGAAAAAATAAAAGAAGCTGGTTTCAACCCAATTACAATGATGATTGTCACTAATCAAAATGACTATTCTGTTGATGCAGAAAAATCCGATAACACTGATGAGAATATTCAACCAGTTCTTAATATTGTTAAGTTAGGAGTTTAATAATGGGATTACGAAATGATTTTTTGTGGGGTGGCGCTATTGCTGCCAATCAAGTAGAAGGTGCCTGGAATGTTGATGGAAAAGGTCCATCAGTTGCTGATGTAGCAACATATAAACCGGAAGTTGATGTTAAAGATTATAGTAAGCAAGTTGGTGTAACTTCAGACAGTATTAATGAGGCTTTAAAAACTGATGATGTTAAATATTATCCGAAAAGACGAGGAATAGATTTTTATCATCGTTATCCAGAGGATATGAAATTGTTTGGAGAATTAGGATTTAAAACACTTAGAATATCTATAGCTTGGACAAGAATTTTTCCTAATGGTGAAGAGGAAAGCCCCAATCAAAAAGGATTAGATTATTACAAAGCAGTTTTTAAGGAAATGCATAAAAATAATATTGAGCCATTGGTTACACTTTCACACTATGAGATGCCTTTAAATCTGGCCGTTAAGTATAATGGCTGGGCAGACAGAAAGATTATTAATCTTTTTAGAAAGTTCTGTGATGTTTGTTTTAAAAAGTTCAAAGATGATGTGAAATACTGGCTAACATTTAACGAAATAGATAGCGTAACACGTCATCCATTTACGTCTGCGGGAATAATACCAGATAAGTCCGATAATTTATTGCAAGACGAGTATCAGGCTTTTCATAATCAATTTGTTGCATCAGCGCTTGTTACAAAAGATTGTCATGAGATTATTCCTAACAGTATGATGGGATGTATGTTAACGAAATTAACAGATTATCCTAATTCTTCAGATCCAAGGGATGTTCTAGCGTCATTTAATAAAAATACGATGAATTATTTTCCTGCTGATGTTCAAGTATTTGGAGAGTATCCAAAATTGGTTTTAGATTTCTTTAAGAAAAATGGATTAACCATTAAAATGGAGCCTGAAGATTTAAATATTCTCAAAGAAAACACGGTTGATTTTGTATCATTCAGTTATTATATGTCTATGGTATCTTCATATGATGAGAATAATTTAACGTTGACGGCTGGGAATACAATCGTAGGTGGAAAAAATCCATACTTAAAGTCAACTGATTGGGGATGGACAGTAGATCCAGTCGGTTTGCGAATTTCCTTATTACAATTGTATGATCGTTATCAAAAGCCACTATTTATTGTTGAAAATGGTATGGGTGCTAAGGATTCTTTAACAGAAGATAAAAAGATTCATGATAATTATCGTATTGAGTATTTTAAAGAACATTTTCGTGAGATGATTAAAGCAGTTGATTCAGGTGTCGATTTATTAGGTTATACTAGTTGGGCACCAATCGATTTGGTTAGTGCATCAACTTCTCAAATGTCTAAAAGATATGGATTTATTTATGTTGATGAAGATGATTTAGGTCAAGGGACATTTAATAGATACAAAAAAGATTCATTTTATTGGTATCAACATGTTATTGCAACAAATGGTGCTGAATTAGATTAGGAATGGGAGGCGATTGGTATGAAGATAAAAAAGGTTTTGAATTCTAGTGTTGTTTTAGCTGTTAATGACCGGAACCAAGAATTTATTTTGCTAGGTAAAGGTATCGGTTATGGCAAGAAAATGGGAACCACTTTAGACAGTGAATCATATAATCAAGTTTTTGTACCAGTTAATAATGCAAATGTTGAACAATTATTAACTTCAATCGCGGAGTCGTCCCCAAAACTAATTGAAATTGCCCAAAAAATAATAAGTCATGCTTCTGAAAGCCTTAATTCTAGACTGAGTGATGCTTTATATGTTTCTCTACTTGATCATTTGAAGTTTGCTATTGAACGAGAAGAGAAGGGAATTACTATAACCAATAAAGTCTATTGGGAAATAAAAACATATTACAGTAAAGAATTTAGTATTGGTACATATGCTGTGAAACTACTAAATTCGGAAATGAATACTAACTTTTCTGATCAAGAAGCATCTAACATAGCGGCACATATAATTAATGCAGAGAATGAGTCAGATGATAGACGCGATGCTCTAAAGGCTGGGCAAGTAATTGGTAGAATAGTTAACATTATAAAATATCAATTGCAGGGGTCTGTAAATGATTCAAATGCCAATTTTCAACGTTGCGTAGTCCATGTTAAATTCTTGGTTGAAAGGATTATTGCAAATGTAATGTTCGAAGATGTTGATGCAGCAATCTTTGAAATTGTTAAAAGTAAGGATAGTAAAGCATTTCAAATTGCAGAGAATGTTTCTGATTATATAAAAATTAAATTTGGTGAGCCATTAACAAAAGAAGAATTAATGTTAATGGCAATGCAAATTCATAGAATTGATTGAAGTATCTAGTCTTGTTTGTATGGACTATTATTATGGCAACCTTATCCTTTAAGGGTAGGTTGCTTTTTTTGATGCTTAATAATGATATTTTATAAGGATTAAATTTCCAAATTTCAGCAAATATATTTCCTTTTTTGAAAAATTATTGATGGTTGTTATTTCAATTTAGAAATTATTATCAATAAACATGAAAATGTCAGCTATCATTTGAACTGAAAACGCTTAACTCTCTCAGACCATTGTTTTAAAATCTAGCATTGTTATACTAGTCACGTTAACTATAAGGAAGGTGAATATTTATCGTTAATTGACAGCAGTAATATTTCGGCTATTCGCGAGGGTAGCGTAGCAATGAATTCAAATGAAATCAAAGCGAAGGGAAATATTACTCATGAAGTCTAAAAGGGTTTTCGGATCCATTGAATTAAGCATTGCCGCCATTATTTGGGGAGCGATGTTCGTAGTTGTAAAAATTATCGTTGATGAGGTACATCCAATTCAATTAGTTTGGTTGGAGTATTTAATCTCGTTAGTATTCTTAATAGGATATTCAGTAATGAAGGGAGAAAAGTGGCATATCAATTGGCCTGATTTGAAACTAATCTTTTGGATCGGAATAATTGGTAACACAATCTCACTAGTAGCACAGGAAATGGGTACTGGCTTATCCAACGCCCAAACAGGTTCCGTTATAACGTCAACCATCCCAGCATTTATGATTATTTTTGGCTGGTTGATTTTGAAGGAACGGCTTGATAAAATCAAAATTTTCTCAGTCCTCATTGCCATTTTAGGTGTAATTATGATTGTGGGATTGAAGATGACAGGTAGTAACGTTGCCTTAGGTGTTATGTTACTAATTTTGACTGCTATCACTTGGGCATTGATGTCCGTCTTGATCAAAAAAGTAAAGACGTATAGTTCTTTACAAATTACTATTATGTCAACTGTAGTAGCTGTAGTCTGCTTGACGCCATTTATTTTGAGCGATATGTCATCACTCACAAGCATTAACTTCTTAGAGCCAAAGGTTATTTTCAGTTTATTATATATTGGTGCTGTCTCAACGGCCGTAGCATATGTAATGTGGAATAAGGGTCTTAAAGTTATTAGTGCCAGTTCTTCAGGATTGTTCTATTTGATTCAACCAATCGTTGGTTCATTCTTAGGTTGGTTACTATTGGGAGAACAAATTTCTGTTGGCTTTATTATTGGCTCCGCCATGATACTTGCCAGTGTTTGGATCTCAGTCAAATTTGAAGACTCAAACGAAGAAGCACTTGCTAGTGCCAGCGATGGAATTTAAAAATTAAATATGTTAATAAGGTGAATTCATTAGAATTCACCTTTTTTTTGCGTACTTTAAATTATGATGAAGAATAAAACGATTTTAATAATGATGTTACTTAGGATTCACGGAATCGGTGGACAAACAGTGCAAAAGATTATGAAACAAGTTAGAAGAGTTGATAAGGCGGTGGATAACTGGGAATTCTTAGAGAAATCAAATTTGCCGAGGGTGAAGCAAGCAATTATGGGCGGAAAACTTTCGGAAATTATTTGGAAGCAAATTCATCAAGAAGTACTGTCAGAAATAAAACAAGCCAATGATTTAAAAATAGAGATAATTAGTTATCAGGACGACAAATATCCCCAACGGTTGTTGAAACTAAAAAAATCCCTGCAATTTTATACGTAAAAGGAAACAGTAAACTTTTAAATGCCGATTATACAGTTACAGTTGTTGGCACAAGGCACCCAACAGAAATAGGAATCAAACGAGATATTGAACTGACCGCCTGGTTTGTTAAGCATGATTATGTGATAGTTAGTGGATTGGCACAAGGTTGTGACTTCTACGCACATCAAACAGCCGCAAGAACAATTGCTGTATTAGCCCACGGACTAGATCAAACAATTTATCCACAGGTAAATTCACCTTTGGCGAAAAGTCTTTTAGCTAAAGGTGGTTTGTTAGTTTCAACATATCCATTGGGAACTAAAACTATTCCTCAACATTTAGTTGCTCGAGACGAATGGCAGAGTGGTTTAGGTGATGGTGTAATTGTAGTAGAAACGGGATTAACTGGGGGCACACATGCAACAATCGATTTTGCCTTAAAGCAGTACAAACCTTTGGCTGTTTTGAAATTCGGACATTATTGTCAAACAAATATAGGCAATGAGAAGTATTTAGCTGATCCCAGATTTGACGGACTGACAACGCCCGATACTTTTCTTAATTTTGTAAAAAGAATGTTACGAAAATAAAATAGGGTCCTCAATCAACTATGGATTGAGGATCCTATTATGTTTAACCTTCAGCTTTATGAATATCACCTAAGATATCCCAATCAGAAAAGTCATAATTCATATAATCTTTATTATTAACCGGTAGATGTTGTTCCAATGTATCAAATTGTTGTAGCGTTACATTTCCCGTAACGCCGCCAAATCCTAATACGTGGCCACCAAAATCATGTGCATCGGATAAGAAGTGATGATGGAAACCACCAACTGCTGCACCATCAAAAATGGTTGGTGAGTAGTAGCTTAAAAGTGTTCCTTCAACAGATTCTCGAGTGAAGATACTTTGTTCCTCAGCCGTTTTACTCAATGTAGCATAAGGCTTATGCGATTTTTTAACCGCCCGTGTCCTCATATTAGTGAAGGTACCGTGAACTTTAGTTGAAAAGAAAGTATTTGCACTTGTCAGAGACATGATTTTTGTTTCCAATTCTTTTGGCGATAAGCCTTCAACAGTTGTTAAATCACGATATTCTCCAAAATGACTGTTGGCAAATGGTAGGGTGAAATCATCCTTAACGACGTTAACTTTGCCATCACTATCGACTTGGTAAGGGACGCCGTCTAAAATAATTAATTCACCGTTTAAACCTTCACCGGTACCGATTCCTGTATCACCGTGTTCGAGCAATTCTTTCATCGTAATTGTGCCATCTAGGAGCCCAGGAACTAGAAGTGCCAAGGTTCCGTGTTGATAAAGTGTGTTTGTATTTGCCATATATAAGCCTCTTTCTAATTAGTTCAATACGTCGTCGACAAGTTTTGATGCTAGGTTGATGTTGTCAGAATAATCAACAGGAATGTGGACGATAACTGGACCCTTAGTAGCGAATGCTTTAGCAAGCACTGGTTTCAAATCTTCAGTTCTCTCGACACGTATACCGGTAGCACCGAAACTTTCGGCATACTTCACGAAGTCAACTGGTCCTAATTCAACGCCAGATTCATGTCCATACTTAGCAATTTCTTGGAAACGGACCATATCATAATAACCATCGTCCCAAATTAATTGCACGATATTAAGGTGTAAACGAACTGCCGTCTCTAGTTCTTGACCAGAGAAGAGAAAGCCACCATCACCGGCAACAGACACAATTGGTTGTTCAGGACGTTCCAAAGCAGCTGCAATTGCCCAGGGAAGTGCTACACCTAGTGTTTGCATACCGTTACTAAATAGTAAGTGTCTAGGTTTATAACTTCTGAAATGACGTGCCATCCAAATGTAAAGTGAACCAACGTCAACGGTAACGGTTGTATCATCATTTACTTGATTTTGTAAAGCGTGGATAATTGCTAAAGGATGAATACCATTTTCGTCAGAATGATTTTCAGGGATAGCATCTTTTTTAGTGAATTTTTCTTGTTGATCGGCTAAATGTTTGTGCATTTCCTCGCCAAGGTCGATATCAGCGGGAAGGCTCTCACTGACGTCGTTTAAAGTTTTAGCAATGTCTGCTTGAACGATCAAGTCTGGTTGATAGTCGTTAGTAATTTCAGGAGCAATACTATCAAGGTTGATAATTTCGCCAGTTCGACCAACGTTCCAGTTACGAGCTTCATATTCGATAGGATCGTAGCCGACAGCAATAATCAAGTCGCTTTCCTTCAAAATTGTGTCACCGATTTGGTTTCTGAAGAGACCGACACGACCGTAATAGTTCTTTTCGAGGTCACGTGAGATAACACCAGCACCTTGGAAAGTTTCAACAACCGGAATAGAGAACTTGTGTAAAAACTTATGAATTTTATGAGTTACTTCATTGGTTGAAGAACGCATCCCAGCTAAAATAACTGGTAATTTAGCATGTTCAATTTTTTCAACGATTTTATTGATTGTTTCTTGATCAGCGCCACCTTGTTCGATAGGAGAAAGCGTGTTGATGGTATTGCGACTAACTTTGTCATTTAAAACATCTTGTGGGATTGAAAGGAAAGTAGCCCCAGCTTTAGGTGCAATCGAATTTTGGTAAGCGTTTGCAAATGATTCAGACAAGTTATTTGCATCCTGAACTTCCACACTGTCTTTCGTTGCCGCAGCTAAAAGCTCTTTACTTGAGATGCTTTGGTGCGTTAATCTAGCAATATCGTTTCGAGGAACTTGACCCCCAAGCGCAATAACTGGGTCACCTTCAGAAGTAGCGGTAATTAGACCAGTAGCTAAATTAGAAACACCAGGACCCGAAGTAGTAGCAACGATACCAGGTTTACCAGTCAAACGACCAATACCGGCAGCAATGAAAGCCGCATTTTGTTCATGGCGAGTGACGATTAATTTAGGAGTTTTAGGATTATCATTGTGTTCAAGCGATTCAAAAAGTTGATCGATCTTGGCACCAGGAAGTCCGAAAACATATTTAACACCTTGATTAATCATCGTTTGGATCAACGCTTGAGCGCCGTTAAGTTGTTCTGACATTGTTTCTAGCCTCTTTTATGTAGTTTTGTTTTATACTTATTTATAGCTTAAATTAAATCATTCGTGTTGATTTGTCAACACAGAAAACTTTTCATTGGAGTGAAAGCAAATGAAAAATATTGGATATCTAGCACAAGATATTTCTATCTTACACAGACAATATTACAAGGATACTAGGGAGGAATTCAACGAAATCAACTTGAATCCGACCGCTGCTTGTATTTTATTGGCAGTTAGTGATTATGAAAATATTAGCCAAAATCAGGTAGCCCGTTCATTAGTTATTGATAAAGGCTTGGCGACCAGAGAAATCAATAAAATGGAAAAATTGAATTACCTGACAAAAACTGATGGGGCAGGCAAAACAAAGATTTTGAACCTGACTAAAGAGGGACAGTCGGTCGTAGATACAGTCCAAAAAATCAGAAGTAAATGGTGGGAAGACCGTTTTGCTAAATCAGGCATCACCCCAGATAGTCCATTAGTTTCTTCCATAGAAGCTGTGGTTTCAACGATTGTGGGGCCGGTCAACGAGAACTAGCAAATAGACCGATATTTTTTGTTTTCATTTTTCATTTGCGAAGATAAATATCAAGAAAAAACTTTGTTAATTTTACGGTAATAGTTATTAGAATACCTATTTTTTGCATTAAATAATTAAAAGATAAATATGCTGTGGAGATGATAGTGAGCCGCCTCCAGAAACCAGAAAATTAGGTCGCTGTGGGGACCGATTGGAGCCGAAGTGCGGTCTCCAATCTCGCTTTTGAACTTCGCAAAGTACGCGAATTTCAAAAGTCGTCTCGTGGTGTAAGGGATGAATCCCTAACACCACCTTCACAGCGACCTAATTTTCTGGTTCCTTCCGGCTAGTTTATTCTTTATTTTGAATTAGGCAAAAGAAGATTGTATTCGTAATTACTTTTATACCAATAACGACTATAGCACTGAGACTTAAAGTACATTTTTCAGTTAAATAATAAGAGCCGCAATCCAGTTTTGGTTCTTTCTTAATTTTGGTTATAGAATAGAAAATAAAAAAGGCTAGATATCTCTTCTGGGTATAAATCCAGAAGAATATCTAGCTTTTTGCTTATGTTCAATTTCAAATAATATAGCACTTTTTAAAAGAGCGTTTGACAATGCGTGATTAGAAATCATGTATCCTCAAACACTTTTTTCCATCGTTGAGATAGGGACTTTTTCGATCCGAATCATTTTCGTGATGTTTTTGGGTAAAATCTGTTTCAAATTATTGCGTAAATTAAGTACTACCATAGAGTGATCATAATTATTAATATTGGTGATTTTGATTTGGTCAGATAAATGTAAGTCAATATTGTTCAAAATCTTAAAGAGATAATTATCTTCTGTAAAGTTGATGATTTTGAAAATTGCTTCCGAAATATCTTGGTTGGCTAGCAATGATTCCTTAGTGAATTCGGGAATCTCACAATTGATCGGTATGACATTACCGTGCGGACAAGTTTCAGGATAGTCGAGATAGATATTTAGTCGATCAATCAATAATAAATCGGGATGATCCGATAGTTTGGTTGCTTTTTCGTAGATATCATTCATTGGAATGTCGAGCTTTTCATAAAGCCATGTTTCAATCAAACGGTGCTGTTGAATCAACGGTATAACAGCATTTAATCCCTTTTTGGTCAATTTTGTCCCATAATATTTCGTATATTTAACCATGCCTAACTTTGATAAATGCTGTGTCCGGTCAGAAATGGATGCCTTACTCACGTTGGCTTTGACTGCTAAATCAATGTTATTAACGTTTTGAAAGCTACCACCTAATTCAAAAATAAGTCTTAAAAAATTTAAGTCATTCAAAGTTATTCACCACTTTTTTTCTATTTAAACTAGTTGCTCCTATATATGCAAGCTTATTTGGAAGGTCTTTTAAAAATTTTATCATCGGATAAGAGTACATTGGTGAAAATCCTCGAGTACATTCCAATTAAGACTTCTGATGTTAGCCAATTAGTTGATAAGTAATCTTGGTTTTTGACATCGTTTATGCGTGCTTCTGTTTGCTCATCTTTCATAATTTCCCCCATTGATAGAGTAGTTTAATTGAATTAATTAGTATTACCTAATAAATGAACGAAAAAGACTATTAATAGGCGCTTACATACCATATGTATATTCGTTTATTAGTAATCTAATATAAATCATTGATAAACCCTGTCATTAACGTTTTTAATATAGCATATTTATTTTAAATAAAATAGTTAAGTAAGGGGTAAACTTTTTCTTGTATACCTCATAAATTTACATCCAATCCCTTTAAAATGGGCAAGTAAGCGATTTCTGATTTTTCTTAAAAATAATTGATGATTTTACATTTTTGTTAGGGTACCTTAAAAAGTAGTTTACAACGAATTAAATTGCGGTAGAATGGTTTTTGGGAAGACGAGTTTGGCAAAGCTTGTCTTGAAAAATTGTATTGGAGGAGAGATCAATGTCGAAGCAAAATAACACATTTGAACGTGTTTTAGTTGGTGTCGATGATTCGGCCGATGCCCAATTAGCTTTTCGATATGCGATGCACCGTTGTATAAAAGATGGTTCAACATTAATCATTACTTCTATTCTTGAAGATAATGAAATGAATGTTTACCAAGCATTGACTAAAGATTACGTTCATGGGGAACGTAAGGAACTTGAAAATCACTTGAAAGAGTATCGTCAAGTTGCATTAGACGCCGGGGTTAAGAAGGTTGAACTTATGGTTGCCGAAGGAGATCCTGGTGAAACAATCGTTAAAGATGTGATTCCAGCATCAGAAGCTGATCTTCTAGTTATCGGCTCACTTTCAAAGAAGGGTATCAGAAAGTATTTCGGTTCCCAAGCTGCCTATATGGCAAAATATTCACCAATCTCAGTAATGATTATTCGTTAACAAATCAAAGGGGGAGATTAATATGGCTGAAAAGCGCAAATTAATCCAATATGCCAATGGTCCTTCACTAGAGGAAATCAATGGTACAGTTTCAGTTCCAAAAGACAAAGGCTTTTTCAAAACACTACTTGCATATTCAGGACCCGGAGCATTAGTTGCCGTTGGTTACATGGATCCAGGTAACTGGTCAACATCAATCACCGGTGGTCAAAACTTCCAATACCTATTAATGTCAGTTATTCTTATGTCTAGTTTAATTGCCATGTTGTTACAATATATGGCTGCTAAACTAGGCATAGTGAGTAAGATGGATCTGGCGCAAGCAATTCGTGCCAGAACAAGTAAATCACTAGGTATCGTTTTATGGATTTTAACCGAGTTTGCTATTATGGCGACTGATATTGCCGAAGTTATCGGTGGTGCCATCGCTTTGTACCTATTATTTAATATTCCATTAGTAATTGCTGTTTTCATTACTGTTGGTGATGTTCTAGTATTGCTATTATTAACTAAAATTGGTTTCAGAAAAATTGAAGCTATCGTTGTATGTTTAATTCTTGTTATTTTATTCGTATTTATTTATCAAGTTGCATTGTCAGATCCTAATTGGGGTGCTGCCTTTGCTGGTTTAGTACCAACAGGTAAAACTTTTGCAACAGGTCCAACAATCGGTGGTCAAACACCACTTACTGGTGCGCTAGGTATCATCGGTGCCACTGTTATGCCTCACAATTTGTACCTTCACTCAGCTATTTCTCAAACAAGAAAAGTTGATCATGCTGATGAAAAATCAGTTGCACAAAATGTTCGTTTCTCAGCTTGGGATTCAAATATTCAATTAACAGCTGCTTTCTTCGTTAACGCTTTACTATTAGTTATGGGTGTTGCCGTCTTCAAGAGTGGTGCTGTTAAAGATCCATCATTCTTCGGTTTGTACCAAGCTTTATCAGATACTTCAACTTTAAGTAATGGTGTTTTAATTGCCGTTGCTAAGTCAGGTATTCTTTCAACATTGTTCGCTGTTGCTTTGTTAGCATCAGGTCAAAACTCAACTATTACTGGTACTTTATCAGGTCAAGTTATCATGGAAGGTTTCGTTCACATGAAGATGCCTCTATGGTTAAGACGTTTAGTTACACGTTTGCTTTCAGTTATTCCTGTTCTTATCTGTGTTATGTTGACAAGTGGTAAGAGTTCAATTGACGAACACGTGGCTTTGAATGATTTGATGAATAACTCACAAGTCTTCTTGGCATTCGCACTTCCATTCTCAATGTTGCCACTATTGTTAATGACAGATAGTGCCACAGAAATGGGTAACAAATTTAAGAATGCTGCTTGGATCAAAGGATTCGGTTGGTTCTCAGTTATTGCTTTGACATTCTTGAACCTTTACGGTTTACCAGGTCAAATTCAAGCCTTCTATGGTGATAAAATCACTGCTGCACAAACAACACAAGCTAACATCATTGCTTGGGTATTGATTATCGCGGTTTTGGCGTTATTGGTATGGACATTGATCGATATGCATAAAGGTAATGAAAGACTTAAAGAATCATTGGCTGCTGAACATGTTGACTCAACTTATGCTCACTTAGCTAAGTTGTCAGCTGAAGCCGGTTCTGAAGAAGAATTCGACAAAGAAGCAACAAGTGAAAGAGATTCAGAACAAAGATAAATTAATAAAATAAAAAAGCGACCATATGGCCGCTTTTTTTTGTTGTCAAAATAGACTTTGAATTATGGTGCTCTAGTTTTTCAGAGTATGAAGATAGTAATCATCATATATTCCAAGTTAAATGTCATTCTGTATAAAAAACAACAAGTAACCTAGCCGGAAGGAGCAAGAAGCTTAGGTCGCTGTGAAGGTGGCGTTATGGCTTTAGCCATTACACCACGGGACGACTTTTGAGACTTGCGGTTTATGCAAGGCTCAAAATCGAGACTTGCGGTTTATGCAAGGCTCAAAATCGAGACAAAAGACCTTGGCTTTTATCGGTCCTCACAGCGACCTAAATTTCTTGCTCCTGGAGGCGGCAAACTAAATCAAAACTCCTTCACAATGATCAACTTCATGTTGAATAATTTGGGCAATAAAATCAGAAAATTCTTGTGTATGTTCTTGAAAATTACTATCCAGATATTTAACGGTAATATTTTTATAACGCTTAGTCTGACGTTGACCACTTAAAGATAAGCAACCTTCAGAAGTTGTATATTCCTGACTTTTACTAATAATAGAAGGATTTATCATGGGTACATTCATCATTCCCATTGAGAAAACAATGATTCGCTTGTTAACACCAATCATATTAGCGGCCATTCCGACGCAATTGTCTGAGTTCGCCTTTAAAGTATCAAGTAAATCGGTGACTACATTAAGGTCAGCTTTCGTAGCTAGTTCAGCTTTTTGAGAAAGTGATTTTGTATCATAATTAATTGGTTGTATCATTGTAAAATCTCCTATTTAAGATGTTGCAAAATTTTCAACCGCCAGCCCGATTTAACATGACTGAGTTCTAACGCGACTGAATGTGGCATTATCAGTATAATGGACTTGAGGAAAATTAACTAGGAGGGTTATCTATGAACTTGTTATTTGCGATTGACGACAATGTAACACAACAGTTAATGACAACACTTTATTCAATCAAGCAAAATTCTTCAATTGAAAAGTATTCTGTCTATGTGATTCAGAATCCAAGGTTAAAGAAGAATGCTGAGATAAAGAGTTTTTGCCAAAAGCTAGGAATGCATTATCATCCAGTAGTGATTGATGATCACGAATTTGATGATGCGCCTACAACTGACCGTTATCCAAATACAATTTATTACCGTTTATTAGCTTACAAATATTTACCTAAGAATATTAAACGCATTTTATACTTAGATGTTGATATTTTAGTTATTAATGATTTGAAACCATTGGAAACGATTGATTTAAAAGATTACTGGTACGCTGCAGCTAGTCACACGTCGTTAGATATGACCG
This sequence comes from Companilactobacillus zhachilii, assembly GCF_003606365.2. Lineage (NCBI taxonomy): Bacteria > Bacillati > Bacillota > Bacilli > Lactobacillales > Lactobacillaceae > Companilactobacillus > Companilactobacillus zhachilii. The sequence goes on from NZ_CP031933.2 coordinate 558,225, forward strand.
ACGACTTTAACAAGTTACGATTAGGTAATTACGAGGCTGAGGGGTATTTCAATTCCGGTATTATGTTGATGGACTTGCAGGCAATTCGGGAACACGTTAAGGCAGAAGATATTTTTAACTATATTCAGAAAATGGGATTAACGTTGTTATTGCCAGATCAAGATATTTTGAATGGCTTGTATGGACAAAATATTATGAAGATTCCCGATGAAATTTATAACTATGATGCGCGGATGAATCCATTTTATTACGCTAAAAGTAATGGCAAATGGGATATAGATTGGGTCATTGATCATACAGTAATCCTACATTTTTGTGGACGTGACAAACCTTGGCGACCAGAATATAAAGAACGTTTCTCCGGTTTATATAAACACTATCAACATAAGGCGGAGCTGCTATAGACCTGTTTTCGAACTTTATGAGCTGCCACTTTTTGCACCTAGAAACTAGTACATTAGTGTGTTATTTGAAATATAAATCAATATCAAAAGGGTTAGATGTTTTATTTGAATATATGTATTTAAATGAAATATATCTAGCCCTTTTTATGTTTGATATAAGTTATTATGATTTTAAATTATTTTTTTATTTTTAACTGAAGATTGAAATGTTCAAAACATATTTAACCTCTGTCTTTATATCACCAACGATATGACGTCGTCTGTATTTTAATAGATTTTCCAATTGTTTATCAAAAATACAACAAATAACCTAGCCGGAAGGAGCAAGAAATTTAGGTCGCTGTGAAGGTGGTGTTAGGACTTTACTATTACACCACGGGACGACTTTTGAGACCTGCGGTTTATGCAAGGCTCAAAATCGAGACAAAAGACCTTGGCTTTTGTCGGTCCCCACAGCGACCTGCTCCTGGAGGCGGCACAGTACAAATAATATCAATGTGATATCACTTTAATATAAACGCGATATAATATAGATATGGCAGATAAGATGATTGCATTAAGATTAGATAAAGATTTGTACGACCGGATTTCTGAAGATGCCAGTCGTGAAAATCGAAGTGTTAACAATTATATTGTCACTAAATTGAGTGAGACTGTACCCACCAATAATCTCGAGCAGCGCCAAATAGTAGGATCTGTCGTTCGAGGGGACAAGATCAATATGGCAAACGACTTGATTGAGGTTAAGGGTATTTACTATCGTTATGATTTGTTGGCAAATGATTCAGTTAACGAAACGGGGAATTATCAAGTGGTCAAAGCCAATGGTAATATCCTAACTATTCAGGAATTAAAGTAGAAAAGTAGGCGAATAAATATGTTCGGATTGAAAACAGTTCATCAAAATCACGTTGGTTTGGTAGAAACATTGGGGAAGTATAGTCGTGAAGTCAGTGCCGGATTAAATTTTTATATCCCTTTCTTTCAAAGAATTCAAATTGTTGATTTGGCAATGATTCCTTTGTCACTTCAAGGTTATTCAGTTATTACCAAAGATAATGCGGAAGTACAAACTAACGTGACATTAAACTATCATGTGACGGATGCCCGCAAATTTCAATATGAGAACAGCAACTCGGTTGAGTCAATGATTCAATTAGTTCGTGGTCACTTGCGTGATATTATCGGTAAATTAGATTTGAATGAAGCTTTAGGTTCAACTTCTAAAATTAATGCTGATTTAGCGACTGCAATCGGGGACTTGACTGATACTTATGGTATCAAAGTTGACCGAGTTAATATTGATGAATTGAAGCCATCGGCATCGATTACTGAATCAATGGAGAAACAAATTCGAGCTGACCGTGAGAAAACAGCGGCCATTGCTAAGGCTAATGGGGATGCTAGAAGTATTGAAATTGAAACTAAAGCTAAAAATGAGGCAACAGTCTCGACAGCCAAAGCTGAGGCAGCCGCAACCATTGCTAGAGCCGATGCTAAAGCTTATGAAATTAAGAAATTGAACGATACTTTGGCAGCCGTTGATAATAAGTATTTTACAGCTCAACAAATTCAAGCCTTTGCCGCATTAGCTGACTCATCAACCAATACCGTAGTCATGGACAAAGATTCGATTGGTAAGTATGCTGATATTCCTGTTACCGCTAAGGTTATGAATCAAATGGTCGATAAAAAGTAATTAAAATCAGACTTTTCTAGGAATAGAGAGGTCTGTTTTTTTTAGTGAAATTTAATAGTTGACAGTATGTCGTTATCGACATATACTGGTTATTGTCGATAACGACATAAGGAGACAAATAAATTATGACAAAAACATTTAAAACTTTAGAAGATTTCTTAGGAACACACTTTATTTACACTTATGACAATAGTTGGGAATATGAATGGTACGCCAAAAATGACCATACAGTTGACTACCGAATTCACGGTGGGATGGTTGCTGGTCGTTGGGTAACTGATCAAGAAGCCGATATTCTTATGCTGACTGAAGGTATCTACAAAGTTTCATGGACAGAACCAACTGGAACTGATGTGGCTTTGGACTTCATGCCGAATGAAAATAAGATGCATGGTACAATCTTTTTCCCTAAGTGGGTTGAAGAACATCCTGAAATTACAATTACTTACCAAAATGAACATATTGACTTAATGGAAGAATCACGTGAGAAATATGAAACTTATCCTAAATTAGTCGTTCCCGAAATGGCAAAAATCACTTATATGGGTGATGCTGGTCAAAATAATGAAGATGTTATTAGTGAAGCACCTTACAAGGGCTTGCCAGATGACATTCGTGCCGGTAAGTACTTTGACGAGAACTACCACCGTATCAATAAATAAGCATGTTAAAATGGTATACGAAGTTAACGTATATCATTTTTTTATGCCGTCTCCGGTTACAAACGTTGAAACCTGCTGTGAGGACCGACGAAAGCCAAGGTCTTTCGTCTCGATTTTGAACTTTGCAAAGACCACGAATTTCAAAATACGTCCTGTGGAGTAAGAGCTAAAGCTCTAACTCCACGGCCACTGCTGGTTTCAACGTTTGTGACCTCCGACTAGTGTATTTGGACAGTATCTATACTAATTTTTAATCATGGAGAGAATAATGCCAAAGAAACGTATTTTACCTTATGTCTTGTTAGGATTAATCAATAATAAAGGTAGCTTGTCAGGTTACCAAATTAGCCAAGAGTTCAAACATGAAGTGGGCGATTTTTGGCATGCCTCTCATAGTCAGATTTATCCTGAATTGGCACGAATGAAGGATGATGGTTGGTTGATTGATCATGATGAAGATAAGTCGACTTTTTATAGTGTTACTGAAACGGGCTATCGAGTTTTAAGAGACTGGATGAAGGAGCCGTTGACTGATAATGAGGAAATTTTTTCTTTAAAACTATATTTTATAAATGAAAAGTCTGATCCTTTGTTACAACATTTGTTAAAACAGGAATTAAAAATTAAACAATCTAAACTATCATATTTGCAAGGAAGATTGAAAGAGGTCTTTATTGATCAAAAAATAATTCAGAAAAGTTTCGGTCACTACTTGATCTTGACTCGAGCAATTGAACGTGAAGAGAATCATATTCAATGGTTAGAAAGCAAGATAGCAGCGTGTGACGCTAATTAGATATGCCATTTAAAAAAAGCAAGAAAGTCAGTTCGCTATGTGAACATGATTTTCTTGCTTTTTTTAGGCTGGTTTATCTTTTACTAATTGGTTAAATATCATAATGGCACTATAATTTTACCAAAATGTTGATAAATAACGTTAAAAATATTTGAGTTATCAAGTTGTTCCTGAATTAATAAAAAGTCATTTTAGAGCGACGGCATTAATAATAATATGGATAATTTGGAAACCAGCCCTATGTTATAAAAATAATTTTTTTAATAAAAAAAGATTAATCTTTTTCAAAAGAGTTATGATAATCTAATGAACGATTTCGACTGTTAGGTATATTAATGAGGAAATGCAGTTTTTGAAACTTTGTTGGGAGAAATAGATGAGGATAAGATCGATTGATAACGTCATTTTTATAGGTATGGTTTTAATTCTGATCTACCAAAATACTTTATTGTATTTGAGTGTTGTAAGTGGATCATGGATTAATTTTTTAATAATATCATTGGTTTTTATTTTTGCAATATTTCTTGGTCGGTCAACATATTTGATTTTGAATAGTGTCATCTCGTTTGTTGCAATGTGTGCTGGTGGATTAATGTTACTTTTGCCATACACGCGGGCAATGTTTTTTTGGTCAGCTATTGCTTTGCTGACAGTTTCGCCGTTGACAACTTATTGTATGTATTTGTTGTATCACCAGTTGTTGAAATTAAGGGCTTTATCACAGGAATTGGAGCAGTTACAAGAGAACAAGCCAGATTTGGAAGTTGTCACGGGAGCTTTAAATGAGCGAGCCTTGAATATTGCAGTGGGGCGTGAATTGAAGCTAGTTTACTACCATGAGGACGATTATCGCTTTACCTTGACGATGGTAAAAATTGACTTTTTGGAGAGTGTTATTAATTTCTTAGGTAATCAAGAATTTAATAACCTTTTAAGAACAACGGCTGAACATTTGATGAGTATTTTATTTACTGTAGATACACTTTATTATATTGGAACTGGCCGCTTTGTGATTCTGTCACCAATGTTAGGATCTGATAATTCACCTATCATGAAACGAAAAATCAAGAGTCATATTAATGATATTGCTGAGAAATTCGGATTGGCTCGAAATGCCTTAGTATTGCGGATGGGACAAATTACGTATTCATCACAGGATAAGGTTAAAAATCGTAATGTTGAGGATACCTTAAAACAGTTAGAACGGAGTGCTGAAACAGATATCGTCAAGGAATACTTGTAAGAGGTGGTTTAGATGGCATTAGGAAGTTTCGCATGGCTTTTTCCAGTTAGCCTGATTGTGACAATACTTTTCGGCATTGCAGTTTTAGTATTGTCTGTTTGTTGGTGGATAATTTTTAAAAGAACAATCCGCTGCTTTAATACGGAGGATAAACATCATGATTGATTGGTTATACGTGATTGCAATTATCACGATTTGGCTGTCGATTGTAATGACGATCGTGACGCTTAGTGGTGGTGTTATTTTCATCTTTAAGCATATGTTACATACTGATATTGAAAATTTGCCACCGTTGAAACGTTATCCCAAAGTGACACTAGTTGTTCCTGCACATAATGAGGAAATTGTTATACAGGATACTGTTCGGGCAATTTTAAATTTGAATTATCCTAAGGATCGTTATGAACTTTTAGTTTATGCTGATAATTGTAACGATAAAACTGCCGAACGTGTTCGCCATTTGCAAGATTCACCTGAGTTTGTGAATAATAATTTTCGAGTTATTGAAAGAACGGGTACTGGTGGAAAGGCTGGAGTTTTGAATGATGCCTTAAAAGTCGCTAAGGGTGAATATCTTGGAGTGTATGATGCTGATGCTGCTCCTGAGCAGAATGCTCTTTATTTTTTAGTACAAAAAATTCTTGAAGATCCTGAGCGTTACGCAGCATCTTTTGGACGAAATAAAACTAGAAATTATCAGCAAAACTTTTTATCACGTTGTATTAACTTAGAAATTGTCAATACACAGCGAATTCAACACACAGGGCTTTGGCAGTTATTTAAGATTGGTAGAATTCCGGGAACAAACTTTATAATTAATAAAAAAATTGTTCAATCAATTGGTGGATGGAATAATGGGGCACTAACTGAGGATACGGCAATCTCGTTTAGTTTGATGCGTTCAGGTAAATTAATTGCTCTTGCGCACCGAGCTGAAGCTTTTCAACAAGAACCAGAGACATTATTTGCATATTATAATCAACGTAAACGTTGGGCTCGAGGTAACTACGAAGTTATTTTGGATAACATGAAATATTTATTTGATCGAACTCCATGGCGAATCAAGTTGGAAGTTGGGTATTACTTATGTACCTTTTTCTGGTTTAATGCCGCAATAATTATCTCCAATGTGATTTTTGTAAGTAATCTGGGATTTAGTTTTATTCATACATTTTTGCCACATATCAACACAGTAGTATCATTGGGTGGCCCCTTGTCAATTCTTTTTATGATTAATTGGTTATTGATGTTTTTTTTGTATTTATTACAGATGAATATTGCGTTGGCAAGCGACTATGGTCAAGCAACCGTAAAAAACTTTTTCTACACATTAATTTCATATTTTACATACGCTCAATTATTCATTATAGTTTCGGCAGCTGCTATGTACGATATGGCTAAAGATAAAATTACTGGTCAACGTACTACCAAATGGTATAAGACACAGCGTTTTTAATGGGAGATAGGTAAAATGAGACATCACAAATATCAATGGTTGATCAGTGGCTTAATAATTTTGGTTTCATTTACGATTGGCATTGCCGTTTATAATACATATTCACCTATGAGTATGTCAGGACTAAGTTCGACAATTATCAAGGATCGTTATAGAGAATGGAAAAGAGCTTATTTAAAGGGAAATAGCAATCAAAAATTCGTCAAAGTTAATAATGGTAAAAATAATCAAACATTATCTGAAGCTCAAGGTTATGGAATGATAATTAGTGTAATGGCGGCTAGACAGGGCTTTGGTAGCAAAAAGACATTTGATCAATTAACTGATTATTATCTTAAACATCAAATTAGTAAACGTAATCCATTGATGGAATGGCGTCAGCAACAAAAGGGCAATTATATGGTAAGTATTAAATCTGAGAAGACTAGTGCTACGGATGGAGATTTAGATATAGCTTATGCACTAATTTTGGCAGATGAAAAATGGGGTAGTAAAGGTGATGTGAAGTATAACCAACTTGCTAATAACTTACTGGCAGCAATTCAAAAACGAGAAATTAATCAAAAAACATTTTTACCTAAAGTTGGTGATTGGGCCACTGCTTCTAAGACGGAGAATATTGTTCGTCCATCAGACTTAATAACAGCCTATTTCCGAAAATTCGCTAGTTATACCCGAGACGTTCGCTGGACTAAGGTAGCAGAAAATAGTCAAACAGTATTAAAGCAACTGAGTTCACAACATAGTACTGGTTTGATAGCCGATTTTGTAACTGTTAGTGGTGAAAAATTACAGACAACTGATGTCAAATCCAAACAAGTGGCATCCATACATGATAATCAATATGGATTTAATGCTTGTAGAATTCCCTGGCGAGTCGCATATGATTATCAACTCAAGCACAGTCAAGTCAGTAAAAAGATTGTGGAAAAGATGTTGACTTTCTTTGTTGATCAAAAGGATATTATGGCCGTTTATACGTTAAATGGAAAAGCGGTTGAAAATTATTCTAATAAGGCTTTTTCCACACCAGTGGCTTATGCATCGCATGTAGTATTGAACACGACTTTAAAAAATCGTTATACGAAAGACTTAACTTCTAAAATATCAGGAAATGATTATTATCCAGAAACCATTCAGATGGCTACATTATTGGCCAGTGGTGACATTGGTAAGTAATATGGTTACACGCTTGGTACTAGTTTTATGCCAATGCCGACTAGAGCATCAAGACTTAAAGCACATTTTTAATCTTTAGTAAAAATTAAAACAAAAAGACAAAGTTCTCGTTTAATTGAGGCTTTGTCTTTTTTTGTGCCCAATCTAATTGTTTACAAGTGGACAGAGCGTCTTCTGACTGTCAAACAAGGAAATTAAGCCCTTTGGTATACATTTTAAGTAATGCATAATCAATTAATTAATAGTCAGATTTGAGATTTTTCGGCAAAAACTTCTAATCATGACTAAATATTTTTCCAATTTAATCCTCAGAAAAAAATAATTTTTAGTGATTTTTCATATAAAACCCTATGTCAAACCTGTATAGACAGCAATCGGGGATGCCATTAAAATTGTTCCAGCATGAGAATACATGTAAATAAAATTTGATTATTAGTGGAGGAATAAGTGGACAAAGAACAAACCATTAGTATGATTCAAATTCTAGTCATACTGCGTAAACACATCAAAGCCATCTTGGGGTCAACGATTATTGTTACTTTAATTGCTGCGGGTATGACTTTCTTTGTGATGACGCCTAAATATAGTGCAACAACTGAAATTCTAGTTAACCGTAAGTTATCTTCTGACATGCAAGGAGCACAATTTCAACAAGTTCAGGCTGACATTCAGATGATAAGTACCTACAAAGACATCATCATCAGTCCAACTGTTTTAAAAGAAGTTAATCGTGATGTCAAATCGACAACCGGCTATCCTGGCTCGATGTCGAAACTAAAAAAAGCTTTAACAATTAGTAATTCTCAAAATTCTCAAGTATTTTCTGTAACGGCTAAGACAACTAATCCGAAGACATCAGCTAAAATTGCTGATTTAACTGCCGAAGTTTTTAAGAAGAAAATTGGCAAAATCATGAGTATTAATAATGTTTCCATCGTTTCGGATGCCGTCGTCAATGATAATCCAGTCAGTCCTAAGAAAGCTTTGAACATTACGATTGGCGTGATTTTAGGCTTGTTATTAGGAATTGGTTTAGCATTCTTGCTTGAATTGACCGACCGCACTGTCTCTTCCGAGCAATATCTCGTGGACGAACTTGGTTTAATCAATCTTGGTGTTGTTAATGAAATTGACCAAAAAGATATCGAACGGACTGTGCAGCACAAGAAATTTAGCGTACAGGTACCAGGGCAAAATTCAGCTAAAAGGAGGGTCTAACGTGGCACTTAACCTATTTAAAAAGAGCGCTAAGAAATTAGACGATTATAGTTTGAAACATGGCGTAGGTTTAGTTGCCTACGATGATCCGAGTAGTGTAATCTCCGAGCAATTCAATACCATTCGAACTAACATCCAATTTTCATCAATCGACAAAGAGTTACATTCGATTTTGTTTACTTCATCGGCTCCATCAGAAGGCAAGTCTACGGTCAGTAATAACGTGGCAGTTAGTTGGGCTAAGCAAGATAAGCGAGTGATTTTAATCGATGCTGATTTAAGACGTCCGACTATTCACAAGACCTTCAATGTTTCAAACAAAAGTGGTCTGTCTAATTTCCTGTTAGGAACAGCGAGTCTAGAAGAAGTTATTCAACCAACAATGATCGAAAATCTCTTTGTAATTACTAGTGGCCCAACAGCCCCTAATCCGTCGGAGTTATTAAGTAGTAAAAAGATTCAAAAATTGTTTCAAATATTAACAACAAAATATGATTTTATGATCCTCGATGCGCCACCAGTCAATTCAGTAACCGATGCACAAATTTTGGCAACGAAAGTGGATGGCGTTATCTTGGTAGTTCCCCAAAAGATTGCTGATAAAACTGGTGTAACGCATGCTAAAAAAGCTTTGGAAATAGTTCACGCCAATGTCTTAGGTGCGGTCATGAATCGTATGGCAAAAGATAAGATGAAGGGCTACTACGGTGGTCAGTATGGCGGCTATTAGAACGTTCATAGAATGAAAAAGGAGCAAGCATAAAATGATAGATCTCCACAGCCATCTGTTACCAAAAGCTGACGATGGCAGCAATGACAACTTTACAGCTCTAAGTTTAGCTAAAGTGGCTGTTGAGCAGGGGATCACACACTTGCTCTTAACGCCGCACCATTTTGATGGCAAATATCTAAATCATAAGTTAGATGTCATTCAAAAAGCCGCTCAATTACAAGCTGAAATAAATGAAGTCCGGTTACCATTACAGGTTTTTCCTAGTCAAGAAGTTCATTTGCATGGCGAATTGTTGGAAAAAATTGCGGCTGGAGATGTTCTTTTTATGGACGAAACGGAACGTTATCTCTTACTGGAATTGCCTCACAACACAGTGCCACAGTATACGGAACAAATTGTCTTTGAACTGATGGCACGTGGTATTCGGCCAGTATTAGCACATCCAGAACGTAATCAATTGATCCAACAAGATCCGAAGCGTTTGTTTGAATTAATTAAATTAGGCTGTTTAACGCAACTGACTTGTGGTAGTTACCTAGGTATTTTTGGACAAAAAGTTCAAACGTTAACTGAAAAAATTATCCAAGCGAATCAAGGGTTTGTTATGGCCTCTGATGCACATAATTTTGACGGCCGCAGATTCTTGATGAAAGAAGCATTTGAACGTTTACGGATTGAGGCTGGGATAGAAGTAGTGGAACGGATGCAACAAAATGCCATCGATATTATAAATGGCAATGATATCAGTGAAGTTGAAATTAAACATATTTCCTCATTACCCAAAGCCAAACGGAAAATTTGGCCGTTTTAACACAAACTTTTAGGAGTGAAGCTATGGAATATTTTCACGGTGATGAGAAAAGAATCGTTATTAAGAAACCATCTTTTGTTTATCCAATCGTAAAGATAATTTTTGATATTGTAGTGTCGCTGATGGCACTAATTTGCTTGAGTCCAATCTTTCTAGTGGTTTGGACGATGAACTTGGTTTGTAAATCGAATCGCGGACCATTGTTTTATCAACAGATTCGTGTTGGTTTACATGGTAAAAAGTTTGGGATGTATAAGTTTCGATCAATGGTTGTTGATGCAGAAGAGAAGCTGTATCAGGATAAGAAACTTTACGCTAAATATGTGGCTAATAATTATAAATTAAAGCCAGAAGATGACCCACGAGTAACCTGTATGGGTCGCCTGTTACGTAAAACCTCGATTGATGAAATACCTCAATTTATCAACGTTTTAAAAGGTGACATGAGTTTGGTGGGACCACGCCCAGTTATAGAAGCAGAATTAAAGGAATATGATCAAGAGAAACTTTTATCTGTTAAACCCGGGGCAATGGGCTTATGGCAAGCATCTGGTCGAAGTCATATTGGTTATCCTGAACGTGCTCAAATTGAAATGCGCTATATCGACAAAGCCTGCATGTGTTTTGATTTCAAGATTATTGTCGGTAATTTTATTAGCGTTTTTAAAGGAAAGGGAGCCTATTGAGCAAAGTGCCAAACGTAATTTTCAAGTTGGTAACACGAATGAGGTCAATAAATAAGGTAAGGGAAAATGAATTATGAAGAAAAATAGGCATCATGTATTTAGAAATACTTTGATCACCTTCATTTTATTTATCATTGGTGGTAGCTCAGTCTATGGGATGACCCGTTATAACGGTGTAAAAAAGGCAATTGATAGTTCTTATCATGAATCGGGTTTGAAAAAGCAGCGTAATGTTGGCAACCAATTACAAAATAAACGTCCGATTTCTATCTTGTTGATGGGAACTGATACAGGAGCTTTAGGACGAGACTATAAAGGTCGTACCGATAGTATGATGGTCATTACGCTGAATCCAACGGCGCAAAAAACTACGATTACTAGTATTCCACGTGATACAGCGGTCAATATCCCTGAATATGGACTAGCTAAAATCAACGCTGCCTATGCCAATGGTCAGATTAAAACGGCTATTGTAACGGTTCAAAAACTTCTAAATGTGCCAATTGATTTTTATGCTTTGATCAATATGGGTGGCATGGAAAAAGTAATTGATCAGGCAGGCGGAGTTGAAGTAACACCAACCTTAAGTTTTGACTATGAAGATTATCATTTTCAAAAGGGTCAAAAAACATTAATGAATGGTACCAAAGCTCTTGCTTACTCACGGATGCGCTATGACGACCCCCAAGGCGATTACGGACGTCAAACGAGACAACGAGCTGTTTTGACAGCGTTATTTCAAAAGAGCAGTTCAATTTCAACTTTGTTAAATCAAAATTTTATTGATTCACTTTCTGGTCAAACACAGACAGATCTGACTTTTTCTGACTTAAAAGAATTAGCTCAAGATTATCGTTCAGCAAGAAATGAAACAGATCAAACACATTTACAAGGCCACGGCGAGTCGATAGATGACCAAAGTATGGAAGTTGTTGATAAAGCTGAATTGCAACGCGTGACCGACTTTATTCGAGGTAATTTGGATTTGGATAAAGCCCCAACGGGAAACATTGAATATCGCTAGTAAAGGGATGGGAAATTCACTAAAGAATTCCGCATCTTTTTTGGTTTAAATATTCCGCCTCTGGGTGCGATAATTTTAGGCTGCTGTGGGGACCGGTTCGAGCCAAAATACGGTCTCGAACCTCGATTTTGAACTTCGCAAAGTACGCGAATTTCAAAACTCGTCCCGTGGTGTAAGAGCTAAAGCTCTAACACCACCTTCACTGCTGCCCAAAATTATCGCACCCAGAGGCTAGGGTATTGTAGGTTGACGTTGTTTATATATAGTCGGGATTGATTTTCAATATTTAACTAAAGGTTGAAAATTTCAAAATAAATTTTAAATCATGATGATCTACTTTTTCAGAGTATGAAGATAGTAATTACCATATATTCCTATTCCAAGTTAAATCTCAGTCTGTATAAAAAGCAACGAATAAACTAGCCGGAAGGAGCAAGAAAATTAGGACGCTGTGAAGGTGGCGCTATGGCTTCAGCCATTACACCACGGGACGATCTTTGAAACTCGCGGTTTTTGCGAGGTTCAAAGTCGAGATTCGAGACCGCTCTTCGGCTCGAATCGGTCCCCACAGCGACCTAATTTCCTTACTCCTGGAGGCGGCATTAACATATTAAATGAGGTAAAAAATGAAATTAAAATCGGTTGATAATCTTATCTTTGTCGGTATGGTTTTAATTTTGATCTATCAGTACGTTTTGCTCTATTTGAGTGTGCTTGAAGGGTCATGGTTAAACTTTTTGATTATATCGTTGGTCTTTATTGTAGGACTTGTTTTAGGACGAACGACTTATATTATTTTGGGAAGTGTTATTTCCTTTTTCAGCATGTGTGCTGGAGGATTTATTTTGGCACTGCCTTATACACGAGCAATGTTTTTCTGGGCCGGACTTGCTCTTTTGACAATTACGCCTTTGACAACTTATTGGATGTACTTGTTATATCATCAGTTGTTGAAACGTAAGGCCTTGGCACAAGAATTGGAACAATTGCAACGAGAGAGACCAGATTTGGAAGTTGTCACTGGAGCCTTGAATGCTCGGGCTTTAAATATTGCAGTGGCTCGTGAGTTGAAATTAGTTTATTACCATGAAGAGGATTACCGCTTTACTCTGACGATGGTTAAAATTGACTTTTTAGAAAGTATTATTAACTTCTTAGGTAATCAGAAGTTTAATAGTTTATTGCGGACGACGGCGGAACATTTGTTGAGTATCCTATTTACTGTTGATACCTTGTATTACTTAGGGTCCGGCCGGTTTGTAATTCTTTCACCAATGCTTGGCAAAGATAATGCACCAGTTATGAAACAAAAAATAAAGAGTCACATTGATGATATTGCTGAAAAGTTTGGCTTAGCACGGAATGCTTTAGTTTTGCGGATGGGTCAAATTACGTATTCATCTCAAGATAAGGTTAAAAATCGAAACGTTGAAGATACTTTGATCCAATTGGAGCGTAGTGCTGAGACGGATATCGTTAAAGAATATTTGTAGGAGGTAGTCAAATGTTATTATTAGGAAGTTTTACTTGGCTCTTTCCATTCAGTTTTGTAGTGACGGTATTCTTCGGTATTGTTGTGTTTGTCTTATCTGTTTGCTGGTGGGTAATTTTTAAGCGGACGATTCGATGCTTTAATACGGAGGACAAACGTCATGATTGATTGGTTATATGTGATTGCTATTATTACGATTTGGCTATCCATTGTGATGACAATCATAACAATTTCCGGCGCTGTTATTTTTATCTTTAAGCATTTACATCACACAGATATTGATAATTTACCGCCATTGAAACGTTATCCCCATGTAACTTTGGTTGTTCCGGCGCATAACGAAGAGTTAGTTATTCAAGATACCGTGCGAGCAATTTTGCATTTGAATTATCCTAAAGATCGAGTAGAATTGTTAGTTTATGCCGATAATTGTAACGATGAAACGGCGCAACGGGTTCGTGAATTAAGACAGAAGCCAGAGTTTATTAACAATAATTTTCGAGTAATTGAACGAACCGGGACAGGTGGTAAAGCTGGGGTTTTGAATGATGCTTTAAAAATTGCAACCGGTGAATATATCGGTGTCTATGATGCTGATGCAGCACCAGAATGTAACGCCTTGTACTTTTTGATTGCTAAAATTTTAGAAGATCCAGAACGTTATGCGGCCGCTTTTGGCCGAAATAAAACTAGAAATTATCAACAAAATTTCTTGTCACGGTGTATCAACTTAGAAATTGTTAATACGCAGCGGATTCAACATACTGGATTGTGGCAATTGTTTAAAATTGGCCGAATTCCTGGAACCAACTTTATTATTAACAAAGCAATTGTTCAATCTATTGGTGGCTGGAATAATGGGGCCTTGACTGAAGATACCGCTATTTCATTCAGTTTGATGCATGCGGGAAAGTTAATTGCGTTGGCACATCGCGCCGAAGCTTTTCAACAAGAACCAGAAACGCTATTTGCTTACTATAATCAGCGAAAACGTTGGGCTCGTGGTAACTATGAAGTTATTCTGGACAATGTGAAACATTTGTTTGATAAGACACCTTGGCGAATTAAACTCGAAGTCGCATATTACCTTTGTACTTTCTTTTGGTTCAACGCGGCAATCATTATTTCCAATGTCATTTTTGTTATTAACATGAGTTTGGCAGCGGTACATGTTTTTTATCCACAGATACAACAACTAGTTTCGCTAAGTATGCCATTGTCAATTTTATTTATGGTCAATTGGTTCTTAATGTTCTTCTTGTATTTATTACAGATGAATATTGCTTTAGCCAGTGATTATGGTCAGGCAACGGTGAAGAATTTCTACTACACATTGATCTCGTATTTCACTTATGCACAGCTATTTGTGGTCGTATCAATCGTGGCTATTTTTGACATGATGCGGGATAAAATTTTGGGCAAACACGATACCAAATGGTATAAAACACAGCGCTTTTGATGGGAGGCTATTAAATGAAACGATATAGATACCAGTGGTTAACAGTTGGTTTGGTTATTTTGGTAGCTTCCGCAATTGGAGTAGCGATTTATGACACCAAATCACCTGCTAGTACGCCAGGAGTAGGTTCCGCTATCATTGAGAAACGCTATCAAGAGTGGAAAAAGCTTTATTTACAAGGCAATGATCAGCAAAAATTTGTTAAAACAAACGTTGGTAAAAAGGATCAGACTTTGTCAGAAGCACAAGGTTATGGAATGCTGATTTCAGTTATGGCGGCTAAGCAAGGCTTTGGCAGCCAAAAAACGTTTGACCAATTGACTCGTTATTACGTAAGACATCAAATTAGTGAAAATAATCCGCTCATGGCTTGGCGTCAAAATCAAGATGATATTGCGATGGTCAGTAATAAAGCTGAGAAAACGAGTGCGACTGATGGTGATTTAGATATTGCCTATGCACTGATTTTGGCTGATGAAAAATGGGGCAGTAAAGGCGAATTAAAGTATAATCAATTAGCTAAACGATTGCTTACAGCCATTCAAAATCAGGAAATCAACCAACGGACACATTTACCGAAAGTTGGTAACTGGGCAACTATGTCTCAAAACGAAAATTTAGTTCGGACTTCTGACTTGATGACGGCCTATTTCCGTAAATTTGCAAAATATACTCAAGATTCACGTTGGAATAAAGCCGTCCAAAATAGTCAGATCATTTTGAAAAAACTAAGCAGTCAACATAAGACGGGATTAATGGCAGATTTTGTGACCGTAAGTGGTGAAAGATTACAGTTGGGGACAGTTAAGCCCAAACAAGTCGCCTCTAAGTATGATAATCAATATGGTTTTAATGCTTGTCGAATTCCTTGGCGTGTAGCGTATGACTATCAAATTAGTAACAGTCAAGTAAGTCGAAAAATTGTGGAAAAAATGGATGATTTTTTTGCAAGTCAAAAACGGGTTACGGCAGTATACAGTTTGAGTGGTAAGCCATTAGAGGAGTATGAGAACACTGCTTTTACAGCCCCGATAGCTTATGCGGCACAAGTTACTTTGAATTCAGAATTGAAGGCTCGTTATACGAAAAAATTGACGGCCCGTATAACAGCAGATGATTATTATCCAAATACGGTTCAGATGGCTGCTTTATTAACAAGCGGTAGCATCGGTCAGTGAGAGTGGGACAAAACATTTTTTGCACCCAGAGACTAATACATTCGTTATTTTAAATACTATGTAACTAACTAATTCGATAAAAAGTGCTATATGATTTGAGATTTAACGTACTCAAAAGGCTAGATATTTTTTCTGGAGGATGTATACCAAGAAAAAATATCTAGCCCTTTTTATGTTTGCTTCTATAACCAAAGTTGAGAAAGAACCCGATTTTGGATTGCTGGTGCTATTTGGTTTAAGCGGAAAAAGCTATGTTTTGTTCCACGGTTATGCTGCATGTTTAAAGACAATAGTAGTTTTTATCTCAAAGTTCTATTTTTTATTGACAAAGCAGAACATATGTTCGTATAATGAAAAATGAAGATAAGCATTAAACGCAGAGGAAGTGTAAAACGATGGATTATAGTAAAGAACCGCATGGGGTCTTCTTTTTGATTGATAATAAGTCGTTTTATGCAAGTGTTGAAGCGACTATGCGTGGGTTAAATCCATTGAAAGAGCTGCTAGTGGTTATGAGTGAGGCCGACAATACAAACGGTGGTTTAGTTTTAGCCACTTCACCGATGGCAAAGAAAATTTTTCATCTACAAGCGAATGTATCAAGGCAGCGGAATTTACCACAGGATCCACGGTTGATTGTTGTGCCACCAAGGATGAATCTCTATATTAAGCGAAATTTGCAAATTAATAATATCTTTAAGGAATTCGCGGCTGAATGTGATGTATGGCCATATTCGATTGATGAATCAATTATTGATATGACTAGATCTTGGTATTTGTTTGGTAATAGTCCAAGAGCAGTAGCGCGGCTAATTCAAAAAACGGTCCGGCATCGTTTGGGATTGTACACAACTGTTGGTATTGGTGACAATCCTGTTCAAGCTAAGATTGCTTTGGATATTTACGCTAAGCATGATGCGGAATTGATGGGGGAGATACATTACGAAACAGTTCCTGAGAAAATTTGGACGATTCAAAATATGACCGATGTTTGGAGTATTGCTAAGCGCACAGAAAAACGTTTGAATCGACTAGGAATTCATAATATGTACGAACTGGCGCATGCAAATCCGTTCTATTTAAAACAAGAATTAGGATTGATTGGTGAACAAATTTTTGCGATTGCCTGGGGAATAGACCGAACTAGGTTGGCTGATAAGATTGATTCCAAGTCACATAGTATTGGAAACTCCCAAGTTTTACCGCGCGATTATTTCAATAAGACTGAGATTGAAACGGTTATTAAGGAAATGGGTCAACAAGTTGCTTCTAGGTTACGTCATCATCACAAGCAAGCGGGATGTCTGTACTTGAGCGTGACCTTTGCCTACGCTGCACGTGTAGAAGGTGAGCGTGGTGGTTTCAGTATTGCTAGTAATTTGAATCCGACCGATGAAGATCAAGCCATTTCCGATTTGTTGATTTATTTGTTCGAAAGCCAGTGGCAAGGACAACCAGTCAGAAATCTAGCAGTCTATTCTTCCAAACTGATTAGTAAGACTAGTCAACAATTAGACTTCTTTACTCCGATTAAGCAACAGTGCCTAGAAGAAGACAAGCTAAACGTAATAGATGAAATTAGAGCAAAGTATGGTTTTCAATCACTCGTGTACGCCAATAGTCTCTTAAAGGGGGGAACGGCCATTCACCGAGCTACTTTAGTTGGTGGACACAACGGTGGCAATGCATATGAATAGTGATTTTCGAATTATTTGTTCACGAATATCCCAATACTTTACTAGACGAAAAGATACCGAATATTATTTGCAAGTGGTTAATGATTTGTACGACCAAACATACAATTTTTTTATCAATATTCGTCCACGTAATCAACGAATGCATTCGATACCGTTACATACAGTTAAAAATTATCGGTTGGAATATTTAGAACAACTAATAAATAAAATTACGGAACAATATCATTTTTCCATAGTGTATGACGGATTCGTCGGTCTGCGATGGCCAAATAGACAAGAACTAATTCAAAAAAGGCGGCATAAGGATGAATAGTAAATACGAATATGACTCCACAGTAGTTCAGACATTTTTTGATAATTACTACCATGACCGCGGCAAAATGAAGTGGCAAGGCTTTTATTTGTCAGATCATACAGCAGCTTTAAAACGACAAGCTAAAGCATTGAATCAGCAACACCAATTACGCCATGAACAAACAGAAGAAGAAATAACCAAATTTCTCATGCAATCATTTACCTATAATCAAATTATCAAAGTACAGTTGAATATTTGCGATACAAATAACCAAGTCCAAGCTGATTTAACTGGTGAAGTGAGTGGGTATAATGATGACTTGTTTTACTTGGATAGTGGGAAAAAGTTTCACTTAGGGGATGTGCGTAATGTTGAAGTGGTGACATAAAAAAATGTTTGCTACTACCATAATTTGACCACAAAAAAACCACTCAATTAAGGAGTGGTTTAAAAGTCATTTTCGTCTTCAATAATGTGTTCCTGAGTTTGCTTAAAAATCGTAATAATATGTTGATCGCTCAAACGATAATGGATGTTACGTCCGCGTCTCGCGTTAGAAACAAGATTGAGTTGTTTGAGAATACTCAATTGATGTGAAATTGAAGATTGGCTCATATCAAGGGTATCCGCGATTTCACCAACACTCAATGGTGTTTCTGCTAAGGCAAGAATTATTTTTACTCGTGTCATGTCGCCGAAAGCTTTAAAAATATTGACCATGGCATCGAGGTCTTCGTCGTTAGGAAGATTTTGTTTTAAATTGTGTAGAGCTTTTTGATGTTCTACCTCAAAATTTTGTTCTGGCATAATTTGTCCTCTTGTTGAATAAGGTTAGATTGGGTTGAAATTCGTTAAGACCTATTATATTATAATTAATATATGAATGATTGCTCATATATTCAGATGAGCATGTAAACCTTTTCAAGGAGGATGTTTCGATGAAATCTTACGATGTCCAAACTGATTATAAAGTTAAGAAAAAGCAAAAGCGTCTTAAAAACGAATTAAGTAAAGAAACGAAATTAACCATTATTCGCTTGTTAGTTTCTTTTAGTTTACTACTTATTGGGTCTAGTTCATTGCTGCCAGAACCGATTGATATTGGTTTTTTCGTTACAGCCTATTTAGTAATTGGGGCTCGTATCGTTTATACGGCAGTGAAAAATATTTTTCATGGCGAAATTTTTGATGAGAATTTCTTGATGAGTATTGCAACGATTGGAGCCATTATTTTGGGAGAATATCCTGAAGCAATCGCAGTGATGTTGTTTTATGAATTGGGGAATGTCTTTGAAGATGTTGCTGTTAACCGTTCCAAAAAGTCTATCTCAGCGCTATTAGAAGTGAAGCCTGCATTCGCCACTTTGAAGTTGGCTGGTAAGACGAAAGTAGTTGATCCAAGTGAAGTTCAAATTGGTCAAATTATTTTAGTTAAACCAGGAGAGAAGATTCCGCTTGATGGGACAGTTGTCTTAGGACAGTCATCGGTTGATACTTCAGCTTTGACAGGTGAATCAATGCCACAAAATGTCAAAGTTGGCGATCAAGCCTTGAGTGGTTCCATCAATCAAAACGGAACTTTACAAATTAAAGTAAGCAAGGCTTACAGCGATTCTACAGTAGCCAAGATTTTGGACTTAGTTCAAAATGCCAGCAGTAAAAAAGCTAACACTGAGAAATTTATTACTAAGTTTGCCAAGATCTATACGCCAATCGTGGTTGGATTAGCTGCTGCTTTAGCAGTTTTGCCACCACTTGTAATGAATGGTACTTGGGATGTTTGGATTTATCGAGCTTTGATTTTCCTAGTAATTTCTTGTCCATGTGCTTTGGTTATTTCAGTTCCATTGAGTTTCTTCGGTGGGATTGGGGCAGCCTCAAAACAAGGTATTTTGGTTAAAGGTAGCAATTACTTGGAAGCCTTGAATAACGTTGATACGGTAGCTTTTGATAAGACTGGGACTTTGACTAAAGGTCAATTCTCTGTTATCAAAGTAACTCCAGTATCAGGGATTACTCAAGACGAATTACTTCAAATGGCAGCTAGTGTTGAGAAAAATTCAACTCATCCAATTGCAGCCTCAATCTTAGACACTTATACGGGTAAAATTTTGCCGGTTGAAAATGCGACTGAACAAGCTGGTCATGGTTTACAAGCAGAAATCAACGGTCAAACGGTCGTTGTCGGAAATGCTAAATCGATGACTAGTGCTGGAGTCGAATTTATTGAAGCGGATGCTATTGGCACAATCGTTTATATTGCGGTTAACGGTAAGTTCTGGGGCGACTTAGTAATTGCCGATGAACCTAAGAAAGATGCTTCAGAAGCCATTAGATTGCTAAATAATCGTGGTATTCAGAAGACTGTTATGCTGACTGGTGATAACAAAAAGGTTGGATCAGCGATTGCTGACAAACTTAAAATGAGTGCCGTTTATACGAACTTATTACCAGAAAATAAAGTTGAAATTGTTGATAATTTATTGCAAGATTCACACGCTCTTAATAAGAAAGTTGCCTTCGTTGGTGACGGAATCAATGATACTCCCGTTTTGACAACAGCTGATATTGGCTTTGCTATGGGTGGCTTAGGATCAGATGCTGCTGTTGAGGCGGCGGATATTGTGATAATGGGCGATGAACCTTCGAAAGTTGCTCGAGCAATGAAGATTGCTAAACGAACACGTCAAATTGTGATTCAAAATATTTCCTTTGCTTTGATTATTAAGATTTTGTTCTTAGCATTAGGAGCATTGGGAATGGTCAATATGTGGCAAGCAGTTTTTGCTGACGTTGGTGTAACAATCATTGCCGTTTTAAATGCGATTCGTTTACAATTTATTAATTTCGATAATTAAAGATTAAGACAAAAAAGAATCACCAATCCGAATTTGGATTGATGATTCTTTTTGATTTAAGTGAAAAAACTATTTGGTAATTTATCTAAAAACGTCTTCGGTTGCTTGATCACCACTAGCAAAAGTATATTCTTTTCCAATTGTAGTTGGATTTTGAATAATTTCAGCCAAGGCGCGAGCTACATCGACACGAGGAATACTACCAGATTCATTTGAACCGAGTAATTTAACTTTGCCAGTACCATCTTCATCAGTCAAAGCACCTGGGTGAATGATAGTGTAGTCAAGGTTAGTACCACGCAAATGGTCGTCAGCGTAATGTTTAGCAATCATGTATGGTTTGATACCTGATGCGTCCCACTTGCTACGATTGTCGCTAAAGATTGAACTAACCATGATATAACGTTTAATACCAATAGCTTCAGCAACCATCATTGTTTTAATTGCACCATCGAGATCAATTTCTAGTGTTCGATCATATCCAGCACCACCAGCACCGGCAGAGAAGACGATGACGTCAGCACCAGAAGCTTCGATAGAATCCTTGATACTGTCAAGGGATGCTGTTAAATCAATAAATTGAGTTTCAATGTTGTTATCGTTGTAGGCCTTGATCTGTTCTTGACTGCGCAATCCAGCAACAAAATCGATGTTTCTTGATTGTAACTCTCCGATTAGTAGATGACCGACCTTACCGTGAGCACCAATAATAAGAACTTTCATAAATTTCCAGACCTCCTTAGTTAATCATACTGTAGCAACAATTTTTTAATAAAGCTAGTGTTTTGAATATAATAATCTTGTATATTAGACTTAAATAAAAGGTGCCGCCTCCGGTTGCGCATGAAATGGTCTGCTGTGGGACCGACTGGAGCCAAGGTCTCCAGTCTCGGTTTTGAACTTCGAGAAAATCGCTCGAATTTCAAAACACGTCCTGTACTGTAAGGACTTTAGTCTTAACAGTACTATCACTGCTGACCATTTCGTACGCAACCGGAGGCTAATGTAACTGAAATGATGGAATTTGTTGGTAATTCTTGTGACTGGTGATTGTTATGAGTGGGATTTCAACAAAATAAGTCGGTTCAGTTACTCGTTGTTATTCTGTTTTATGGGAATAATCTAAGCGTTTTTGAAGGGTGGTTATGTGTATGAAGATTTTAGGGATACTTGGTTCACATCAAGAACATGGTCTGAATGGTCAGTTGTTGGCTGAAGTTTTGGATAATGTTGAACCAGGTGTGGAGACTGAGACGGTTTACTTAGAAAATTACGATATTACGCCGCATAAATATCATGAAAAAATTTAGTTTTGGATGAATTGGCTGAAAAGATGATGGAAAGTGATGTCTGGGTCATTGCTGCACCAACTTATTTCCGTGAGTTGTCTGGGGTGATGAAGAATTTCTTTGACTGTATGCGGCCAAAGTTAGTTTACTTTAAAGAAAACGGCGATACGATTCCGGGGAAGTTTAAGAATAAACATTATTTGAGTCTTACATCGTGTTACGTTTCTCCATTGGAAAACTTTGTTACTGGGGTAACGGACGAGTCATTTAAGACGATTGATCGGGTTATGTCAGCTGCTGGTGTCATAAAAGTTGGCGAGATAGTTTTACCAGGAACATTTGGCATGAAAACTATACCTTACAATAAGAAGAAACTGTGCAAAAAGTATGCCAGAAAGATTTCAGTTCGCAAGAGAAAGGATGATTCAACTTTGAAAAGATATATTCAATTATTCTTCATGATAGCCGTGATGGCGCTAATTACAATGGGAATTCAAATTCCATTGAAGACTTGGATTGGAAGTAACTTCTGGTTGAATTACGTCAGCTTTACGGTGATATTCTTTGTCTTGCTGGCATGTATCTTGCATTTCGTAACTTTTGTTAAACATCGCCGTAGATAAAGCAATCAAATTAATTAAGAAATTATGTATCTATAATAATCAAAAGATGTTTTAATGTTCTAGCAACTGGAAACATTTTATTGTCTTTAAACATGTAGCATAAACGTGCAACAAAACATAGCTTTTTCCGCTTAAAACAAATTGAGCTAGCAATCCAAAATCGGATTACTAGCTCAATTTGCCTTAATGCTCGAAAGCTGACCATGTTTTGTCGCACTCTCTTTATTTTGAAAAATTATTTGATTAATTCGTTTAATTGACCCAAGACGCGATCATAGCTAGGTTCGTCTGATTGAACAGGGACGATTTCGGAATAGATGATTTCACTATTTGTATCAACGACCCAAACTGAACGAGCTAAAATGTTGCGGTCTCTAATCCAAATTTTGGATTTCTTACCAAAGTCATGGTCGATGTCAGATAGCATCTGCATATTCTTAACATCTTCGGCAGCACACCAATCAGCTTGTTCTTCTGGTGTATTAGTTGAAATAGTAACAAAGTTGATTTCTGAATGACCATCAACTTCTTGATTGAAATGCTTTGTTTGAATGCTGCAGACACGAGTGTTGATATCAGGTACGACGCTGATCAATAGAGGCTTATCAAGCATACTGCTTAGTTTAACCTCGTTGTTGTCTTTGTTAAGTACGGTAAAGTCTGGGAATTGTTCACCAACAGTCAACGGATCACCGTAAGTTGTAATTGTGTCGCCTTTAAAATCTAAATCCATACAAAATCACCCTTTCATAATTGAACTAAACTCAGTATAGATTTATTATAGGGTACCGCTGAATAAAAACCCAGAAATTAGATTGAAAAATAAGTTATTATGAGGAATCCAAAATGAACTTGATAGGAAAAAGAGTAAAAATCCGCAATTTTGAGCCGTCAGATTTAGGACAATTTTTGGAATTGGTACAGGACAAAAATAACCATAAATTAGCTGGACTAGAATACACCGAGGATGTAGACTTTGGTCGTGATCTCCTTGATATGTATCAACGAAGAGACAGTGCCTACGCTGTTTCTTTGGTAGAAAATGACAAAATGATTGGAATAATTGAATTGAACAAGCGTGGTGAATCAGCTGAATTGTTGCCGACACGCGAGATTGGCTTTGTAATAGATAAGAAGTTTCGCAATCAAGGTTACGCTAAAGAAGCTGTTAACTTGTTGCTAGAGTATGGCTTCAGCAAATTACAGTTAACTGAAGTTTGGGCTTCGACTGAAAAAGATAACCTTGCACCGCAAAAACTCCTTGAAGCATTAGCTTTTAAATACATGTACGAAGTAAATCAAACGCTTCCATACACGGGGCAGAGCAATCCGGTAAAATACTACTTGCTGAAGAAGTGATTCATTTCTTGTAAGAAATTCTTAATTATTTCGGGTTAGTTAGGAGGTAGACAGATGGTATTATACAAAGCGTAAGGAGAAAACAGACAAGACTTTTGATGAGAGGTTTTTGATATGAAGAGAAAAATGAGAACTAGAAAAAGTCTCACAGTCAAAAAGCGAGTAGTCGGTTTCTTCGCAATTGCCGTTATATTGTTGGGTGTGATTGGAGGATTTGGCTTTACACATGTAGTTGCCGAATCTAACAGTACGACTGGAGGTGGCGCTGATAGATCAGCACCGGTTGCGGTTGTCGCCTCCAAGGCTAGAGATGATTTAGGCCTTGACGGTGGCGGTGGTTCAAATGCAAGCGTAGTACTTAACTCAGATAATACCGGATCAAGTACTGGTACTGAAGCTAAGAAAGTTAACACGGACTACGTTCCTTCGGTTAATATCAATAACATGTCGACATATCCACAAACGGGTGATGCACATGACACTGGATTAATCATAACAGGCTTTACGATTTTGATTGGTCTATTCGCTTTTTATGGCTACAAGCTACGGAAAAGCTTGAAGTTCTTACAAGTTTCAAAGTGATTCAATTCTGATAAATAACTTTTAC
Organism: Companilactobacillus zhachilii; assembly: GCF_003606365.2. Classification (NCBI taxonomy): domain Bacteria; kingdom Bacillati; phylum Bacillota; class Bacilli; order Lactobacillales; family Lactobacillaceae; genus Companilactobacillus; species Companilactobacillus zhachilii. The sequence goes on from NZ_CP031933.2 coordinate 582,993, forward strand.
AAATATTGAGATGTACAGCTTGTAAAATTTGTTATTATCTAATTGTAATCAAGAAAGACAAAAACAAAAAAATAATTTTCTATATCAGGGAGGATATATCATGAAATTATCAAGAAATGTTTTAGTAGGATCATTAGCAGTATCAGGTATGGTACTGGGAGCACTTGCACCAGCAGTTACAGCACAAGCTGCAAAGACATCAGGTGTTGTAGATAGTACAACAGGTGAAGTTTCACAAACAAAAGATGCAAGCGGAATGGAAAATGCAGGTCAATTAGGTAATACAGATAGTAAATTAGCAATTGCCTATACAAATGCTGATAATTCTGTAACTGGACCAGCAGCAGCATATTCAAATGCTTCTGTTAATGTTGTAAGTGGTGTCTTGATTCTTGACCAAGTTCCTGACTTCAACTTTGGTACAGCTGCTTCAGGTTCTGTAAAAGGACTTGTTGACAACAGCAAGGGTTCACAAAATACATCAAACACAACAGCAACAGATGGTACAGCTGCTGTTGATGGTAACGATAAAGGTGCACTACAAGTTATTGAATCACGTAATGCACTAAGTGGATTCACAGTTTCAGCTTCATTAGGTTCATTCCAAGATGCAAAAGGTAATGCCGTTGTAGGTTCTAACGATGCAAAGGATCCATTTATTCTTAACTTAAATCCAGCAAATATGACACTTAATGGCAAGGACTATATGAATAGTACTACTCCTTTCCAAACAGCAAAGGCAAATATTGCTACGACCGATAAAGAGGCAGCTCCCGTTATGGCTGTTGCAGAAGGTCAAACAGGATACACAACTGGTACATATGCTGCTGATCTTAACACAGGTGATTTAGTATCATTGTCAGTTCCTAGTGGAATCAATGCAGGCGAACAAAAAGTTCAATCATTGAACTCAACTATTACATGGACTCTTGCAGCTACTCCTAAGACTGGTGCTGGTACAGATACAGGTACAGGTAACTAATTACTAGTATTGTATAAATAAAGAAAAATAGTCTTAAAAACCACTACTAGTGTAGTGGTTTTTATTTTATAATGAACGTATTATAGTGGTTTGTTTGGAGGATTATATGAAAAAGATTAGAAGTATTTTCATTGTATTTGTATTTTCTTTACTTGCGGTTATTGGAGCAAGCATTATTAGTACTCAGAATGTTCAAGCAACTTCAGGTGGATATGCACTAAAGCCAGCAGGGGAGTCGAATGACAATGTAGATATTAGCAATGGTAGTTATGTTATTACAGGAGATCCAGGGCAAACTGTTGATTTGAAGCTAATGGTTATAAATCAAGAGAGTTCAAAGAGAAATTTTCTATATAGAGTAAATACTGGTTATACAAATAATAACGGTGAACTTGCTTATGACTCTGAAAAAGTTACTGACCCATCTCTAAAGATTCAAACTAAGGATACTGCGACTCCTCAGAAGTCTGTTTTTTCAGTTCCTGGTAATACTACAGCAACAATTACATTTAAAATAACGATTCCTAAGGAAAAGTTTAAAGGGACTTTACTTGGTGGTGTTAACGTTGCCCCTTACAAAGAAAAAGCTAAAGGTACTGTAGCTTCGAATGGTACATTGTTAAAGAATAAATTTAGTTATTCTGTACCAATTCAAATTCATCAAAAGGGTGCTGAATCTGATCCCGCTAAATTGTCGATTAGATCGGTTAAGCCTAATAGAGTTGTTGCAGGTGCACATCCAAGTCCCGGAGTTCTTGCTAATGTACATAATTCTCAAAATGATTATATTGGGAATATGAGCGTTAAGGCTGTTGTTACTAAAAAAGGGGACAAAAGTTTTAAAATTGTTTCAAATTCATCAAATCAATCAATAGCACCGACAACTAATTATAATTACACTATTTCTTGGGGCAAAAAAGCTCTACAGTCAGGTAATTATCATTTGAAAATGACTTATAAGACCAAAGGTGGTCTAAAAGGCTACGTTCTAAATAAAGACTTTTCTATCACAAATGATGATGCTGCTAAGTACAATAAATTAGCAGGTATTAAACCAAATTATCTATGGTTGTACATCTTGTTAGCTATTCTTGCGTTAGCTATTATTCTTGGACTAGGTATTTACTTAGGTAAGAGAAATAATAACAAGAACAATAATGGAAGTAACAACGGTGGAAATACAACTAGAAGACGTCGTCGTTAATAAAAAAATAAATTGAGCTGTTCCAAGACTTGGAACAGCTTTTTTAGTATCATAGATGGTATAGAGGTAACCACCAGAGGTTTATTATGAATAAGAAAATTATTTATTTAGTATCGATGATGTTTTTTTCATTGATGAGTTTTATAAGTATGCAACAAGTTGCCCAAGCCGATATATCCGGATTGACTGTTACACCACTTATTGGAGATTCAAATATATCAGATCGATTCCAGATTATTGGGAAACCTAATTCTACGAGAACATTAAAAATATCCTTGTCCAACTTTGGAACGCGTGATCTTAAGTTGAATGTTGTTCCAACTAATGCTTCCACTTCAATGGATGGTAAAATTATTTATACTCAAAATGTTAAAGCGGGTCAATATGGATTGAAGTATGCTTTTGCTGATATGACACAAAAGAAGACAGTTTATGTAAAAGCCAATAAAACAAAAGATGTCTCTTTTAAGGTTAAGTTACCTTCAGGGGAGATTAATAATTTGATCATGGGTGGCTTTAATATCTATGATTCCACAGGTATCACTGAAGGTAATGCCACAGTACCCGTGTGGATTACCAATGCTAACAAGCCAGTTGGAGGAATAGTTTCACTTCATGACCTAGGACTTGACGTAATAGCTAAAAAACCACACATTATTGTTAACTTACAGAATAAAGAACCTGGTCAGATGAAGAATGTAATAGTTCATGTGACTGTAAAACGTAAGAGTTGGCTAGATAGATTTAATCTTGGTGATAAAAAAATGACTGCCGATTTAACTTATCCTAAAGTAGCCCCCAACTCAAGAATCCCAGTAGACTTTGACCAAAACACTACACCAATCAAAGCCGGAACTTATGTAGTAAAAGGTGCTGCCCGCAGTGGCAAAGCGACATGGACATTCCACAAGAAATACACCATCACCCAAGATCAAGCCAACAACATCAATAAACGTTGTAAAGGTTTGATTTACAACAAGACTACAACTTACATTTTGATTGTATGTGTCTTGGTATCAATTATTTTCCTAATATTCTGGGCCATTTGGTATTCAGGTAGGAGTTAAAAGTATGAAAAAAAGATTAATTATAATTTTTTCAGCATTATTATTATTGATTACAACGCTTTTACCTTTTGCAACAACGGTAAAAGCTGCACCTGACAAATCTTATGCGATTCAAGCAATTTTGCCAGATAATCAAATTAACAAAGATGAATCTTATTTTGACTTGAAGGTTGAACCTAACAAGGATCAGACGTTGAAAGTTTTGATTGCTAATACTGGTAGTAAGCCAATTACGGTTACTGCTGAGGTTAACAATGCTTATACAGCCGACTCTGGTGTTATTGGGTATGATAAATATAATACTAAGTTGTACAAGTCAAAGTTGCCTTCACTAACATCATTAGTTGATGGCAAGCGTAAGAAAGTTGTTAAACTCAACAATGGTGAAAATAAAACGGTTGAATTCAAAGTTAAATCACCTAGTTCTGAATATGCTGGTATTATCTTAGGTGGTGTCACAACGACTGCCTCGGTCAGCCCAACTAAATCTAAGAATATCAATATTAAGAACCAAGTCCGCTATGTTAAAGGGGTTGTCCTTCGTTCTAAAGACGATGGTGTAATGCCTGACATGCATTTGACATCAGCTGCTCCTAAGGCCGTAGCTGGTTCAACTGGAATTGCTTACAAGTTAGACAATACAGCACCGATAAACGTCAATAAAGTAGCTCTGAAGGCCGAAATAACCAACGGTAGTAAAACTACCAACTACTCAGCAGAAAACCTTCAGTTCGCCCCTAATTCGCAATTTGACTACTTTATCCCAATTAAGAATTTAGATGCAGGTACATATAAAGCACATATTTCGTTGAAGAATGAAAGTGGCTTTTCTAAAGAATTTAATTACACAATCACAGTTAAACAAAGACAAGTTGATAATGTAGTTGATGCAGCTAAACCAAAACCACAAACTCATAATAAGCAGTGGATTGGTATTATTATTGGAATCATTGTTTTGATTGCTGTCGCCGTGTGGATGTATCTCTATTATTCACAACGTAATAAAGGGGATGGACCTAAAGGTGGCCGTGGTAATATGAACTTTAGATTACCTAAGAAACCTAATACACCTAATACACCAAATAAGACAACTAGATCTGGTAAAGATGATGGTACAAGATCTTCTCGTCATAAGAAGTAACAAAAAAGCTATTCTCAATCGTGAGGATAGCTTTTTTGTTGTAAATAATTTTCTATATTTTAAGAATAAAATTATATATAAATTATACGAATTATTTAATTTTATAGTGCTAAAATTAACCCTATCAGGGAGGTGCTGGATGATGAGATTTCAACAATTGATGAGAAAATCCAACGCAATATTAAAGAAGAAAATGTATAAGAGTGGGAAGAACTGGGTTGTTAAGTCTACTTTGAGTTTGGCTGGGGGACTGGCTTTATTTGGCATATCTCAGGGTACCGTAGTTAAGGCTGAAGTACTAAATGGTACTACTCAGATTGAAGTGCAAGATTCAAATCAGACAACCGATACAAGTGTAACTGATGGCAGTAGTCAAGTGGCAAAAAATCAAAGTGTTACACCAGTTACTAAAGATAATATCGAAAGTAATCCTCAAACGAAAATGGATCAGGAGGAACCTCAACCCTATTTGAAGGACTCAGGTAGTGATAAACAGTCCATATCTAGTGCAGATATACCAGTTCAAAAGGAAGAACAAAATGGTTCTCAAGGTAATGATAGTCAAGGACAGACCGAACAAAAAGAGCAGGTAGTGACTAATCCAGATGCGGAACCAACTGAAGGTATGGTTGCAGGGATACATTGGAGGATGGAAAATTTGCCTAAACCCGATGGGACGGCAGCCTTCAATAAAGCGTTGATTCTAGAACCTGGTCAAATGGATGAGATAGATGGTGATCCTTGGGGTTCTGTCGGTGATTACTTAAGGAACAATATAACTCTAATTAATATTGATACAACGAAATTTGACTTTGGCGATGAGACTGCTAGGTTGCGCACAGGTAAGAGTATTAGTGGTCTGTTTAAAAACTTTGTAAAACTGGAAAGAATTAATGATTTTAATTATATTGATGCTGATAATCTTGAAAATCTAAGTAATCTTTTTCAAGGTTGTAAAAATTTTAAGTATGCGGACCTCTCCGACTTTGCGCCTAAAAATGCTAAAGATGTAAGTTCAATGTTTGAAGGTGATTCTGCACTTGAGAATATAGACATATCAGGTTTAAGTTTTAAAAATATAGATAATGTTACTGATATGTTTAAGGGGGTATCAAATCTTGAAGCACTAACATTGCCTTCAGATGCTAAATTAAGAGGGACAGGTTTGACATTAGGTCAAAGGGATGATATTAATCAAGATATCGGTAATTTAGGTTGGTTTGCATATAGAAAAGGAATTGATAACGACACTTCTTCCATGGTTAAAGATACACCGGATTTAATATCACTTTACGAGGCTGGTAATGTCGAGAAGATTTTCACGTGGAAGAATTATACGCCTTTGGCTATTACTATTATTGGCCAAGATACAAATGGTAAACAACTAGGTACTTCAACGGTATATGTACCAATTGACCACGCACCTACCCAATCTAGTATTTCGAATTTTTTTAAAAATTTTGAAAGATTTAATTCGAATGATTCATTTATTTCCAATGATTCTATAAGTGATTCTGGTAGTCGTGTGTATGTTAATAATAAGGATGGTGTTAGTACACTGAGCGAAGGTTCTGGAACAGATTCTCAAGGAAATAAATTTATGCCAATTTCAAAAGAGATTTTGCAGGGAAAATCTTTTGAAGATTTTTTGAACGAACAGAAGGCCATATTTAGTCAAAATGGGGTGGGAACCTACGATTCTGGTGTTAAAGCATATGTATATGCAATTTATAAAGCAAAGGATATTTCGGATTCATCGTCAGGGAGTTCATCATCAGGAAATTCATCAGTAAATAAAGAAATTGAAGGCATCGAAGAGACCATTGCCACATATGCAGAAAAACCAGATGTCCAATTATATGACGACAACGGCAGTATCATAACCGATCGTAAATTAGCTCCAAATAGTGACTGGTTCACTGATGAGTCAATGCAATTAAATAAAGATAAGTTTTATCGCGTTGCCACAAATCAATGGGCTAAAGCAGATGATGTTTATCTTTATTATCCAAATGAATCTAAAGTTCGCATTAATTCGGGTTCTGTTGCTAGATTGATAACTGATGAAGGTAAAGTAGTCACAGACAGAGCTTTACAGCCATTGAGTAATTGGTACACAGATAAGTACATTTACATTAATGATGTTAAGTATTATCGTGTAGCAACTAATGAATTTGTTAGCGCAGACTTAGTTACAGAATATTAAGAAGACTAAAACAGAATTTACTGAACCAAGAATTAAGATATATAATAATTTTTGAATAAGCTAAAAATGTGAACTGGGGGGGATTTTACGAAAAAAGTAAATGCAAAATTCATTTTTCAATTACTAATTGGATTGGTGTTAGGAATTACTCTGTGCATTTTTTTCCAAGTGATAACCATAAATGCTAGTACAGTGTTAGGTTCTGATTCTGGTGTGCAAAATGAAGGTAATACCCCAGCAAAGGATACAGATGAAACATCGGATAATACCATCAGCATCAATGTGGATCAACATTATGATGACGGAAAACAGGCTGGTAAAAATATTGTTATGGAGATTCCAATTAATGAAATAGGTACTGAAAATTTTACTAATCGAATGAAGGAAGCAGGCATTTCCTCAACAAAATTGTTGAAGAAATTTCCAGGAATTCTTGCTTCACCTAGTAAAGTGGAACCTAACATAACATCTATTATTAATGGTATGGGAGATTACATTCCGGCGCGTGCCAGTGATTTTGGAAATACTGGTGTTAGTTTTATAAGTGAAGCTCTAAAGTATAATGAATGGAATAACTTTAAGAGTGTGACGGGTTTTTCACTTGTTTATTTAAAACCTATAAAAGTAACCATTAATCAAGTAGATTCAAGTGGTAGATTATTAGGGGAAAATGTTAGTTTTTGCTTAGATCTTGCAGAGTCATTGGATAATGTTAATGAAGATATTGATGGAAAGATACAAGAAGTATCTGATCAATTGATATCCGAAGGAGCTATTTCTAATGAATCAGATATAACTGGAAGTTATTATATTGAAACAGATCAGAATGGAAATAGGACTAAGTTTCCGATTACTAAGGACAGCCTAGATAAGGATATATCTACTCTTCAAAATGATTACGGCTATAAAGAATTAAGCCCTATTCCCTCGGAAAATGGTAAATCAGTGACCAAAGCCTTATTGCAAAATCTCGCATTGATAGGTATAGATTACAGCCAGCCTTATATTAGTACTGCAGAAAGCCATGAAGGTAAAAGCATAGAAATTCATCTAGTATATCAACCAAAGAAGAATTCCAATTCTGATAATGGTGCAAAAAATCATGAATCCTCGAATTCAGGTAGCAGCTCCTCAGTAAGTCGAAATATAGATGGTATAGAAGATACGATTGCCACCTATACTGAGAAACCAGATGTAAAAGTATATGATTATGATGGTAATCTAATAACTGATCGTAAATTAGCATCAGGCAGCAATTGGTATACAGATGAGTTAATGCAATTAAATGGTACTAAGTATTATCGTGTTGCCACAAATCAATGGGTTAAAGCTAGTGATATTTATCTTTACTATAATAGAACAACCAAAGTTCGTGTTAATTCAGATACACTTGCTGAATTAGTTACTGATGAAGGTAAAGCAGTTACTGATCGTGCATTGCAGAAATCAAGCAATTGGTATACTGATGAATATAAATATATTAATGATATTAAGTATTATCGTGTAGCAACAAATGAATTTGTAAGTACAAATGATGTTCAAGAATATTAATAAACAATTATCAAAAAAACACTGAAGCCTGATTTTTCAGACTCCAGTGTTTTTCTATCAACAGAATTTATCTATCAGGGGTCAAACCCTTAACAATAAAGTCCGTCACATGTTCTATTTCCAAAGATTCGTTCCACTTATTCGGGTCAACGATAATATAATGTTGAATCAAGTATCCTAAAATATTTGCGGCGAGAAATCTGAAAATCTCGAGATTGTCCCAATCAATCAGTAGATTTTTGGCTTTTAAGAAATCTAGCACCGTATTGAACTGTTTAAAGGATTTTTTAGGAATACTCTCAATCAAACGATCATGAATATGTTGATCGTAGATAAACTCATTCAAAAAAATCTTCATTATTTTATGGTTAGACTTAAATAAGCCGATACGCTCATTAATCATAGTTGTTAAGAAAAATTTCAAATTGAGACTGCCATCTTGGTAAGCAGTACGAGAAAATTGTTCAAAATCCTGGGGTAGGATCTTATGAGTCAATGGAGTTAAGATGGCCATCAACAACTCTTCCTTGTTCTTAAATTTACGAAAAATGCTACCTTCAGAAACACCGGCATGTTCAGAAATTTCTTTGGTTGAGGTATTAGCATAGCCTTGTTCGGAAAAAAGATCGATGGCTGATTGGAAAATCAATTTTTGTTTCGGCGTCAGTTTTTCTATATTTTCTGATCCACGATAAATATCATATTGATTTTCCATATGCAGTACCTCTTTTTTATTGATAGTTCCATTCTATCCTAAACGGAACGCAAGAGGTAGACTTCAAAAATTTCTTTAAGCATGTTTCATGTTGCTATTGTTTCTGTAGCCAAAGTAGAATTGAACGATGGCTAAAACAATATTGACGTAGTTCAAAATATTGAACCATGTATCAATGCCACTAACTTTAGCGACACCGAAGTATACCCAAAATCCCACAATAACGGCAACGACGTTGATCCAAGCAAAAGTCTTTTGTAGATTTTGGTTGTCAGTTGCGAACCACATCCAGATGACATTAATAATGAACCAAATTGCTAAAATCCAAAACATTGTTGTAAACATAATATCCTCTCCTTTGTACGATAGTGAGTACTCACTATCAATTTACAATTACGATTATAGTTCTAACTTTTTAAAATGCAACAAAAAAAGTGATTTTTGGACAAAATTATTGTTGCCTTTAAATATGCAGCGTAAACATGGAACAAAACATAGCTTTTTCCGCTTAAAATAAATGACCCCAGCAATCCAAAATCGGATTACTGGGGCCATTTGCCTTAATGCTCGAAAGCTGAACATGTTTTGTCTCACTCTCAAGCTTTAAAGAGCTTTTTCTTTTTACTATTTTCAATTTTAGCTTTCATCTTCTGAACGTAAATTTGATTTAGCTGAATCAATAACCAAATATAATCAGGTCTCATAGATGAAATATCCCAAGAAATAACTTTCAAGTTACTAGGGTACTTCTTTTTTTCGATATCTAATGGAAGAACATCTAGTGATGTAATTAACACATCAACGTCTTCAAACGCATCATTTGGAACAATTTCCACAAATTTTAAAGTGCTGATATTACGTAGAACAACTTCTGAAGCCTGGTTACCGGGATCAATCAAAACTTTGACCTTAATAATATCTTCAGCTCTAATGGTTGAAATATAACTAGGTAGAATTTGATAAAGGTTTCTAGAAATCAATTCGGCAGCGTTATAAATCCCCGGAAATTCATTTTGATCGACATTAGAAAAGAACGTATAAATATCCTTGTAAAGGTCTGTATATGTATCTTCAGGATTGGTGTCATACATTGTATCTAAATGCATGAGGGAGTAAGGCGCCATGATGTAATAAAAGACAATATCACGAGTAACGTAAGTCATGATGTGTTTCAAGGTTCTTTGGTTATGGTAGACCGCCATATCATCGTTATAGTGTTCCTTCAAGAAATCTATAAAGTGATAAACGAGCGCATAGAACTTAGGGTTGATTCGGCGTTGGCGTTGATTGGTTCTTCAAAGGCTTTGTCACTTGGTTGAAACGCCGTTTTACGGAATAAGTTTACTAACTTATTTTCATTATCCAAAGCACTGACGGGTACGATGGGATAATCTTCATGTGTCAAAATATCTTCACCTAGTGTTTGATCACCGAACACGTCGCTATAATATGGTAAGTCTTCGATGTAGTTACGTTTGATTAAACGAATTCTAGAAATTGCTAGGAAGTATTTAAATTGAAAGTGAACAATCGGATTATTGAAGGTGATTCCGGTCCGACCAATAATTTGGTCAATTGAAGATTCTTGAATCAAGCCAAAAGGCCATTCTTGCCCGTGATAGATGTACCAGTAAACGTAGTAAGACATCCAACGGATATTCTTTTCGTTCCCCTTGATTTCAAGTGTTGAGTTAGAAATCTTGAGACCAAAGTTTTTAAGAAAAGCACGGAATTTTGCCATTCGCCGATTAAGCGTAGATTTACTAGTGAAGTGTTCATTACTAAAGTTTTCAAACGATGGGTTAGCACTTGTCAGGCCGTAATTGAAAGCTTGGAAAACGACTGAATTTTTCACCAAAAACAAACGGTAAGTGTCAATGGCAATTTTTGTAAAATCAATCGACTCGATTTTGGTATCACTAGGGTCAATATCGGGAGCAACCTCAGCCAAGTCTTCCAGCAGTGCTTGGAAAATGTTATAAGTTTTTTGGTATGTGAATTGCAGTTTGCTACTAATATTACTTAAGTTTACTTCACGAGGAGGTAATGATTTTATAACTGTAAGCATGCGGTATTTCTCAACGTCTTGCTTAACTAAGAAAATTTGCTCTAACATTTGTCTTCCCCCGGAAATGTTAAATTAATAATATACTAAACACTACTTGATACTATCTTAACATTTATTTATAATGTTTTGTAATCAGATAGAGGTGCAATCTTTATTATTAGTATTTTGGAGTGCGGATAGGGTACTTTGAAAAAATATGAAAGGAAAGTTTGCCGAAGTCAGTTATTCCTACTAAATAACTTGATTGGGCCATTGCTTAACAGGTGATGGACTGTCGTTTTATAGAACATTGAGAACAAGTAAACTTCCGACGATTTACCTAGTTTCCCAAATGATACACAATTTTTGTGTGCAATTTGGGAAGCTTTGTAAACCTAAAAAGTTTATCGTTTAATATTTTTGTAAAACGTTGAGCTATTGATTAATGGGATAATTATAATCCTTATTGTCGGTAGTTCCTCTGATAATAAGGATTTTTTTTATGTCCAAAAAGGGGAATTAGAGATGGAAAATAATGATGTGAATAGGTCGTTGAAAACGCGCCATTTGTCAATGATTGCACTTGGTGGGTCGATTGGAACGGGCTTGTTTGTTGCAAGTGGTTCTTCGATTTCAACAGCTGGACCAGGAGGGGCCTTGATAGCTTATGTGGCTATCGGAATTATGGTTTACTTCCTGATGACTAGTTTGGGGGAAATGGCAACATATATGCCAGTTTCTGGGTCTTTTGCAACATATGCAACAAAATTTATTGATCCGGCTTTCGGTTTTGCGCTTGGTTGGAATTATTGGTTCAACTGGGCGATTACTTTGGCGGTCGATTTATCCACAATTTCTTTAGTTGTTAAGTATTGGTTTCCAAGTTGGACGTCGTGGAAAATTAGTTTGACGTTCATGATTGTTTTATTAGTAATTAATTTTATTTCTGTTGGTTCATTTGGTGAGACAGAATATTGGTTGTCATCAATTAAAGTAACCGCCGTAATTATTTTCTTAATTTGCGGTATTTTAACTATTATGGGTATTTTAGGCGGACATGGTTCCGTTGGTTTTTCAAACTATACTTATAAACATGCACCTTTCGTTGGTGGGGTTCCTGCCATCCTAAGTGTCTTCGTTGTTGCTGGGTTCTCGTTTCAGGGGACTGAGTTGATCGGTATTACGGCCGGTGAGTCAGCAACGCCTGAGAAGAGTATTCCGAAGGCTATCAAACAAGTTTTCTGGAGAATTCTGTTGTTCTATATTTTATCAATCGCCGTTATTGGTGCCTTGATTCCTTATACAAGTCCTAACTTGCTAGGGTCAGGTGCGGGTGATATTGCAATCAGTCCATTTACGATTGTCTTTAAGAAAGTCGGAATTCCTTTAGCTGCTGGAATTATGAATGCGGTTATTTTAACTTCAGTTATTTCAGCCGCTAACTCTGGACTGTATGCTGCCAGTCGGATGCTTTGGTCAATGAGTAAAAATGGCATGGCACCAAATGTCTTCCAAAAGACTAATGGTCGAGGCGTACCAGTCTTTTCACTACTATTAACAGCCTTAGTTGGAGGAATTGCCTTATTTACTAGTTTATATGGTGATTCATTCTATGAATTGTTAGTTGCTGCATCAGGTTTGACTGGTTTTATTGCTTGGTTAGGAATTGCCTTTTCACATTATCGTTTCAGAAAAGCCTATCTATATAAAGGCTACAGTTTGGATGATTTAAAATATAAGGCTAAGTGGTTCCCATTTGGTCCATTATTGGCCATTGTTCTAGGAATTATCATCATTTTGGGACAAGATGTTCGTTCAATGGTCGACTTCAATTTTGGCCGTCTGTTGATTAGTTATAGTGGCTTGATTATTTTGTTCGTCTGCTGGATTTATTACAAGATCAGATATAAGACAAAATTCTTGAAGCTAGAAGATATCGACGTTAAGGAAACCAAAAATGGTGGCCACTACTAGTTGATATTTGTTAAAAAGTAAATTATGATAAACAAAGAATATAAAAGCTAAGAGAGTGCCTACTCACAAAACCTTTCAGAGAGACGATGGTCGGTGGAAATCGTTATGGTTTTTATTCCAGCATTCTGGTAACGGGTAATGCCGTTCGGTTTGATCCGATAAAATCTGAAAGTGCAGTGTATTTTGTTATACGCTGAAACTGGGTGGTACCGCGAATGGTCGATTCGTCCCTTTATTGGGATGATTCGGCCATTTTTTTTGTTGTAGAGAGCGAAGACAGGGCGGTCAGCTCCCGAGCATTTTCGTAGCCATGCGAATTGCCCGCCGATTTTTGCGGGTGATTTGCATGGCTATGAAAAGCGGAAGGAGTTGCCCTGTCGTAGCTCGTTTTAGAGCCACTGCCTATATAATTGGGCTTTTGTAGGTAATTGCCTATTTAAACTCAAGGTTATTGTTGGTTTATATCTGCGGTGGCTTTAAAACGAGCTGCGGACGGCAGATTTCTGAGCTTTGCTACGCTTCCCAAGTTATGCACAAAAGCGGTGCATAACTCGTGAAGCTAGGCAAATATCAGAAATCTAAGCGCCGTCCTCCGCTCTCTAAAAATTAGGAGGAAAACTACAATATGTTAGACATGAAACTAATCAGAAAAGACCCTGATTACATCAAGAACAAATTAGCTTCACGTGGCGTTACTAGTGAAGAAATCGATGAATTACTTTCATACGATGAAAAGCGTCGTGAACTACTTGTTCAAACTGAAACTTTGAAGGAAAAGCGTAACAAGGTTTCTCAAGGTATTGCTACTAAGAAGCGTAACAAGGAAGATGCTTCTGATGAAATTGCTGCTATGAAACAAGTCGGGGCTGATATTAAAAAAATTGATGCTGATCTTGAAGAGGCTGAAGGTAAGATGAACTATATTCTTGTTCGTTTGCCTAATATTCCTGATGATTCTGTTCCAGTTGGTCCTGATGACAGTACTAACGTTGAAATTAGAAAAGTTGGCGCTATTCCTAAGGAAGGTTTCAAACCTCGTCACCACTGGGATATCGGTGAAGAACTAGGTATCTTAGACTTTGAACAAGCTACTAAGGTTGCTGGTTCACGTTTTGTTTACTATATCGGTATGGGTGCTCGTTTGGAACGTGCTGTTTATAACTTCATGTTGGATCAACACCAAAAAGAAGGTTATACAGAAGTAATTCCTCCATACTTGGTTAACAACAACGCTATGTTTGGTACAAGTCAATTCCCTAAGTTTACTGAAGATGTTTATACTGTCACAGTTGACGAAAATCCATTGACTTTGATTCCTACAGCCGAAGTTCCTTTGACTAACTACTTTGCCGACAAGATTTTAGATGAAAAAGACTTGCCTAAGTACGTTACAGCTCTAACACCATGTTTCCGTTCAGAAGCTGGTTCAGCTGGTCGTGATACTCGTGGTTTGATTCGTATGCACCAATTTAACAAGGTTGAAATGGTTAAAGTTTCAAAACCTGAAGAATCATACAACGAACTAGAAAAATTGACCGCTAATGCAGAAAACATTTTGAAGCAATTGGGTCTTCCATATCACGTTATTGTGCTATCAAGTGGGGATGCTAGTTTCAGTTCAGCTAAAACATATGATCTTGAAGTTTGGATGCCTGCACAAGACAAGTATCGTGAAGTTTCAAGTTGTTCTAACTGTCTTGATTTCCAAGCTCGTCGTGCACACATCAGATATCGTGACGAAAATGGTAAGACAAAACTTGCTCACACATTGAATGGTTCAGGTCTTGCTGCTGGTCGTACGGTAGCTGCAATCCTTGAAAATTACCAAAATGAAGATGGTTCCGTAACAATTCCTGACGCTTTGGTACCATACATGGGTGGCGTAACAAAAATTACTAAAGAAAATGCCAAATAGTTATTGACCTAGAGTCTATAAATTGATAAGATTTAATAGTTCTGTTAAAGAGCTATTAAATTATTCCGGTTTAGCTCAGTTGGTAGAGCACCTGACTGTTAATCAGGTTGTCGTCAGTTCGAGTCTGACAACCGGAGTTATAAATACTTAGGATTTACCTAGGTGTCAAATAGATTACATCTAGTTCATTGAATTAGATGTAATTTTTTTATTAAGCCGTGTTAGCTCAGTTGGTAGAGCATCGGTATCGTAAACCGGCGGTCACAGGTTCGACTCCTGCACACGGCATTAAAAGTAATTTAATGAAACAGATAAAAGAGCTAATAGCTGATATAAAGGCTATTAGCTCTTTTTGCTTTGCTAAGAAATATAAAAAAAGGGAAATCACTTTGCACTAATTTTGCACGATATTGATTTTTCGCTTGATGTTTAAAAATCGTGCAAAATAATTTAGGTGATTATACTGATTTTAAAAATGACTAGATAAATATTTTTAAATATAAATACAGTGTAATTGATGTTTGGCGTTGTAAAGAAATTAATTTATTGACATAACTTCATTACGCTGTAAAATTAATTCGAGATGAGTGATAGTATCCCTACGGGGACTGTTGCGGAAGGGTTCCATCATTATTTATATAATGGTGGGATTTTTTTGTATTCAATACCTTTGTCTATTTCAAGAAGAAAAAGCCATGTTTTGATACACGTTTAAGGCAAAAATAGTTAAGTCACGGTCAAGTTATTTTTCATAGCCATTCAATGTTTCCTGCAATTCATCTTTAATTGCAGTAATCAACGATTGCGGAGCCTTAACGGTGACCTTGCTACCTTGGCCTTGAACCCACATTTTTGCACCATTGAAGAACATTTGACCGTAAATGATTACACCACCATCGGCTGTTTTGACGATTTCACCTTCGGAATCTTTTTTGACTCTTGAATTAGGTAATTGATCAAGGGCTGCCGGGTAGTAGCCACGATAAATAAATTCATAAGAAATAATGCTGCCACTGTTCATCAAGTATGATTTGTTACGGATTGAAGCTTCATCAGTTCGTTTGTCATCAGGGACAGTCAATTGCTTACGGGGATGCATTTTAGGATTAGAAAAACGGTCGAGCCGGTAAACATAAGTTTTACCATTATTTTTTTCATCCTCAGGATTTTCACGATAAATGATTACGTAAAAGTAGTAATTGGCAAAATAAAGACTTAACGGAATGCCAATATTTCGTTTGTATGAATGTCCTTTAGGATTGCTATCACGATAATCGAAACTGATAGGATGCTGTTTTTCGATAGCCTCACGGAAAAATCCAATCCGCTTAATTAAATTATTATCTTTATTGACGGGTAGGTAACTGCCGCCTTTGAGGGCTGATAATAAATTATTAATATCAGATTGTTTGTGAGTATCAACAAGTTCAACTAAATTTTTCCCAATGGAATCCATTTCCTGTTTTCCAAAGGCACGTGTACCAAGGAGAATTTTCATAATAGCATAAGTTTCGTCAAAAGATAGGATATCTTTTTGATTTAAGAAATAGTTATCTGTTTTGAGATCATGATGAAATTCGTACGATTTCTCGGGAAGAGCGCGATGAATGGTGGTCATATTACGTTTAAATGTTCGTTCTGAAATATGATATTCTTTCATTGCTGTGGACAAGTTAATACTTTCCCCGTTTGCCATTCTAAAAAATAACTGCATAATGCGTGTGTTACTATCCATCAAATCACTGCCTTTCTGATTATGATGTAAGTATATCACTATGGTATGCCATATTATGTCATAATATGCAGCTTTATATAAAATATAATTTTGCTAGCTGCCGCCTCTGGGTACAAGAAATGTTGGCGCTGTGGGGACCGACTGGAGCCAAGGTCTCCAGTCTCGATTTTGAACTTCGCAAAGTTCGCGAATTTCAAAACTCGTCCCGTGGTGTAATGTCTGAAGCCATAACGCCACCTTCACTGCTGCCAACATTTCTTGTACCCAGAGGCTAGTGTATTAGTAATTTTTAATGTGGCATATTTAAGATTTGCCTTTAAAATCAAAAAATAGGGTAGATAAATTTAAATGAAAACTTATCTATCCTATTTCTGTATTCGTTCTATAACCAATGTTGAGAAAGAACTCAAAATCAGATTACTGTAATCATTATTTTAATGAACATATTTGTTTAACTCCCTAAAGCTATTTAACTTGTTTTAATGCGTTTGCGACGGCTTCTTTGATAGCTTTACTTGATGCCGAAGCTCCAGAGACAGTATCAACATCGACGGAATTCTTTGCAACGATTTCTTTAGGTAGCTTTTTAACGGCTTTTAATCCATAATCGTCTGATTCGCTTTGTTTCAAAATTTCGATATTTTGAATGTCATCTTTTTCAGGCGCAGTGACACGGACAACGATTTCGTTACCCATACCGGAAGTTGATTTGCCGATATATTGGTTGGCTTTAGTTTCAAAATGTTCTTCACCGACATCTGAGCCTAAACCTTCCTCATGGACACTGGCTGATGTTTGTGTATCAACCGTGGTTGAAGTTTTAATTTCTGGCTTAGCGCTGGCAGCATTTTCACCGGCAATTTTACCAAAAATCAAGTTTTCGGCTAGATTACTACCGCCGTTATATTGACGGCCCATCAAACTTCCTAATTCACCAGCGGCATAAAGATGTGGTATCACGTTATTATCATTGTCGACCACTTCGGCTTTGGAATTGTGGACTGGTCCACCTTGGGTATTTAAGAGTCCTTGAACCATTGCTAAAGCGTAATATGGCCCGTCATCAAAGGCTGTTAGAGTATCGGCATCACGATTAAATGCATAGTCTCGTTTAATGTCAGCAAAGTGGTTGAAATCTTTGATCGTATTACGTAATTTATCCACGTTGACATTCATTACTTGGGCTAAACTGTCTAGATTATCAGCTTTAACAACTGAATCCAAGAATTCGGGATAAGGTGCATTCTTGTCGTTAGCTAGTTCATCATATTTCTTTTGGTCAAAGACAACATAGGGATGACGTTGTGCTTGAAGAATCCGCCAGTTACCGTGATCTTGAGTGTGACCGTGACGATGCATTTCGTTTTCATCAAAGTAACGTGTGCCATCATCACCGACAACAATTAAACTACCTTGGTGGAAAGCAGGCCAATCAAATGGCAAAAATTGTGAACGTTGACCTTTTGCTGGTTTGGGTGTTAAGCCATGGAAAATACCATAGGCTTCATAATTATTCATATTATAAAGTTGAGCGCCAACTTCGCTAGCCATCTTGATACCGATACCTTTGTTATATAAAGAACCGATTGGATTCAAGCTTGTTTCACCAAGGTAGTTTTCGACCATCTTGGAATTATTCTCAAATCCACCAGTAGCCATAACAACTCCATTATTGGCATAAACGTTGAGAAATTTGTCATTACGTTTAATTTGAACACCGACAACTGCGCCAGTAGCTGGATTTTGAATCAAGTGTTCAGCCGGTGTTTGATAAAGGACGTCGATTTTGTCAGCGCGTTTAAGAACTTGTTGACGTAAATTCTTCCACAAAGCTGAGTCAGCAACGCCTTCATGCATCGCAACTAAGTCGTGGGTAGCTTGACCACGGAATTCGGGATATTCATGGGCCATAAAGTGTAAAGCTTTGGAAACTGGAGAGTCGGGATGTTGTGCCATGATAAATGGTTTAACACCAAGATATTTTTCCAAATAGTTAGGAATATCGTATAGGCCTTGAACGTAAGTCTCCATCAAATCTTTATCATATGACAACGGAAAAGCCAGGTCTTGATAATACTTACGCAAATCATCGAGATTGCTACCAGTTGAAATAACTTGTCCAGCGTAACGAGTATTGCCACCTTCATGACCCTCAGGAGCTGAATCAGTAATCAAAACTTTGGCGCCATTATCTGCTGCAAAACGGGCAGCCGTAGCACCAGCACCACCGAAACCTAAAACAATCACATCATAAGTTGCGTTCCATTGTAAATTTGAATCCTCAAACATTTTTTATTCACTCCATTCCTTTAGTCGTTAACGAGGTTTGCCGTCTCCGGAACGGATAAATATTAACTGGCTGTGCGGACCGAGTCGAGCCAAGGTCTCGCCTCGCGGTTTTAAACTTCGCAAAGTACGCGAAGTTTAAAACACGCCCGGTGGTGTAATGGCTAAAGCCATAACGCCACTTTCACTGCCAGTTAATATTCATCCGTTCCTCCGACCAGAGTATTTATTTTTTGATTTTTGCTTAAGGTAAAAAAATACTTTGAGTTCTATTACTTTAATCATTAAGAATACAAAAGTAATGAAATTAAAAAAATCATCCAACTATTCAAAATATATAAGAGACTAGCCGTAAGGGGTAAGGAATTTAGGTCGCTGTGCAGGTGGTGTTAGCACTTTAGTGCTTACACCACGGGACGAGTTTTGAAATTCGCGAGCTTTGCGAAGTTCAAAATCGAAACTTGAGACCGCTCTTTGGCTCAAGTTGGTCCCCACAGCGAGCTAAATTCCTTACTCCTGGAGGCGGCATATTTCCAATAACATCAATCATATCTTCTCGTTAATGTTAGGATTAATATAACTCTATTTATAAATATTGTGAATAAGTTCATTTTGTCGAAAACGACATGATAGACTATGATAGAAACGTTCGGACGAATAAATAATTTTTTAAAATAAGTTGAGGAATTGATATGAGCCTAATTAATAAAAGTTATTACGCTTTGGGAACGGCGATTAATTTATCGGTTGCTGCTCCTGCTAGTGAGGCTGATTTGGATGCTGGTTATGCGTTGATTCAACATTTTGAGGATAAGTTGACGGTTAATCGAAATGAGTCAGAAGTGATGTCGATTAATCATAATGCTGGTATTAAGGCAGTGGCTGTTCCAGAAGATACCTATGGTCTGATTAAAAGGGCTGTTTTGGTTAGCCGCAAATATTTAGGGTTTAATGTTGCCATTGGTCCATTAGTCAAGTTGTGGAAAATTGGTTTCAAGGGTGCCAATAAACCTAGTGATGCTAATATCAAGGCACGGTTGAAATTAATCGACCCTGAGCGAATTCAATTGGATGATGATAAACAAACGGTTTTTTTGGAAGAAAAGGGCATGGAAATCGACCTTGGTGGCATCGCCAAAGGTTATATTGCAGACGAAATCAAGCAGCTTTGGCTCAAGCGTGGAGTTGAAACTGGCATTATTGATCTTGGTGGAAATGTCTTGCTAGTCGGTCCCAGTCAACATGCTGACAAAGAGTGGAATGTCGGTGTCCAAAATCCCATTAAACCTAGATCGGTTTCTTTAGGAGTAATTCATACAACGGCCAAATCAATTGGTACATCAGGGATTTATGAGCGGAGGTTAGTAATTGATGGTCATGAATATCACCATATGTTCGATTCCAAGACCGGCTATCCAATCAAAAATAATCTTGAAAGTGTCACGATTATTAGTGACAGATCGATTGATGGTGAAGTTTGGTCGACGATTGGCTTTTATCAAGGCATAGAAAAGGGTAAAGCCTTGATTGAAGTACAACCAGGAATTGAAGCGGTATTTGTAACGAAAGATTTAAAGGCCGTTGTAACTAGTGGTTTAGAAGATAAGTTTAGTTTGCTTTAGTTAACAGTTTTGTCCCTGAATCACATATAACAAATTTATATAGAAAACGATTACATTAATATATTGCTTTATTTAGTGAAACATTTTACAATTATCATGACGATGAAATTATAAATGGGATGATTAATGATATGAAAAAATTTATTGCTATTGTTGGATCCAATTCAGCCAAATCAACTAATCGTGAATTGCTGGAGTATATGCAAAAGCATTTTCAGAATCAAGCAGAAATTGAATTGGTTGAAATCAAAGGATTACCAATTTTTAAAAAGAGTATTGATAAATATGTACCAAAGAGAGCGTTAGAACTAGCTAATCGAATTGAAGCGGCTGATGGGGTTATTATTGCGACTCCAGAATATGACCACTCAATTCCGGCAGCTTTGTCGAGTACGTTAGCTTGGTTGTCATATGGAATCCATCCATTTGTCGATAAACCAGTGATGATTACGGGTGCTTCATACGGCTCACTAGGGTCTTCACGTGCACAATCACAATTACGTCAAATTTTAGATTCACCAGAATTAAAAGCCCGTATTATGCCTAGTTCAGAATTTTTGCTCGGACATTCGTTACAAGCTTTTGATGATAACGGTGATTTGAAGAGTGAAGCTGAAACTGAGCAATTAGATGGCTTGTTCAAGGATTTCTTACAATTTGTCGATATTTCAGAACAATTGAATCACGCAAACGATGTTAATAAACAAAAAGCAGAACAATTTTCGTGGGATATAGGCTAGGGGGATAGTATGAAATTAGTTGGTATTGCTGGCTCAATTGCTGATCAATCATATAATCGAATGCTTTTAAATTTTATTGCTAAACATTTTGCTGGCTTAGTTGATGTCGATGTTTTGAATATCAATGATGTGCCAATGTTTTGCCAAGATGATGATCAGACTGACAGTCCTGTAATTCAAGATTTAGTTAAAAAAATTCAAGCTGCTGATGGCGTAATTATTGCGACACCTGAACATAATCACAGTGTTCCGGCAGCTTTGAAAAATATTATTGAATGGCTTTCTTATGAAGTTCATCCGTTCGATCAAAAACCAGTAATGATTGTTGGGGCTTCATATCACGTTCAAGGTTCATCGCGGGCACAGTTGCATTTGAGACAAATTTTAGAAGCTCCAGGTGTCAATGCGATTGTTTTGCCAGGTAATGAATTTCTTTTGGGTGATGTCAAGAGTGCTTTCGATGACGAGGGTAATCTAAAAGATCAAAGAACCATTGATTTTCTACAATCGACGATTCAAAAATTTATTAAATTTGCTGAGGTGATTAATATGATTGGACAAACAAATAGTTACGAAGATGAAGATTTGAGCGCAAAAAAGGGAACCGATACAACAATTGAAGGTGTAGACATGAATGATGAAAACTGGTTAGATAAAGCTTCTAAAAAAGTTAATGCCGTTGAAGGTGACACTTATGTTAAATTGGATTCTGGCTTGTTGACAGTTAACCAATTGAACTATTTCCTAAAGACGATTCCGATTGAATTAACTTATGTGGATGAAAATAATCAATTTATTTATTACAACCGTTTCTTACCAACAAAAGACATGCTAGCAAAGAGAACACCTGCTCAAGTTGGTGATAGTTTGGATACAGTTCATCCTGAAATTAGTCGTGTAATTAAGCATGTTAAGCAAGTTATCAACACGTTAAGAACAGGTAAGACAGATTTGGTTTCTATGGCTGTACCTGGCAGTGATGATAAGCATCATGTTATGCATTATTACAAAGCTATGCATGATGAAGAAGGCAATTACAAAGGAGTAAACGAGTGGGCTGTTGATATCAAACCAATTGTTGATCAATATTTGAAAGCTACTGGCCAAAAGCTAGTTAAAGATCCAAATGCCCAAGTAGACGCTAATTCTGGAGCATCCGAGAAACCTAGTGTTGATGCAACATCCGGAGCTTCTGAAGAACCAGCGAAACCAGAGGTAAAAGTTGACGCAACAACTAGCGCATCCAAACATTAAGTATTAGGACAAAACTACCAATATCGTTAAACGTGTAACAAAACATAGCTTTTTCCGCTTAAACCAAACAAGACCTGTAATCCAAAATCGGATTACAGGTCTTGTTTGGTTTAATGCTCGAAAGTTGACCATGTTTTGTCACACTCTCTATTTGTCGTAATGCTTGAAAGTTGACCATGTTTTATTCCACACTTGTGTTTTTTTATTCGAATAAATTCGTAAAAATTAGACAAAAAAACAAACCCGTTTGAGGAGGACGGGTTTGTTTTTTACTACAATATGTGTAGTGGCATTACCAGTAGTGTCAGGGATAAGATATGAATGCTTGTGGGTTTCCATGTTTGTCAAATAGAGAGGGATTTATTAATTAAAAAGCATTCAAAGTAAATTATTGTAATGGGATAACGCATTTGAGGGGGTGAAACGAAATTGATTGAGGGGGGCAATCTCGTTTCAGAATGCGATTAAAACTTCTGGTAACGATATGAGGATGTATCGCGACCTTCATTAAGAGTTAAAAGGAAGGAAGGCATTTGTCATATCTGTACCCCTTTCACAGTTAATAATATAGCATATGTGTTTAAACATCTTAATTCATAATAAGAAAAATATTTTTTATAAATATGGTGTTCTTTTTTGTGAGGCCGCCGGAGGTGGTGAGAAGTCAAGGCTGCTGTGGGGACCGATTCGAGCCGAAGGGCGGTCTCGAATCTCGCTTTTGAACTTCGCAAGGTACGCGAATTTCAAAAGTCGTCCCGTGGTGTAGGAGCTAAAGCTCCAACGCCACCTTCACTGCTGCCTTGATTTCTCACCACCTCCGGCTTAGGTTTTTTGGGGGATGATTGGTTGCCGTTATATTTTTGTCCTTTTAGTAGCTTGTAAAAAAAGAAAACCATTATTTTAAAATGCAGTAATCTTGAGAAAAATTAATTAGTTTATAGAGATAACCTTTTTTTATTTAGCGAGAAATGAAACTGCAGTGTTAAATCAACACTCCAAAACCCAAATAAACTAGCATCTGATAGCACGGGACTTTGTCAGCAGTGAAAGTTGAGTTAGTGCTTTAGCACTTACTCAAAATCGAGTCTTGAGACCTTGGCTCAAGACGGTCCCACAGCAGACAAAAGTCCCGTGCTATCAGATGCGGCATATTTACCCCCCCAAAAAAAAGGCAAAAAAAAACAGCTCATCTTGGGGGGATGGGCTTGTTTTTTTGCTACAAAAATGTGTAGCGGCATTACCAGTAGTGTCGGAGGTGAGATATGAATGCTTGTGAGGTTTCCATATTTGTCAAATAGAGAGGGATTTGTTAACTAAACGAAAGCATTCAAAGTAAATTATTATTGTAATGGGATAATACTGTTAAGTGAGGATTGATTGAGGGGGCAACTCTCACTTAATAGCAAGTTATGTCAGGTCGACGATATGAGGATGTGTATCGCAACCTTCATTAAGAGTTAAAAAAGGAAGGAATTGTATTGATCATATCTGTACCTCTTTCACATATATAATATACCACATGTGTTTAAACAGTTAAATTCATTTTTAGAAAAAATATTTATTTATTTTTAACAGAATATTTATTATATTTTGTGAGACTATAACAGTAAGCTGTTTTTCTCGACCTAGGGCAAAAATAATACTCACAAGGCTAGGAAATGTGGTTTAAATAGTAAATATTATGGAAAACATTCTAAATATTTATAATGTTGATATGTTTTTTTAAATATCGTGTAAGCGCTTTAATTATGGTAGGATGTTAACTATAATAAATAAAAAAAGGGTGGTTTTTATTATGAAAGTAAGTATTGTAGGTTGTACTCATGCCGGAACATTCTCCGCAATGAACATCTTGAAGGAACATCCTGATTGGGAAGTTTCTGTTTTCGAACGCAATGATAATCTTTCATTCTTATCATGTGGGATTGCACTTTGGGTTAGTGATCGTGTTTCAGATCCTAATAAGATGTTCTATGCAAGTCCTGAAGCCTTGACTGAGATGGGCGCTCATATGCACATGCAACACGATGTTACAAATATTGATTTTGATAATAAAAAATTAGCTGTTAAGAATTTAGTAAACGGGGAAACTTTCGAACAACCATATGACAAATTGGTTATTACGACTGGTTCTGCTCCAGTTGTTCCTCCAATTCCTGGAATCGACTCAAGTCGTGTAATGCTTTGCAAGAACTGGACTAATGCTAAAGAATTGAAGGAAAATGCTAAAGACGTTAAGAGTGCTATCGTTATTGGTGCCGGATATATCGGTGCTGAATTGGCAGAAGGTTACGCAACTCTTGGCAAGGAAACTACTTTAATTGATGCATTACCACATGTTTTGGCTAAGAATTTTGACCCTAATATGTCAGCCGTTGCCGAAAAAGATTACATTGATAACGGCGTTACATTGGGCATGGGTGAAAAAGTTGAATCATTTGAAGAAACTGATCACAGTGTCATTGTTAAGACTGATAAGAATACTTATGAAGCAGATATTGCTGTTATGTGCGTCGGCTTCCGTCCTAATACAAAGATGTTTGCTGATAAATTTGAAACACTACCAAATGGCGCTTTGATTGTTGATAAGTATATGCACACAAGTATCCCAGATGTCTTCTCAGCCGGTGATGCAGCATCAGTTCACTACAATCCAACAAATGACAACCAATATATTCCTTTAGCAACTAACTCAGTTCGTCAAGGTATTTTGGTTGGTAAGAATATTGAAAAAGATACTGCTGAATATATGGGCACACAAGCAAGTTCAGCCGTTGAATTGTTTGGCAGAACATATGCTGCTAGTGGTTTGACCAAAGATCATGCTGAAGTTCTAGGCAAGAATGTTGAGACAGTTTCACTTGAAGACAACTATCGTCCTGAATTTATGCTAACAACAACACCTGTTTTGATGAATCTAGTTTGGGACCCAGAAACAAGAGTGGTTCTAGGTGGCGCTTTGACAAGTATGTATGATGTATCGCAATCAGCTAACTTGTTGTCACTAGCTATTCAAAAGAAAGTTACGATTGATGAATTATCGATGGTAGACTTCTTGTTCCAACCAAACTTTGATAAACCAGTTAACTACGTCAGTGCCCTTGCTGGTGCTGCTGTAGAAAAAGCAGATTCTAAAGTAGCTGAATAGAAACACTCCCTGATATCGAAAATATTATATAAATAATAAAGCCAGTAATTCCTGTTTTGGGATTGCTGGCTTTATTTTGGGTTCCGCCTCCAGGAGCAATGGAATTAGGTCGCTATGGGGACCGATTCGAGCCGAAAGGCGGTCTCGAATCTCGCTTTTGAACCTCGCAAAGTGTGCGAGGTTCAAAAGTCGTCCCGTGGTGTAATGGCTGAAGCCATTACACCACCTGCACAGCGACCTAATTTCATTGCTCCTTCCGACTAGTTTATTCGTTGGTTTTTATGTAAAATGTGAAGTATAAAGTAGTTGATATTTTTACACCTTGAAAAACTAGAGTATCTTAAAGTTTATTTTGAAATTTTTATCCTTTAGTTAAAAGATAGTTAAAAGATATAGTCAAAAAATCGATTATCATCAAGCAATTACCATCTTAAAATGAAAGCATTAGTCGGAGGAGCTGAAACATCGGCAACCCGCTGTGAAAGTGGCGTTAGAGCTTTAGCTCTTACACCATCGGGCGTGTTTGGAAACTTGCTTGCAAGGCTTCAAACCGAGACCTGAGATCTTGGCTCAGGTCGGTCCGCACAGCAGGTTGCCGATGTTTCAGCTCTGGAGACGGCAAAAAAAAATTCACATTAAATTCAAACTTTTCTACAACCAATTTCATAAACTCTCGTTACTATGTATACATAGTCAAATATGGCTATTCCAAAAACGAGGTGAAGTATATGAAAAAACATCCAATTCTCGTATTAACGGGTGTATCTGTTTTAGCAGCTGCGTGCACTAAAATGATTAGAAGTCACAACGAAAAGAAGTTTTTGAACTAATTCACTACAAACAAAAATACAATAAGTAAAACATTCACATTCAAAATAAAACAAATATCAATTGATTTGAGGTAAATAATATGAAAGTAAATATGCTAAAAGGCTTGCGTAAGCAAGCCTTTTTTGTCGTGTTTCTTTTGCTTTTTTGGTATTTATCTCATATCATTTTAATAAGCTAACACGTAGACTTTTTTTATAATTAAATCTGAGCCGTTAAAGTTAAAGCTAGTGAAACGGCAGTGGACAAGGAGATCTTGAGCAAATGTCAAAACGTAATGTCCAGTATTATTTTGGTGCGTTTTTTCTTAATTTATTAATTATTTCTATTGTTTTTGCTTATTCTGGATTGGTCCCGTTTGGTAGTAATAATTTTTTGAGTAGTGATTTAGGTACACAGTACTTAACTTTTTTGACGGAACTGAGACGACAATTGGTTTCGGGAAACTTTCATTTATATTTATTTAGTCAATCGTTGGGAGATAACTTTTTCCCAGTCATTAGTTATTATTTGTTGTCACCATTTAATTTATTGCTAGTACTATTAAGTCCCAAAGGGGTACCGGCTGCTGCAAATATAATTATTATGTTGAAAATTTCCACAATGGGTCTTTCGATGGCATATTTCTTGAAGTCATATTTTCAAAAAGACGGTATGGCTAATTATATGTTTACGATTGCCTACAGTTTTTGTGGATTTGTGGCGTCGTATTTTTATGATCTGATGTGGCTTGATGCGCTGATTATGTTGCCGTTAGTAGCAGTCGGCGTGATGCATGTAATTAAAGAGCAAAAATATATTCTGTATTATTTTTCTATTCTTTTAGCAATTATTTTTAATTATTATTTAGGTTATATGCTCTGTATTTTTTCACTTTGCTTCTTTATTTATCTGGGATTGGAAAATAATCTCTTTCAAACTAAGGGTAAATGGCGTGTGATTCGGGATTATTTAGTAACGTCGATTTTAGCCGGCTTCAGTTCAGCAGTTGTTCTGGTGCCAACTTTAGTCGGAATGTTGAAAACTGCTAAAACCTCTTTTGATGTGCTGAACTATTTACCCTCGGCTCGTTTTGGCTTAGAGGCTCTGACGGAATTAGGCATCGGCGGCAATACTTTTGACCAACGTTTGGAGCATGGTCCGTCAGTTTTCATGACTTCAACAATTTTGATTTTAGTCTTGGCGTTCTTTGTCAGTGATCGTATTTCAAATAGGGATAAGTGGTATTCAACCTTACTAATTGGCACCTTATTGATCAGTATGTTTGTTACAACGTTTAATACCGTTTGGCATATGTTTCAAAACCCAGCTGGATTTCCTTTTCGAAATAGTTTTATTTTTTCTTTTGCCTGTATTTTTATTGCTTACAAGGCCTTTGATAATGGCGTTTTTCATGATACGGGGACGATTGTTGAAAGTACTTGTTTAGCAGGGATTTTGGTTTGTATTGGTTATTCGACAGAGTGGTTGTTGCCAAAAATCATTGAAGAGTTAGGCTTTGGAAAACCTGATAATCGCTATGATGGACGTTATTTTTGGTTGAGTATTACTTGTATTATCATCTCGGGCTTGATTTTATTAGCGTTCAATCGGAATCAAAAGTTTTTGAAATTAGCCATTTTGATGATTGTTTTTGAAGTGATAGCTAATTTTAATTCGGTTATTAGTACGGCAAGGTTTGGCGATCAGTTAGTTTATCGGGAAGAGTTTGCTAAAGAAGACAATATTTTAAAAAATGTTAAAAATCGTAGTCATCTAGGTCATCGAATTATTGTTTCAAAGTCGGGATTGAATAAAGCTTTTCCGGAAAAATATAATAACTATAATGATCCGATTTTGTTCAATATTAATGGTGTCAGTCTTTATAGCTCAACTTTGAATCAAGATACTCTGACCATGATGCATAATTTTGGTTATTATAGTCTCAATGTTCGACGAATTAGTTACTTTGGGGGAACCAACTTAACTAATGCCTTACTGGGAGTCTATTATCGTGTTCGGCAGTGGGATAATCACTATTACGTTGAAGAAAACTACAATGCGCCAACGCTCGGATTTTTAGTTGACTCTGACGTGTATGGATTTAAAATGTATTCCAAACGGGCTTTAGATAATCAAGACCGCCTCTGGCAAGCGTTGAATGGTAATAGTTATGAGTATTTGAAAAATGCTTTAGTTAATAGCATGCAACAAATAAATGTCAAAAATAAAACGATGTATACGTATCAATTGACAACTAGAGCCAGTGGTCCAATGTATTTTTACGTTTCACCAATGAACTATGATAAAGCTAAAATTTATGTTAATGGTAAACGAGTCAAGACTAGCTCGATGAATGTTTATAGTGCAGCCACTTTGCGTTTAGGGCATTTTAGGAATAATAAAAAAGTTGAAGTGAAAATTTTGACTGATAAGTCATTAGATTTAAATCCTGAATATTTTCAATCATTGGATCAAAAAGCTTTTCTTGAATCATTACAACAATTTAGAAAAAATTCATTAAAAATAACTTCCAATTTGAATCACGATACGGTGAGAGGAACCATCAAGGTGCCCGTAGATTCACCATTATTGTTAAGCATTCCGTACGATGATGGCTGGAGCGCCAAAGTTGATGGCAAGAAAGTTAAATTACATAAAGTAGTAGATAATTTAATGGCAATCAATTTAGATGCAGGCAAACATAAAGTAGTTTTGGATTATCAAGTTCCAGGCTTAAAATTAGGTTGGATAGTTTCAGTAGTTTCAATGTGTTTGTTTGCGGGATTTGAGTATTTTAGACGGAAAAGAGGTTGATTGTTAGTTTCCGCTTCCAGGAGTAAGAAATTTTGGTCGCTATGGGGACCGTCTGGAGCCAAGGTCTCCAGACTCGATTTTGAGCCTTGCTGAGAACCGCAAGTCTCAAAAGTCGTCCCGTGGCGTAAGCGCTGAAGTGCCAACGCCACCTTCACAGCGACCAAAATTTCTTACTCCTTCCGGCTAGGGTGTGTTTTCAAATTAGTCTGATAAGAATCTATTCTGATACGGATAAATATTTTAAGTGCGTGGTTGTTCCAGAATTCTATCAAAACGATAAAAAATATTTGAGGCCTCAAGCCATTTTTGAGTTAATAAAGAACTAGTCGGAAGATTCGGACAGTGGTTACTGGCAGTGAAAGTGGTGTTAGGACGACCGCTTTTGTCGTTCTTACAGCACCGGGCGCATTTAAGACTTGCCGAACTTGCAAGGCTTAAATCGAGGTTCGAGACCGTGGCTCGGACCGTTCCGCACCGCCAGTGACCACTGTCCGAATCTGGAGACGGCGTATCCTAGTTTATTTGTGATTGAAAATTAAAATACAAAACATAAATCTTAATTAAAATGAACCAAAAGACAAGATTTTAGAAATGATTATGATATTAGTTTCCAAAACTAACTAAATGTTATAATATTTTGGTATGAAACGTTTACATTAATAATGAGGTGAAATGATGTCAAGTGAATATATTATGGCAATTGATGAAGGTACAACTAGTACTCGAGCAATTATTTTTGACCAAAAGGGCTCTAAGATAGCTGATGCTCAACGTGAATTTACTCAACATTTTCCTGAACCTGGTTGGGTCGAACACGACGCTAACGAGATTTGGAATGCTGTTCAATCAACTATTGCAACGGTCTTTATTGAATCTGGCATTAAACCAACCCAAATTAAGGGTATCGGAATCACTAATCAGCGTGAGACGACGATTATCTGGGATAAAAATACTGGCCTACCAATTTATAACGCGATTGTTTGGCAAAGTCGTCAGACATCTGATATTGCGGCTAAATTGGAAAAAGATGGCTACGGTAAGATGATTCATGAAAAAACGGGGCTGTTAATTGACCCTTATTTTTCAGCTACTAAGATTCGTTGGATCTTGGATCGAGTTGACGGTGCCCAAGAACGAGCTGAAAAGGGTGAATTGCTCTTCGGTACGATTGATACATGGCTGCTTTGGAAACTTTCTGGTGGGGCAGCCCATGTCACTGACTATTCCAATGCTAGTCGGACGATGTTATTCAATATCCACGATTTGAAGTGGGACGATGATATTTTGAAAGCTTTGAATATTCCTAAGGCAATGTTGCCAGAAGTTCGTCCTAATTCAGAAGTCTATGCTAAAACTAAGGGCTATCATTTCTATGGCTCAGAAGTTCCTATTGCCGGTATGATTGGTGATCAGCAGGCGGCACTTTTTGGTCAAATGGCTTTTGAACCTGGTATGGTTAAGAATACTTATGGAACCGGTGCCTTCATTGTTATGAACACTGGTGAGAAACCACAATTGTCTGATAATAATTTATTGACGACAATTGGTTATGGAATCAATGGCAAAGTTTACTACGCTTTAGAAGGAAGTATTTTCGTTGCCGGTTCAGCTATTCAATGGTTGCGTGATGCGATGCGCTTAGTTGATACAGCACCAGAATCAGAAGAGGCCGCTTTGGCCTCAAATGATGACGATGAAGTTTATGTTGTACCTGCTTTTACTGGATTAGGAGCACCTTATTGGGATGCTGATGCTCGTGGAGCGGTCTTTGGACTCACGCGTGGAACAACTAGAGACGATTTCATCAAAGCTACGTTACAATCTTTGGCTTATCAGTCACGGGATGTTTTGGAAACGATGAAACGTGACACTGGTATTGATATTCCAACTTTGAAAGTTGACGGTGGTGCAGCTAATAATAGATACCTGATGCAATTCCAAGCTGATATTTTACAAACTCCAGTCCAACGGGCCAAAGATTTGGAGACAACGGCATTAGGTGCTGCATTTTTAGCTGGACTAGCAGTGGGGTATTGGGATAACCTAGATGATATTAAGAAACAATATGCAACTGGGGCAACCTTTGACCCTGAAATGGATCCTAAGCATGCTGATTATCTTTATGAAGGTTGGCAAGACGCTGTCAGTGCAACAAGAAAATTTAAACACAAAGCAAGAAAGTAAAAGGCGATTGTCGCCTTTTTTGGTGTGTGGGAGTTAATTATGGAAAAAGATTATATTTTAGCAATTGATGAAGGAACCACGACGGCTCGAGCAATTATCTTTGATCACAGTGGTAAGAAGATAACTACAGCTAGGCATCCAATTAAACAAATTCTACCTAATCCAGGCTGGGTCGAGCACGATCCAAATGAATTGTGGAATGCTGTACAAACGACAATTGCTACTGCTTTGATTGATTCCGGGATTAAGCCGCAACAAATCAAAGCCATTGGAATTGCCAACCAGCGAGAAACAACGATTGTTTGGGATAAAAAAACTGGTTTGCCAATCTATAACGCAATTGTTTGGCAAAGTCGTCAAACCTCTAATTTGGCTAATGATTTAATCAAAAATGGTTATAAAGAAGAAATTCATCAAAAAACTGGCTTGATTATTAGTCCATATTTTTCCGCTACCAAGATTCGGTGGATCTTAAATCACGTTGAAGGTGCCCAAGAACGAGCTGAAAAAGGCGAATTATTGTTTGGAACAGTTAATACGTGGTTACTTTGGAAGTTAACTGATGGTGAAGCATTTGCGACCGATTGTGCTAATGCTAGTCGAACGATGCTTTACAATATCAATACTTTGCAATGGGATGATGATTTATTAAAACTATTTAATATCCCTAAGGCGATGTTGCCAGAAGTTAAATCAAATTCAGAACATTTTGGTGTAACAAAGAATTATCAATTTTATGGTTCAGAAATTCCAATTACTGGGATGACCGGTTCACAACAAGCTTCTTTGTTCGGACAGATGGCTTTTGAAAAAGGTATGGTCAAAAATACTTATGGTACCGGTGCCTTTGCTGTTATGAATACAGGTGATAAACCAGCCTTGTCAGATAATAATTTGTTGACGACAATTGCATATGACCTTAATGGTCAAGTTAAGTACGCCTTAGAAGGTAGTGTTTTCATCGCTGGAGCTGCTTTACAGTGGTTGCGAGACGACATGCGCTTAGTTAACAGTACCCCAGAAACATCAGCAGCTGCTTTAGAATCAGCCAGTCAAAATGAAGTCTACGTTGTACCAGCCTTTGCCGGATTAGGAGCACCTTATTGGGATAACAAAGCACACGGAACAATCTTTGGCATTACCCGAGGAACCACAGATAAAGATTTGATCAAAGCAACCCTACAAGCAATTGCTTATCAAACTAAAGATATTATTGAAACAATGAGTTCAGACGCTAAAATGCCAATTGAAGTTTTAAAAGTCGATGGAGCAGCATCAGCCAATGATTACTTAATGCAATTTCAAACCGATATTTTGGGAATTGAATTGCAAAGATCATCTGAATTAGAGACAACTTCATTAGGAGTAGCATTCTTAGCCGGTTTAGGAGTAGGATTCTGGAAAGATTTAGATGATATAAAAAAGAATTATCAAACAGGAAAACTATACCAACCAAAAATGGAAGATTCCGTTCGTCAAGATCTATATGCTGGTTGGAAAGATGCCGTTGAAGCTACAATGGCGTTTAAGCATTAAAAAGGGGTTCCGCCTCCAGGAACAAGAAATTTTGGTCGCTATGGGGACCGGTTGGAGCCAAGGTCTCCAACCTCGATTTTGAACCTCGCAGAGTACGCGAGTTTCAAAAGTCGTCCCGTGGTGTAATGGCTGAAGCCATAACGCCACCTGCACAGCGACCAAAATTTCTTGTTCCTTCCGGCTATTGTATTCGTTGTATTTTAGTGTTAACTGCATATATATCACTGGTTAGTTGGTTCAGAGTCTTAGAAGATTAAATAATTTTGATTTTTAAAGTTACGTTGATTCCTTCATTCATTTTGACAATCATCATTAAAATTAATTGTCAGTTATCAAAACAATAACCAACATAGTTAAACTATCCGGAAGGTTCAAGCAATGAATCCCGCAGTGACGGTACTGTTAGGACTTTAGTCCTTACAGTACAGGACGTGTTTTGAAATTCGCGTTTTTTGCGAAGTTCAAAACCGAGCCTGGAGACCTTGGCTCCAGGCGGTCCCATTGCGGGATTCGTTGCTTGAACCTGGAGGCGGCCCTCCATAAATTATAAAAACTTAAAAAAATAAGAGCCTATATTAAATGGCTCTTATTTTTTTTTGTTGATATACAAGGGATAGCGGTGTTTTATTAAAAAGGTTTTGACATAAAGAATTTGAAAGTTTAATATTAATACATTCATTGTGTAATGTGAGGAGAATTTTTTAATGGACGAGAAAAAGATCGAGGTTTCTTCGGACAACCGACAGGCTTGCGTACATTATTTCTAACTGAGTTCTGGGAAAGATTCAGTTATTATGGTATGCGTGCCATTTTGCTGTTCTACATGTACTATGCGGTAACAAAGGGCGGTCTAGGGATGGACCGTACTACAGCCGCTTCAATTATGTCAATTTATGGTTCACTAGTTTACATGTCAAGTGTGCTAGGTGGATTTATCAGTGATAGATTATTGGGAGCCAGAAGAACTGTTTTCTGGGGTGGTGTGTTGATCATGCTTGGTCATATCGTACTATCATTCCCAATTGGTGAAACAGGATTATTCCTATCTATTGGACTTATTGTTATTGGTACTGGACTCTTGAAGCCAAACGTATCCGAAATGGTTGGTGGATTGTATTCAGAAGGAGACCCAAGACGTGATTCTGGTTTCAGTATTTACGTTATGGGTATCAACTTAGGTTCCCTATTTGCACCACAAGCTGTTAACAGTATGAGTAATGCCTTTAATTTCCACGCTGGTTTCTCATTAGCTGCTATCGGTATGTTTATCGGATTGATTGTTTATTGGTGGGATGGACGTAAGTACTTGCCAGAATCAAGTTTACATGCCCCAGATCCTATCACAGACGAAGAACGTGGACGCTTCTATAAACGAGTTGCCATCGTTGTTGTAGTTATTGCGGTCATTGTAGCTGCGTTGATTTTTGCACATGCCTTTACAATTGATAACGTTATTACAATTATCAGTATCTTAGGTATTGGTTTACCTGTTGGTTACTTCATTATGATGCTAACAAGTAAGAAAGTTACTAAAATTGAAAGATCACGTGTTTTCGCTTATATTCCATTGTTCATCGCTGCAATGATTTTCTGGGCAATTGAAGAACAAGGTTCTGTTGTCTTGGCATTGTTTGCTGCTGAACAAACACAACTAAACTTTGCTGGATTACATTTATCAGCACCACAATTCCAAATGCTTAACCCATTCTTTATCATTATCTATACACCATTCTTTGCTTGGCTATGGATCAAATTGGGCAAGCGTCAACCATCATCACCATCTAAGTTTTGGCTGGGATTAGTTGCTACAGCTATTTCATACTTTGTCTTGATTATTCCATTGATGGGTCTAAGTGGTAGCGGAAAAGTTAGTCCACTTTGGCTAGTTCTAAGTTGGGGTATTATCGAAATTGGTGAAATGTTGATTTCTCCAGTTGGATTGTCAGCCACAACTAAATTGGCTCCAAAGGCTTTCTCTGGTCAAATGATGAGTATGTGGTTCCTAGCTGATTCAGCTGGTCAAGCTGCTAATGCTCAAATTGTTAAACTATTCGTACCTGGTGATCCTAAAAATGAAATGATGTTCTTTGGTATTACAGGTATCGTTACATTAGTTGCAGCTGTCTTATTGATTCTATGTGTTCCTTGGATCAAGAAGATGATGAAGGGTGTTAACTAAAATATAATTTAAACCAAGCCGTAGCTTTGATGCTGCGGCTTTTTTGATGGATTCCGCCTCCAGGAGCAAGAAATTTTTGGTCGCTATGGGGACCGATTCGAGCCGAAAGGCGGTCTCGAATCTCGATTTTGAGCCTTACTGAAAACCGTAAGTCTCAAAAGTCGTCCCGTGGTGTAATGGCTAAAGCCATAACGCCACCTGCACAGCGACCAAAATTTCTTGCTCCTTCCGGCTGGTTTATTCGTTGATTCCCAGTAGTTAATATATTGTAATAGTGTTTAATTTTATGAGGTTAGTTTATAGAAAGGTGTTGTTTTAAATTGGTCAATTTTGTCTTATATGAATAGTGTGCTTGACGTTAGTTGAGTCTTATTGGTCAATTCTAATAATTTATTGGATGGCAATTATATTCGTAAAACAGACATTAGTCGGAAGAATCAAGAAATGGTTGCTGGCTGTGAAAGTGGTGTTAGTACGGTGATTTTCCGTACTTACAGCACCGGGCGTGTTTGGAGACTCGCGGTTTTTGCGAGGCTTCAAACCGAGGCATGAGACCTTGACTCATGCCGGTCCGCATAGCCAGCAACCATTTCTTGATTCTGGAGACGGCATCTTTAGCAACACTTTTTCAAAAAAATATAAAAAATCACTTGAAATGATTATAGATTTTCGGTAATATTATTTAAGTCGAATGAGACATGTGTTAAACACATGGAGGGGTAGCGAAGTCTGGCTAAACGCGGCGGACTGTAAATCCGCTCCTTCGGGTTCGGTGGTTCGAATCCACTCCCCTCCATTAATTGGGTTATAGCCAAGTGGTAAGGCAACGGGTTTTGATCCCGTCATGCGCTGGTTCGAATCCAGCTAACCCAATAACTTAAAAAGGCAAAATTCATACTTTGAATTTTGCCTTTTTATTTTTTTCTAGTTTTTTAGACCAATTCTTAATTTTTTAGCGAAATACGGTATAATTAACAGAAGTAATGCTCGTAAAGGAGTCCATGATAATGAAGGTACCAGTATATATACAAATTCATAATGAAATTAGAAAAGAAATTGAATCTGGCAAGTGGGCTGTGGGGGAACGTATTCCATCAGAGAGACAACTCTCTCAAGATTTTGATGTTAGTCGGATGACGCTTCGCCAAGCTATTCAAACACTTGTAGATGAGGGAATTTTACAACGTCAAGTTGGTTCAGGAACTTATGTTGCTAGTAGCAAGGTTCAAGAGAAGATGTCAGGTACGACCAGTTTTACTGAAATCACCGAAAGCCAAGGGAAGAAGCCTTCTAGTAAGACTGTTTCTTATCATGTTGCCGACCCTTCAATTAGTGAAATTGAAAAGT
The DNA here is from genome assembly GCF_003606365.2 of Companilactobacillus zhachilii. Lineage (NCBI taxonomy): Bacteria > Bacillati > Bacillota > Bacilli > Lactobacillales > Lactobacillaceae > Companilactobacillus > Companilactobacillus zhachilii. The sequence goes on from NZ_CP031933.2 coordinate 619,450, forward strand.
TGAAACTTAAAAATGGCGATCAAGTTTTACGAATGGAAAGAATTCGTTATGCTGATAAGCAACCAATTTGTTTTGAAGTTGCGACTATTCCAATTGAAATTGTTAATAGCCTAAATAAAAAAGACATCACGTCTTCACTATATAAGGCACTTGAGGATAAAGCTGGTTTAAAATTAGGTGACGCTACACAAACTGTTTCAGCTATTTTAGCATCCGAAAAGATTGCTAATTTCTTAAACGTAAAACGTGGCTCGGCTATTTTGAGGGTTCGTCAAGTTACAACATTAGACGATGATCGACCTTTCGAATACGTTCGTTCACAATATGCCGGAGATCGGTTTGAATTTTACTTAGAGAGATAATTTTTAAATTTGAAGGATTTAAAAGCATTTTGTTATTGTTAGGATGTTGTGAAAATAATAGATATTTAATTTCTTTCAAATTCGTTTTAAGGTAAGATATAACCTGATATGTTTTTTAAATTTTTAACTGGGAGTCACTTATGCAAAGCTTTATAAAAAAGTACAGTATCTTCTTGATGCTATATATTGTTTTTCAACCTGTATTAGATGCTGTTACCGGACTGATGGCTCAAGCACATATTAATATTACCTTCGGGGTTTTGATACGCATGGCTGTGATGGCTGTGACTGTATTTTATATTCTGATGTTCTTGATACTTAATAGGGATAATAAACATGGGTTTCGAGTCATCGCGTATTTCGTAGTTTTAGGAATAGTTTCGGTGATTAGTTTAATTGTAAATTACAAACAAAAAGAATTATTTATACCATCGCTAGAATTAACAACTTTGGCAAAAAGTGTGTACTATCCAATCATGTTGCTAGGATACTTTTATGCCTTTGAAGAATTGGCTGAGGATCGAATCATCAACCGCTTCTTCCCAAAAGTAATTTTTTATGCTGTGAATATCATCAGTATTATCATGATTATCGCTCATTTTACTAACACAAGTTTCAGTTCATATGCTTACTATAAGCTAGGTGAAAGTGGCTGGTTCTACGCTGCTAATGAGTTGAGTGCGATTGTTTCAATTGCCTTTCCAATCATGGTTTGGTACGCATTGAAAAAAATTAGCAATTGGTCAAGAATTTATTATTGGCTGACAATTATTTTAGCAATCTATGCCGCCTTGTTGATTGGTACAAAAGGATCACTATTAGCAATTCTCTTTGGTACATGTATGGCAATTTTAGCTGCTGTGATCCACTTCTTCCAAGACAGTAGCAGACGTAAATTTAACGCCGGAATTGTAGTGCTATTAGGTTTGACCTTAGGTGGAGTTTTTGCAGCATATCCAGCTATGGCCGTATCAAGAACAGCCGAATTGCATAGTGATATGATCAAGTACAAGAAGAAACAAGCTAAGACGAAAAAAGGTATCACTAAAGACCAAAAGAAATACGTTGAAACTAATAAAACCGTTTCATACTTGTTGAGTGGTCGAACAGTGTACTTTGAAAATGCCGCTAATAACTTTAAGAAAGCAACCCCAGCTCAAAAAATCTTTGGTATGGGATATGCTACAAAGTTTAAGAGTGAGAAGAAAGCTAAATTGGTTGAAATGGATTATATTGATATCTTCTTCCAATTTGGATTCCTCGGCACAATCATTTACTTAGCACCATTACTATATTGCTTGATTTATCTAATCGGAACTTTCCTTAGAAAATTCAAGGATATGTGGTCGTTTAAATGGGCAATGCTCGTTGCCAGTGTAGCGTTAGGATTTGGAATGGCTTTAATGACAGGACACGTTATTGAAGCACCATCAGTAAGTATTTACTTCGTTTCAATCTTGAGTTATGCGATGTTGAACGCAAGAATTTTCCTTAGAACAAACCAAAATCCATATACAATTGATGTGGAAGATTAAAAGTGTACTAAAAAAACTAGTAATCCGTTGGGATTGCTAGTTTTTTTGTCGTTATAACGAAAGAGTGTTCAAAATTTATTCAAAACAACGAATAAACTAGCCGGAAGGAGCAATGAAATCAGGACGCTGTGAAGGTGGCGTTAGCACTTTAGTGCTTACACCACGGGACGAGTTTTGAAATTCGCGTACTTTGCGAAGTTCAAAATCGAGCTTGGAGACCTTGGCTCCAAGCGGTCCCCACAGCGACCTAATTTTCTGGCTCCTGTAGGCGGCAAAGCTTATGAATGATTCTTTTTTTCTTTTTTAATTAAACGCATATATTTAGGAATCGCAAGCATTCGACCAAAACGTGTAGGTTCTTTAATTAGGCGATAGAACCATTCCAAGTTAAGTTTTTGAAAAATCTTAGGGGCACGTTGTTTAGTTCCCGAGAAGACATCAAAACTACCACCAACACCGATCCAAATGGCATCAGCTTTATTACGATACTTGTTGATAAAAATTTCTTGCTTAGGGGAGCCTAGAGCAACGAAGATGATGTTAGGTTTCTTTTCGGCAATTTCGTTGACGATGTCTGTTTCATCTTTGAAATATCCATCGTGATAGCCAACAAGATCGATTTGAGGATAGTCTTTTTTAATTTTATCGGCACTAGCTTGAATTACTTCAGGCTTAGAACCAAGTAGATAAACTTTTAATAGTTTGCGGTTAGCTGTTTCGACTAAATATTGTAAAGTATCGAATCCAGTGATACGTTCAGGTAGCGGAGTACCTAGACTCTTGGCTCCTTTGATGATCCCAATTCCATCAGGAATTACGTAGTCAGCATTATTGACAATTTCTGAAAAATTGGTATCTTTTCTTGCTGAAAGAACAATTTCGGGATTAGGTGTTACGATAAATCTGTTTGCATTTACATCCAGATCGTCGTCTAAGTATTTATGAAATTGTTTTGTTGTGAGATTATCAAACTCTGTACCTAAAATATTTACTCTATTTTTGTGCATGGCGTTCTCCTTTAATGTATTATTATACACGAGAAAGATTAATTTGAGAGGTGTCTAAATGAGGGTTTTACATATTAATGCCGGTAATGAAGACGGTGGAGCACGTACATATATTGTTAACCTGATGAAGGGTCAAAAACTGATTGGCGAGAAGAGTACGTTATTAACTTTTCAAGAAGGTCCAGTTTCCAAAATGGCGCGTGAAAATGGCTTAAGTGTTTCTGTAATGGAACAAAAGCAACGCTTTGACTTATCGATCCTAAAACCATTAACAAAATATATTAATAATAATAATTTCGATATTGTACATACACATGGACCTCGTGCTAACTATATCGTGTCTTTGATCAGAAAGAAAATCAATGCTAAATGGGTCATAACAGTCCATTCTGACCCCCGTATCGACTTTTCGGGCCTCAAAGGTAAAGTTATGCTCAAATTAAATCTACACGCTCTAAAGAGAGCTGATTCACTTTTCTACATGAACCCAGATTTGGAAGAATATTTTGAATCATTGAATATCAGATCAAGTAAAACATTTGAAGTTTTCAATGCGATTGATTTTTCTGGCATCAATCCTAGATTTACTCGTCAACCTGCATTCAACTTGCTGGAAGTGGCACGATTAGTTGAGGTCAAGAATCATCGACTATTACTAGAAGCTTTGAGTAAAGTTAAATTTAATTATCGCTTAACGTTGGTTGGCGATGGTCCGTTGATGGATGATTTGCGTGATTTAGCTAAAGAACTAGGTATTAAAGATAAAGTTGATTTCGTTGGTTTTCGCGAGAATACCGGTGATTACTACCAAGAATGTGACGTATCCGTTTTGACATCTAAGTCAGAAAGTTTACCAACCGTTTATCTTGAATCAGCTGCTTATGGTAAACCAGTTATTGCAACAAACGTCGGGGCTACCGATAAAATTATCAATGATGATACTGGTTGGCTAGTCGATTCAGGTGATGAACAAGGGTTGATCAAAGCTCTGACTGATGCCCACTCAATGTGGCGTGATGGCAACCTTGATCAGAAAGGTTTGGCACTTTATCAAGAGGTCAGAGATAACTATTCGATCGAACAATTAGCAAGAAAAGTAAATGACGGTTATACGAAGACAATAAATGCGGAATAATGTAAAATACGTAATGTTAACTATTGATTGAAAGTTGCCGTCTCCAGAGCCGAAAAATAGTCACTGGCTGTGCGGACCGCATCGAGCCAAGGTCTCGCTGCTCGATTTGAAGCCACGCAAAAAGCGCGTGTCTCCAAACACGCCCGGTGGTGTAAGTGCTAAAGCACCAACGCCACTTTCACGGCCAGCAACTATTTTTCGGCTCCTCCGACTAGTTTGTTTTACTTAATTTGTGGAGATTATTATTCTAAATAGTGAAAATTAAATTTGTATCAAATTATATAACTAATATATTAGCCTCCGAGTGCGAGAAATTTAGACAGCAGTGAAGGTGGCGGTAGGGCTTTAGCCCTTACACCACGGGACGAGTTTTGAAATTCGTGGTTTGTGCGAAGTTCAAAATCGAGATTGGAGACCGTTCTTTGGCTCCAATCGGTCCCCACAGCAGTCTAAATTTCTCGCATTCGGAGGTGGCATTTTTCAATTTTTAGCTGTTAATATAAATTTATAAGGGAGTTATCATGACTCAATTTCAAGATGAAGATTTGACTTTGCATACGGATTATTATGAATTAAATATGATGTATACATACTGGAAGAAAGGTATGCACAACCGCCGTGCAGTTTTTGAAGTTTACTTCAGAAGCTTGCCATTTGATAATGGTTTTGCCGTCTTTGCAGGGCTGGAACATGTCGTTGATTATCTCAAGAATTTAAGTTTTTCAGATTCAGATATCGATTACTTACGTGAATATGGGGAATTCGATGAAGAATTTTTACGTTGGTTAAAAGATATGCAATTTAGCTGTACTGTTCGTTCAGCCTTGGAGGGTGATTTAGTTTTCAATGAAGAACCAATCCTTCAAGTTGAAGGACCTTTGGCACAGTGCCAATTGATTGAAACAGCTATCTTAAACATGGTGAATTTCCAAACCTTGATTGCTACTAAGGCAGCTCGGATTAAGACTGTCTGTGGGGATGATCCGGTTATGGAATTTGGTTCACGCCGTGCACAAGAAGTTGACGCTGCTATTTGGGGTACACGTGCCGCTTATATTGCCGGTTTCGATGCTACAAGTAACGTGTTAGCTGGTAAGTTATTTGGTATTCCTATTTCAGGAACACATGCGCATGCTTTGGTACAAACATATCGTAATGAATATGATGCTTTTAAGGCCTACGCAACAACACATAAGAACTGTGTCTTTTTAGTTGATACATACGATACGTTAAAGAGTGGTGTGCCTAGTGCCATCAAAGTTGCCCGTGAAATGGGTGATAAGATCAACTTCTTAGGTGTTCGTATTGACTCTGGTGATATGGCGTATATTTCTAAACGTGTCAGAAAGCAACTTGATGAAGCTGGTTTTCCAAATGCCAAAATTTATGCTTCAAATGATTTGGATGAAAAAACCGTTCTTAACTTGAAGATGCAAGATGCTAAAATCGATGTCTGGGGTATTGGTACAAAAGTTATCACAGCCTTTGATCAACCAGCTCTAGGTGCAGTTTACAAGCTTGTAAGTATTGAAGATGCCAAGGGTAATATGATGGATACTTTGAAGCTTTCAAGTAACGCCGCTAAGATTTCTACACCGGGTAAAAAACAAGTTTGGCGTATTACTAATAATGAAAAAAATGATAAGTCTGAAGGAGACTATGTAACCTTCTGGAATGAAGATCCAAGAGAGCATAGTTCACTTTATATGTTCCACCCACAATATACTTATATCAATAAGACCGTGGAAGACTTCCAAGCTAAGCCAATGTTACATGATATTTTTACTAACGGTAAATTAGTTTATGACTTGCCAAATGTTAAAGATATCCGTAAATATTGTGCTGAAAATCTTGATTCACTTTGGGACGAATACAAACGTATTTTAAACCCCCAAGTTTATCCAGTTGACTTATCTTCAAAGCTTTACAGTCATAAGATGAAGTATATTGAGAAAATTAGAAATGATGTAAACAATATTAGATTAGGTGACTAAAATGAGACCATTGCAAAAAGAAATTATTGAATTTGAACACACAAAGCCAGAAATTGATCCGGAAGAAGAGATTAGACGTTCCGTCAATTTCCTCAAAACATACTTGAAACAACATAGCTTTTTGAAGACACTAGTGTTAGGTATTTCTGGTGGTCAAGATTCGACTTTGGCGGGAAAGTTGTCTGAAATGGCAATGACTGAATTACGTGAAGAAACAGGCGATGACGCCTATCAATTTATCGCCGTGCGTTTGCCTTATGGTGAACAATCTGATGAATCTGATTGTATGCAAGCCATTGACTGGATGAAAGCTGACAAAGTCATTCGTGTCAATATCAAAGAAAGTGTTGATGCAATGGTAAAAGCAGTTGAAGCAAACGGACTAACTATTTCTGATTTTAACAAGGGAAATATCAAAGCTAGAACAAGAATGATAGCTCAATATGCAATTGCCGGCGATAACAAAGGTGTCGTTGTAGGAACTGATCATGCAGCCGAAAACATCACCGGTTTCTATACAAAATACGGTGATGGGGCAGCCGATGTAACGCCGTTATTCCGTTTGGATAAACGCCAAGGAAAGGCAATGTTAGCCAAGTTGGACGCTCCAAAGAATCTTTATGAAAAGACTCCAACAGCCGACTTAGAAGAAGACCGTCCTAGCTTGCCAGATGAAAAAGCTCTAGGTGTTTCTTATAAAGATATTGATGATTATCTTGAAGGCAAAGATATTGCCCCAGAAAATGCTGAAATTATTGAAAATTGGTATAAGAAGACTGCACATAAGCGTCGTTTGCCATACTCAGTATTCGACATTAAGTAGTTGAATTATTTTTATAAATTTTGGTGATTGATGTTAATTGATTGAAAATAACAAATATATTAGCCGGAGAGAACGAACGATTCAGACAGCAGTGCAGGTGGCGTTAGGGCTTTAGCCCTTTACACCACGGGACGAGTTTTGAAATTCGCGTTTTTTGCGAAGTTCAAAATCGAGACCTGAGACCTTGGCTCAGGTCGGTCCCCACAGCAGTCTAAATCGTTCGTTCTCGGAGGCGGCCAAAAGAAACTCAATTTTGGACATTCAAATTATTCGAATGTCTTTTTTTTTACAAAATGTCGTATGTTAGAATGAATGTGTAATCTTCTAAAAGAGGTGTATAACAGTGAAAAGTGATTTAATCTCCCTAATGAAACCATCTGTTGTTGCGATAAAACAACAAGAGATCTTTAAGTTCAATGCGCGGGCCAAGAAAATACCAGGAGCTGTTAATATGACGGTTGGTGAACCTAACTTTCATACTCCTGAACACATCAAACAGGCTGCAATTAGAGCCATTGAAGATGACCACACGCATTACACCGTTCCTGAAGGTGATCATGAGCTTTTAGGTGCTGTTGCCAATTATCTCCACGATAAATACGGTCTGAATTATGATCCTGAGACACAGATCGTAGCAACAACAGGTGTAACTGAAGGTGTTTTCTCAGCCTTCAATGCAATTTTGCAAGCTGGTGATGAAGTTTTAATTCCATCACCTTCATTTACCATTTATGGCCCTGATGCGGACTTTAATGGTGCAGCACCAGTTTACTTGGATACATCAAAAACAGGCTTCAAAGTGACGCCTGAGGCTTTAGCAGAAGTTTTTAGAACAAATCCACGTATTAAAATCTTCTTGCTCAATTATCCAAGTAATCCTACGGGGGTTAGTTACACTGAGGATGAATTACAAGCTTTAGCAGATGTTTTAAAACAACATGATGTTTTTGTAATTAGTGACGAGATTTATAGTGAGTTAACTTATAGTTTTAAACATGTTTCATTTGGTAACATTTTGCCAGAACAGACAATTCTTTTAAATGGGTTGTCTAAGTCGCATGCCATGACTGGTTGGCGTTTTGGAGTTGTCTGTGGACCAGCAGAGGTCATTTCACAGATCAATAAGATCCATGAATTAGCAACAACTTCCATCACTTCAATTACTCAATATGCGGCACTTGAAGCGTATACGAATGGCTACAATGATCCAGCGGTAATGAAAGAGCAATATCAAGTTAGACGAGACGCCTTGTATGAAGGCTTAAAGGAGTTGGGCTTTAAATGTCCAACTCCAGACGGAGCTTTCTACTTATTTGCAAAAATTCCTGAAGATTACGAGCAAGACGACGTTAAATTTGCTAATGAATTATTGGATGAAGAACATTTGGCAATTCTACCAGGTAGTTTCTTTGGTATCGGTGGAGAAGGACATTTGCGTTTTAGTTATGCTGCAAGCATGGAAAGCATCAACGCATGTATTGAAAAACTCCACAGTTTCTTAGGAAGCCGTAAAAAACTAGCAAATATAGAGGGATAAAATGCTAAGTAAATTTCAAGGCATTATTAGTAAAATTGTTTTAACATGCCTCGCTATCTTTACGACCGTTGTGTTAGTACAGATGGGACATTTCTTTACAATCAATTATTTAAAAGTTGAACCAGTATTAGCAGTACTGGTTTTTCTTTGTGCAATTATTTTTGTCGGTGCCGGTGGGTACTGCTTATATCGTATTCGAGATAATGATGCCAACTTGAATCGATTGATTTTGATTAGTTTATTATTAATATTTGCCGTCGTCGCGTTGGTGTGGTTAAAGTTAGTGCCCCAAACACAAGTAAGTGATTTTAAAGCGTTTTGGAGAATGGCACCGAAAGCACTGGATGGCAAAGCCATTTATCAGTATGACAATGATTATTTTGCTAAATGGGCTTATCAGACGGGATTTTTAGTCTACGTTATGACGGTGGTGAAGATATTTGGACATAATATTATTGCTATCCAATTGTTGAACGTTTTGTATCAAGTTTTGATTTTATTAATGTCATATATTTTGGCAATGCAATTATTTAATAAAGTTAAGATTGCTCGTTTAAGTGTCTTCATTTTAATGATTGATTTGGATTGGTTTGCACTCAATAGCCAAGCTGATAATCAGTATTTGGGGATGTTACTATTCCTAGTAACGTTTTACTTGATCATGAAAGACAAATATTGGACTTGCTCACTAGCTGGTGTCACGTTGGCGCTTGGAAGTATTATTCGACCAATTGGTCCGGTCGTTATAGCGGGAATAGTTGTCTATGCTTTACTTTATATGGCAATTCAAAATAACCAATTTCATTGGAAAAACTTAGGTAAAATATTAGTGACCTTAATTATTTATCAAGTGCTATTTTCGACCGCTGGCATGGCGATTAAAAGCTCAGGATTAAATAGTTACGGCTTGACTAATCGTGATTCAGAATGGAAATTCGTCGTTGGTCTGGATGCTAATTCTAATGGTTCTTATGACCAAGGCATGGTTAATCGTTTTAATTTAAAAGACAGTCGTGCCAAGATGAGCCATCAAGAACATCAGATTATTCGTGAAAATATTCAAAATCTGAATGCTAATCATGGTTGGCTGAAATTACTCTGGAATAAGAACGAAACCCTTTGGGCCGGTCGTGCTATTACCATTGACTTTACAGGCTTTGAAACGCGACATTCGTTACGAGTAAGCAATTTTGTGAAGTTACTAGGGTATTTGGGAACGGTCGTTTTGATTATCTTGTCATGGATTGGTTCTTTACGACTTTTTAAGGACAACCCAAATATAAAAACATTCTTGTTAGTACTACCACTTATGGCCTATGCTGTCGTACAATTGTTAATTGAAGTGCAAGGCAGATATCGACTTGAATTTTTACCTATTATCGCTATTATTGGCGGTTTAGGCCTGTTTACAATTTGCGAATGGATAAGATCAAAGTGGGGGAAAATGAATGTCTGATTTATTTAAATTAAGTATCGTAGTACCTTGTTACAATGAGGAAGAGGTACTACATGAAACGACAAAAGAATTGACCGCCATTGTTGAAGGTTTAATTGGTGAGAAAAAGATTAAGCCAACAAGTAAAATTGTTTTTGTTGACGATGGTAGTAAGGATAAAACTTGGTCATTGATTGATGAGTTTTCTAAGAAATCTGATTTGGTATCGGGTGTTAAATTGAGTCGTAATTTTGGTCATCAGGGTGCTCTATTGGCCGGAGTTACGAGTGCATCGAAAGATTCAGATGCCGTTATAACGATAGATGCTGACTTACAAGATGATGTCAATGCCATTCCTAAGATGGTTGATGAATATCTTGATGGAGCCGAAGTTGTTTATGGCGTTAGAAATAATCGTGATACTGATACAGCTTTCAAGCGTGATACAGCCGAAATGTTTTATAAATTCATGGGCTTTTTAGGTGTTAAATTAGTTCCGGATTCAGCGGATTATCGTTTGATGAGTCAGCGTGCTTGCAAGGTATTGTTAAGTTATCGTGAACGAAATTTGTTTTTACGTGGAATTGTGCCCTTGGTTGGGTTCAAATCAGCCAAAGTTTATTATGCTCGTAAAGAACGATTTGCTGGCGAGTCAAAATATCCTTTACGAAAAATGCTTAAATTTGCGATGGATGGTGTTACATCATTTTCAATCGTACCAATCAAGCTGATTATGGGACTAGGGTTCTTCATCGTCTTCATTAGTTTATTGCTTTTGATTTATAGTTTTATTCGTAAAATCAATGGAGATGTAATCCCTGGTTGGTCGTCATTAATGATATCTATTTGGGCACTGGGTGGTGTACAATTAATTAGTGTTAGTGTAATCGGCGAGTACGTTGGTAAGATTTTTAATGAAGTAAAACAACGTCCAAGATTTACAATTGAACGTGATATTTATACTGAAAAAACACAAGAAGAAAACAAGAGGTAATTATTATGAATGCCGCACAAAAGAAAGCTATGCAATATGGTCAATTGATCAACAATACTGTTCAATCCATTCAAGAAGAACAAGATAAACTAAATCCTGAATATGAAAAAGTTCGTGATGCCTTGGATCGTAGTAAAGTTGATCAAATCGATGATGTTGAATATACAAAGATTCAAAAAGATTTCACAACTGGAACTAAGAATTATCAAGAAGTTTTAGCTAAACTTGAAAAAGGTAAAGCACCTGCTCGTTTAATGGGAACACATATTTCACTTGTTTCCGCATTCAAGAAGTATGTTGAAGGTTGCGGTGAAATGACTGCAAGTATCGGTGATGATAAAAAAGTTGACCGTCATGCTTTTGATGAATCAGAAAAGAAGCAAGATGAATATATGGATAAGTTTTCTAAATTAATTCAAAAGTTGACTGACTTGGCTTAATGAATAATCAAGAATTAACTGAATTAATCAAAAAGGTTTCCCAAGAATATTTTGGGAAGCCTTTTATTCATCAAGCATGTTTTAATTCTCGACTGAAAACGACCGGCGGTAGATTTCATTTGAAAGATCGACACATTGATATCAATCCTAAAATTTATCAACAATTTGGGATGGATACTTTGGTTGGAGTTATTAAGCATGAGTTGTGTCATTATCATTTATATAATGACGGACTTCCAGCACAGCATCGTGATCGTTCGTTTAAGATATTGCTGAAGCAGGTTGGTGGTTTACGGTTTTCACCGATTCGAAGTGCAGTTAAAGTTAAGACTTATCATATTTATGAGTGTGATAAGTGTCATCATATTTATCAACGCGTTAAAAAAATTAATACAACGAAATTTGTTTGTGGCAAATGTCGAGGTAGGTTGAAATATATCAAAGATATTCAAATTTGAAATATGCCGCCTCCAGGAGTCAGAAAATTAGGTCGCTATGGGGACCGACTTGAGCCAAGGTCTCAAGTCTCGATTTTGAACTTCGCAAAGTACGCGAATTTCAAAAGTCGTCCCGTGGTGTAAGAGCTAAAGCTCTTACACCACCTTCATAGCGACCTAATTTTTTGACTCCTTCCGGCTAGGTGGGTCTTCGGTTTGAATAAATCGCTATTAAAATTTACTAGTTTATATATTAATAACGATTAGAGTACCAATATATTAATTGCTTTTAGTGTGGTATAACTCAGGAATTAGCTAAATAAGTTCTACTTCATATGAAATATAAATTTGAAGTGAATCAAAGTTGGTAAAGAACCCCAAATACTGCTTGAAATTATTTTTATTTATGTGTATAGTAGAACGTGCATGCGGGTATGGCGGAATTGGCAGACGCGCAAGACTAAGGATCTTGTGGAGAATTTTCTCCGTGGAAGTTCGAATCTTCTTACCCGCATCACAAAAGTAGTTGGACATTTTGTCTGACTGCTTTTTTTTGTTGTGTTGGTTCATGTATTATCTAATGTTAAATGAAGTAACTAGGGTTTGCCTTCAAGTTAGTCTGATAAGAATCTATTCTAATACGGATAAATATTTTAATAGTATAGTTGTTCCAGAATCCTATTAAGATAGTAACAAAAGCCATGAAAAGAATTTGAGATATTTTAGTTAATAAGGTACTAGTCGGAAGATTCGGACAGTGGTTACTGGCAGTGAAAGTGGCGTTAGAGCTTTAGCTCTTACACCACCGGGCGTGTTTAAGACTTGCCGAACTTGCAAGGCTTAAACCGAGGTCCGAGACCTTGGCTCGGGCCGTTCCGCACCGCCAGTGACCACTGTCCGAATCTGGAGACGGCATATATCCATAATATAAATAATTTGAAGACACATCCAATTCTTTAAAAATGGTTATTATATACAAGAAAAATTGTGCAAGTGCAAATTTTATAAAATATATTTTCTTTTTAAATTAATTATTTAAGATAAAAGCATATATTTTTAAATGTGGTGGTATAGTATTATTGATAAATGTCATTACGATAGATGGGAGCGTGTTGCAATTGTTTCTTGGATCTATTATTTATAATAAAAGACGAGAAATGAATTTTACGCAAATTGAGTTAGCTAACGATATTTGTACTCAAAATACGATTAGTAAAATTGAAAAACATAATATTGCGCCAACGGTTAATATTTTGATTAAAATTTGTTTAAAGTTAGGTCTAACTTTGAATGACGTTTTTAGTGACTTCTCAAATGATTCGTCCGCAAAAGAAGAGAGTATCTTAGACGAAATCGAACGAGATGTTTTACTTGATCGGATTACGGATATCGATGAAAGAATGTCAAAGCTGGAAGGAAAGCTTAGTAACAATGATATGAAACAGTACGAATTGATCAAAGGGGTCGTGGACTTCTGGGATGATAATTTGGATGTTTCTTTGTTTGATTTGGATAAAGTATTACAGTTCACGAAGTCGTCCATGGATGATATTTATACTTTGTTGGCTTATTTATTCAAAGGTTTAAATTATCTAAAAGAAAAGCACAATGATCGTGCACAATATTATTTCCAAATGATTGATGATGCTGCGGAAAAGGGTTCTAAGGTATCCAATGCGAGTGATTTAGAAATTATTTTCATTTGCAAGACGCTAGCAGAAGCATACAATGAGATGAAATTATTCGAAGAAGCACTTAACTTCAGTCGTTCAGGATTAAAATATGCACAAAAGAAGCATGTGTCATATTTTCTAGATGAGCTCAACTATCAAGCTGCGATGGCAATTAAGAATGGCAATGGAAAAGAAGCCAGTTATGATGATTATTATAAGTTGGCTTTTTACTTAGCTAAGGCAAATAATAACGATTCATTACTCGCCAAAATGAATTTACAATAAATAAAAAAATCACCAGTCTATATTGGCTGATGATTTTTTTTATAAATATATAAGTAAGCTTGAAAATTGTTGAATATGTTTAAACATAATATACTTTAACTAGTCTAAGGAGACTAAGGAAGTATTAAAAATGAAAAGAAAAGTTGTAGTAGCTTTTTTTGCAATTCTACTAGGAATGGGATTTTCATTTTTACCAATCCAAAGTGTCAAGGCTGAGTCCGTAACTAGCGGATATTTTGTTGATGTGAGTGCACGTTCTGCGGAGGTATACAATTCTTCAGGAGATGCATTAGGTAAATCCGAACCGGAGAATAGTTGTTGGGTACTTGGGAGAACCACAACTTTTGATGGTAAAGATTATTATCAGATTGGAAATGACGAGTATTTAAGTTCAAGTGATAGTTATATGTATCGTGATAGACCAGAAGTTATCAGAGTAGAGACTGACGAAGACGTTCCAGTGTATAACCACGACTTCGTTGAAAGCTCATGTGTTGCTTTGGCTCCAGGTACTTACTGGTATTCAGACCGTGTAATTACGACTCCAGATGGGATGCCATTTGTGCGTGTTGCTACGGATGAATATGTAGGTATGTGGAACGTGATCCAACAATCATTCACAGAAAAATAATACTAGTTTTTAAAAGGGTACTTCAAAAATTTTTTTTTTGAAATACTCTTTTTTTATTTGGGAAAGGCATAGGTCTACAAAAGTAGATGGCACTAGGATGATATCGTTTTTTGATAAAATTGGAATATCAAATATATAAATAAATTTATAGAAAAAGTGTCAATATTCACAAAATTATGTTGAATTATTGCTCAATACCTTGTACTATAAAGTTGCTTATGATAATGCCAAATCTGTATAAGCAAATGTGTGAATTACTAAGAAAATAAATTTTTTTGTATAGAAAATCCAATTTTTGTGTACACTATTTTTCTGCCAAAAAATGGTGTATTTAAGGGATTAAGATTTAAGAAAATATATATATAGAGGTCATTAATTATGAAAAAAACAATTTTATTATTAGCCTGTGCGCTATTAGGTACTGGAAGTGCAGTTGCCACTGCCGCTAGTTCTGTAACTGATGTCAATGCCCAATCAGTTACTCAAAAGGGAACTTATGCTCAAGTAAGTAGCGATGTTGCCCAAGTTTATGACAAAGATGGTAACAAAACAGATGTTGCTTTAGATAAAAATAGTACTTGGCAAGTTGCTAAGACACAAAGTATCAACGGATCAGATTACTATCAAGTATCAACTAATGGATTCCTTAGCACTAAGGACAGTTTTGCATACAAAAACCGTCGAATGACTATTAAAGTTCAATCACTCGACGGTTCTGATAAAAACGTAAATGTTTACGATCATAATTTAGTTCAAAGAAATGACATTCAGCTTGCTCCAAATAGTAAATGGGCTACTGACACTGAAATTAATTATTCGAATGGTGTCCCATTCTTGCGCGTTGCTCCTGATCAATACGTTGCCATGTATGATGTTGTGGAACAATCATTTAGCGCTACAATTTAATTTACTTTTATTTTTTGCTTATGTGTGTGAATTACTAATGATATCTTCGGTATGCCGACCGTTGATATCTTTTTTTGTATAACCAATTTTTATGTACACTGCCAAATGTACTTAAAGATTATTTAATATATATATGAGGTCATTCCTTAATACAATTCGTAGTTTACTATCA
This sequence comes from Companilactobacillus zhachilii, assembly GCF_003606365.2. Taxonomy (NCBI): domain Bacteria; kingdom Bacillati; phylum Bacillota; class Bacilli; order Lactobacillales; family Lactobacillaceae; genus Companilactobacillus; species Companilactobacillus zhachilii. The sequence continues at coordinate 634,816 of NZ_CP031933.2, forward strand.
TTTGGTGTCATTTTTGATTCAGTTTTTGTAAGAACCGTTTTCCTAAAATGGAATAAAAACTATGGAATGATAAAAATCCATAGCTTTTTTTATTTTTAGAGCTGAAAAAAAGTGATTATTTTTTACAACCAGTATACATTTGATTACTGAATCCCTTGTGGCAGTAAGAAAACTATATAATATGATTTTTGAACGGATATTAATTGGTTGGTATCTAAAAACTTTTGAATTAGACTAGCGTCAAAATTTGAAAGAAGGAAATTTAATATGCAATCGAACAAAAAATTTATTTATTTAGGAGCCACGTTATTTTCTGCTATGTTATTAACAACATTATCGAGTCAGACGGCTAAGGCTGCAACGACTGGCGATACTACATCAACTACTACGCAAGCAAGCACAGCACCACAAAGTACAACTACTTCATCCACAACAACTACAACAAGTGCTACACCTGTAAGCACAGCATCAAGTACAACAAGCACTCCAAGTACAACAAGTACTCCAAGCACGACAACATCAAGTACTATGAGCACACCAAGTACAACGACGACAGCGCCAAGCACAGCAACATCAAGTACTTCAAGCACACCAAGCGCAACGACAACAGCTCCAAGTACCTCGAGTACATCAGGTACAACGACAACAACACCAAGTACCTCGAGTACATCAAGTACAACGACAACAACACCAAGTACCGCAAGTACTCCAAGCACGACAACCTCAAGCACTACGAGTACACCAAGTACAACGACAACAACACCAAGTACCACAACAACCACAAGTACACCAACTACTTCAACTACAACAACATCTCCAACATCAGGCACCTCTACAACTAAAACTTCAACGACATCTAAAAAAGATACCAAGAAGCCCGGTTCCACAAGTAAAACTAAAAAGTCTAAACCATCAGCAAAGAAGTTTATTCACCGTCGAGCTGAATCATCATCAGAGTCAAGTGCGCCAAAAGCAACTAAATTAACAAAGAAGCCTACTTTAAAAGCTAAGCCAGTTAGTCGTGAAAAGGTTGCTCTTAGTTATCTTTCCGAAGGATCTAAGGATTCAGATTTGGCAAGTATGGGTGTTAAAGCCACTGCAACACTTAATGGCAAGCTTTTCTACTTAGTTGGTGATGGAGAATTTATTGAAGCCAGTGATTATCATTTTGTTGAGTCAGCAGAACCAGGTATTTTAAGAACCTATGATAAATCATTACAACCTGTCGATGCTTTTGGTCAACCTTTGGGCAAGACTTTATCACCAAACACAGCTTGGAAGTATAGTCGCACTGTTAAAATTGATGGGGCTAGTTATTATCAAGTTGCCAGTGATGAATTCGTTCCGGTAGACGACGCACTTGGTTTTACCCCAGTAGCTAAACCAACTGATTTGAAGGTGACAAAAAAGACAACTATCTATAACTCCTTAGGTGAGAGTACTGAAAAGACCCTAGCAAAAGGTAGTGCTTGGCGTACTGATGGTTGTGCATTAATTAATGGGGTAAAAATGTATCGAGTTTCAACCGATGGCTGGATCAGTGCCGCATCTGTTGAAGCATATTAAAGTTATTCGACTTTTGGTTCTTTATCAAGCTTGGTTATATAATCGAAATTAAAAAGGCTAGGTTTCCATCATCATTTTGTCACTCATGATGATGAAAATTTGGTCTTTTTTGTATCCTATCTTTTATAATTCATATTTCTAATGATATAAAAATATTTTTTTATTAGTCATATCACACTAAAAATAACTAATACGCTAGTCTCTGGGTGCAAGAAATACTGGCAGCAGTGAAGGTGGCGTTGGCGCTTCAGCGCTTACACCACGGGACGAGTTTTGAAATTCGCGTTCTTTGCGAAGTTCAAAATCGAGGTTGGAGACTTTGGCTCCAACCGGTCCCCACAGCGCCAGTATTTCTTGCATCCAGAGACGGAATCTAACCAAACTTGAGAAAGAACCCGGTTTTGGATTGCTGGAACCATTTGTTATAATCCAGATATCTTTTGATATATTCAATAAAGATTGTAATATTTTGATTATCAAGAAAATAACAGGGGAGAATATATGGAAAAAGTAGAAAAGCTACCAAAGAGTATTAAAACTATTTGGAGGCTACACGCGATTATTGAATTTGTGATTTTTATGATAATAATGGTAGGAATTAGTTTTATTAGATTGTCTTTATCACAAAAAGTCCAAAACTATTTTGATCTTACTTGGAGTCTAGTAGTTGGTATTGGAACAGTTTTACTAATAATTAGTTTTGTATGGGTCAACTATTTATGGACTTTTTGGACGTACTATATTGATGAACGACAAGTGCAATTACACAGCGGATATTTTTTTTGCAAACAAGTGATTATCCCGATTGCTCGAGTTCAAAATGTTACCTTAAAGCAAGGTCCGATTTTAAGGTGGAAAAATTTGCAAAAAATCGTCATAGTAACGGCCGCTGGTAAAAGTGAAATTGATGGTATCAAGTCAGATCAAGCTGATAAATTAAAGGAAACTATCATGAAGCTTGCACAGGAGGCTAAGAATGACATCTAAATTACGACGCTTGAGTCCTGCGGCCATTTTGTTTTTCTTCTATAAAGATGTTAAAAATCTTATTATTCCGGCAGCTATTTTTGCTTTTGCCGTTTTCCAGCAAGCTAAATTATGGACGATTGTGGGTTTGATCACACTATTTTTAGTCGTGCTTATTGGTGACGTGATAGCTTATTTTATGTTCGGCTATCAATTGTTTGAAAATGAAATCTTGGTGAAGCAGGGGTTATTCGTTAAGAAAGTTAATCATATCCCTTACGATCGAATCCAAAATGTGACAGCTAATCAGTGGTTCTTTCTGAAACCATTTAAATTGGAAGAATTAGAAATTGAAACGGCTGGACATTCTGAAGGCCCAGAGGTTAGTTTAGTTGCTGTTTCGGTGGAATTAAAAAATGAGTTGAATCATTATCGGCAGAATAGTGGTAGACCGGTCACTGAAGTTAATGATGGGACGGATAATTCAAAAGAAAAAATAAATGGGCAGACGTATTCGATAACCTGGCGAGAATTAATTAAATTTTCTTTGACTTCGCCGGCCTTTTTATCAGGATTACTAGTAGTTTTGGCAGTCTATGGAAAAGTTGAGCACGCTATTAGCAAACAAATGTATGAGCAAGTAGCACATGAATTCATTCATTGGGGTTGGTTACTAGTTGTACTTGGGATGCTTGTAATTATATTGATTTTTTATATTGTGTCAGTATTTGTTTTAATTGCGAAATATTACCATTTTCATCTGACAATGGAGAACAATCAATTTGAAATGCAATATGGGTTTTTCAAGACGAAGAAAACTAGTATTTCTCAAGCACGAATTCAAGCCGTAGTAGTCAAACAAACTTTATTGCGACGAGTATTGCATATTGCAACTGTCAAACTGGTAATCATTTCTAACTCTAAGAGTGAAGAAACTGAAAAAGACATTATTGTTATGCCAGTGATAGAAACTGCTAAGTTAAAAGCTTTTTTTCAAAGATTTTTCCCAGATATACCAATAAAAGCTTGGCAACCACAGGCCACAGGTCATGAAACATATTATTATAATTTACGAAATGGATTATATTTTAGCTTGATAACGGACGTTTTAGCTGGATTGTTATTGTTCAAGCTTTCATATGTTTTGTTAGTAGTGGCAATTGTGGTCTCAGCAATAATTTGGTTGATTCCAGCTTATTTAAATGCTAGACGAGCTGATTTGCAGGTTTTAAATAGTAAGTATGTTTGTTTACAAAATAATCAAATTACTTCTAAAAACACTTACTTTATTCCTAAAAACAGTATTCAATTGTTGGATCGTCGTCAAAGTATTTGGTTGGGTAAAAAAGGCTTTGCCCATTTAAGACTTAGCTGTCGTTCGGGAATTACTGAACGAATTTTGAAGGTTAAATATTTGCCACAAAAGCGGGTTGATACGGTACTTGCGTGGTATAAGTAGATTCGAGTATTGAGTTGTAAAAAGGCCCAACATCCAATTTTGGACGTTGGGCCTTTTGGTATTTAAGAATAAAAAACTTAACTTTATTTATTTTCTTTGGCTTGAATAAGCTTAACCTTTTTCAAGATTTGTTGATCAAAGGCTTTCATATAGGCATCGTGAGTACTAAAGTTTTTACCTTTTAGCTTTCTCACAGCATCAGTCCAATCATAGTAATTAATTGGTACCATATTGCGATTTCTGTTAGCGACGTATAATTCAGCAAAGTTAGCGTCGTTTTGAATAGGGGCAGTTAACCAAATATGCTTAGTATCTTTGTATTGTAAGAAGTATTGTGTATCACGTGAAACTTTATTTTGATACATCGAGTATTGAATTTGCATGTCGAAAGTTTTGCCATAATTATGAGCTATGGCATCGGTATGAAGTCCTAATCCTAAAGTGACCAGAACTAATAGTGGTAAAAGATATTTTTCGTAATTATCAATTAATATATCTATATTTATTGCAAAGATTGTTACGAAGAATATATAAGTTGCAAACATACATCTTGAACCAAATGGTGAAACAACAAGGAACGGTGCGACGACAACAAAGCTAGATAATAGGAGCGCTAAGTTGGCAATTCTTTGTTTAACATTTTTAACCTTTAGTGAATAAATAAGAACGACAATAGAGAAGATTAAGATTCCGATTCCTACAATCATTAGATGTTTTGCAGAGAATTGGATGCGTAAGTAGTTGAACATGGTATCGGAATTGCTTGAACCTTTAAGTGAGCGGTAAGAATCTCTTCCAAAGAGAATCTTGAGATATGCACCATTGATAAACATTAAAAAGGCACCAATTAAATTACCAGCTAAAATAAAGTTCAAAACTTTTTTAAACTGATCTCCGAAATGTTTTCTGAGGAATAGCCACACTAAAATGGTATTGAAAACATTCAAAATAGTTAGATGTTCAGCGAAGAACTGGGCAAAAATAGCAGCAAAGAAGATCAAGTAAGTGCTGGTACGATAATAATGAATATTTTTATTATCATAATTTTTTAAAACTAGATAGAGCATAAATAACGGAAATACTAGCGATGGTACATAGTTAGCAAACCCCGCGTGCCAGCCGAGAATTTGTTTGAAGATAACGTTGGGTGTTAAGAAAATTAAGATAGCCGCTAAAGTAGATGACATTAATCCGAGAGATTTAGGAGCTTTGATTTGCTCACGGATTTTTTGAATCAAATAGACGATGGCGGTCATGAAAGTTCCGTAGCCAAGAAAGGCAATTGGTTTGAACTTTGTCATGGTAATAACAAGCAAGTCACCTAAGTAACGTCCATCGTATTTGAGAAAGATGCCTTGTGGAAAGTAGTTACTACCGAAGTAGGTTCCCCAGTGAAGGTCATCCCCTAAAAGCGGCATCCACATGCCAATTAGACCGAAGATGATGAAGATAATAATATAAAAGCTAAGTTTAACTGTACGTTTCATGGTTTGTCCTCTTAAAAAAAATATGTTAAAGGTTGAAAGTTAAATATACTGTAAGTGGTAGTAGGCCGCCTCCAGGAGCCAGAAAATTAGGTTGCTGTGGGGACCGACCTGAGCCAAGGTCTCAGGTCTCGATTTTGAACTTCACACAGTACGCGAATTTCAAAAGTCATCCCGTGGTGTAAGAGCTAAAGCTCTAACGCCACCTTCACGGCAACCTAATTTTCTGGTTCCTGGAGGCTTGGGTCTATTTTTAAATTAGTCTGATAAGAATTTATTTTGATACGGGTAAATATTTTAATAGCATGATTGTTCCAGAATTCTATCGAGATGGTAATAAAAGCCATGAAAAATATTTGAGGCATTAAGCTATTCTTAAGTTAATAAAGAGCTAGTAACCACTGTCCGAATCTGGAGACGGCATATCCATAACATAAATAATTTGTTACACATGATGCTAATTGAATTTTTATTATGGCTTTGAATTATTTCGATGTTCTTAACTGGAAACATTAGTTTACACATCTCATACAAGGATATAATGAACCGAATATGTAATCAATAAAAATATATACTTGCTACATCTATTACGAAATTGATAAAATATTTACTTAGATAATGGTGCATGTTAGTATTAATTTTGCAAACGATTACAGAAAAAGGTGAGAATTTCATGAAAAAAACGAGAGTTATTAACTCAAATATATCACGTGTGATTGCCCAAATGGGACATTTCGATACGATTGGAATTGGTGATGCAGGGATGCCAGTTCCAGCTGATACAGAGAAAATTGATTTAGCTGTTGAGGCCGGTTTACCAAGTTTCATTCAAGTTTTGGAAAATGTTTTGAGTGAATTGGAAGTACAAAAAGTCTACTTAGCTGAGGAAATTAAGGTTCAAAATCCGGAACAATTAGCTGCTGTTAAAAAAGTTGTGGGTGATACTCCAATCGAATTTATTCCCCATGAGGAAATGAAGAAAGATTTGAGTGACACGAAAGCATTTATTCGGACAGGTGAGGAAACACCATATTCAAATATTTTACTTGAAAGTGGAGTTGTCTTTTAGAGGATCTTTAATTATGAAAAAAATAGTCGTACTAGGTTCAATCAATGTTGATATTATTTTAAATATTGCCCGTTTGCCTTTACCGGGCGAAACAATGGCAATGCATGACCGTTCAACTGCCGGTGGTGGTAAGGGTGCCAACCAAGCAATTGCAGCTGTTCGTGCTGGTGCAGAAACGTCATTTATTGCTAAAATCGGTCAAGATCGTTCAGCTGATTTTATGTTGGATACATTTAAATATGATGGCTTAAATATTGATCACGTTACCCAAGATGATAAAGCTGGTACTGGCCAAGCTTATATTCTTTTGGATGATAATGGTCAAAACAGTATTTTGATTTATGGTGGAGCTAATCAAACAATTACAACAGAAGATATTCAAAATGCTTCAGAAGCAATTGCTAATGCTGATTGCATGATTACCGAGTTTGAAACACCAATTGCAGCATCAATTGAGGCTTTTAAGATTGCTAAAGCCAATAATGTTTTAACAATTTTGAATCCAGCTCCAGCCAAAACAGACATTCCTGAAGAGTTGTTGAAGCTTACTGACATCATCGTTCCTAACGAAACAGAAGCTGAAGCAATTACTGGAATTAAGGTTACTGATGAGGCTTCAATGGTAGCTGCCGCAAATAAATTACATTCAATGGGCGTGAAAAATGTTATAATAACAGTTGGTGCCAATGGGTCCTTCTATTCAGTTGATGAAAAGACAGGATTTGTAAACGCCTATAAAGTTAACACTGTTGATACAACAGCTGCTGGTGATACATTTATCGGTTATTTAGCTTCAAAGCTAAATCCAGATTTAGATAATATCGAAGAAGCAATGAAATTTGCAAGTAAAGCATCATCTATTACAGTTCAAACAAAGGGTGCTCAAAATTCAATTCCTCATGTTAGAGATGTTGAAATTTAAGTATTTGTAAAAGAAACTTTACGCTAAGTAGATTGAATTTATTGGTCAATCATGTTAATATAATAGTTGTATTTTTGAATGGTGAATGGTTCGAATGGTTTGAATGTTTCGTATTTTAGACTTTCTTCCATGATGTACCACGAAATAATGCACAATAAAATATTTTAGTTATCAGGAGGAATAGTCTGATGGAACACGGAACAGTTAAATGGTTTAACGCAGAAAAAGGCTATGGTTTTATTACACGCGAAGATGGTAGTGACGTATTTGTTCACTTCTCAGCAATCCAAGGTGACGGTTACAAGACACTTGAAGAAGGTCAAGCTGTAACATTCGACATCGAAGATTCAGATCGTGGCCCACAAGCTTCAAACGTTGTTAAAGACTAATTAATAAACTTTGAGCAAAAAGCTAACTCGTTAGAGTTAGCTTTTTTTATTGTATAAAATTATATTTTTACATTAACTTTACAAGAAATATACGTTGGTTGTTTATCATTAGTGGTTAAAGAATGCCGACTCTGTTCAGAAATAGGCATATTTAATTTTACAAGGAGCGACCAATGCAAGATAACTGGAAACAAAATTTTCGGATTTTATGGTTTGGAAATTTCATAACTGATATGGGCAATGCAATGACATTGCCCTTTATTGTGCTCTTTATTGATACCTTAGGTACATTTAATAAAGTTGAACTTAATTTATTAGGTGCGGCGGCATTTTCATTGACTTATTTAAGTAAGGCGATTGTCTCGCCGTTGTGGGGACGGCTGGCCGATCTTAAAGGCCGAAAATTGATGTGTTTACGCGCCTCTGGAGTAATGACGCTGACGATTCTTATGGTAGGTTTATCACCGAATGTTTGGTTTTTGTTATTTTTCCGTATTCTTCAAGGGGCCTTTTCGGGATACATCAACAATGCTAACGCTTTAATGTCACTTTCAGCCCCGAAAAAGATTCAGGGACATGTGATGAGTAAGTTGGTGACTGGTAGCATTTCAGGTTCGTTACTGGGCCCATTGATTGGGGGCTTTTTAGCAACCTGGTTTGGCTATCGTGGAGCTTTTTTGTCACAAGTTTTTTGATGGCGATCGTATTTTTCACGACTTGGTTAGGTGTTAAAGAAGAATTTACACCGATTACACGGCAAGAACTTCAACCAGCGTTACCTTTAATGAAAAAAATTGGCTGGCCATTTTTTATTGCCTTGTTTGGGACGATATTAGCGGTTAAAGCAACGACCAATGCAATTACACCGATGTTGAGTTTACTCGTCAGAGAAATGGATTCTGGTGGTCACAACACGGTAATTATGACAGGAGTCATTGCAGCTGCTCCTGGTTTTGCAACAATAATATTTGCAGGCGTCGTTGGAGCGTTGATCGACAGACTCGGAGCTTTGAAAAGTATGATTATCTTTTTAACATCGGCAATTATTTGTTTAGTCTTAACTAGCTTAGTTCAAAATATTTGGCAATTGATTGTTTTTAGATTTCTTTTAGGTATATCTGACGCTGCCTTAATTCCATCAGCTCAAATTTTAACTGTACGAAATGTACCGAAATCCATTTTTGGACGTGTTTTCAGTTATAATCAATCAGCGCACGCATTTGGTAATTTTTTAGGACCAATGTTGGCAGCGTGGATTGCAATTGGATTTGGTTACAAAAGTATCTTCTTGTTCTCGGCTTGTTTAGAATTATTGGCTCTAGGATCATGGCTATATTATTTGAAACGACAGAAAAAGAAACAAGCATAAGCAAATGTTAAAATTCTATTTCAAATCACAAAAACTTCAAGGATATCGGCTATAATTAGAACTAATAAACTTACAAAGGATAGATCAATTGCCACAAAAGAGGAGATACACAGCACGTCGGACGAGTAAGCGGCGCAAGCGTGGAAAGAATAATAATACGACTTTCATTTTACTAGCAATCGTAGCACTGTTTGTTATCAGCTTTTTCGGTTACAGGCGATATGTCCAGTATCAAAGTGAAATGAAAGTTGAAATGGTTCAACAAGAGCACAGCGCTTTTGTTAAAAAAATTGCTCCATACGCGGTCGAACTTGGTAAAGATTATGGCGTTTTACCCAGCATAACGATTGCGCAAGCAATTTTAGAAAGCGATTGGGGAACTAGTTCACTGGCAACACAGTATAATAACTATTTTGGTATTAAAGGTGATGACCCTGCAAATACAAAGGTTTTACAGACTAAAGAATATACGAATGGTCAGTGGATAACTATCAACGGACGTTTCCGAGTTTATTCGGATTTTCGAGAGTCGATGAAAGATCATACAAAATTACTAGTTAACGGAACATCGTGGAATTCGCAACAATACAAGCAAGTTCTGCAATCGAAGGATTATATTGATGCAGCTTTAGCTTTGCAAACTGACGGATATGCGACTGATCCTGGCTATACTAGTAAAATTATTCGGATTATTCAGAAATATAATCTGAAAAAATACGATGAAGGTATCAAGTAAAAATCAAAGTATGATAGACTCTAATTATTCTATGTAAATTGTAGGGAGAATGTAATGAAGGAATTAGAAGAGAGAATCAAAACGGATGGTCGAGTTTTAGGCAAGGACGTGCTTAAAGTCGATAGTTTTTTAAACCATCAAGTTGACCCAATGTTAATGGAACGAATGGGTGAGGAATTCTACAAACACTTTAAAGATTCAGGTATTAACAAAATTTTGACAGTGGAGTCATCAGGTATTGCTCCGGCTGTTATGACTGGTTTGAAATTTCAAGTTCCAGTTGTGTTTGCTAGAAAGCACAAGTCTGTGACATTGAGTGATGATCTTTATACATCAGAAGTTTATTCATTTACAAAGAAGACTTCTAATCACATTAGTATCGCTAAAAAATACCTATCTAGTGATGATAAAGTTTTGATCATTGATGATTTCTTAGCTAATGGTCAAGCCGTTAATGGTTTGAATACAATTATTGAAGCTGCTGGTGCACAATTAGCCGGTATCGGGATCGTAATTGAAAAATCCTTCCAAAAGGGAAGACAAATGATTGATAAATCAGGTACTCCAGTTTATTCACTAGCTAAAATCAAAGCTTTTGAAAATGGACAAGTAGTTTTCGAAGAAGAAGACGATTAGTAATAAGAAGGTGGAATTATGACTTTTATTGCGCCCGGTAAGACTTTAGGCATAATTGGTGGCGGTAGTGAAACATATATTTTTGAATTGGAAGCTAAGAGAATGGGCTTTAGAACCATGCTTTTAACTGATGAAGAGAAGGATATTGCGACACAAGCTGCCGACAGTTTTTTAGTCGGTCAGTTAGAAAATATTGAAAATCTAAGTGAATTGGGCCGTAGAAGTGACCTTCTGTTGTATATGGACGAAAACTTTGATAGTGAGCTATTAAAACAGTTGGCCAAGACATACAATGTGGCTCAGGGGGCTGATTTATTAGCCATTGCTCAAGATCGTTATATCGAGAGAACTTTCTTAAATGATCTAAATATCAATGTGCCGCCATTTTTTTCGATCGTGACCGTGGACGATATAAAAAAAGCTGTCGAAGAAATTGGTTTTCCGTGCATCTTGAAACCGATTCAAAAGAATCAAACAGTTTTAAAACGACATGTATTATATAACGATAATGATGTCGAACGTGTTCAAAAATTGCTCCAAGATGGAACGTATATCTTAGAAGCTTGGATTGATACGAAAACGGAATACTCCATCATGGTCAGTAAGGGAAAGGACCAAAAGATTCATACGTTCCCAATGATCAAAGAAATTTATGATGGAACGCATCTGATGAGTTCATTTATTTTTAAGAAGAACAATCCAGATGTGGAAGCAGAAATGCAACGTGTCGCCTTGATGGTGGCTGAAAATATTGATTATGTAGGAATTTTTGGTATAGGCTTTATCCTATCTCAATCCGGGGTGTTGTACGTCAAACGAATTTTCCCAGGTATCAATTATTCAGCTAATGTTTATCAAGAGGCAACCGGCATTTCACAATTTGAATTACATATCAGAGCTATTTGTGATTGGCCAATTCCTGAGATTTTTCCAATGGTTAATGCGGCAACCTTAAAAATTATTGAGGGTAACTTGCCCCAGAGTTTGGATCTACTTCAGGAAAAGGCTCAGTGGAAATTTAATTATTACACTGGTTTCAAAGCTAAGAATCAAGCCGACCGGGATGTCGGATATATTTCCATTTTCTCAGACGATGTCGAAGAATTAAAAAATGATATCTTAACAACTAATATTTGGAGAGTAGAATAATTCATGATTGATAGATATGTAACTGAACAAATGAAACCAATTTGGACAGACCAAAACAGATTTCAAGCTTGGCTCGAGGTAGAAATTGCTGCCGTTGAAGGTTGGAGCAAAGAAGGAGAAATCCCTGCTGAAGATGCTAAGTTAATTGCTCAAAACGCTAAGTTCGATGTTTCAGAGATTGCCGAAATCGAAAAAGAAACAAAACATGACGTAGTTGCTTTTACAAGAGATGTTTCTAGATATCTTGGACCAGAAAAGAAATGGGTCCACTTTGGATTAACATCAACTGATGTCGTTGATACAGCCTATGGATACTTGATGAAACAGGCTAATGATATTATTCGTGAAGATTTAAATGAATTTCTCAAGGTAGTCGGTGAGAAAGCTCTTAAGTATAAAGATACCGTTATGATCGGTAGAACTCACGGTGTCCACGCCGAACCAACAACTTTCGGTTTAGTATTAGCTAACTGGTATTCAGAAATCAAACGTGATATCGAACGTTTTGACCACGCTGCTAAGGGCGTTGAAGCTGGTAAAATCAGTGGTGCTGTTGGTAGTTACGCTAATGTCCCAACTGATGTTGAAAAATTTGTTTGTGACAAGTTAGGCATCCGTGCCCAAGAAATTTCAACTCAAGTGTTACCACGTGATTTGCATGCCGAATATATTCAAACAATGGCTTTGATTGCCACATCAATCGAACGTTTTGCTTTGGAAGTTCGTCATTTGCAAAGAACTGAAGTCCGTGAAGCCGAAGAATTCTTCGCTGCTGGACAAAAGGGATCATCAGCAATGCCTCATAAACGTAATCCAATCGGTTCTGAGAACGTAACTGGTTTGGCACGTGTAATTAGAGGACATGCTTTTACAGCGCTAGAAGATGTGCCATTGTGGCATGAAAGAGATATTTCACATAGTTCAGCTGAAAGAATTATCATTCCTGATACAACTGAATTGTTGGATTACATCTTGCGCAGATTTACTAAGATCACAAAAGACCTAACAGTCTTCCCTGATAAGATGTTAGAAGATATGAATATCACCCATGGTTTGATTTTCTCACAACGTGTTCTATTGAAACTTGTTGAAGCAGGATATTCACGTGAACAATCATATGATATCGTGCAACCAATGACAGCCAAAGCTTGGGACGAAAAGAAAGACTTCAGAACAATGCTTGAAAATGATTCGAGAGTTACTGATAAGTTATCATCAGAAGACTTGGACGATGCTTTCGATTATCATTGGCATTTACGTCACGTTGACGAAATTTTTAAACGTGTTGGTTTGGAATAAAACAAACAGAAATCTCAACTGGAAATTTTTTTCAGTTGAGATTTTTTAGATGTTTTTAGTGATGCCGCCTCCAGGAACAAGAAAATTAGGTCGCTGTGGGGACCGACGAAAGCCAAGGTCTTTCGTCTCGACTTTGAACCTCGCAAAGTACGCGAGTTTCAAAGCTCGTCCCGTGGTGTAAGCACTAAAGTGCTAACGCCACCTTCACAGCGACCTAATTTTCTTGTTCCTTCCGGCTAGTGCATTCGTTGTTTTCTTATTGTAAATAATAAATGAAGTATATATCTTTAAAAGTTGATATGATAATTGTCATTTTTATATTTTAAATGGCTGGAGCATCATATCTAAAAATTTATTTTGAAACGTTTAATTTTTAGATATTTTAAATTAAACAGTTCTTTTAGTAATTTGAGGAACCTTATTTTATTTTTGATTGAAAATAACTTTAAAAAAGTTCGTATTGTTTATTGAGAATATTTTTAACGAAAAAAAAGAAGTAATTATTTTGAATAATTAGTGATTAGCAATAAAGCTAATAAATTCAAATTAATCCATTAGTCGGAGGGAACAAGAATTTTAGGCAGCTGTGAAGGTGGCGTTATGGCTTTAGCCATTACACCACGGGACGAGTTTTGAAATTCGAGTGAACTTCTCGAAGTTCAAAATCGAGACTGGAGACCTTGGCTCCAGTCGGTCCCCACAGCAGCCTAAAATTTCTTGTTCCCGGAGACGGCACTACAAACATATGTTCAATTTTAGTGCCTTGTCTTTCGCTCTAACAACAAAAATTTGCTACAATATAAACAGCTATTTTTTAAGTACAACTAAAACTTTTTACACAAAGATTTGAGGGATTTTAAAATTGGACGATACTATGTTAAAAGGTCTTAACCCTGAGCAACAGGATGCAGTTAAGGCTACGGAAGGACCACTTTTGATCATGGCTGGTGCCGGTTCTGGTAAAACTCGTGTTTTAACTCACCGTGTGGCTTACTTGATTGAAGAAAAGAATATTATGCCTTGGCATGTTTTAGCTATTACCTTTACTAATAAGGCTGCTAAGGAAATGAAAGAAAGAATTGGCAAATTGCTAGATGAATCAGCTAGTGATGTTTGGGTTTCAACTTTCCACTCTCTTTGTGTAAGAATTTTAAGAAGAGATATCGATAAGATGGGTAAGCCTAAGACGTTTACGATTGCTGATCCAAGTGAACAACGAACTTTGATGAAACAAATCTTAACTAAAATGAACTTGGATCCTAAGCGCTATGATCCACGGGCTATTTTGGGTACAATCAGTAATGCTAAAAATGAATTGCTGACGCCCGCCGAATACGCCAAAGATGCTGCTTCACCATATGAACAAACGGTTGCTAGTGTTTATGATGCTTATGCTAAGGAAATGGATCGAAATAATTCGCTTGATTTTGATGATTTGATTATGCAAACAAGTGAACTATTTGACCAAAATCCAGATGTCTTAGAGAAGTATCAAGAAAAGTTCCAATACATTCATGTTGATGAATATCAGGATACTAACGAGGCTCAATATAAGCTGGTTAAGCAATTGGGTGCTAAGTATCGTAATGTCTGTGTCGTTGGTGATGCTGACCAAAGTATTTATGGTTGGCGTGGTGCTAATATTCAAAATATTATGAACTTTGAAAAAGATTATCCAGAAGCTACAACGATTAAATTGGAACAAAATTATCGTTCAACGAAGACGATTTTAAAAGCTGCCAATGAGGTTATTAACAACAATGGTAACCGTAAGCCTAAAGACTTGTGGACTGATAATCAAGCTGGCGATAAGATTAAATTTTATCGTGGACAAAATGAATCTGACGAAGCTTTGTATGTGATTGATCAAATTAAGAAATTGCAAGCGGAAGGTTTCAATTACGGTGATTTTGCAGTGCTTTATCGAACTAACGCCCAATCACGTACCTTTGAAGAGAAACTTATGCAAGCTAATATGCCATACAAGATTATTGGTGGGCATAAGTTCTACGATCGTAAGGAAATTAAGGATATCTTGGCTTACCTACGGTTGATTGCTAACCATGATGATTCAATGAGTTTCCAAAGAGTTATCAACAGTCCTAAACGTGGGATTGGTCCGGGAACAGTTGAGAAACTTCAAAATTATGCAGATGAACATAGTTGGTCATTACTGGAAGCGGCTGAAAATATTGAACTTTCACCATTGGCTGCTCGTCCTCGCAAGATTATCGGTAGTTTTGCCAAGGTAATCGATGATTTAACTAAATTGTCTGAAGACCATTCAATGACTATTTTAATGGATCATTTGTTGGAAGATTCAGGTTATGTAGAAGATTTGAAACAACAAAATAATCTGGAATCACAAGCAAGAATCGAAAATATTGAGGAACTTTTAACTGTTACAACGCAATTTGATCAAGCATATGAGCCAGACCCAGATGTTGATGAAACTCGTTTGACGACTTTCTTAACGGAGTTGTCATTAGTCAGTGATCAAGATGATATTGAAGAAGATCAAAAGGAAGTTACGTTGATGACTTTGCATGCCGCTAAGGGATTGGAATTTCCAGTTGTCTTCTTGGTTGGTATGGAAGAGGGGATTTTCCCATTAGGTCGTTCACTGCTTAAAGAAGATGACCTCGAAGAAGAACGTCGCTTGGCTTACGTTGGAATCACGCGTGCTGAAAAGCGCTTGTATCTAACCAATGCTGTTAGCCGCATGCTTTATGGTCGTTTACAAAACAATCCTACTTCAAGATTCGTTGAAGAGATTAAGGATGATGCCCTCGACCGGGTTAATAGTAATGCTGGTAATGTGGGACGTCCTGGTGGAAAATATCCATTTGATAATCGCAAACGAAATCGTCATACGGCTGCGACAACGGCAACTTTCCAATCACCAACTTTGAGATCTAAAGGTGCATCTGGTGCCGAAAAACTGCACTGGACTGTTGGTGATAAGGTTGAACATAAGAAGTGGGGTCAAGGAACTGTCGTCAAAGTTAATGGTGAAGGTCAAAATGCTGAGTTAGATGTTGCTTTCAAGAGTGAAGGTGTTAAGCGTCTCTTGGCTGAATATGCTCCAATTAAAAAAGTTACTGATTAATTAAGAGGTGAAATCATGGCAGATTTAACAAAAGAACAAGCTAATGAAGAGTTAGCGAAGATTCGTCCTCAATTAAATGAATGGCGTGATGCGTATTATACAAAGGATGCTCCAGTCGTCGAAGATAATGTTTATGACAAACTTTATAATCGATTGTTAGACATTGAGCAGCAATATCCTGAGTTAGTAACGTCCGATTCGCCATCGCAACAAGTTGGTGACGTGACATTACCTGATTTTAATAAAGTTACCCATGATATCCCGATGTTATCAATGGGGGATGTTTTCTCTGAAAGTGAACTAGCCGAATTTAATGATCGAATCGAAAAAAATGTTGGACATGAAGTAGATTATAATGTTGAATTAAAAATTGATGGTTTATCACTATCACTTATTTATGAAAATGGTATCTTAGTTCAAGGCTCAACTCGTGGTAACGGGACAATCGGTGAGAATGTGACCGAGAACGTTAAAACTATCAAAGATGTCCCTCAAAAGTTAAGTCGTCCATTATCGTTTGAAGTCCGTGGCGAGTGTTTCATGTCAAAGAAAGAATTTTTACGTTTGAATCAGGAACGTGAAAATGAAGGTCAACAAGTTTTTGCCAATCCTAGAAATGCGGCTGCCGGTAGTTTGCGTCAACTTGATCCTAAAGTGACAGCTTCCAGAAAACTTGATACCTTTATGTATACAATTGTTACTTTTGATGATTTAAATGTCACAACGCAACATGAAGCTCTAGAAACCTTGAAAGAGTTAGGTTTTAACGTCAATCCAACAGCTCAAGTAACGACCGGTTTAAAAGGCGTTCAAGATTTCATCGAACATTATGGTGAATTACGTGATGATCTTGATTACGGTATTGATGGGGTCGTCTTAAAAGTCGATGATTTAGCAACCCAAAGAAGTCTTGGTAATACTGTCAAAGTACCTCGTTGGGAAATTGCTTATAAGTTTCCACCAGAGCAGGCTGAGTCGGTTGTACATGAAATTACTTGGACAATTGGTCGGACTGGTGTCTTAACACCAACTGCTGTGATGGACCCAGTTCAATTAGCTGGGACGACTGTTTCACGAGCAACTTTGCACAATGAAGATATGATTCGTCAAAAAGATATTCGAGTTGGCGATACTGTTTTGCTGCATAAGGCAGGCGATATTATTCCCGAAGTTTCGCAAGTGGTTTTGAGTAAACGACCAGCGGATTCAGTTCCGGCTGAGATTCCTACCCATTGTCCATACTGTGATTCAGAGTTGATTCATTTGGAAGATGAAGTAGCTTTACGTTGTATCAATCCCAAGTGTCCAGCTCAAGTAAAAGAACAGTTGACACATTTTGCTTCACGTAATGCAATGAATATTGATGGCTTAGGTCCTAAAATTATTGAGCAATTATATACGAAAAAATTAGTTCAAGATGTGGCTGATATTTATAAGTTAACGGCTGATGATTTAGAAACTTTGGACGGCTTTAAAGAAAAATCAATTAACAACTTATTAACAGCGATTGATAACTCCAAGAGTAACTCGGTGGAACGTTTGATTTTTGGCCTCGGTATTCGTCATGTTGGTGCCAAAGCCGGCCGGATCTTGGCTGAAAATTTTGGTAGTCTGGATAAATTGATGTCCGCTTCCACAGAAGAAATCCTTGAAGTAAATACAATGGGTGAGATAATTGCAGATAGCATTGTAACTTATTTTGCTAATGATGATGTTCAAAAGCTGATTAATGAACTAAAATCAGTAAATATTAATATGAATTTTATCGGTAGTTCGAATTCTAATGAAACAAATAGTCACTTTACTGATAAAATAATTGTTATAACCGGAACATTACAAAATTATAAACGTTCACAATTGGCAGAGATGCTAGAAAATCTCGGTGCTAAGGTTACTGGATCAGTTACGAAAAAGACTGATATTTTGATTGCTGGTGAAAAGGCCGGTAGCAAATTAACTAAGGCACAACAATTGGGAACACAGATTATTGATGAAGCAACATTGTCTGATTATTTAGATGATGCCAAAGAGTAGGAGAACAGTTTTGAAAAAATTCTTAAAAACTACATCGTTATTGCTAATGTGCTCATTATTATTGGCTGCCTGTGGTAATTTACAAGATTCTAGCTTGTCATCTGGTGGTAGTGATTCATCTAAGAGCTCAGTTCAGACAACATCTGCCTCTGATTCTAGCAACTACGATGTTTTGTTAAGTGGTGGGAAATATAAAACTAGTCCAATTTCAGGACTGAATGCGGCTGATAATAGTAACCAATTTAATAGTCGCAGTTTTGAAAGTGGACTAATGAATTTGTCAAAGAAACAATTTTCAACAAATTCATATGTTTTCCAAGAAGGCCAAGTTTTGACTGCTAGTACAGTTACTGATTGGTTAGCTCGTAAATCTAGTAAGAATCCGTCAGGTTTGAATCCTGAATCTAATGGGTCAACTGATCCTAATAAACGAGCACCAATGTATTTCCAACAAATGCTTGAGGAAGACTATCTTCAAAAACAGGATGGCAAATATAAATTGGCAGGGATGTCGATCGGTATTGCGATGAATAAAATCGATTATTACCAAAAGAAGCAGTATGGGGCTACTTATAAGACAAGTATCTCTGAAGCTGAACAAAAAGCTCAAGGTGAACGTGTTGCCAAAGAAGTTGTTCAACGCTTGCGTAAAAACAGTAAAGTCGGTAATATTCCAATTGTCGTTGGTTTATATTCTGTCGCACCTGCTGATACATTAGTTGGTGGAACTTATTTCCAATATTCAATAAGTAAGAGCGATGGTTTAGGTAATTGGAGTGATTTAGGTTATAAGAATCAAATGTTACCAACTGTTAATGGTGATACAGCTATCAACAGTAGCGATTCTGATGCTTTTGCTAACTTCAAGACACACATCCAAAATTATTTCCCTAACCTCTCTGGGGTTACAGCTCAAGCTCATTACGATGGAAATAATTTGAAAGCGATGGATGTTACAATCAATACGCAATTTGATGGCTTGGCACAGGTAACTAGTTTTACTCAGTTCGTTCAAACAAGTGCACAAAAGTACTTGCCATCTGGTGCAAATCTAGATATCAATATTCAAACTGTTGACTCACAACAAGCCGTGGTTACACGTAATAACGGTAAGTTCTATTCACACGTTTATAATGCAGATTAAAAAGGAGAAACAAATGATTTCAAAAGATGAAATTTTACACGTTGCCACTTTGGCTAATTTAAAATTCCAAGATGATGAAGTTGACAGTTTCGTTAACCAATTAGATAAAATCGTTGGTATGGAAAGCAACTTATCATCAGTTGATACAACTGGTGTTAAACCAACTTACAATATGGCTGACACTAATTCTGTCTTCCGTGAAGATAAAGGTATTCATACTCAAACTAGAGAACAAATGCTTGAAAATGTTCCCGAAGTTGAAGATAACCTTATCAAGGTTCCAACAATTGTTGACAAGGAGGACGACGAATAGTGGATATCAAGAAAGAAACAATTGCTTCTTTACACGAGAAGTTAGTTAACAAAGACATTACTGCTGAAGACTTAGCCGCACAAACAGTTGAAAATATTAAGGCTAATGAAAAGCAACTCAATACTTTCATTACTGTTAATGAAAAGGCCGCTGAGGATGCTAAAAAGGTTGATGCTGAAGGTATTAACGGACCACTTGCTGGTATTCCTATCGGTATTAAAGATAATATCGTTACAAACGGTCTAAAGACTACTGCTGCAAGTAAAATCCTTTATAATTTCATGCCTGTATACAGTGCTACGGTTATGGAAAAATTAGCTGCTGCTGGTGCTATCGACGCCGGTAAGACTAACTTGGATGAATTTGCTATGGGTTCATCAACTGAAACTTCATTCTATGGAACTTCAGTTAACCCTTGGGACTTCAGCCGTGTTCCTGGTGGTTCATCAGGTGGTTCTGCTGCTGCCGTTGCTGCGGGTGAAGTTGTCGCTGCATTGGGTACTGATACTGGTGGTTCAATTAGACAACCTGCTGCCTTTAACGGTATTTTTGGTATCAAGCCAACTTATGGTCGTGTTTCTCGTTGGGGTGTTATTGCATTTGCCTCAAGTCTTGATCAAGTTGGTGTTATGTCAAAACGTGTTGAAGATTCTGCAACTGTTCTTTCAGTAATTGCTGGTCATGACGAACACGATTCAACTAGTTCAGAAAAAGAAGTTCCTGATTACCGTGCTAACTTGAGTAAAGATATGCATGGTGTTAAGATTGCCGTTCCTAAGGAATTCTGGCATGAAGGAACACATCCAGACGTACTAGATAATGTTAATAAAGCTCTTGAAGCTTACAAGAAAATGGGCGCAACAGTTGAAGAAGTTAGTCTTCCAACTTTGAAGCATGCCGTTGAAGTTTATTATGTCTTGGCATCTAGTGAAGCTTCATCTAACCTTCAAAGATATGATGGTGTTAGATACGGTTACCGTGCTAAAGATGTTAAGAATATCAAAGATTTGTTTGTTAACTCACGTTCAGAAGGTTTCGGTGATGAAGTTAAGCGTCGTATCATGCTTGGTACCTTTGCTCTATCAGCTGGTGCTTATGATGCTTACTTTAAGAAAGCCGCTGAAGTTAGAACTATCTTTATTGAGGAAATGAATAACGTCTTAAAAGACTATGATTTAATTATGGGACCATCAACAACTACACCAGCCTTCAAGATTGGTGAAAAGGTTGACGATCCATTGGCAATGTACATGAACGATATTTTGACAATTCCTGCCAACTTAGCTGGACTTCCAGCTGCTTCAGTTCCTGCAGGTTTGGCTGACGGACTACCAGTTGGGTTACAAATTATCGGTAAACCATTTGCTGAACAAGATGTCTTCAATGCTGCATACGCATTACAAGAAGAAAATAAATTCTATGAACAAATACCAACTGCACTTAAGGGGGAAGACTAATGAATTTTGAAACAACTATCGGACTAGAAGTCCACGTTGAATTAAAGACTAAGTCCAAGATGTATAGTCCTTCACCAGTTGCTTATGGTGCTGAATCTAATATCAATACCAACGTTATTGACTTTGGTTTTCCAGGAACATTGCCAACTGTAAATAAGAATGCTTATCGTCTTGGTGTCATGGTTGGATTAGCTTTGAATGCTGATATTGAAAACCATACACACTTTGATCGTAAGAACTATTTCTACCCAGATAACCCTAAAGCTTACCAAATTACTCAACAAGATAAGCCATTGGGTCATGATGGTTACATTGAAATTGAAGTTGATGGCAAGAAGAAGAAAATCGGTATCGAAGAACTTCACGTTGAAGAAGATGCTGGTAAGAATACTCACGGTAACAATGGTTATTCATACGTCGATTTGAACCGTCAAGGTACACCATTGATTGAAATTGTTTCAAAACCTGATATGAAGTCTCCTGAGGAAGCTTACCAATACCTTGAAAATCTTCGTAAGATTATCCAATTTACTGGTGCATCTGATGTTAAGATGGAAGAAGGTTCAATGCGTGTTGATACCAACATTTCTATCCGTCCTGTTGGCTCAGATACTTATGGTACAAAGGTTGAGTTGAAGAACTTGAACTCATTTAACCACGTCCGTTTAGGTTTAGCTTATGAAGAAAAACGTCAAGCTGCTATCCTTAAACAAGGTGGTACGATTGGTCAAGAAACAAGACGTTTTGATGAAAAATCTGGTGAGACATTCTTAATGCGTGTTAAATCTGGTGCCGATGATTATCGTTACTTCCCAGAACCAGATTTACCAGATTACAACATTTCTCCAGATTGGATTGCAGAAATCAAAGCTAACTTGCCAGAATCAGCTGCTGCAAGACGTAATCGTTACATCAACGAATTAGGGATTCCTGAATATGATGCCGGTGTCTTAACAGATACTAAGGAAATGTCAGATTTCTTTGATGAAGCTGTTAGTTTCGATGCTAATCCAAAACTAGTTTCTAACTGGTTGATGGGTGAAGTTAATGCGTACTTGAATGAAAAGAAAATGGATCTACTTGAAACTAAGTTGACACCTGAACATCTTGCCAAGATGATCAATTTGATTTCAAACGGAACAATTTCTTCTAAGATTGCTAAGAAGGTCTTCCAAGAAACAATCAGTAATGGAACAGAACCTGAAGAATGGGTTAAGTCAAAGGGACTTGTCCAAGAATCAGATCCAGCTGTCTTGAAGCCAATGATCTTAGAAATTCTAGACAATAACCAACAATCAATTGATGACTTTAAGAATGGTAAAGATCGTGCCGTTGGTTTCTTGGTTGGTCAAATCATGAAGCAAACTCACGGTCAAGCTAACCCTAAGGTTGTTAATAAGATTTTGATGGCAGAGTTAAAGAGTCGTTAGTGAGGGAAAGATATGCGTGCTAGACTTATTTATAATCCAACTTCAGGCCATGAGACCATGAACAGTAATGTTGGAGACATTTTGAATATTATTGAAAAAGCTGGTTATGAGGCTAGTGCTTATCGAACGACACCGAAGAAAAACTCAGCTAAAGACGAAGCCAGACGAGTAGCCAAGGAAGGCTTTGACTTGATTGTGGCTGCTGGTGGTGACGGAACAATCAATGAGGTTGTTAACGGAATCGCTGATTTGGACCATCGTCCAGAGATGGCAATTATTCCAGCCGGAACAACTAATGATTATGCCCGAGCTTTGAAGATACCACGTGATGATGTGGTGGAAGCGGCCAAGGTTATTTTGAAGGGCCAGAAATTACCAGTTGATATTGGTCAAGCCGGTACTAAATACTTTATCAATATTGCTGGTGGTGGCTCGATGACGGAATTGACCTATGAAGTACCTTCAGCTTACAAGTCAATTTTGGGTTACTTGGCTTACTTAGTTAAAGGTGCCGAGATGTTGCCACGTATCAGTCCCATTGATATGCACATTGAGTATGATGATGGCGTATTTGATGGTAAAGCAACGATGTTCTTGATTGGATTGACTAATTCAATCGGTGGTATGGAACAAATTGCGCCTAACTCAGTCATTGGTGACGGAACTTTTTCATTGATTATTGTTAAGGAAACTAACTTACGTGATTTAGTACATTTGATTGCTTTAGTTTTAAATGGTGGTCGTCATGTTTATAATCCAAAAGTTATTTACACGAAGACAAAGAAGATCAGTGTTAGGGCAAATGATGAGAATCGTGTTATGGTTAACTTAGATGGTGAATATGGTGGGGATGCTCCGATGGAGTTTACTAACTTGCATAATCATCTAAATATTTACGCCAACGTTGATTCGATTCCTTTGAAGGCGATTGATTCATCAACTCTGAGTGAAAAAGATGCTGGTGAAAAGATTATCGAGGAAGAAAAGAACCTTGATAAGAATGAAGATAAAACAGATAATAAATAAAAAAGAATTGGGAAGTGTATCAATTTTGGACACTTCTTTTTTCTATGTATAGGTGAAAAATGGAAAAACCAAATTTGAAGAAGAACCAAGAAATAGAATTAGATATCCAAGACCTCTCGTATGAGGGTAAAGGTGTAGCTAAAGTTGATGATTTTACATTGTTCGTTGACAATGCTTTACCTGGTGAAAAAGTTAAAGCTGTAATTACACGGGTGAATAAGAACTTTGGTTTTGCTAGAACATTGGATGTTTTAGTGGAATCACCAGACCGTGTTCATGATATTGATGCTGTTTATGCACAAACAGGTATCGCCCCATTGAGCCATTTGAAGTATGACAAGCAACTTGAATTTAAACACAATCAAGTTGTAACAGATCTTAATAAGATTGGTTTGAAAGACGTTACCGTGAACCCTACATTAGGGATGAAATCACCATTTAACTATCGTAATAAGGCACAAGTACCTGTGCGCCAAGTTAATGGTAAATTGACAACTGGTTTCTATCGCCGTCGTTCACATGATTTAGTACCAATGGAGAACTTCTTGATTCAAGATCCTAAAATTGATGCCGAAATCATTCGTGTCCGTGATATTTTACGTAAGTACAATGTTCGTGGCTTTGATGAACAAAATCAAAAGGGTCAAATTAGAACAATTATGGTTCGTCGTGCCTACTTTACAGGTGAAATGATGATTGTTCTAGTTTCGAGAACACCTGATATTTCACACTACAAAGATATTACTAAAGAAATTTTGGCAAACCCTGAAGTTAAGTCATTGTTCTTAAATATTAACTCAAAGAATACCAACGTTATCTTTGGTCAAAAAATGACCTTGCTTGGTGGTAAGAAGTATATTGATGATCAAATTCTTGGCCATACATACCGCATTTCACCAAGATCTTTCTATCAAGTTAACCCAGTTCAAACTCAAAACCTTTACCAATTGGCAATTGATAAAGCTGAATTGACTGGTAAGGAAAACGTTGTTGATGCTTATTCAGGAATTGGTACAATTGGACTTTCATTGGCGGATAAGGCTAAACATGTAACTGGTATCGAAGTGATTGAAGATGCCGTTAAAGATGCTGACCAAAATGCTAAGTTGAACAACATTACAAATACTGATTTTGTTGTTGGTAAGACTGAAGATGTCCTAGATGAATGGGCTAAAAATGATGTCTCAGTTGACGTTTTGATGGTTGATCCTCCACGTAAAGGTTTGGCTAATTCATTGATTGATTCATTGAAGAATATTAAACCTAAGACAATTGTTTATATTAGTTGCAACCCAGCAACCTTGGCACGTGATTTGGAATTGTTAAACGATACTTATGAAATTGGTGACGTTACACCAGTTGATATGTTCCCTATGACAAACCATATTGAATGTGTTACAAAGTTGACATTGAAGTAATTTTAAAGTTGAATAACTGCCGCCTCCAAGAGCAAGAAATTTCGGTCGCTGTGGGGACCGATCTGAGCCAAGGTCTCAGGTCTCGATTTTGAACTTCGCACAGTACGCGAATTTCAAAAGTCGTCCCGTGGTGTAAGAGCTAAAGCTCTAACGCCACCTTCACAGCGACCAAAATTTCTTGCTCTTTCCGGCTAGGGTCTGTCTTTAAATTATTCTGATATGGATAAATACTTTTAGAGCAGAGTTGTTCCAGAATTCTATCAAGACGGTAAAAAAATATTTGAAGTATCAAGCTATTCTTAAGTTAATAAAGAATTAGTTGGAAGATGCGGACAGTGGTTACTGGCAGTGAAAGTGGTGTTAGGACGACCGTTTTTGTCGTTCTTACAGCACTGGGCGTGTTTAAGACTTACTGACCTTGCAAGGTTTAAACCGAGGTCCGAGACACAAGGCTTGCGCCGTTCCGTACTGCCAGTGACCACTGTCCTCATCTGGAGACGGCATACCATAAGATACTATGCGTTAATTACAAAGAGGTACAAATATGAAACTGATTTTTGGAATTGGTGCTATTTTAATTGGTATTTGGCAGATTTATATTTCAAAACAGTATTTTAATAACCTAAAGAAGCAATCTAGTCCTTTGATTTTTGCCTTAATTGCAGTGATTGCAAGTTTGGTATTTGCGGCTTTTTTGCTCATTTATGGTGTTAGAATTTTACTATTCTAAAATTTGAAAAAATAAAAAGTAGCTATAAGAGAATATCGACTTAATCGATAAAACTTATAGCTGCTTTTTTGTATTTTATTAATTATTTATTTACTTTAGGAACCTTCTTATTAGGTGGATTTTGTCCCATACCATTAATACCGTTTCCGACGATGTACTGATGGAAAATATCAATGAACTGGTTATTAGCAATCATGTCGGAATGTTGGGCTTTCGTACCGGTCAATGTGATTAAGGTATATCGTTTAATATGTCCCTCATAGATGTATTTACCGGCGTCAACGCTACCGATTGGAACGATACCATCATCGGTATAAAGTTGTGTCCCCGCAATTGAATAGTAAGTCAAATCTTCAGGAATTTTATTCCGATCTTTAACTAGGTCGTTTAACATTTGTGTTCGATTGGAAGTGCTTTTTTCTTCAAAATTATAAGGGGTCCCGACTGTCAACATTTGATTAACGGTAATGGTGGAGTCATCGAAATAATGTTCCAAGAAATAAGTCCAAATCAATCCACCGTTTGAATGACCAAAGGCATTGAAATTATTGAAACGATAGCGGTCTTTTAATTTATTAAAAGCGATATTAAACCAAGCCGCTTGTTGCTTGATATTAGAGTAGCCATCTTTATTATTTTCAAAACCGACCACTATGAAAGGACGAGTATCATTGGGTCTAATACTACCTGTATAAGTAATCTTGTCGTTTTTATGGACGGTCATTTTAAGCAGACTGTGATGTTCGCCGTATTGACGATTAATTGTTTTAACTAAATCATCAAACCGGTTTGCCGTGGCACTACTACCTGGAATCATGATAACGGGTGACATTGGTGAATTATATCTGCCGGCTAAGGTTGTAACGTTACTTTTGGTCCACATGTATGACGGGATACCGAGCAAAATTAAAATGAGTCCTAAGGCCACTAAATATTTAAAATTTTTATTCTTACGTAAGGTACGAAACTTTAGTCGCATTAGTCTTCACCTTCTTCAATGCCGAGATTGTCCAATAATTTCACTTTAACAGCCATTTTGACGAAAGGCATATAAATGTACACGGAGATAATTATCGCCAGCACAGAGAACGCCAGGGCCTGCCAGCTACCATTTGTACCAATAAAGGCAATCAAAGGCCCAGGGGTACCGATTGGTACTGGATAAACACTGGGAGGCATTAAATGTGCAGCAATCGCAATGGCTGCCATTAACATATTAGCTAGAGGGGCTAATACAAAGGGAATTAGAAAAATAACATTAAATAGCACGGGAATACCAGTCATAACCCCGCTACTAATGTTGAAGAGACTAGGAATCATGGCCCAGCGAGCAACTGTTTGGAAATCTTTATCTTTAGAGACAATCAAGATTGCAATAATCAAACCTAAGATAGCTCCAGTACCACCATACGTTGCAAAGGCATGGTAGAGTGTTGAGCTGGTGAAGGGATTAGGAGCATTCCAAGCGGTATGTTTCTGAAGGGCATAATTTAAATTGATTGTTGATAGGGCGTCCATTTTTTCGACACCTAAAGCAGAGTAAGTACCTGACCATCCGAAAAATGACATGACAAGTGTGTAAATTGAAAAGATTAAGGTTTTACCTAATTGAGCCCAATCGTTAGTTGGGGTAGATTCAGTTGAAAGTGCGTTGATAAAATTACCAGGAGCCTCTGAATAGAAGGTTACATTGATTAAGGTACTGAAGATAATAGCGAGAATTAATGTGATAATGATGGGACGAAATGAAATGAAGGTTCGTTCTAGAATACTTTTTGAAAGTTTATTTTTCTCTAAATTAGGAGCCGAACGGCTAAACTTTTTGAAAATCCAACCGATAATCATACCGGAAATGATTGCAAAGAGAAGCCCTCGAATGCTTAAAATTTGGGCATGAAAAGAAATTGGCTGTGTTTTTGAATAAGTGTAATCCATGATTAATAAGGCACTGATACCAGTGATACCAGCCAGTTGGTCATCACGATGATAATATTTGGCAGTATATTTGGCAGCACCAAAGATGGCAATCACTGATACCCACCCTAAAGTCAGACTGTACAGTCCGTTGGTTATGTTATCTATCCAACGAAAAATGAGGTCATTACCAAAAGGAGGCAAGATATCCGATAGGAAACCTTCTTTACCGATAATGACAGTTTGAATAATTTTAATGAAACTTCCAAAAAGAGCGAATGGAAAAATCAATAACAATGTTTTTTGAATAATTCGATAAACTAAAAGTTTTTGGATCTTTAAAGTTCCATAAACCAGCTTTTCCTCAAATTTATTGCTGAATTGAACTTTCATGAAAACACCTACTATCTGTTTCAAATATAGATTCCACAAAAATTATAACCTCCAACAAAAAAAGCCGCCATTAAAGCGACCTTTTTTTGTAAAGATAATGAATGTAATAAATCGGTAAACCAAGTAATGTGATACTGATACCCATGATTGCTAATCCCGGTTGACGGAACAAAGTTGAAACAATGATATAACCGCCCCCTAACAAGGCAATGATTGGCGGTATTGGATAGAAGTTGATCTTATAAGGTCGTTCCAATTCTGGTTCACTATGGCGTAAGATAAAGACTCCGATGAACATCATCATTGAAAAAATCCACATAACAAAAACCAACATATCGGTCAGATAATCAAAACTACCCATGAAGATCATTACAATCGCAATGATAGTTTGAATTAAACCAGCGTTAGCAGGTACACGAGTGTTTTTAGTTAGTTTAGCGAAGAATTTTGAGAAGACGATCTCGTCATCAACCCCTAAAACATAACTAACTCGAGGACCAGTCATTGTATAGCCATTTACTGAACCAAAAACTGAAATTAAGATACCAATTGTAACTAGTTTTCCACCGATATCTCCAAAGATATGAATAGCAGCTTCAGAAGCTGCATTTTGATTTCCAGGAATCAGGTGAAAAGGTAATGACTTGATGAAAACAAAGCTAATCAAAACATAGATTAATGTAATAAAGAAAAGACCAACGATAATTGATTTTGCCAAATCTTTTTCAGGCTTTTTCATTTCACCGGCCAAATTACCAACGTTCATCCAGCCGTCAAAAGCAAACATTGTTGCTAATAATCCGCCACCCATTGATGACCAAAAATCGGGGTGACTTCCCGCAGTGATGGGAAAGAGTGATACGGGATGTGCTGCGGGTGTAAAAATACCGATCACAATGATGACAACAATTGGAATCAATTTGGCAATTAAAGAGATTGATTGAATTCGACCACCGACTTTAGCACCCAGTAAATTAACTAGATATAGGAAAATGGCCAATGCGATGGCAATAGGAATTTGCCATTTTTGCGGTAGATTGCATAAGTTCAAAACTTGTGTTGCAAAAATAATTGATAGTGCTGAGATACCAGCGGGATAATAAATAACTGACTGTGCCCAAGCTAATAAGAAAGCCGGGACCCTTCCATAGATATATTCAATATATTTGTAAATACCTCCGGCAACAGGTAGTGCTGAAGCTAATTCAGCAACTGTTAAACCAGCATTAATAGTAATAAGACCAGCTAAGATCCATACGAAGATAGTTAAACTGGCTGATCCAGTAGCGGCTGTAACACTGGAGATTTTGAAGAAAACTCCACCCCCGATGACAAGGCCCATTACTGTTGATAGCGCTGGAAAGAAACCGAGGTCTCTTTTCAGGCTAAACTTGTCTGTTTCATTGTTCATTAAACGATAATACTCCCCTCAATAGGTTTAAAATAAAATTATATACCATAATATTAAATTTCAAGAATTTTTTATTGGTAATTACGCTTACATATAAGTAAAATTAAAATCAGAGGTGATTTTATGATTAGTTTAGGGATAATAGGAACAAATTGGATCACAGAACAATTTATTAAAGCAACCGACATAACCAAGACATTTGCATTGACACATGTCTATTCACGTACTGAAGCAAAGGCAAAAAGCTTTGTTGAAGATTTGGATAAGAAAAATATCAATATTAGTACTGATTTGACTGCTTTCTTTAAGGAAGATTTTGATACAGTCTATATTGCTTCACCTAATGGGTTGCATTTTGAGCAAGCTAAGCAAGCAATTGAAAATAATAAGAATGTGATTGTGGAAAAACCAAGTACTTCAACAATTAAGGAATTCACGATCTTGGAAAAACTAGCTCAAGAGCATGATGTGTACCTTTTTGAAGCAGCACGTCATATCCATGAGCCTATCTTTAAGAAAATCGCAGAAATCGTTGCTAAGCATCGTGATGAATTGAGTGGGGCAACCTTTTCATATATGAAATATTCGAGCCGTTATGACGCCTATAAAGCAGGGAAGAATCCTAATGTATTTACGACCAGATTTTCCGGTGGCGCCTTGTATGACTTAGGTGTTTATACAGTTTATGACGCCGTTGTGCTTTTTGGACAACCTGAGAAAGTCGATTATGATGCCGAATTTTTGGCATCTGGAGTTGATGGCAGTGGTGCCTTGACTTTGAAGTATCCAAATTTTGACGTCAATATTATCATTGGTAAGACTAAAAATTCTTACATGTCATCAGAAATTTATTTTGGACGTGATACGTTGTTGTTAGATAATGGCGGTGATATTAGCCATCTTGATTGGGCTGACGACAATAAGAATATTACCGATGTTCCAACACCTAAGAGTGAAAACCCTATGGATTCAGAAGCTCACGAGTTTGCTAGAATAATGACTGAAAATGATCAAGCAAGTTATGATAAACTATTACAATATGCTAGAACAGTAAATCGAATTCTAGAGCAAGCAAGAACAAGCGCAGGCATTGTTTTTGATGCAGATGAGGAAAAATAAATTGGAAATACCAAAATTATATCAAGACTACTTTAAAGAAAATCAGTTTGAAACATTAACGAAGATTCAAGAAGCCGTCTACATGCCTTTTAAAGAAGGTAAGGATTTAGTTGCTATGGCACCAACTGGATCAGGAAAGACACTGGGATTTGTGATGCCAATGTTAGAAACGTTAGTGCCCAAGGATGGTCTTCAAGTATTAATTTTAGAACCATCACAAGAGTTAGCTATGCAAGTTAGGGATGTGATCCAACCACTTGCTAAATTAGTTGATTGTAAGGTTCAAGCTTTAACTGGTGGAGCCAATCCGACTCGCCAATTAAAGAAATTAAAGGAAAAACCTGAGATTATTGTTGCTACCTTGGGAAGACTGAACGAGTTGACTGAATCACGTAAGGTTAAACTTGGTAACATCAATACCGTTATCGTTGATGAAGCAGATGAAATGTTGAACGAATCAAAATTAGAAACCGTTCGTAAGACTATTTCACAAATGCCAGCCGATGTACAAATGACATTTTTCTCAGCCACTGGCAATGATATCTTCCAAGATATGCATAAATGGTTTGGACAAGATTTCTTGGTAATCGATCAACGTAACGATACTAGTTATACTGCTGGTATTAAGCATTACTTTGTCGATGCAAACAATGAGTTTATTAAGAATGCTATTTTGAGAGAATTAGCCCACAATAAGAAATTCCTCGGAATTGTCTTTTTCAATAATTCACGTTCACTTCACAAGGCAATCAGTGATATGAACCACGATAAGACTAACTTTGTTGCGCTTGATAGTAAGATGTCATCTCAACAACGTAAAACGGCGTTACAACTATTTTCAAGTAAGAAAGTTAACTTATTGTTAACGACCGATGTAGCTGCTCGTGGAATGGATATTAATGATGTTAATATGATTGTTAACTATATGATTCCGCGTGACAACAGTGAGTATGTTCATCGCGCTGGCCGTACTGGTAGAATGGGTAAGAGCGGTAACGTTATTACTTTTGGTAACAGTCATGATATGCGTAATCTTCAAGAAGTCGTTGATGTAGAAATTACAAAAACGTATGTTGATCATGAAGGTAAGTTGACTAAGAAGCCGGTCTTTACCAAGTCTAAGCGTTATAACGATGCAAAGAAGCAATCAAAAAATAACAAACCAAAACAACGTTTACGGGACAAGAAGAATAAAGGTAAACGTAGTTTCCATAAGAAACAAGATTAGTTTAGTATCTGCACGCCTTTTGCGTTAAAATAATAGGTGTGTTTATGGTCCCTTGGCCCAGTTGGATAGAGCAACTGCCTCCTAAGCAGTAGGTCCCCGGTTCGATTCCGGGAGGGATCATTAATCAAGTGATAAATGAGAATATAGAGATAAAACTAATATAAAATGATATCTCTGAAAAAATGAAGAAGCTGTCGTGAGGATAACCTGATCACTAGCTTTTTCATTTTTTGATTTTTAAGTGGTTAGAGAAAACGATTTTGTTGTCTTATCTGAATAATTTTCGTAGTGGAGGTAATATAGTTGGAAACTATCAAATGTAGTCGAACACTTTCTATCAGTAATCATCGGGTGTTCTCATCTGATTTGAATGAACATAATACGGTTTTTGGTGGCAGAACCTTAATGGTGATTGATGATAATTCATCAATAGCGGCGTCACGTGTAGCGAGAATCGAAACGGTGACAGCATCAATCGATCAAGTTAATTTTATTTTGCCATTTGGGTTACAAGATTCAATGTGTACAGAATCTTACGTTTCTGGCGTTGGTAGTCGTTCGATTGAAGTATTTACTAAGATTATTGGTGAACATTTAAAAACTGGCAAGAGATTCTTGGGGCTAACTTGTTTCTCGACTTTTGTTGTAACGGATAAAGATGTGGTTTTACCGGGTGTTGTGCCTGATAATGATGAAGCAGAATATGTTTGCAGCGGCTATCATGAAAGACAGTCTGAGAGATTAGCCAAGTTGCTAAAACAAGAAAAATTTAATAAAAATATTAGTTTGAAATTTCCATGGCAAGATTAGAAAGGGGAGTTTGGTTAGATTCCGTCTCTGGGTGCAAGAAATACTGGCGCTGTGGGGATATGTTGTAACTAACTGATTTGATTAAAAAACGCTATATGATTTGAGATTGAACTTAATCAAAAGGCTAGATATTTTTTTCTGGAAGTATACCAAGAAAAAATACCTAGCCTTTTTTATATTCGCTTTTATAACCAAAGTTGAAAAAGAACCCATTTTGTGGGACTTGCTATTTTTGTATATATTATTTTGATTAACTCCAGTTAGAAAATTTGTCTGTCTATCTGGTAGAATCGTCGATGATATAGTTCAATCCCTTTAGTCTAACATTGACAAAGTACTGTAAATCATAGTTTGTTTGACCTTGTTGCATTGCGTCATTAATAGAGGAGATTTCCTTTTTGGCATCTTCAAAACTACGATAGTATGCTAACATTTGTCGCTTGTCGCCAAAAAGTCCGGAATCATATGTTCCCCAGACAACTGCCTGAGGTCCGTTTGCATTACTTCCAATAATTTTGCTAATGGTAAAAGCGTAGTATGAAGCGACTGAAGCAAATGTTTTTAGGGAGTCAAGGTGTGAAGTGATTGTTATTTTGTCGGACTTTACAGTGGCAGAATTATTATTATTCTCAGACAGTAATAAAAAATCGATGCTTACATCAAAATATTTTGCAATGGCAATTAACTTATCAAAGCCAGGCTGTGCAATTCCACTTTCATATTTAGAAATAGATTGTCGTGAAACGTCTATTATTTCGCTTAGTTGCTCTTGAGAAAGTCCTTTGTTAGTACGCAATTTCTTTAGGTTTTCACTAAACATGATTATCACCATCCTCATTTCTAATTATCAAGTAATCACTGCCTCGACGCAACCAATTACTGGTAGCATCGAGGCAACTAATGGTTGCTATTTAGTTAGTTATGGAGAAATTTTGAAGTAAAACTACTATTGTCTTTCAACGTGTTACAAAATATAACTTTTTCCACTTAAACCAAATGAGACTAGTAATCTGAAATCAGTTTACTAGTCTCGTTTTCCCTAATACTCGAAAGCTAACCATGTTTTGCCAGATTTCCTATTCTTCATTTTGAGAGTGAATATTAGTATTTAGTATCATATCACGTAAATCAACAAAGTCGGTACTCGTAAAGAAGTCGTCTAGAATTTTTTCCACCACAACTGAAATTTCTTTAAATTGTTTAACACCTGAAGTGGTCATTTTTAGACAGACGGCTTTTTGATTATCATCACTATGATAGCGAATAATGGGTTTACAATCCTTGTTTTCAAGTCTAACTGCCATACGTGAAACAGCGGCTGAGCTGAGTTTTAGAGAGTCTTTGATTTCTAGCATACTGGCAGTGGAATCATATTGGTCATAAAGATAGTGTAAAAAGCTAAATTCAACTGGTGAAAAATCATACTTAATTAAAGCTTTCTCAAGTGTGATCTGAATATCGTTTTCAAAATGTTTCATATTCAGCCAAGTGCAGAGATTCGAATTATTATTCAAAGTAACCACCCCCTTATAAATAGTAATTAATAATTACGTATTATGAAACTTATTTCTTGTGTGCGCAAGCAAAGATGATTGACGAATTTTCGAGTCAAATGTGAACGTGATAGCGCTTTTTTGCTATACTGAGATTATAAAATAGATGAGGGGATATAAATGAACTTTTATTCATATCAGTATTTAGTTGAACATAATAATGAGCCTAATTTTTTGTTTATCATTGGGACTTTCGTATTAGCAGCAGCTATTTTTGTGACTAGTTTTTTATATTTTAAAAATCGCTCTGATAATAAATATCGAGATCTGTTGATAATCTTTGCCTTTGGAATCATTTTATTCATTGGTATTAATTACAACAATTATGAGCAGCAACTTGATGTTAATAATAAGACTAATCAAACATTGGAACTAATGCGGTCAGTGGCAAAGGAAAAGAAGCTTTCAACTAAGCATCTTTATTCCAATAGTTCTAGTTTGAGTGAGGGAATGTTGATTAAGTCGGGAAATGATATTTATCGAGTTAGTTTCGATAATAATCAGAGCAGCTACACTTTGACTAGAGCAAGTATTATTAGCTCTCAAAGTATTAAATTAATTAATAAGTAGGTGAAAAAATGGCGCTAGCATATGGAGATTTAACATTAAAATTCATTATTGGATTCTTATTTATGGTTTTGCAAATTAATTTATTTGGACGAGGTAATATAGCCCCAACCAGTGCGATTGACCAACTACAAAACTACGTTTTAGGTGGAATCGTCGGAGGGATGATTTATAACGCTAGTATCACGATTCTGCAGTTTACGTTAGTTTTATTGATCTGGACAATGGTAGTGTTTGTCGCTAAATTTCTGACGAATCACAATAATTTTTTCAAGAAGGTGATTGAGGGGACTCCACAACAGATTATCAAAAATGGTGTCATCGATGTTGATTTAGCGTTACGTAACGGTCTTTCAGCCAATGATTTGTCCTTTAAATTGCGTCAGGCCGGGGTTATGGATGTCAGAAATGTTAAACGGGCTGTTTTTGAACGTAACGGTCAATTAACATTAGTCATGAAAAATGAGGATAGTATTAAATATCCAATTATTTTGGATGGCAAAATTGATGAAGAAGAATTAAGCGGTATCCGTAAAGATGAAGCTTGGCTTGAAGCGGAATTGAAAAAGCGTAATTTGGAGATTGCTGAAGTTTATATGGCAAACTATATTGATAATCAGTTAATCATTTATACTTATTAATTTATCTTAGGTATGCCAAACTTAATTTTTAAAGTAGTGGCAACTGTATTAGAATAGAGTAGTATTAAATTTTGGTGGTGATAAATATGGCAGGTGGTTCCAAGTGGTTCTCTGTGTTCATGCTAATTTTTTATGCGATTTTATTATACTTTGTCTTCGCTGATAAAAATATGATAGCAATGTATATGATGGCTATTGGCATGTTTGTAGAGGCGTTAGTAAATTGTATTTGTACTTTTCAATCAAAAACTAAATAGGGTGGCGATTTTAAATGTCAGAATCACAAGTTTACAAAGATTACTTTTTCGATGAACCAGTATTTGACTTACACGATGGTGGATATATTCCACTTGAAAAGGCCGATGTGCCTGATAAACCTTTGAATATCCCGGCAGCTTTGAAACCAGATAAGGTTGACGGAAACGATGTTTATTACACAATTACAGCTCAGGAAGGTGAAACACAAATTTTACCTGGAGCTAAGACAAAGACTTGGGGCTACAATGCTTCACTATTAGGAACAACCATTGTTTTGAAACAAGGGGTTCACTATCATGTACATCTAGTTAATAAGTTGCCAGAAGTTACAACATTCCACTGGCATGGATTAAATGTTACCGGACCTATCGTTGACGGTGGCCCTCATGCGCCAGTTTATCCAGGTGGCAGTCGTGACATTGATTTTACTTTGGATCAACCAGCACAAACTGATTGGATTCACCCACATCCATGTCCAAATACAGCTCGTCAAGTCTGGAATGGACTAGCTGCAGCGGTTGTTGTTACTGATGACGAAGAAGCTAAGTTACCATTCCCAAGAAATTACGGTGTGGATGATATTCCGGTTATTTTACAAGATAGAAGTTACCATGATAATCAACTTGATTACAAAGCTGACTATGATATGGATGGGACATTGGGTAAGTATGCTTTAGTTAATGGCACAATCAATGGTGTTTTCAATGTTACAACCCAAAGAGTTCGTCTAAGAATTTTGAATGGTTCAGATCGTCGTGAATGGAGATTGCATTTTGACGATGAGCATGAATTTACTCAAATTGCTTCTGATGGTGGAACATTACCTGAACCAGTGAAATTCACTAGATTAATGTTGACTTGTGCAGAGCGTGCTGAAGTTATTGTTGATTTTGGTGATAAAAAGCCAGGTGATGTCGTTACTTTGATGAGTGACAATGTCCCAGTTATGAAGTTTAAGATCGGTGAATATCAACGTGAAGATGTAAAATTGCCTGAACATCTCACAACGATTGATGCTCCAAAAGTAACACCTGGTCTTCCTGTAACGAGAACAGTTATGTCAGGAATGGATGATAAAGTTCGTCTTGATGGCAAGTTGTTCGATATGCAAAGAATTGACCGTAAGCAAAAGATTGGCGATACTGTCCTTTGGGATGTCGTTAATACTAATGATATGGACGGTGGTATGATTCACCCATTCCATATGCATGGTTGCCAATTCTTAGTTTTGAGCCGTAATGGCAAGGCACCATATCCAAATGAGCATGGTTGGAAAGATACTGTTGGTGTTAATGCTGGTGAAACAGTTAGAATTGCTGTTCAATTTACTAAATTTGGTGTTTACATGTATCACTGCCATATCCTTGAACATGAGGATACTGGGATGATGGCTCAAATTGAAGCTTATGATCCTAATGTTAAACATGAATATCATTTGATTAGTATGGATGAAATGAATCATCCTTCAAAGTAGTTTCTTATAAAGTGTAGTTATGCTGTGGAGGCCGCCTACAGGAACCAGAAAATTAGGTTGCTGTGGGGACCGACGAAAGCCAAGGTCTTTCGTCTCGATTTTGAACTTCGCAAGGTACGCGAATTTCAAAAGTCGTCCCGTGGTGTAAGGGATAAATCCCTAACGCCACCTTCACGGCAACCTAATTTTCTGGTTCCTTCCGGCTAGTTTATTCTTTGTTTGAAGGGTACTACATTATTTAAGTTAAATAGAATCAAAGAGACTAGATATTTTTCTGGATTTAATATCCGGATTAAAAATATCTAGTCTCTTTTTAGTTTTGTGAGAGTTGGACAAAGCTGAATATGTTTTCTCCAACTCTCAAGGTCAGTTAATATGTCTATCTATGACATAAAATAACGAAGTGTGTCATAATGCAATCATAGTTTGCTAATTGAGTAGGAAAAGAGAGTTTATTGTGAAGCAGGGGAACTTTAAGAAACGGATGGGGTATTTAATTTTTGCTATTGTGTTGGATGCTTTTGCCAATGCGTTGATGATTAATAGTAATATGGGGAGTGCTGTTTGGACGGCTTCTGCGGTCAATATTTCGTCCGTTTTACATTCGTCTTATGGGACTACTTTGTTCGTTTATGCTGTAATTGTTACGGTTGTGAATCAATTTTTATTGGGTAAATTTGACGGACATATCTTTTTATCCAATTTATTATTTTCACTACCATTCAGTTATTTAGTGGGATTCTTTTCATTTATCTTAGATCCCTTTAAACTAAACGGGCTACCATTGCTATTTCGAGTCGCTGTGGACGTTTTAGGATTAATAGGGGTCTCTGTGGGAACTTCGATTTATCAGCGCTGTAACTTGATTCAACACCCCAACGATGAGCTGGCATATTTGTTACGTTTCAAATATTTGCATGGTTCGGCTGGTTGGGGACAGTTGTTTAGTTATACGCCGCCAATTATCATTATGATTATTTGTTACTTTACCACTGGACAGATTTTATCTGTTGGTATTGGGACTGTTTTGGCAATGTTCTTTCAGGGGATTATTATAGGGATGTCAGACACAATTGTGTTACCTTCGTTAAAGCATCATTACTCGTTTTAAGTTTTGATAACAGTTGTATTAAGAAAAGGTGAATATGAATAAATTTATATAGAAAAGAGTTAAAATAATTTGTTTATTCGCTTGCGATAGAAGTCGGTATGGTTTACTATTGCTAGTAGGGACTACCAGATTCAAAAACAACTGATTCCTTCCCGACGGTGAGATTAATTTCTCACTATTTTTTTTGCTTTAAAATAGGTGAGTAATGTGGTGTGCCGCCTACAAGAGCAAGAAAAATTAGGTTGCTGTGGGGACCGGCCTGAGCCAAGGTCTCAGCCCTCGATTTTGAACCTCGCAAAGTACCGCGAGTTTCAAAAGTCGTCCCGTGGTGTAAGAGCTAAAGCTCTAACGCCACCTTCACAGCGACCTAATTTTTCTTGCTCTTTCCGGCTAGTTTATTCTTTGGTTTTGAATCAATAGTGAATAATCTAGGGTCTTATTACATCAGTTAAAAGATTGACTATCACCACGCATATTAAATATGCGAATTAAGATAATGAGTATGAACAACAAGTATATAAGTTATTGAATAAAACCCAATTTTTCTATTAAAAAAAATGGCGCTAGCAATCCAAAATCGGATTACTGACGCCATTTTGCATTAGTGCTCGAAAGCTGAACTCTGTGGGCAACTGCTCAATTAGGTAGTTAAATCATCAAAGTTATGTGTGGTTCCTTCAACCGTAATTCGGTTACGACCAGCATTTTTAGATTGATATAAAAACTGATCAACGCGGTTAAATAAATCGTCGAAATCTGTATCTTTGGAAGCTAGTTTTGAAACGCCAAAGGAAATGGTGATATTCAAGCACTGGCCGTTTAAAATTAACGGTGTATTTACCAAGGTATTGCGTAAGTCGGTAATGATGGAAGTACACTCTGTTGGACTTTTACCACGGAAGATGATAATAAATTCCTCACCACCAAAGCGGAACAATTGTCCTTTGGCATCGGTTAGAAACATTTCTCGTTCAATGGTATGAGCGACGTGTTTTAATACTTCGTCACCGGTGGAGTGGCCGTACTCATCGTTGAAGTTCTTAAAGTGGTCGATGTCGAACATTGAAACTGTTAATGGTACGTCTTCTTTAGAGTATGTGTCATAAATTTCTTTAGCAGTTTTGTCTAAGTTAGCTCGATTGCGGACACCGGTAAGCTCGTCATAATTGACTTGAATCTGCAGGTCATTATAGTTAAGCATTGTGTCTTGGAGCTTCTTGGCGCAAAAACGGATAATCGACATATATATTAGGAAGACAATTAACATATTAATAATTTCGTATGCAGGGAAAGTATGGTCAGTCCATAATAAGACCCACCAGGCTAATCCGAATAACGTCTGCATACCGAGGTATTTCCATTCTTTATCTTGTAGTTTTTCAGTTTGATTGTAAATGTACAAGATAATCACAATTAGAACTAAGTACGAAATAATGAACAATGGTAAAGTTTTGTTATCAAATCGTTTAAAAATCATGGCTTGATAATACAATAGTGGCATTGCCAAATTAATCAGTAGGGTGATTTTGTTACGCATTAGGTACATGCAATATAGCAGAATCGTCAATTGGGCATTTGCATATAACCAACCATTATTGATGGAACCACTGTTGAGGATAAAGAAGATTTTTTCCAGCATGACCATACTAAAGGCAATGGCAACACCTTCGATTAAATGAACGGAAACTTTATTCAATACTGGTGATCGTTTGCTGATGCGCCTTTCTAGGGAATACGCAATAATTGTAATGATTGTAATTAAACCAATTGTCACTAAAGTAATAATTGCCGAATCTATATTTAGATAATTCTCGATAGCTTTTTCTAAAATCTTTTCTGACAAATTAAACCCTCAATTATTTTTTATTTTAACTAGTGTGTCGTGTTAAGTTATAAAATTCCTTGTGCTGCTTACAATGGCAAGAAACTAAATACAAAAGCCAGCACAATGCGTTAGATACTAAAAATAAAGTTTATTATAAACTAATTTATATTATAACGAATGTTTCTATCTTAGGACAACCGCTCAGAAAAATAATGAACGAAATAATCAAAAATATTTATAATTATTTAATTACATAATTAATATACTACTATTCATTTATAAAAATATAGGGTTATAATTGATGGTAATGGTGTTGACTTTTTTAATATATTGTTGAAAAGTCATATTATAGTTTATTCAATTCAGAAAATATGGGGTGTTATTTATGAAGGTAATCGTTGTAGGATGTACGCATGCTGGAACAGCGGCCGTTGAACAAATTTTACAAGACCATCCGGAAACTGAAATTACAGTTTATGAACGTGATGATAATATTTCGTTCCTATCTTGTGGAATCGCACTTTATTTGGGTAGAAAAGTAAAGCGTCTTGAAGATATGTTTTATGCTAGTCCCAAAGATTTGGAAAAATTGGGTGCTAAGGTACATATGAAGTATGATGTTTTAAAAATTGATTCTAAAAACAAAACAGTCATGTGTGAGAATATGAAGACACATGAAATAATCAATGATACCTATGATAAGTTGATTATGACAACTGGTTCAACCGTTGCAGTCCCACCAATTATGGGAATTTCGGATACACGAATTTTAATGTGTAAGAGTTATGCACAAGCACAAGAAATTTACGAAACAGCCAAGAAGTATCACCATATTACCATTGTTGGTGGTGGCTATATTGGGGTTGAATTGGCTGAGAGTTATGCCAACACTGATCACAAGGTAAGTTTGATTCAGTCACGTGACCAAGTTTTAAATAATTATATTGATAAAGATACTTCTGAAAATGTTATTAACTTACTTAAGGAACACGGTGTGGATATCTTTTTGAATGAACGTGTTACTGGTTTTGATCGTGACGATGATGATAATATTTTGATTGAAACAAATGAAACCGATCATCATGCCGATTTAGTAATCGTCTGCACAGGCTTTGTAGCTAACACTGAATTGTTACGTGGGCAAGTTGATATGGACCGTCATGGGGCAATTATTATCAATGATTATACACAAACATCAAATCCTGACATCTATGCGGCTGGGGATGCATGTACAGTTAACTTTAATCCGACAAATAAACCAGCATATATGCCACTAGCAACTAATGCTATTCGTCAAGGTGCTTTGGCCGGAATTAATATTTTCGGTGACATTCAGAAGTACATGGGAACTCAAGCAACTTCTGCGATGGAATTGTTTAGTCATACAGTTGCTTCCACCGGTTTAACATTAAAACATGCATTAGATAACAAAATAAATGCTGATGCAGTAATTTATCATGATTATTACCGCCCTGATTATATGCCAACGACAGAAATGTTAACGATTAAACTTGTGTACAATAAGGATAATCGTCGGATTTTGGGTGCTCAATTCTTTAGTAAGCATGAAGTGGCACAGTCTGCTAATACAATTTCAGTATGTATTCAAAACAAAAATACGATTGATGACTTAGCCTTTATGGATATGTTGTTCCAACCAAATTATGATAATCCATTCAATTATTTAAACTTGGTTGCTCAACAAGCTGTGGCTAAGGAAAGAGATTCTAAAAAGATTGAAAGTTAATATGCTGTGGAGATGGTTGTAGGCCGCCTCCAGGAGCCAGAAAATTAGGTTGCTGTGGGGACCGACAAAAGCCAAGGTCTTTTGTCTCGATTTTGAACTTCGCAAGGTACGCGAATTTCAAAAGTCGTCCCGTGGTGTAAAGGCTAAAGCCTTAACGCCACCTTCACGGCAACCTAATTTTCTGGCTCCTTCCGGCTAGTTGATTCTTTGTTTTAAATAAGTTGTAAGTAGATTATTACGTTGTAGTCTTGACTACTTTTGTTCAATAACGATTAGAGAGCCAAGGACTAAAACATACTTATAATTTTTCAACCTTTAGTTTTCAATAGTTAATTAAAATGGAACCTAATGTAAAAAAGTTTG
This sequence comes from Companilactobacillus zhachilii, assembly GCF_003606365.2. NCBI lineage: Bacteria > Bacillati > Bacillota > Bacilli > Lactobacillales > Lactobacillaceae > Companilactobacillus > Companilactobacillus zhachilii. The sequence continues at coordinate 676,935 of NZ_CP031933.2, forward strand.
GGACAGAACATAGTTTTTTCCCCTTAAAACAAAATAGCTCCAGCAATCCCAAATCGGATTGCTGGAGCTATTTTAATACTCAAAGCTGAACATGTTTTGTTCCACGCTTTTATTTAAAACTTATTATCGTCTGGTTTTAACTTCAACAGACGGGGCTTGCCATAGAAATATCCTTGACGAAGGTCGATTTTCAATGAATCGGCTAAGGCATCATCGTTCTCATCTTCGATACCTTCCAAAATAAAGCGCAGGTTATTCTTTTTACAAAAATCACGCCAAAAGATTACTTTATCTTCAATATCTGGATCACGTAACTTTTCACCAAAATTTTGGATGGCAAATTTAATTTCTGAGGCTAGAGGTACCATGTCTTGAATTTGATCAAGTTGGTTGACTCCGGTTCCACAGTCGTCGAGACTAAAGTCCATTCCGTAATCGATAAAATCTTTGATCAATGGAATCAACTCGGAATTTGGCCATGGTTTGTCTGGTACATCTTCAGTTAATTCAACAACGAGTCGTAATGGCCGTAAAATGCGCTGTGCTTCGATAATAGCGTCTCGCACTTCCTTGTCCATTAATTGGTTTCGGTTGATGTTAACGGAGACAGAACCGATTTTAAGCGATAATAACTTAGTTGTCGCAATCAGAAGTGAAGCCATTGTATGTGAAGGTACGTCTGAAAAATTAGCAGGTGGTCGCCAGCCTTCAGGTGTCTTTTTTTTCATCAACAATTCATAGCCAATTAAAGAATTGTTGACCTTATCTAGTTGGGGCTGAATAAAAAATCTATACATAAAAAGGCTCCTTTGTAACATTCCCTATAATATCCCAAAAGTGACTAAATAATACTAACGGTAATACTACTACAAGTTAAGTTTCATGTCATGATGAAAGATTCCAACTTCGGTGTATTGTTTACCAATAACTTCAAAGCCAAGTTTTTTATAAAATGATTGGGCATGGTCTTGAGCGCCTAAAACAGCATATTTATAGTCATTATCACGTGCATACTGAATAATAGCTTGTATGAGATCAGATCCAAGCTTTTGATGACGAAATGCCTTTAAAACGGCAACTCGTTGAATGTGGACACCATTATCATTTGTTGGTGATATCCTAGCCGTGGCCACCGCTTGATGGTCTTGGTAAATATTAAAGTAAGTACATTTAGCTTCGTCTGCATCAATTTCTAAATCGGGTGAGACGTGTTGCTCTTGGACAAAAACCGTTTTCCTAATATTAAGACTATCATGGTAAACTGTTGATTTGTTACCAAAGCTGTGTTTAATTTCTTTCATAGTGAACTCCATTAAAAAAAGTCAATACAACAATATTATATTACAAAATCACCGAATAATTTGGTCGAAAACTGATATAAAAAATTACATTTTTTAATATGGAAATAATTTTTGCGTTGATATAATTTAACTAGGTGTTTGTGTTATGCTTAAAAGAATGAATAGGTATAAATAGTACTAGAGGAGGAACCGACTATTGAAAGTTGTTGTTGTCGGATGTACACATGCAGGAACGGCTGCAGTAGAACAGATTTTAAAAAAACATCCTGAAACTGAAGTTACGGTTTATGAACGCGAAGACAACATTGCCTTTTTGTCATGCGGTATTGCTTTATATTTAGGTAGAATCGTTAATAACCTCGAGGATATGTTTTATGCAGATCCTACCACCCTCGAAGGTTACGGTGCCAAAGTTCGGATGAAGCATAATGTACTTAAAATTGATTCTAAAGGCAAAAAAATTGTTGTTCAAGATTTACAAACTCAAGAGATTTTTGAAGATACTTAC